>JAENVS010000011.1 GCA_016650445.1 Frankiaceae bacterium | reverse complement strand
GTCGCCGTCATCAAGGTCGGCGCGGCCACCGAGGTGGAGCTCAAGGAGCGCAAGCACCGCATCGAGGACGCGGTGCGCAACGCCAAGGCCGCTGTCGAGGAGGGCATCGTCGCCGGTGGTGGCGTCGCGCTCCTGCAGGCGTCGGTCACCGCGTTCGACAAGCTCGACCTGGTCGGCGACGAGGCGACCGGTGCCAACATCGTGCGCCTGGCGCTCGAGGCCCCGATCAAGCAGATCGCCATCAACGCCGGCCTCGAGGGCGGCGTCGTGGTCGAGAAGGTCCGTCACCTGCCCGTCGGTCAGGGCCTCAACGCCGCGACCGGCGAGTACGTCGACATGATCAAGGCGGGGATCATCGACCCCGCCAAGGTCACGCGCTCCGCTCTGCAGAACGCCGCGTCGATCGCCGCGCTGTTCCTCACCACCGAGGCCGTCATCGCCGACAAGCCGGAGAAGTCCCCGGCCGGCGGCGGCATGCCTGGTGGCGGCATGGGAGACATGGACTTCTAAGTCCCAGCAACCCAGCAGTACGACGACGGGCGGTCCTCCTTCGGGAGGGCCGCCCGTCGACGTTCCCGGCGCAACGGGTCGCGCCGTCATCTCGGAGCAACCGGGCCGGCGCGCCAGTGTGTCGGACCAGTTGCTCCGAGATCAGGAGATCCTCGGGGCGGGCTCAGGCCTGAGGGATGCCCGCCCTGAGCAGGTCGTCGCCGTCGGCGAACTCGCGCGCCGTCAGCCACAGTCGCAGCAGGTGTCGTCGGCGCTCGGGCTCGGGCCAGTCGACGTACGCCGTCCGCTTGTGCAGCACCACCGCGTTGCGGATCCACTGCATGTCCCCGGGCCGGAAGTCCATGTCGAGGTACAGATCCGGGCGGTTGGCCGTCTCCTCGTACAGCCGTAGCGCCTCGTCCTGCTCGGGCGTCAGGTCGGGTACGCCGGGCAGGCCCTGCGCGCGCCGGATGTACCACGGGATGAAGAAGGTCACGATGCGGTCGCCGTCTTGCCGGACGATCGGCATCGCGAACGTCAGCGGCGTCCCGTCGGGCTGCGTGTGCAGGAAGAAGTGCCAGTCCTGCAGCAGCAGCGCCGCGAGGTCAGGTCGCCGCCGGGCCACCTCGTCGTACACCGTGACGCTCGAGACCACCCGGTTGAGCCCGCCCTCGCGCGCCGACCGCAGGCACAGCAGCCCGATCAGGTCGGCGCCATCGGTGTGGAAGTCCTGCTCCGCGGCCGTTGTGTAGAGACGCACCTCGGGATCCGACGGGTCGTTGCCGACGTCGCGGATGTCGGTGATGAGCTCACCGTCCTTGTTCTGACTGACAGGATCGCCGAGGTGCCGACCGAGGAGCGCGAAGACGTCGCGGGCCTGCTGCTCGCCGAGGTCCTCGACCGGTACGCCGCGCACGAGCAAGATGCCGTAGCCGTGCTGCAGCCGCCGTCGCCAGTCCCGAAGCTCGGGTTCGAGACTCGGCAGCTCCCCGCTCGTCGCGGCGGCGAGGAGCTCGCGTCGATGCGCGTCACTCAGCTCGACGACCCACGAGCGGTCGGTCGTCAGGTCACTGCCGCGCCAGGCAGCCGGGTCGGTGGTCATGGCGTGATCCTCGCCGATAGCGTCCAGGCATGACGACCATGCCGGCGGCGTTCATCGGGCACGGCAGCCCGATGAACGCACTCGAGGTCAACCGCTACACCCAGGCCTGGCGCGACTTCGGCGCGAGCGTTCCAACGCCGCGGGCCGTGCTCGTGGTGTCGGCGCACTGGTACATCAACGCGACCGCCGTCACCGCGATGCCCCGGCCGAAGACGATCCACGACTTCTACGGCTTCCCACCGGAGCTGTTCGCCGTCGACTACCCGGCTCCGGGACTGCCCGAGCTGTACGCCGAGATCGCCGACGTGGTGCAGCCGACGTGGGTCGGTGCCGACGTCGACAGCTGGGGCATCGACCACGGCGCCTGGTCGGTCCTGGTGCACGCCTTCCCCGACGCCGACGTGCCGATCGTCCAGCTCGCGATCAACGCGTTGAAGCCCCTCGACTACCACGTGGAGCTCGGCGCGAAGCTGGCGCCGCTGCGCGACAGCGGAGTGCTCGTGCTCGGGAGCGGCAACGTCGTGCACAACCTGGGCGGCATGGACTGGTCGCTCAAGGACGACGGCTACGACTGGGCCCAGCGCTTCGACGAGGACGCGAAGGCCACGCTGCTCGACGACCCCACCAACATCACCGACCTCGCCGGGCACCGTGACTTCCGCACGGCCGTCCCGACGCCGGACCACTTCCTGCCGATGCTCTACCTGGCCGGCCTCGCCGGGGTCAGCCCGTCCGGGGCGCAGGTGATGGTCGACGGCTACGCCTACGGCTCGCTGTCGATGACGTCGTACACCCTCGACGCGCCGCCGGTGCCCGACCCGAAGATCGACGACGGCGTCGCCGCGATGCCCGACGTACCCGCCGAGCAGACCAACATCTGACCCGGCGTCAGGGTGCGGGGGACGCGCTGGGGGACGGGCTCGGGAGCAGGTCCGGAGTCGGCGCCGGCGACGGTGACGGGCTCCCGGTCGGCGACGGGCTCGCGGCCGACGGAGAGGGCGACGGCGATGCGGGCGCGTCGGCGGCGGTGTCACCGGACGGGTTGTCCGTGCCGGGCGCCGAGCTGCCGGCCGGGAAGGTGTACCGGCCGCCGTACACGTAGACCGACATGCCCACGCTCGTTGTCTTCAGCAGGTACTTCGCGTCGGTCCGCGTCACGCGGATGCAGCCGTGGCTCGCGGGGTACGCCGGCACGCTGTTGGAGCCGTGGATCGCCCAGCCGCGGTAGAAGTACTGCGGGTCGTAGAGGGTGCCGAGGTCGGCCTCGCGCATGCCGACGATGCGGCGCTGGATCGTGTACCAGCCGACCGGCGTGAGCGCCCTCGCCATGCGGCCGCTCTTCTGCTCGTAGCGCTCGCCGTTGCCCGAGCTCACCGGCAGGATGCGCGTGATCGCGCCGCCCTTGACGACGTACAGGACCTGCTTGGTGAGGTCGACCTCGACGCGCTCTGCCGGCGACGACGCCTTCAGCGAGGGGCTGCGGGGTGCCTTCAGCGCAGCGAGCGTGCCCTTGCCGACGATGCCGTCGGCCCCGATGCCCTGCACCTTCTGGAAGGCCATGACCGCGCTGTGGAAGGCCGGCCCGCGCTCGCCGTCGATCGCGGCGACGTAGTAGTGCAATGACGCGAGCTGGGTCTGCACGGCCTTCACGTCGTACGGCGGAGGTGCGGGCCTCCGCGGCGACGGGCTAACACGTGGGCTCGGGCTGGTGAGCTCGTCCGGTGAGGGCGGGCTGGTCGCCTCGGGGACCACGGCCGGTGAGGGTCCTTGCGCGATGCCGGAGTCGGCGTGCTGCTCCGTGGTCAGCGTCTTGGACGTGCATCCGGTCAACGCAACTGCGAGGGCGGTGAGTGCGGCGGCAGGGAGCAGGGCGGAACGCACGGAACGGGTCTCCAAGGTTGACGGGGCGTCATGAGTAAGACGTCCGCAGCGGCCGGATGGTTGCCCTGCCGCATACCTACGGTAACCGCGACCCGGGCGAAAGCCGGGCAGGATGGGGCAGTGACGACCCAGGAGCAGCGCTGGAAGATCGCGGAGCGCAGTCTCGACGTGCAGGCCGCGAAGCGAATCCGTCGGACCCCCGGCGTCACCATCGGCATCCTGGCGGGGCTGGTCCTCGCCGTGGGCGTCACGGCCGCGGTGGATCTGCGCCGGTTGCAGACGCCCCGCGGGGCCGCGCTGGCGTGGTCCGAGGCGGCGACCTTCGGCGACTGCCGCACGTTCCTGTCGCTGTCCCGTCCGAACGACCCGCTGGCCGAGCGCAGGACGGACGACGAGATCTGCCGCGCACTCCGGTCCGCGACGGAGCAGGCGCGGGCCGACTCCACCCGGATCTCGGTGGAGGTGACGTCGGTCGACCAGCGGGGCGGTACGGCGACCGTCAGCGTAGCGGTGCGTGGCCCTGCCGGAGTGCGTGCGACGGACCTTGAGTTGGTGCGGCGGGGCGACGACTGGCTCGTGTTGCGCCAACCCGGGTGCGAGGGGCCTGGGTGCCTCTAGGTCCCGGTCGGTCGTGCCGCGCCGGCGCGAAGATGGGACCAGGCCCAGCCCGGAGTCGTGGCGTAGTCGTAGGTCGAGACACCGAGGGCGCCCGCGGCCTTCGCCGCCGCGGTGAAGCGCTGGAAGTCGGTTGCGGTCGACGTGTCCCCGATGCCGCCGGCGTAGTGGATGCTGACGGCGCCCAGGTGGACCTTGAGCCGCCGGATGTCCTCGGTCGTGGACGTGCCCGCGTCGCGCCACGTCGGCCACCGGGTGTACGCCGTGTAGTAGCCCATCGGGATCCACACGTCGTACGACGGCTTCAACGCGGTCCACGGGAAGGCGCCGCCCCAGTACGACGGCCGGATCACCTCGGTGAGCACGGGCGGAAGAACGATGGCTGTCAGCGGCAGCCAGGTGCGCGCGCGCACCTTCTTCGCCAGCGCGACGAGCCGCGCGTTGCGGGTGGCGACCGGGACCGTCGTGCTCTCGATGTCGAGCCCGATGCCGTCGAAGTGCTGCCCGTTGACCTTGAACTGCATCATCGCGTCGAGGTGCATGAAGTCGGCCGACGGGTTGTCGAACGTCGGCAGGTACCACGCGACGACCCGGATCCCGCGCGCGTGCGCGGCCAGCAGGATCGCGCCGAGCCGGTCGCGCGACAGCAGCGAGTACGGCGTCTTCGGCGATCGCTTGGCGCCCTGGATGTAGATCGTCTTCACGCCGTTGGCGGCCGCGAACTGCACCGTGCGCGCCGTGAACGTCGGGCTCTGCGTCAGCTCGCGGGAGAAGTCGTAGCCGTCGACCCAGGTGCCGAGGCCCTCGAACGAGCGCAGGTCGGTGTGCGCCGTCGGCGGCGCGACAGCCGCGTTCGACGGGCCGGCGACGACCAGCAGTCCGGCGCAGAGGGCGACCAGGGCGACGAGGGCACAGCGAAAGCGCATGGCGACAGGGTGACGGCTGACGGCCGGTCGACGCGTCACTTTCGTCCGATTCTCAGCAGAAATAGACGCGAACCGGGGCGAACCCACGCGCCGTGTCCCGACTCTTCACCTCGACCCAGACGACAGGAGCCTGACGGTGACGATGACCGACGACCGACCCGAGACCGCGACGCCCCCCACGGCGGCGGACGACGTGACGCCGGTGCAGGAGCGGTTGCGGGCTGTCGGCATCGAGCTGCTGACGCGCCTGCGGCGCGTCCGCAGCATCCGTGGCATCCGGCTGGTGCGGCTGCTGCTCGTGCTCGGGCTCCTCGCGATGGCGATCCTCGGCTACTCCGGCGTGCGCTACCTGCGGCCCGTCGAAGGCCGCGTCGTGCCGATGACCTCGATCCTCGAGCTGGCCTCCCTCGGCGCGATCGACGAGGCGGTCCTCTACGACCAGGACGCACGAGTACGCGTCACGACGCCCAACAGCGGCGCGGTCGTCGCGTCGTACACCCGTTCCGACTCCGAGACGACCCGCCTGGTGTCGGCACTCGCGAAGACCGCCGAGGTGCGGGTCGAGCCGCAGACGGGTAAGCAGGTCGCCCGGCTGCTGATGCAGTTCCTCTTTCCGGTCACCCTGCTGGCGATCCTGTTCGGGCTGCTGCTGACGGCCAGTCGCGGTGAGGGCGGTGCCGCGGAGTTCGCGGAGTTCAGCAAGGTGCGGGCAGGTCAGCGGATCGACACCGCCGGGCCCAAGCGACGCAAGGGCGTGCCTGCCGTCGGCTTCTCCGACATCGCCGGTGCCCAGACGGCGGTGACCGAGCTCGCCGAGGTAGTCGACTACCTCAGGGCGCCCGAGCGCTTCCACGCCATGGGCGCGCTGCCGCCGAAGGGCGTCCTGCTGTTCGGTCCCCCTGGGTGCGGCAAGACGCTGCTCGCGAAGGCCGTTGCCGGTGAGGCCGGCGTGCCGTTCTTCAGCCTGTCCGGTGCGGAGTTCGTCGAGTCGCTCGTGGGTGTCGGTGCCGCGCGTGTCCGTGACCTGTTCGCGCAGCTGCGCACCAAGGCGCCGGCGATCCTGTTCATCGACGAGCTCGACGCTGCCGGTCGCAAGCGCGGTGCCGGCGTCGGCGGCGGCAACGACGAACGCGAGCAGACGCTCAACCAGATCCTCGTCGAGATGGACGGCTTCGACGCCATCGCCGGCGTCGTCGTCATCGGTGCGACCAACCGGCCGGACATCCTCGACCCTGCTCTGCTGCGGCCAGGTCGTTTCGACCGGCACGTCGTCGTCGAGCGCCCCGACCTCACCGGCCGCTTCGACATCCTGCGCCTCTACGCGCAGGGTCGTCCGGTCGACCCGTCGGTCGACCTCGAGGTCCTTGCGGCGCGCACGGCGGGGTTCACCGGCGCCGACCTCGCCAACGTCTGGCGCGAGGCTGCGCTGCTGGCGGTGCGGGCCGGGGCGACCGTCATCGGACCGGACGAGCTCGATGAGGCGGTGCAGCGCGTGCTCGCCGGTCCGAAGCGCTCCAGCGGCGCGCTGTCTGCCGACGAGCGCCGCATGGTCGCCGTGCACGAGGCAGGTCACGCCGTCGTCGCTGCTGCGCTCGGACGCGAGGTCGACCGCGTGAGCGTCGTACGCCGCGGCACCGGCCTCGGCCACGCCGCGATGATGCGCGACGACCGGATGCTGCTGAAGCGGTCGGAGCTGCTGGATCGGATGGCCTGCTCGTTGGCCGGCAAGGCCGCAGAGGAGATCGTGTACGGCGAGCCGTCGACTGGTGCAGAGGCCGACATCGAAGCCGCCACCGACCTGGCTCGCAACATGGCCGCCCGCTGGGGCATGAGCGAGGGCATCGGCCCGGTGCGGATCCTCGGCAACGACGCGGAGGTCTTCCTCGGCCGCGACCTGGCGTCGATGCAGTCGGTCTCGCCGCAGACCCTCGACGCGCTCGACACCGAGATCCGCGTGCTGGTCGAGGAGGCGGAGCGGGTCGCGCTCGCCAAGCTCACGACGGCGCGCGCTCTCCTCATCACGGTCGCCGACCGGCTCGAGGAGCTGGAGACGCTCGAGGGCACGTACCTGGCCGACCTGCTCGCGCCGGCGCGCCCGGGTGCGACCGCTCCGGCGCAGCCGCGTGGCCGGCGGGTCCGGGAGTCCTGACGTGAGGCCACCGCGCCTCTTCGCTCCCCGGCTGGTCCTGGTCGCCGCGCTCGTGTGCGCCGTCGTCCCGGTGGCGCCGTCGGCCAGCGGCGCGCAGTGCGCGACCGACCTGGAGCAGCGCAACAGCTGGTCCCAGGTGCCGGGCGGGCCCGGAGCGGTCGCGATGGAGGACGACGACCCCTGCCGTCTCATCGCCGTCCGCCCGAACCGCACGGTGCAGGCCAGCAACGACGGCGGGACCACCTGGCAGGACATGGGCACGTCTCCCATGCCGGTGCGGCGTCTCGTCTCCGACGGGCTGGGAACGGATGCGCTCCTGATTCCCGAGGGCGACGGCCTGTTCGTGACGACCGACCGCGGGCGGTCGTGGCAGGCAGCGGCCGGCCTGCCCGGTGTCGTTCTCGACGTCACCGCTGACGAGCGGGACGCCTCCACGCTCTTCGCCGTCGTACGACCGACCAGCGCGGTGCCCGCGGCGGCGCCGGCGCCGGTGTTGCCCGTTGCGCAGGGGTCGTCGATCTACCGCAGCCAGGACCGCGGCCGGAGCTTCACGCCGCTGGCTGGTGCCAGCGGTCTGCAGGCGTCCGCCGTCGCCCCCGACCCCGGTGCACCGGGACGTCTCTGGATGGGCGTCGACGGCGTCGCCGGCGGTCTGTTCGTCTCGACCGACGCCGGGTCGACCTTCGTGCGCGTGGCGGGAGGTGCCGTGCGCGGGCTCGGCACCTCGCGGCTCGCCGGCGGTGGCAGCGAGGTGATCGCCGCGACGTCGACGGGCTTCCTGGTCAGCCGTGACGGTGGCAACACCGTCTCCAGCCGCGCGACGAGCGTGGACAGCACTGGCATCGCCCTCGAGTGGAACCATCCGTCTGCGTTCATGGCGCTGTCCAAGGGGCGAGCCGTGCGCTCCGCCGACACCGGCAACACCGCCGACCCGCAGAGCGCCGGGCTGCCTGGCGAATGCGGGGCGACCGACCTCGTCCGCGACCGGTCCATTCCGTCCGTCTTCTCGGTGCGCTGCGCCGACGGGTCGTCCTGGCGGTACCGCTCCGACGGCACCGACCTGTCGGCCACCGACAGACCCGACGGGACGGCGTCCGTCGTCCCGACGAGCAACCTCGGACCGTCCACTCCGATGAAGCTGCTCAAGCGGCTCGCGACAGCGCACCGGGACTCCACCGAGGACGGCTCGGTCGCGTTCGACGGCACGCTGCTCTACTACGCCGCGTCCCGTGACGCCGGCATCGTGCACCGGCAGAACGCGAAGACCGGTAAGGACGCCGGCGACCTCGTGACCCAGGTGCCCTACGGCATCCTTCAGCTCACGTACGACGCCAACCGGCACCACCTGTTCGTCGTCGACGTGCGCTTTCGCCTCTGGGACGTCGACCTGCGCAACGGGCGCGCGGTGCGCATGTTCCGGTCGCCGATCTCCGGGTCCACCTCCAGCGAAGGGGAGGACCGGGAAGGTGGCGGGTTCCCCGGCGCGTTCACCTACGACCCCGCGACCGACCGCTTCCTGTTCGCGAACGACGGCGGCAGCGGGTGGGAGGAGTACGACCGCGACGGGCGCCGCCGACGCAGCTGCACGGCGACCGACCTCCCGGTCGTCATCACGATCAGCGGCGGGCCGATGGAGGCGAGCATCGGCGGCATCGTCGCGACGGGGGACGGCCAGGTCTACATCGAGGCCGAGGACGACGCGACGGTCTTGCGGATGGACCGGTCCTGCCACGTCCTCGCGTCGTTCAACCACGAGTACTTCAGCGAGGCGGGTGCCGAGAACGACGCACTTGCGTGCGACACGACGACCTTCGAGACCCCGGCGGTCTGGCTCCGCGATGCGACCGCCGGCTTCATGGCGGCGTACGAGGTGCCCGGTGGCTACTGCGCGCTGCCGTCGCACGTCACCGTCACGAGCCCCGAAGGCGTGGCCGCCGGTGAGCGCGGCCCGGTCTGCGCGACGCTTCGGTTGACCTCGACGGGCCGGCCGCTGGCCGGTCTGCCCATCGACCTCCTGGTCGCGGGGCGCGGCATCGCGTCACCTGTCACCGACGCCCGTGGTCGGGCGTGCGCCGACTACGTGCCGCTGCCGCGCGAGGCCGGCGCCTCGAAGGGACCGGGCAAGCACTCGGCGCGCCAGCCCGTGCTCGCCGCCTTCCTCGGTACGCCGGCGTATCGGCCGTCGTCAGCGCGCCGCAGCGTGCTGGTCAGCAGCGAGGTCCCGGCAGCTCCGGCGGTGCGTCCCGCACCGCCGCCGCCGGTCGTGCACGCTGCGGCACCGATCGTCGCTGTTCCGGTGGTGCCACCGGCCCAGCCCCCGCCGCCCCCGCCGAACGTGCCCCAGTCGCAGCCGATCGCGCAGGGACACCCTGGCGCTCAGCCCGGCGCGCAGGGCGCACCCGGCGGTGCGATGGCGCCGGAGGAGGAAGAAGGGGTGGCGACGCAGGCCGCCGATGTCGCGGAGTTCCGGGCGCGTGAGGATCCGGCGCTGGTCTGGCCGGCCGCCGCCATTCCGCTCGCCGCGGGCGTCCTCATGGCGGGGATCGTCGCGCGACGCCGTCGTGCCTCACGGGTGATCGGTCAGTGGGCATGAGGAGCCGTGGTCTGGCGGCGATCTCCGTCCTGGGCATCGCGCTCGGTGCGTCGCCGGCAGCGAGAGCGGTGCCACCGATCGCCGTCGACACCGTGCCGTGCGTCTCGATCCCGCTCGCCGAGAGGTCCGTGCTGGTGCAGGCCTCGGCACGGGTGTCCTGGCCCGCCGACGCCCGCCCTGTCGGCCGGCTTGCCGCGCTGGACGTCGACGTGCTGCTGCTGCCGAGCCGCGAGCGGGCCCGCGAGGTGGCAGGCCTGCTGACGGTCGCACCCGGCGTCAGGTGGGCGGCGGTCGACAGCCGCGTCAGCGCGCAGCGGACGCCGAACGACCCGCTCGTACCGCGGCAGTGGGCCATGCGTGTCGTGCGGGTTCAGTCGGCCTGGGACGTCGAGACCGGGCGACGCAACCCGGTCGTCGTCGCTGTCCTGGACACGGGCGTGGACGCGTCGCACCCCGACCTCATCGGGCATGTGCGGGCAGGGGGCGACTTCGTGTCCGGCGACGCCGACCCGAGTGACGAGCACTTCCACGGCACGGCCGTCTCCGGGGTCGTTGCCGCGTCGACCAACAACAAGAAGGGAGTCGCCGGCATCAGCTGGGGCGCGACGGTCCTCGCCGAGCGCGTCCTGAACGCAGCGGGCAGCGGCTCCATGTGCACGGTTGCCGCCGGAATCATCGACGCGGTGGACGCGGGCGCGCGCGTGCTCAACCTCAGCCTCGGTGCCGCCGGCGACGGTTGCCCGTTCGTCATGGAGCAGGCGCTGGGCTACGCACGCGACCACGACGCACTGGTCGTCGTCTCCGCGGGCAACGACGGGGCTCGCGGGAACCCCGTCAACTACCCGGCCGGTTGCGACGGCGCATTCGCCGTGTCCGCCACGGACACGCAGGACAAGCCGGCGAAGTTCTCCGAGTACGGCCCGCAGGTCGACATCAGCGCACCCGGCGTCAACGTCGTCACCACGTCGCGTGACGACGACGGTGTGCACGGCTACGCCTACCTGTCCGGCACCTCGATCTCCGCGCCGATCGTCGCCGGCGCCGCGGCGCTTCTGCTCTCGCGGCACCCGGACTGGACAGCGGAGCAGGTGCGCGCCCGATTGGTGGCGACGGCTCGCGATCTCGGCCCCCGTGGCCGGGACGACCGCTATGGCGCCGGCCGCGTCGACATCGGTCGCGCCCTGCGCTGACGAGGGCTTGCGCGCAGCTCAGGCGCCGATGCGCACGGACCCGTCGGCTTCGAGCGTCCAACCCGGGTTGTGGGCCACCTCCCACGGATGTCCGTCCGGGTCGACGAACACGCCGGAGTAGCCACCCCAGAACGTGGCTGCCGGCTCGCGGCCGATCCGCGCGCCGGCCGACCGGGCCTGCTCGATGACGGCGTCGACATCGGTCGGGGAGCGGACGTTGTGGGCGAGTGTCACGCCGCCCCAGCCGCCGTTGTCGGAGACGATGCTGTCCTCGGCGAGCTGCTCGCGTCCCCACAGCGCGACCACGAGACCGCCGGCAGCGAAGAAGAAGACGTCGTCGTTCCCGTCGGGCACCGGCTCCCACCCCAGCGCGCGGTAGAAGTCGACCGCGCGGCCGACGTCTGCGACGCCGAGTGTGATGACGCTGACTCGTTGCTCCATGGCCGCAGTATCCCGTCGACGAAGGCGCGAGTCAGGGGAGGTAGAGGAAGCGGACTGCGTCACTCGTGCCGCCCGGCGTCACCACGGTGACATCGACTGCCCCCGGGGAGTGAGCGGGGATGCGAGCCTGCACGCGGGTGTCGGACAGCACCTTCAGCTCGGGGGCCACGACGTCGCCGAACCTCACGCTGGTGACCCGTGACAGGGCGACTCCGTCGAGGGTCACCCAGGTGCCGCCGCTGCTCGGACCGCTGCTGGGCGTCGCCGAGTCCAGCTCCGGCCGGGCGACGTACGTGAAGCCGTTTGCCCGCGCCACCTGCGACCCGTCGCGCAGATGCACGACGACCGTCACCGACCCCGCCGCGCTGACGGCTGGCGTGCGCACGGACACAGAGCCGTCCGGGTGCACCTGAAGGTTGGTCCCGGCCGCCCTGCCGAATGTCACCCTGCTGGCAGTGCGCAGGCCGCTGCCCCGCAACCGGACGGTGGTGCCGCCGTGCAGCGGTCCGGCATCCGGTGTGACCGCGATCGAGTGGGCGCCGGACGCCGAGCCTTGCGCGGCCCCCGCCGCGACGCCACCCGCCTGGGCGCCGGAGCCCGAGACGCCGGGGGCACCGACAGCAGCGGGGGCGGGCGCCGCCGGCGCAGCAACCGGCGGCTCTCCGACCGCTGCGGTGCCGCCCGTCGTACCGCCGACGGCGGGAGCCGAGGAGGGTGAAGCGGTCGATGAAGCCGACGGCGGACGCGCCGCGGTGACGGCCGGATCGCGTGGTGACCGTGTCATGACGAGTACGCCGGCAGCTGAGGCGACGAGCGCCACCCCGGCCGCCACGCCCCAGATGCGGCGAGCGGGCCGTCGCTCCAGCTGACCGGCCAGCGAGGCCCGAAGCGATAGTGGCAGCGGTCGCGCGGCGTCGGCACCGAGCAGCGCCGTCTCCAGGCGGTCGCGCAGGGCGGCGGGCAGCGGGCGCGGTTCACCCAGGTCGGTGAGCAGCTCGAACGGGTCAGTCATCGTCGACCGCCAGCTCACGTCGCAAGCTGTCGCGCGCACGCTGAAGCAGCGACTGCACCTGCACCCGGCTGCGGCCGATCTGTTCGGCGATGTCCTGCACGCCCAGCCCGTCGAGGTACTTCAGGACGAGGACCTGTCGGTGCTGGACGGGCAGCCGTCCGAGCGCTTGCGCTACCGCCTCGCGTTGCAGCAGGCCGTCCTCGTCGTACGCGTCGGTCCGCTCGTCGGCCACGACCCGCAGGCGGGAGCGCGTCACCTCTGATCGGCGCTCTGCGTCCCAGTGCCGCGCCAGCCGATGACGTGCGATGGCGCACATCCACGTGGAGACCGCAGAGTCGCCGCGGAACGACGATGCCGAGGCAACGGCCGCGAGCAACGTGTCCTGCAGCAGGTCCTCCGCGGCAGCCCGGTCGCCGGCGACGCGCGCCCAGATGAAGCCGTGCACGATAGGCGCGACCTCGTCGAGCAGCCAGCGCACGGCATCGGGCCGTCCGGCGGCGGCAGCGGCCAGCAGCTCGACGTCGCGATGCGCCGGTTGCGTCAGCGGAACGGCATCCATGCCTGGTCGTCCAGCCTCTCGGTGCTCGACACCACGATGCCGCGTTCGGTGATCGAGTACAGCAGGGTGCCGACGACGACCGTCCGCAGCACGCCGCCGTAGCAGCAGCCGTCTCCACTGGAAGGCGGCCGGACCCGTCCCACCTCGCGCAGTGTGCCGCGTGCACTGACGTCGTACACGATCGAGCCCTCGAACGGCCTGCTGGAGTACACGCTCACCGGGACCACGAGCAACCGGGACGGCGACCACCACAGCAGGCTGTGGTGGTCGGACTCGGCCAAGCTGTGTGCGCCGTTCACCACGACCTTGGATCGCAGCGTCGGCCGGGACCGGCGGCTGACGTCGAACACCGACACCTGCGTCCCGACCTGCCGCAGGTGGGTGTCCACGGCCTGCCCGATGCCGAGGAGCCGGCCGTCGCCGAGCGGGTACAGCGAGGACGAGTAGCCGGTGACGTGCAGCTCCCCATCGAGGCGCGGGCGCGTCGGGTCGGTGAGGTCGAGCACGTACAGCGGGTCGGTCTGGCGGAAGGTGACGACGTAGCCGATGGCGCCGATGAAGCGGACGCCGTAGATGCGCTCGCCGCGTCCGAGTCCCTTGATCTCGCCGACGCGCAGGAGCACGCCGTCCGTCGGCCGCAGGATCGTGACCTTGTTGTCGGAGAGCTGGGCGGCGCGGGTGCCCTCGCCGGGAGGTGGCAGCAGCGGACCGATGGTCGTCGCGACCCGCAGGTCACCGTCGTGCTCCGACATCGCGTACTGGTCGGTGAGCGTTCCCGTGACCGAGCCGGTGCCGAGGTAGCGCAGCTCGTCGGGGGCGGACACGTCGAAGCCGTGCAGGTCGGTCGACACGCCCTGCTGGCCACCGCTCGCCAGGATGCGCTGCGCCTCCCACGACGACGTCGCGAGGTAGAGCGCGGAGGTGCTCGCGTAGACGACGGAGCTGCTGCCGACGACGGTGAGCTGCTTGGTCGGTGCTGCTGTTTCCGGGTCGAGGGTGATGACGGTCGTCGTCGAGACGCCGGATTCGATCCCGGGGTGCAGGACGTCGCCGCAGCTGGTGCGGTAGGTCTTGCCCCCTGGTGTGACGGTGACGCGTGGCAGCCACGCACTGGTGCTCGTACGCCGGACCACGCGTCGGTTCGCCGCCTGGGCGGCGGTTGCTGCCTCGGGCGACCCGTCGACGGGTGGCGTGAACGCGAACTGAGGACTGGCCTGAACGACGAGCAGCACCCGTCCGCGCAGCAGCCGGGCGTCGACGAGCGAGCCTTCGGCCCGGTAGGTGCGCAGCACGCTCGGGTGGTCCGGGTCGCCCAGGTCGATGACGTGCGCGACAGCGACCGGGCCCTTCTCGCCGTACCCCTGCCCGAGGACGACTGCGGTGTCGCCGATCAGGAGTGCACGTGCGCCTCCGGGCAGCGACAGGGGGAGCCGAGCGCGGACTCGCGCGTTCTCGACGTCGACAACCTGGAGGGTTCCGGTCGAGGGCTGTACGACGACCATCACGCGACCGTCGGTCTTGACGAGGTCGGGCTCGTCGACGTCGGCCTCCTGGTTGTTCGTCCCGGAGAAGCCGGGCGCGGCGGGAGCGGCAGGAGCAGCGGCTGCCGCCGGAACGGGAGCGGATCCACCGGTGCTTCCACCCGCCGCCATCCCGGCGCTGCCGAGGGCCACTGCGAACTGGCCGCCGACCATGCCGCCGTCGTACGTGCCCGGCAGTCCGTAGGGGCCGACTTCCCGCGCCGCCTCCCGTCGGAGCTGGCGGACCATGGTGCCGCAGTCGCCGTACGACGTCAGGGCGGCCGGAACCGCGCGCGGCCGCACCTTCGCCGGCGTCGGCTCCGGCGTCGGGCTCACCGGCCTCGGCGCGATGGTGCGCGGCGGCAGGGGGTCGGGGTGCGCGGAGGTCGGGAGCTGCCCCGACGTGCAGGCAGTCGTGGCAAGGGCGAGCAGCACTGCTGCTGTGACGCGCGTGGTTCTCAACATGGCGGCCCCCGGCTGGTCGGTGCTCTCACCAGTGAGTGCCGGAAATGCCGCAGATCAACCGCGGCAACCTGGATCCGGCTGACCGCGATTAGCCCTGCGGCTGGCGGTGGCCCCGCACGTGGCAGGCGCAGTCTTCAACTTCGGCCGCGAGCCGGTGCAGCGTCACGATGCTCACGGGCAGGTTCGGCCTGACCGCCTTGCCTGTGCACATGTCGTGGCGCTTCTCCTTGGCGCACCAGGCGCAGTCGAACGGACCGCGGCGTGGTCGCAGGCCGACCCGCTCGTCCAGGTCACGCATCCAGCGCCAAGCCGAACGGAGTGCGCCTGAGGTCACGCTTGGCCTCAACCGGACAGGACGTCGTCGGCGTCGACGATCGTGTAGGCGTAGCCCTGCTCGGCCAGGAAGCGCTGCCGGTGCGCGGCGTACTCCTGGTCGAGGGTGTCGCGACTGACGACCGTGTAGAAGTGCGCGGTCCGGCCGTCCTCCTTGGGGCGCAGCACCCGACCGAGCCGTTGCGCCTCTTCCTGCCGTGACCCGAACGTGCCGCTCACCTGGATCGCGATCGCCGCCTCCGGCAGGTCGATCGAGAAGTTCGCGACCTTGCTGACGACGAGTCCGGGGATCTCCTTACGACGGAACGCCTCGTAGAGCCGCTCGCGCTCGGCGTTCTTTGTCGACCCCTGGATCACCGGCATGTCGAGCTCTACGCCGAGCTCGTCGAGCTGGTCGAGGTAGGCGCCGATCACGAGCACCTGGTCGTCATGCCGCTCGACGAGCTTGCGCACGACGGCGATCTTCGTGTGAGCGGTGGAGCAGAGCTTGTACTTGTCCTCGGGTTCGGCGGTCGCATAAACCAGTCGCTCGGCCTCCGTCATCGTGACGCGCACCTCGGTGCAGTCGGCGGGCGCGATCCAGCCCTGCGACTCGATGTCCTTCCACGGGGCGTCGTACCGCTTCGGCCCGATCAGCGAGAAGACGTCTCCCTCGCGACCGTCCTCCCGGACCAGCGTCGCGGTCAGGCCGAGCCGCCGACGAGTCTGCAGATCAGCCGTCATCCGGAACACCGGCGCCGGCAGCAGGTGCACCTCGTCGTACACGACCAGCCCCCAGTCGCGCGCACCGAACAGCTCGAGATGGGTGTACTCGCCCTTCCGTCGCGTCGTCATGATCTGGTACGTCGCGATGGTGACCGGCTTGATCTCCTTCTTCTCGCCGGAGTACTCGCCGATCTCCTCCTCCGTCAGCGTCGTGCGCTTGAGCAGCTCGGACTTCCACTGCCGACCTGACACGGTGTTGGTGACGAGGATCAACGTCGTCGCGGACGCACGCGCCATGGCTGCAGCACCGACGATCGTCTTGCCCGCACCACACGGCAGTACGACGACGCCCGACCCGCCGTGCCAGAAGCCCTCGACGGCCAGCCGCTGGTAGTCGCGAAGGTGCCAGCCGTCCTCCTTCATCGCGATCTCGTGCGCCTCGCCGTCGACGTACCCAGCCATGTCCTCGGCCGGCCAGCCGACCTTGAGCAGGGCCTGCTTCAGGCGGCCCCGCTCCGACGGGAAGGCCAGGACGGTCTCCGGGTCGAGGCGCACGCCGAGCATCGGCGACACCTTCTTGTTGCGCACGACCTCCTCGAGCACAGCGCGGTCGGTGGTGCGCAGCACAAGGCCGTGGATCGGGTCGTTCTCCAGCTTGAGCCGGCCGTAGCGGTCCATCGTGTCGGCAACGTCGACGAGCAGCGCGTGCGGCACGGCGTACCGGCTGAACTTCACGAGTGCGTCGACGACCTGCTCGGCGTCGTGTCCCGCGGCGCGCGCGTTCCACAGACCCAGCGGTGTCAGTCGATAGGTGTGCACGTGCTCGGGGGAGCGCTCGAGCTCGGCGAACGGGGCGATCGCCATCCGGCACTCCTGCGCCATGGGGTGGTCGACCTCGAGGAGCAGGGTCTTGTCGCTCTGGACGATCAGCGGTCCGTCAGTCATCTCTGGTTCCAACACATCGGGGGTCAGTCCCCTTCCTCGACCGGGGCGACGCCGGTGATCCGGTGGACGGCGAAGGTGCGGTCCTCCCCGCGCAGGTAGTCGTAGGCCGCGACGAAGCCGCCCTCGACCGACCGCGGCTCCACCACCCGAGACGTCGCGCGGCCCTGGGCATCGACGTACCCGATCCAGACCTGCCGGCGCTCGCGCGCGGCGTCCTGCAGGAAGGCCAGGGTGTCCGCGGTGCTGGTCCGGCTCGCGGGTGTTGCGGGCGTGCGGCGGGCGGCCCGGGCAGCGACATCGCCCGCGCGCAGCGCCGTCACCGCGAGGCCGGCCTGCTCCTCCTCCAGCACGTGCTCGGTACGCCGGGGAGGCCGAGGTCGTAGCGCGGTGCGGCGCGGCACGGCGGCGGCGACGAGCAGCGCACCGTCGGCGGCTTCAGCGGCGGGGGCGTAGCCGAGCGAGCGGAGGACGTCGAGCACCTCGCCGACGGGCATGGCGCTGGTGACGACGGTCGGAGCCAGCCGGCGCAGCTTCAGCGCCGACGCCTTCTTCGCCGCGAGCACCTCGGTGAGCAGCGCCTCGTCGTCGCAGCGAAGGTACGACGCAGCGGTCCCCACACGCAGCCGGCCGTGCCGTCGTGCGACGTCGTCGACGAGGTACGTGAGCGACTGCGGGATCGGGGTGCGCGACCGCGACCGGAACAGCTCGTGCAGGTCGCTGGCCGCACGCCCGGCATCGAGGGCACGACGCACGGACGCCTCACTGACCCGGTAGACCGTTGCGCCACCGGTCGACTCGACGTCGGCGACGACTGCGAGCTCGCGCGCGAGGTCACGCTCGAGTGGCCCTGGTGCGACGACCGTCAGGTCCGGCTGGACCAGCACGTGGTCGAGAAGGTCGGGCAGCAGAGCGCCGAGCGCGCGTGCGGCCTCACGGTCGGTGCCGGTCAGCAGGTCTCGGGCGTACGACGACAACGCGCCACGCCCAGTCAGTCCGAGCGTCTCCGCCTCCTCCAGCGTCCACCTGGGCAACGACTCACGAAGGCGCCCGCCGCGCCGCGGTGCCCGCCAGCGCAGCAACGCCACCACGCTGTCGGCTGTCGCGGCTGTCCCGGGCCGTGCATCGAGCAGGACCCCGAGCACCCTGCGCCGCTCCGCGGGTGCGGCCGGCCAGTCGACGTCGGGCCCGAGCGGCGCGGCCGCCTTGTCGCGGTCCCCTCGCTCGCCGACGAGCCGCGGCAGTCGCGGCAGGGCGAGCCAGCCCCGGGCGAGCACCGTCCAGCGCAGCTCTGTGGGCATGCCGACCCAGCCGTCGTACGCCGGCGTCGGGAGCCACAGGGGGTCGAAGTCGGGGGACTGGTCGACCAGGCCGGCTCCCGCGGCGACCTCGATGAGCAGTGCGGCCGTCTGCTCCGACGCGTCGATCCGCTGCGCGGCGCGCTTCAGGTCACGAACCCCGAGGCCGCCGGCGCGAAGAACGCCCGGCGGCTCCGCCGACCACATCTCCAGCAGTCCCTCGGTCTTCGCCACGACGTCCGCGGCGGCATGGGCTGCAGCACCGTCGGACCCCCTCGGTGTGGCCGTCTCGAGATCTGGCGCCGTGGGGCGCACGTCGCCGAGCGGTGAGGTGCGTACCAGCAGGCCGACCTCGCGTGGCAGCTCGACCGTGCCGTTGTCGATGGCGACGAGCAGCCCGTGTGCCAGCAGCCAACGGATCGGCGAGTCGACCGGGCCGACTCGGAGGGCGTCGCGCACCTGCCCGAGCGGCGGCCCCGCGGCCAGGGTTTCGAGGACCTTGCGCTCCTCGCGGCCGGCCTTGTCCAGGAGCAGCTGCAACCGGCTGCGGTCGGCGAAGAGCTCGACGAGCCCGGTGACACCGTCGACGCCGACCGCTGTCGCCACCGGCTCGAGCTGGCGGTCGCTGTGCCGGGCCATGCAGGCGGCCAGCGGACGGCCCAGTCCTGCCGGGTGGCTGCCCAGCACCTCGCGGACGGCACCGACGACATGAAGCGCGTCGTCCTCCCCCCAGACCAGCGCAAGGTGCCGAAGCCGGTCGAGCGCAGCCGCAATGTCGTGGCCGCCGACGAGGTCGGCGAGGTCGGCGTACGACGTGGTCGTCTCCCTCACCACCAAGCCCTCAAGCAGGGCAAGGGTGAAGGCGTCGACGTTCTCGAGTGCGCGCAGGACTGAGAGGCGCACGCCGGCGCGGGCGGTGAGCACACCGAGGTCCGGTGGGATCGGCGCAGCGAGGTCCGGCCGGGCTTGCAGGAGTCGCGCGAGCCGGTCGTCCGGCCATCCGCGCAGCTCGTCGGCAAGGCTGCGCGGCGACCCGTCGATCGCGGCACTGGACATCCGGCCCACGCTAGTCGCCGGTGGACGCGCGCGCCTCCTGGAGCGACAGCAGGTCGGAGCGGGTCAGCGCAGCGGCGAGAGGGTCGGCAGCGGAACCGGGAAGGGCGCAGTCGGGCTGGGCTCGGGCGTCGGGGGCGTGGGATCGGCGAGCGCCTCGAGCTCCTCCTCGGTGCCCGCGAACCTGGAGCGGTCGACGGCCGCCTGGATCCCCGGGATGCGACCGCTCGCGGTGTACTGCCAGAAGGTCCAGCTCGTCCAGCCGCCCGGCAGCGGCTCCTTCGGCCCGCCGCTGCGGTACGACGCGATCCAGAGCGGCAGCTCGGCGAAGTCGGTCGTGTCAGCCATGTAGTGCTGCCAGAAGTACGGGTACGTGTAGATGATCACCGGGCGCTTCGTCAGCGCCGTCGCCTCGTCGACGAACGCGTGTGTCCACGCGATGAGGCGCGCCGGTGCCAGCCCGCCCGACTGCTCGATGTCGAGCACGAGCGGCAGGTCGCCCTTCTTGTCGGCGACCCCGGCCGTGCGCACGAAGAAGGCCGCCTGGTCACGCGCCGTCTTCAGGTCGGTCTTCGGTCGTGCGTAGTGGTATGCCGACCGGGCGAGGCCGGCATCGCGGGCGTCGGCGTAGTCGTCGGCGAAGTACGGGTTCGTGTAGGTCGTGCCTTCCGTGGCCTTGACGAACGCGAACCGCGCGCCGCTGTCGGCCACCCGGTGCCAGTCGATGCGCGCGCCGTCGGGGTGCTGATAGCGCGCCACGTCGGGGCCGTCGAGCGGGCCCTCGGACGCCGCCGCCGGCAGCACGATGCCCGCAAGCACAGCGGCGCAGGCCAGCTGCACGACCAGGCGCAGGGGACGCACGCAAGCTCCAGACGTGCCGGGGGCTGCCAGGGGGAAGGCGGCACCATATCGCGCCATAAGCCCCGAAACCTGCACAGCAGGTGCAGGAGACACCGTCGTCCCCGTCGAAACGGACAGAGACCCCAAGGGAGCCACCACATGCTCGGCGTACGACGTCCTTCTGCCCGGGCCGCGGTCGCACTGGCCGCTGCCACGACCCTGCTCGCCGCGGGTGCGGCTGCCGGCGTCTCGTCGCCCGCGGGAACACCCGTCGTGGCGTCGGGTCAGCGTCCCGGTCCCGCTGTCCTGTACGCGCCACCGGCCACGGCGCCGCAGCTCGAGAACACCGGGCCGTGGCAGGCCGACCCCATCCTGATCTCGGGCGCGCACAGCTACCGCGACGGTGAGTGGGTCTACCAGGACTTCCTGTACGACGACCACGGCGCGACCGGTCCGAAGGCGACGAACGACCCGATCGGGGCTCGGCGGCACCTCTACTCACCGGCGGGCGGCACCTACACCTACCCGCAGGACAAGGTCTCCGCGAACAACGCCGCCGACCTCGTCGAGCTGCGCGTCAAGCCGCTGGCCACTGCCACGGCGTTCCGGATCACGCTGAACACGTTGCTCGACCCCGCCCGCAGCGCCGCGACGATCGCGCTCGGCACCGGCCCGTCGGCTGCCTGGCCGCACGGTGCGGGTGTCTCGTCACCGGCGAAGCTCTTCGTCACGTGGCACGGCAGTACGGCCGACATCGTCGACGCCGTGACCGGCACCGCGCTGACACCGGCACCGACCGCGCAGGTCGACCTGACCCGTCGGCAGATCACGGTCACCGTGCCGCACGCCGCGTGGAACCCGAAGACCGACAAGGTCCGTACCTCGGTCGGCGTCGGGCTGTGGGACAAGGACGCCGGCACGTACCTCAAGCCGCTGCCCGGCGATGCGACCGCAACCGCGGCTGGTGGTGGCCTCCCGAGCGGCGTCGCCATCGTCAACGTCGGTCCGCGGGTGGACGAGCCCACGCCGACCTACGCCGGCGCGACCATGGGCGACACCGCCGTGCTCGGCGTCGTCTACGCACCCTGGTGGCGCGAGCGCAAGCAGTCGCAGCAGCTCGCGCTCGGCGACGTCACGCCGTTCTCGGTCGACGTCGACTTCGCCAAGCTCGCGAGCCGCGTGCGCGACGACAGCGCCGTACCGAAGACCGGTCCGATGAACCGGATCCTGGCCAGCCGCTACACGTTCGGCCAGGGCCTGGACGCGACGAAGATCTGCTACACCCTCGGCTCGTTCAACGCCGGCGCGAAGTGCGTCGGGCAGTTCGTCGGCCAGCTGCAGGCCTACGCGCTGTACGTGCCGAAGAAGCCGGTGCCTGCGAAGGGCTTCGGCATGACGCTGCTGCTGCACTCGCTGTCGGCCAACTACAACCAGTACACCTCCAGCAAGAACCAGTCGCAGCTCGGCGAGCGCGGCGCCGGGTCGCTCGTCGTCACCCCCGGCGGTCGCGGGCCCGACGGCTTCTACCAGGGGTACGCCGAGGCGGACACGTTCGAGACCTGGGCCGACGTCGCCCGGCACTACAAGGTCGACGCCGACTGGGCGACGGTGACCGGCTACTCGATGGGCGGGTTCGGCACCTACCGCCTGCTCGCGCGATGGCCCGACCTGTTCTCGCGCGGCTGGTCGGTCGTGGGCGAGCCGGGCAGCGTCGACGACCAGCTGGTCTCCCTGCGCAACACCCCGCTGCTGGCGTGGAACGCGGCCGGCGACGAGCTGGTCAACATCGCCACCAGCGAGCAGGCGGTCGAGGACAACACGGCCGCGGGGATCCGCTTCGAGGAGGACAAGTTCCTCACGGCCGATCACCTCACCCTCGCTGCCAACGACGAGTTCACCCCGGGCGCGACGTTCCTCGGCAGCGCGCGGGTCGACCACAACCCGTATCACGTGACGTATGTCGTCGACCCAACCGAGGACAACGCGGGGGCGACAACGGTGGCCAACCATGCGTACTGGCTCTCGGACCTGCGCTCCGCGAAGGCGGGCACCGCGACGGTCGACGCCGTCTCGGCCGCGTTCGGTACGACGGACGCGAAGGTGCTGCCGCTCGAGACGACAGCGGGTGTCCTGACCGGCGGCGAGATCCCGGCGATGGCCTTCGTCGCGCGATCGCAGCAGTGGGGACCGTTCGGCACGGCTGCGCCGACGAACAGCGCGAAGCTCACCGTCACCAACCTTCGTTCGATGACCGTGCAGCTCGACCGTGCGCGGCTCACGGCGACGAAGAAGCTGACGCTCGACGTGACGGCTGACGCGGCTTCCACGGTGGTCCTGCGTGGCCCGTCGCCCACCAACGTCCGTGCGACGAGGGACGGCACCCCGACTGCGCTGACCCGGTCCGGCACGACGCTGACCCTGCCGGTCGCGTCGGGCCACCACGTCTACGTCCTGTCGGCCGCGGGAGCAACAGCGCCCGGCGTGGTTGCTGCTCCCGAGCAGCTGCCGCGCACCGGCGGGTCGACGGTCCCGGCCGTCATCGGGGTCCTGCTGCTCGTGCTCGCCGGCTGCCTGGTGCGAGCCCGCCGCGCCTAGGCTGCGGGGGTGCAGCTGACTGTCGGGTTCGACCTGGACATGACGCTGATCGACACCCGCGCGGGTGTCCGCAGCTCGATCACGCGGTTGTCGGACGAGCTCGGGGTCTGGATCGACGCGGACGTCGTCGCGTCGCGGCTCGGTCCGCCGCTCGAGGCCGAGCTCGCGGAGTGGTTGCCTGCGGCCGCTGTGCCGGCTGCCGCTGACCGGTTCCGCGAGCTGATGGCGGAGTCCGGTGCCGTCGACTGCATCGCGCTGCCTGGTGCTCTCGCCGCCGTGCATGCCGTGCGTTCCTCCGGCGGCCGGGTCGTGGTCGTGACGGCGAAGTCGGCTGCGCTGGCCGCGGTCAGCCTCGACGCCGTCGGCATCGAGGTCGATGCCATCCATGGCTGGCTGTGGAGCGAGGGCAAGGGCGAAGCGCTGCGCGACGAGGGGGCGACGGTCTACGTCGGCGACCACCCGCACGACGTCCTCGGGGCCCGGGTCGCCGGTGCCTACAGCCTCGGGGTGCGCACCGGCGCGACCACTCCCGCGGACGCCGACCTGCTTCTGGATGACCTCACCGCGTTTGCGTCCTGGTACGACGACCACCTTCTCGACGTGCGGCTGGCTGCGCTTCGGGGGATGCTCGAGGAGCTCGGGAGTCTGCTCGTCGCGTTCTCCGGTGGCGCGGACTCGGCGTTCCTGCTGGCCGCGGCTGCGCGCGCACTCGGACCCGACGCCGTCATCGCCGCTACGGCGGTGAGTCCGTCGTTGGCGCAGGCCGAGCTGCCGGCGGCGGCGGCGTTCGCCGCGTCGCTCGGCGTACGGCATCTCACACCTGGCACCGACGAGCTGTCGCGCGACGGCTACGTCGCGAACGCCGGTGACCGCTGCTTCCACTGCAAGGCGACGCTGCTCGACACACTGCGCCCGCTGGCGGACTCGCTCGGGTTGTCGCACGTCGCCACGGGCACCAACGCCGACGACGCCGTCGCGGGCTTCCGGCCGGGGATCGCGGCGGCCGCGGACCGAGGGGCGGTGACACCGCTTCTCGACGCAGGTCTCACGAAGAGCCAGATCCGTGCGGCCTCACGTCGTTGGGGCCTGGCAACCGCCGACAAACCGGCGCTCGCCTGCCTTGCCAGTCGGATCGCGTACGGCGTTCCAGTGACGTCGTCGAGGCTGACGCGCGTCGACCGTGCCGAGACAGCCCTGCGGCTTCTGCTCGGTGGCGTGGTGACCGATCTTCGGGTCCGGGACCTCGGCGACGATGCGGCGCGCATCGAGCTCGATCCGCTGGCGCTCGAGGCCTGCGGGCAGAGCGGGCTCGACGTCGTACGGGCCGAGGGGTTCTCCTCGGTGACGACGGCGGTGTATCGGACCGGTTCGCTGAACGATGCCCTGGCTCCGCCCGCGGGCGCGCCATGAGGTCGTCAGGCGGCTAGCCTGGGGGGTACCACTCAACGAGCGAGGTCTGCGGTGCCCACCGGCAAGGTGAAGTTCTACGACAAGGACAAGGGCTTTGGCTTCGTGTCCCGTGACGACGGCGGCGACGTCTTCGTGCCGTCGTCGGCGCTGCCCGAGGGCGTCGATGAGCTGAAGGCAGGGACCCGGCTCGAGTTCGGCGTCGCCGCTGGGAAGAAGGGCGAGCAGGCCCTGTCGGTCCGCGTCCTCGAAGAGCCTGCCGGCCTTGCCGCTGCCCGACGATCCCCGGACGAGCTGCAGAGCATGGTCGAGGACATGATCAAGCTGCTCGAAGGGCGGGTCCAGCCCGGGCTGCGACGCGGCAAGCACCCCGACCGTGAGACCGGAAAGACGGTCGCCACGATCATGCGGGCCATCGCCACCGAGCTCGAGGGCTAGCCGTGCCCGGCGTACGGCGCAGGCTGCGTGACGTTCTCTCCGGCGCGCTCGGCGCGACCCGAGACGAGACTGCCACCGCGACAGACGGCCGTGAGCCGACCACCGAGACGCCACAGGAGAACGATCCCGTGTCCACCACCGCGACGCCCACCAGCGAAGCAGCTGCCGAGCCCGTGGCCGACGACGTCTGCGTCGCTGCGGTCGACGTGGCTCGTGCCGCCGCCGTCGAGGTCGCCGGCCCCGCCGTCGGCGACCACCTCGGTGTCGAAGTCGATGACGCCCGGGTCGTCACGCACTCGTTCGCGACGACGGAGAAGGCCTACCGCGGCTGGCGCTGGGCCGTCACGGTCGCGCGCGCCGACGGCACCGACGAGGTGACCGTCGACGAGATCGTCCTGCTGCCGGGCAGTGGCGCGTTGGTGTCGCCGGAGTGGGTGCCGTGGTCGGAGCGGGTCCAGCCTGGCGATCTGAGTCCGGGCGACCTGCTGCCGCCGAAGCCGGACGACCTGAGGCTCGTCCCGGCCTACGCCGATCCCGATGCGTTCGACGACTGGTCCGACCTGCACTGGGAGCTCGGCCTCGGCCGCGTCCGGGTGCTGTCGCTCGACGGTCGAGCCGACGCAGCCGAGCGGTGGTACGACGGGGATCGCGGCCCGGCCAGCCCGATCGCGAAGGCCGCGCCCGCGCGCTGTTTCGACTGCGGGTTTCTGGTGCCGCTCGCCGGTTCGATGCGTCAGCTGTTCGGGGTCTGCGCCAACGTCTACGCCCCCGATGACGCGAAGGTGGTGTCGCTCGACCACGGCTGCGGCGCGCACAGCGAGGTGGTGGCCGATGCCGCCTCGGCGACGTGGACCGGCATGGCGGTGGAGCACGACGAGCTCGAGCTGATCGCGAACGCCCCTTTCGAGGGTCACTCGCCGGGAACGGTCGACGACGCAGACCCCGCCGAGCCCCTCGGCCACAGCTGAACTGACAGGCGCCGGGTCAGGTGCCTGCGTCCGACAGCAAGCGCACAGCACGCTCGGCGGCGGCGCGGACGCGAGGCACCGGGTCGTTGCGCAGCCCCACCATGAGCGGCAGCGCATCGCCGACGAGGTGGCGTGCGACGACCTTGGCGGCCATCTCGCGCACCCGCCACGTCTCGTCCGCTGCTCCCGTGACTACGGCATCCGTCGCGCTGTCGTCCCACGCCCACAGCAGGCCGCGTATGCCCCACACCCGGAACCAGTACTCGTCGTCGTGGGGCTGGCCGTCGAAGTACTTCGCGGAACCCTCCGGTGCGAGGGCAACGATGAGCGACGTGTCGTTGTAGTCGCCAGCCACCAGCCGCCGGCAGCCGGCGATGAACGCGGCGCGACCGCGGCGGGAGCACTCCGCGTCGACCAGCTCACGGGGGGCACGACGGCCCGAGTGCTCAGAGGTCACCGGTCTACTGTGTGGCCGCCTTACCGCCCGGGGCAACCGGCCCTCGTGCGTGAGGACTACAGAGTCGCCTCATGCGGCACATCAAGCGTGACCGTGAAGCAGCACCCGTCGTGGGTCGCGAGGAAGCGCCGAACGAGTAGGACGAGCTCGTCTTCGTCCGCCCCGGGCGGTATCTGCTGCGAACGGTTGCAGTCCTGGCAGTGCACGACCTCGTGGCCGAACGCGTCATCGGCCGTGGCGTCTCCCGCCCTCCGTGCCGTCAGCACTGATGCACCGAGGTGATGGAGTGGGGACGGCGTCTCTGCCCGGCTGGCGTCGGGGTGACGTGCAGGTGGGACGCCGCCGATGCCTCTGCCACGAGTGGCCCGTCGGCGAGCCAGCCGCAGCGCGCCGCATAGCGGAGCAGTCGGCACACGTGAGGTTGCGCGGGTCCTGCGGTGACGATCCACCCGGCGGCAAGAAGAGCGCTGCGGCTCTCGTCGAGCGCGGACAGACCGCTGACATCCAGGAAGCTGAGCTCGTGCAGGTCGAGCACGACCCGGCTGCGGCGATGCCCTGTCGCGCCCGCGGGTGGCCGCAGTCCGGTGAGCGCGTGCTTGAGCGTGGGCCCGCTCCAGGCGTCGAGCTCGCCGGTCAGGTGGATCCGGAGATCGCCGACGCTTTCGATGGCGGGCTCGATGGTGATGGCGATCCCCACGACGGTGGAGACAGCAGGGGAGGGTCGGAGCGTCGTGGTCACGGGGCGGCTCGCAGCGAGTCCTTCGCCCGATATACCGGTGATCGAGCATCTGCTCGTCGACACGCGGCTCGCGCAGCGCGTCAGGTCCGGCCAGCTGTGACCCAGCGGGGCCAATGCTACGGCATCAGGATCGGCTGCCGCATCACCTGTCTGGATCACCGCGCCGCGGTCAGACGACACAAGACGATCTTGCTGACGGCCGTATGCGGGACTACCGTTGGGGACGCGGTAGCCGAAGCGAGGAACTCGCCCCCTGCGGCTGGTGGCGAAGGGTGGCGTCCACATGGACGACGAGGACGAACTGGCGGCCAGTCTGGTCGGCCTGGCCGGGCTGCTCAGCAGCCACCGGGCGCTGGAAGACACGCTGGTGCGGGTCGCGGAGTTCGCCGTGCAGGCGATCCCTGGTGCCGACGGTGCCGGACTCACGTTGCTCGAGTCGGACCGCCCGCAGACGGTGGTCGCTACCGCCGACTTCGTCCGTGGGGTCGACGATGTGCAGTACGGGCTTCAGGAGGGGCCGTGCGTCAGCGCGGTGGCCGAGCGTCGCACGTTCACCTCGGGCAACCTCGGCGGCGAGCCGCAGTGGCCGCGCTTCGGCCCGCGCGTCGGCCGGCTCGGAGTGCACAGCGCGCTGTCTCTTCCGCTCCTGTTGCCTGATCGCGTCGTCGGCGCGCTGAACGTGTACGCCCACGGCAAGGACGTCTTCGGGGAGAGCGCCGTGCGCATGGGGGAGCTGTTCGCCCCGCACGCCGCCGTGAGCGTCTTCAACGCGCAGATGCTGGCGCAGGCCGAGCGCCTGGTCGGGCAGCTGCAAGAAGCGATGACGAGTCGCGCAGAGATCGACCATGCGATCGGCGTCCTCATGAGCCGATCCGGCGGAACGGTCCATGAGGCGTTCGAGTCGCTGCGAACGATGAGCCAGTCCCGCTCCGTGAAGCTGGTCGACGTCGCACACGAGGTCGTGGCGGAGGCGATCGGCCGCGCTCGGGCGCGCCACGCGCAACCCTCCCCAGGTACCGACGCGCTGCCCGACGGCTGACGGCGCCCGTCGCGCCCAGGCGTACCATATGAGCGAAAGGCACGTCACCAGCCGGGCAGGAAGTCGCCCGGTGCACACCGTGGTCAGCATCAAGAGGCCCGCCCGCTCCTGCGGGTCGACCCCCTGGCGGCGCAACATCCGGGCACAGCAAGGGCGGGAGCCCGGTGCACCGCGACGAGTCAGCGCATGATGCCGAGCTGCGGGCCTTCGCCGCCGCCTCGGGCCGCCCCGGCGACGTGGTGGTCGAGCTCGCGCGTCTGCTCGAGCTCGCGCTGCTGGCGATCCCGACGTGCATCGGCGTCTCCCTGGTGATCCGCGGTCTCGCGCCGCCGGTGACCCTGTCCGCACTCCGACCCCGGTGGCACATCAAGCCCGTTCTCGCGTCCCTGTCCGTCCGTCTCCCTCGACCGCCCACCGCGCCGGCATCGGAGGGTGGAGCCGAGCTCCGCATCTACGCCGGAGCAGCGCACGCTTTCGCCGACACTGCGCCCTCGCTGCTGGCGCTGCTGGACATGACCGCGCGGCAGGTCACGGTGGACGCGCATCTGGAAGCTCCCGACCTGGCCGAGGAGCGGGCCGCCATCGCGGGGTGGCTGGACGACCAGACCGTCATCGATCGGGCGATCGGCATGCTTCTGGACAGGGGGCTGCTCCCCGACGAGGCCCGCCTTGAGCTGGCTCGACTGGCGGACCTCGACGGGACGAGCACGCTCGAGGTCGCACGCGCACTGATCGCATCACCCCCGAACGGCCTCGATTCGGCGTAGACTCACACTGCTGAGCAGCAGCCGGATTGGGGATCGGATCGCCGCCGCGAGGTCGCGTCCGACGCGCGCACCGCGTCCGCCCAAATCTCAGGGCCCTGTGTCCCAGGACCGCCTCGATGACCTCGTTGCCCGTGTCGCCGCGCATCGTCGATCTGGACGCGTCGGCTCCCGGACGCCCCATGCCCCGACAGCGTGAGCGACTGCACTCCGGCATGGGCACCGCGCGCCTGGAGGTGCTCCGCACGACAGGACTCCTCGACGACGCGACGCGGGAGTTCTGGGACGGTCTGACGGCACTGTCGGCGAGTCTGCTGTCCGTGCCTTTGGCGATGATGACCCTCGTTCAGGACGACGAGACGCTGACGATGTCGACCGGCGGTCGGGCGCGTTGCGGACAGCGGTGGACGACGGAGCTCGAGGCGGGCGTCCGTCGGCACATGAGCCAGTCGCTGGCACCGCTCGTCGTCGAGGACGGGCAGTGGGACGAGCTCCGCCGAAAGGCGGACGGCAGCGGTGTGCGTTCGTGGATCACCTGGCCTCTCGTCACGTCGGACGGAAGTGTGGCCGGCGCCTTCACCGTGTTCGACGTGTGCACCAGGTCCTGGACACATGCGGAGCTGACTCTGCTCGGGGTGTTCGCCCGTTCCGCGTCCGCCCAGCTCTCCTTGCTCGCGGCCTCCGACGCGGAGCGGGCCGCCCGCGATGACCTCCAGGCCGTGCGTGAGTCGGAGCGGCGGGTCGAGCAGCGGCTGCAGCGACTGGCGTCCGTCGCTCTCGAGCTGCTCCGCGCCGAGGAGATCGAGGACCTGACGGAGATCGTCGTCAACCGAGGGCTGCCGGTGCTCGGTGCCGATGGCGGCGCGGTCGTGGTGCGCGACGACGACCGCTTCGCCGCCGCGGTGAGCGATCGGCTGGGCCCGCAGGTCCAGAGCGCCTACCGCGAGCTGCCCCTCGACGACCCGTTGCCGGCGGCGTACGTCGCACGCACGGGGAAGCGTCTTGTGCTGCCTACGCGGGCGGCGGGGCTCGCGTTCACGCCGGCGATGGGCCCGCTCTACGACTCCTCCCATCGGCACGCATGGGTCTTCACGCCGTTGTGGGTGGGGAACAGGCTGCTCGGCTCGCTCGCCGCGTCGTGGGCAGAGGAGCGGGACTTCTCCGACGACGACCTCACGGTTCTCGATGCCTTCGCCGCGCAGTGCGCGCAGGCGCTGGAGCGCATCCGGTTGACGAAAGGACGTGAGGAGACCGCCGTCCGGGGGCAACGCCTCTCGGAAGCGCTGCAGCGGAGCCTGCTCACGCAGCCCGCGACGCGCCGGGACCTCGACATCGGTTGTCGCTACCTGCCGGCCGTTCACGAGGCGCACGTGGGCGGCGACTGGTTCGACGCCTTCGAGTGCAGCAGCGGGGCGACGGTCCTCGCCGTCGGCGATGTCGCGGGGCACGATCGCAACGCGGCCGCGGCGATGGCGCAGCTGCGCAACCTGCTGCGCGGCCTCGCCTTCGACAGCGACGACCCGCCCGCCGTGCTCCTCAGCCGACTGGACCGGGCCGCCCTCGCCCTCGGGCTCGACGCCCTGGCCACGGCGGTCGTCGTGCGGCTCGAGCCCCAAGACATGGCGGGTGGCCGGCGGATGCTGTGGTCGAGTGCGGGACACGTCCCACCGCTGCTCCGGTTGGCCGATGGCTCAGTGCATGCCCTCGTCGCCGAGGAGGACCTGCTGCTCGGTCTGGACGGCTACACCCCCCGGCACGATCACAAGGCCGCGCTACCTGACCACAGCACCCTGCTGCTCTACACCGACGGACTCGTGGAGCGACGAGGCGAAGACCTCGATGTCGGCGTACAGAGACTCGTCGACGTCGTGTCGGGCCTGGCGGGGGGAGCGGACGCCGTGTGCGACCGTGTCCTGCGCGGCATGCTGCCCGGACCGCAGGAGGACGACGTCGCGCTGCTGGTCGTTCAGCCGCGGGTCACAGCTGGATCGACGTGATCGCCGTGAACTCCTCGATGCCGAGCGGGCCCAGCTCGCGGCCGTAGCCGGACTGACCGAACCCGCCGAACGGCGCCGTCGGGTTGAAGGCCCCGCCGTTCACGCCGACCTGCCCGGTGCGTAGCCGACGGGCGACCTGCAGTGCGCGGTCGCGGTCGGCACCCCAGACCGCACCTGACAGCCCGTACGGCGTCCCGTTGGCGATCCGAATCGCCGCCTCGTCGCCGCCGTCGTACGGCACGACGGTGAGGACGGGTCCGAAGACCTCTTCCTGCTCGATGACCGACCCGGCGCTCGCGACGAGGACCGTCGGCGTGACGAAGAAGCCGCGTGGCAGGTGGTCCGGCTGCTCCGGACCGCCCGCGACCAGGGTCGCTCCCTCGGCGATGGCGGCCGTGATGTAACCGCGCACGCGCTCCTGCTGGAGCTTCGACACCAGCGGGCCCTGCTGGGTCGCCGGGTCGAGCGGATCGCCCATCGTCGCGAACTGCGCGAACACCTCGAGGTTGCCGACCACCTCGTCCAGCACAGCCCTCGGCACCAGCAGCCTCGTCAGCGCCGAGCACGTCTGACCCGAGTTGATCAGGCAGCCCGTCAGCGACCCGACGATCGCGTTGGCCAGCGTCTCGCCCGACAGGTCGTCGAGCAGGATCGACGCCGACTTGCCGCCGAGCTCCAGCGACGTGCGCTTCGGTCCGGCCGCGGCAAGCTCTGCCACTCTGCGACCGGCGCGCGTCGATCCGGTGAAGGACACCATGTCGACGAGGGGGTGCGACGCGATGGCCTCACCGACGACCGGTCCGACGCCCGGCACCAGGTTGAAGACGCCCGGTGGAAGACCGACGGAGTCGATGACCTCGGCCAGGATGTACGCGACGCCGGGAACCAGCTCCGACGGCTTGACGACGACCGAGCAGCCGGCGACGAGCGCGGGCGCGACCTTCGCGGCGATCTGGTGCAGTGGGTAGTTCCACGGCGTGATGGCGCCGACCACACCGACCGGCTGACGCACGACCAGCGAGTTGCCTGACTGCCGCTCCCACTCGACGTCGTGGACGAGGTCCTCCATCGACGCGAAAGAGATGAGCGGCAGCCCGGCCTGCACCATCACGGCGATCTGCCACGGCGCACCCATCTCGGTGGCTGCTGACAGCGCGATCTCCTGCTGCCGGGCTTGCAGGCCCTCCGCGATGTGGGTGCACGCCTTCACGCGGTCCGACAGCGAGGTCTGCGACCACTCCTCGAAGCCACGTCCCGCTGCCTGCGCCGCGCGGTCGACGTCCTCAGCCGTCCCCTCTGGGACCGTGCCGATGACCTCCTCGGTGAAGGGGTTCGTGACAGGCAGCGTCCCCGTGCCGGTGGAGGCGACCCACCCGCCGTCGACGTAGATCCGGTCGCGGGTGCTCGTCACGGGGTGCTCCTCAGGATGTGCTCGGCCGTGCGGTGCGCGAGGGCCATGCAGGTCAGCATCGGGTTGGCGCCGGACGGCGTGGGGAAGGCGCTGGTGTCGCCGATCCACACGCTCTTCACGTCGTGCAGCTCGCCGGTCGGGTCGGCGACGGAGGTCGCCGGGTCGGTCCCCATCCGCGCCGATCCCATCTGGTGCGCGCTGCCCAGCGCGATCCCCCCGGCGCCGAACGGCATCGCGTAGAGCGTCGCCAGCCAGGCCTCGAGGTCGCCGCCACGCATGAACCCCGGCGCGAAGGGCGTGTTCAGCCACAGCTCCTGGGCACCTGCCGCGAGGTGCAGCTCGGCCAGCACCCGCAACCCCGTGCGGACCTGCTCCTGATCGCGCGGGTCGTCGAGCGAGTAGTGGTGCAGGGCCTCGCCCTGCTCGTCGAGCGTGACCTCGCCGCCGCCGTGGTCGCGCGTGATGAACAGCAGGTCGCACATCCGCGCGAACTTGCTCATCAGCTCCTTGTGCGCCTTGCCGTTCGTCAGCGCGAGCTGGAAGGCGAACACCCCGGGGTAGTAGTGGGAGCCCTCGACGAGCAGCCCGTAGCCGTCGCCGAGGTCGCGGAACTGGTCCATCACGGCGGCCTGCGGCGGCCCCCACCACGCGCGCTGGTCCTCCTCGTACACCCCGAACATGCCGCTCGACGGGTGCAGTCGCAGGTGCTTGCCGGCAGCCGGCCCGCCGATCCCGGACCGCAGCAGCACGGCCGGCGTCTCCAAAGCGCCGCCGGCGACGACGACGTGCTTTGCGTGGACGGTGACGGTCCTGGTCGTCTGCGTCGCGGGGTCGGTGTAGACCGCCTCGACACCGGTTGCCCGGCCGCCCTCGTGCAGCACCCGCAGTGCCTTCGTGTGGCACAGCATGCGCGCGCCCGCGTTGTACGCGTCCCGTAGGTACGTCGTCAGCGTCCCGTTCTTCGCGCCCGTCACGTCACCGAACTGCGTGAAGCCGGCGAGGTCCGGGTTGTGCTTGGCGGGGTCGACGTTCAGCGCGGCGGTCTCCCACGACCAGCCGAGCGCCTTGGCCCCCTCGACCATGCGCTGATGCGCCCCGTTGAGGTGCGAGCACTCCTCATTTGCGCCCATGCGCGTCCACACCGCGTCGATGTGCCGCTCGAAGTCCGTCGCGACGTCGGTAAGCCCGTGCTCGCCGGCCCACTCGTTCAGTACGGCGGGCGCCGGCCGCACGCAGTTCTGCCAGTTGATCGTCGTGCCGCCACCGAGGGTCTGCCCCGCGAGCAGTCCGACGTTGCTGTCGGCCGTCAGGGCGACGCCGTTCTTGTACATCATGGCCATGCCGGCGGTGAGCTCGAGCTGGTCGTAGTCGCGCTCGCTCGAGGCCCCACCGACTTCGAGCACGACGACGCCCTTGCCCGCGGCCGAGACGACACCCGCGATAGTGCCGCCGCCGGCGCCGGAGCCGATGATCACGACGTCGGTCTCGAGCACCTCGCCGTCCGTGGGCACGTACGGCGTGATGTGCGGCTCGTCCGTCGGCGGCGTCAGCTGCGGCCCCGGATAGCCGTACTGCGCCCAGAACGGGTTCCTGCCCGACGCGTCCGGGATCGCGTTGGCGAACAAGCAGGCCGCGCCCCGCAGGGTCTGCACGGCGACGAGCGCCTCGGGCGCCAGGGCCGACGCGCTCGCCAGGATCGCCTCGCGGGCCGCCCGCTTCTGGTGCTGCATGCCGAGCAGTGCCATCCCGTCGAGCAGCTGCTGGATGCCCAGGAAGTTGGCCTCGGTCAGCACAGTCCCCAGGAAGAGCTCGACGAAGTCGTGCGCCCCGACCGCACTGCCCGGCGTCGACCAGAACCCGTGCGGGTCGTCCGGGACGTCGAGCGCCGGAACGGCGGTGTCGACGAGCGCCCGCAGGACCTCGCTCTGGACAGGGGTGAGCTCGGGCACGGCAACCTCCGGCAGTAGTCCCTGGCAGCGTCGCATGCGGCTGCCTGGCACTCAACCGGGGCTGGCGGCCCCCGCGTCCCGGGCGATCGCATCGCGACGACGTGCGCAATAGCGGACCCCGACCACTCCGAGTGCCGCGCCCGACGCGCACATGGCGATCCACCAGGTGCGTACGTCGGCCCCGGCCAGCCGCGCGACGACCAGCGCCACGCACGCGACCGCCCAGACGACTGTGCCGCCCGCGACGATGGCGACGTCATTGGTCTCGAGCGGCGGCGGATCGGGTCGGCGCTCGCGGGACATGCGTCGAGGCTATCCGCCCCCTCAACCGCGCATCCGCCAACCCGACCGCGTCAGAAGGCGCACGCGGCGGACCCGCACCCGTCTTCTGACGCAGGAACAGGAGCGGTTTCGTTAGCAGAGATAATGAGTTAGGCTAACGATATGCCTTCCGCGACGCAGACCGCTCTCGCGAGCACCCTGCGCCTGTCGGTGATGCGGCTGGCCCGCCGGATGCGGGCCCAGCGGGCCGACACGATGCTCACGCTGTCGCAGCTCGCCGCGCTGGCGACGCTCGATCGTCACGGTGCGCTCAGCCCTGGCGAGCTCGCGGCGCACGAGAAGATCTCGCCGCCGTCGATGACCCGACTGCTGGGCGTCCTCGAGGCCGCCGGTCTCGTGGTGCGGACGGCGCACCCCACGGACGGGCGGCAGGTCCAGCTCGCCGTCAGCCCCGACGGCATCGCCCTGCTCAAGGAGGATCGACGCCGGCGCGACGTGTGGCTCGCGCAGCGCCTCCAGGACCTCGACGCCGAGGAGTTCGAGGTGCTCCAGCGCGCCGCCGGCATCCTCGACCGGCTGGCGAGCTCGTGAGCCCGGCACTCACCGTGACGTTCCGCTCCCTGCGGGTCCGCAACTACCGGCTCTTCGCCGGCGGTCAGGTCATCTCGCTCTCGGGCACATGGGCCCAGCGCGTGGCCCAGGACTGGCTCGTCCTCGAGCTGTCCCACAACTCCGGTGTCGCACTAGGCATCACCACCGGACTGCAGTTCCTTCCCATGCTGCTGTTCGGGCTGTACGGCGGTGTGCTCGCCGACCGCTACGACAAGCGGGCCCTGCTGATCGGGGCACAGGTCGCCATGGGAGTGCTGGCGCTCGTGCTCGGCATCCTCGACGTCGCGGGCGTCGTTCAGCTCTGGCAGGTCTACGCACTCGCGTTCCTGCTCGGGCTGGCGAGCGTCATCGACACCCCTGTGCGTCAGGCGTTTGTCGTGGAGATGGTGGGTCCGGACGACCTGCCCAACGCCGTCAGCCTCAACAGTGCGACCTTCAACGTCTCGCGCATCCTCGGCCCGGCGGTGGCGGGCGTCGCGATCAGCAGCGTCGGCACCGGACCCGTCTTCCTGGCCAACGCGGCCAGCTACGTCGCGGTCGTCGTCGGTCTGGTCGCCATCCGACGTACCGAGCTGTTCGACGCGCGTCGCGTTGCCCGCGCCAAGGGCCAGCTCCGTGCGGGCCTGTCCTACGTCCGTTCGGACCCTCAGCTCTACGTGCCGATAGCCCTGATCGCCGTCATCGGCACCTTCGGGCTCAACTTCCAGATCACCCTGGCTCTCATCGCCAAGCAGACGTTCCACCTCGGTGCCGGCTCGTACGGCGCACTCTCGGCCATGCTCGCGACGGGCTCACTGCTGGGTGCCCTGGCAAGTGCGCGTCGGTCGACGCCACCGAGTGCGCGCATCCTGTTCGGCTCAGCGCTGGCCTTCGGCATCTGCGAGGTGCTGACCGGACTGGCCCCGACGTACACGGTGATGGCTCTTCTGCTCGTGCCCACCGGGGCAGCGGTGCTGACCTTCACGACGGCGGCGAACGCGACGATCCAGCTGGCCTCGGCGCCACACATGCGGGGTCGGGTGATGTCGCTCTACGTGCTGGTGTTCCTGGGTGGCACGCCGTTCGGTGCGCCGCTGATCGGGGCGGTCGCGGAGGTCCTGGGCCCACGGTCGAGCCTGCTCATCGGCGGTGTCGTCAGTGCTCTCGCGGCGGTTGCTGCCGGCTTCTACCTTCGCCGGGTCACGGTGTCGGTGCCTGCTGCTGATCAGCCATGCGCTCCGACGCGGATCGCAGGCGGAGCAGCGGTGGGACGAACCACAGCGTGACGGTTGCGCCGGCGAAGACCGTCGCGGTGACCACCGCGACGGTCTCATCGAAGAGCACGTCGCTGACGAACAGCAGCACCGTGGTGAGGGTGAGGGAGAGCAGCACCAGCCCGGCGAGCGCCAGTCGGCTCGACACCTTCACGACCCACGGCTTCTCGCCGGTGTGGAAAAGCAGCCGGTGCACGCTGACAGGAGCGACCAGCAGGATGGTCGTGGCGGCGGCCAGGAGCAGGGCGACGAAGTAGACGTCCCTCTGGAAGTCGCTGACCTTCTCGAACCGCTGCGTGAACGGCACGGTCAGCAGCAAGGAGAACAGGACCTGGACGCCGGTCTGGGTGACCCGCAGCTCCTGCAGGATGTCGTTGAAGTTGCGATCCGCGCGCTCCGCCGGCGTCTCGTTGCGCCGGATCACCTCGTCACCCGCCACCCTGCCCCCTCTAGCCTGCGGACGTGCGGCTCTTCGTGCAGGTCCGGCCCTCGCAGCAGGCTGTCACGCACCTGCGCGAGCACCTAGCGTCGGCCCGTACCGGCCACCCCGAGCAGTGGCACGTGACGCTCGCGTTCCTCGGCGACGTCACCGCCGCCGAGCCCTTGTACGACGGCCTGCGGGCCGCGGGCGCAGCGCATGAGCCGTTCTCGCTGCGGCTGGTCGGCGGTGGCAGGTTCGGGCGCCGCGCGACGTGGGTCGGCGTCGGCGGGGACGTCGCCCACCTGCGCTCGCTCGCCGAGCACGCCCACGACGCCTGCCGCGCCACCGGCCTGCCGTTGGAGCCCCATCCGTTCCGGCCGCACCTCACCGTCGGGCGGGTCGACCCGCGCGCGCTTTCGTCGTACGACGGTCCTGCCTGGCGGGTGTCGCAGCTGGAGCTGGTGCACAGCGTGCTCGGCAGGACGGCGACGCACACGGTGCTGGAGCGGTTCCCCCTTTACCAGGCGTAGGCCTCCGGAGCCGGGCCGCCCGGGCCGGGGAAGATCTCGTCGAGCCGCTTGAGCTCGGTGTCGCCGAGGGTCACGTCGAGTGCACGGATCGCGCTCGTCAGCTGCTCCGCGGTGCGCGGGCCGACGATGGGTGCGGTGACCGCCTTCTGCGCGAGCAGCCAGGCCAGGCCGACGTCTGCAGGCGCGTGGCCGAGCTCGTCGCAGAACGCCTCGTAGGCCTCGATGGCGGGACGGTTCTGCTCGAGGTTGCGCTGGGTGTTCTCGTCGGCGGACCGGCCCTCCTTCTGCTTGCGCAGGATGCCGCCGAGCAGCCCTCGGTTCAGCGGGGACCAGGCGATCAGGCCGACGCCGTACTGCTCACAGGCCGGCACGACCTCGAGCTCCACCGTCCGCTTCATGAGGTTGTAGTAGCTCTGCTCGCTGACGAGCCCGAGCGAGTGCCGCTGGCGGGCCCGCTCATTGCCTTGCACGATGCCCCACGCGGGGAAGTTCGACGACCCGACGTACAGGATCTTGCCCTGCTGCTTGAGGATGTCGAACGCCTCCCAGAGCTCCTCCCAGGGAGCGTCCCGGTCGATGTGATGCATCTGGTACAGGTCGATGTAGTCGGTCTGCAGCCGCTTGAGCGAGGCGTCGCACTGCTGCCGGATCGACAGCGCGGACAGGAAGGTCTGGTTCGGCCAGTCGCCCATCCCGCCGTACAGCTTGGTGGCGAGCACCGTCTTCTCGCGACGGCCACCGCCTTGCGCGAACCACCTGCCGACGATCTGCTCGGTGACGCCCTCGCCGGTCTTCCAGCCGTAGACGTTGGCGGTGTCCGTGAAGTTGATGCCGGCGTCGAGCGCCTGGTCGAGAATCGCGTGCGAGTCCGGCTCTGTCGTCTGGGGACCGAAGTTCATGGTGCCGAGGCAGAGGCGGGAGACGCGCAGGCCGGTGCGGCCGAGGTGGGTGTAGTCCATGCCCCGACCGTATGTCAGGGCAGCAGCGCGTCGAAACCGACCTCGAGCACCGCCGGCCCGCGCAGCACGCGGTTGTCACGGTAGGTCAGCTCGCCCAGCCGGGGGTTGACCAGCCGCCGGGCCAGCTCCGCGAAGACGATCCGGCCTTCGAGGCGGGCCAGGGGGGCGCCGAGGCAGTAGTGGATGCCGCCGCTGAACGACAGATGGCTCGAGTCGTCACGCCCAGGCTCGAACGTCAGTACGTCGTCGTACTCCCTGTCGTCGCGGTTGGCCGCAGCGATGAGCAGGACGGCGGACCCGCCTTTGCGCAGCGTCCCGCCCGGGACCTCGATGTCCTTCAGGGCCGTACGCATCGTCATCTGCACGGGTGGGTCGAGCCGGAGCACCTCCTCCACCATGCCCTCGGCGAGCTGCGGCTTGTCGCGCACTCGCTCGAGCAGACCGGGCACCCGCAGAAGCGCCAGCATGCCGTTGCCGATCAGGTTGACCGTCGTCTCGTGGCCAGCCACGAGCAGCAGCAGCGCGGTGCTCGTCAGGTCGTCCATCGTGAGCCGGTCGCCCGCCTCCTCGGCCTGCACGAGCGCGGTGAGCAAGTCGTCTCGCGGGTCGTGCCGGCGCTGCTCGGCGAGCTGCTCGAAGTACGCCCGGAACTCGTCGCTGGCGATCCGGTTCTCCTCGAGCTCCTCCGGCGTCGCTGCGGTCATGAGGCGGTCGAGGCTCTTGGCGAGCACGGCCGACCAGCCGGCGAACGTCGCGTGATCCTCGTGCGGCACCCCGAGCAGCTCGCTGATGACCGCGACCGGCAGCGGGTACGCGAGGTCGGCAACCAGCTCCAGCCGGCCGCGTTCCGCCGCGGCGTCCAGCAGCTCGCGGGTGCGCTCCTCGATGAACGGCTGCAGCTGCTGGACCTGCCGAGGCGTGAACGCCTTCGACACCAGCCGGCGCAACCGGGTGTGCACCGGCGGGTCGCGGAACAGGAACACCTCGCGCTTCTCGATGCGCTTGAGCTCCTCCTCGGTCATCGTCGCCCGAAAGTGCGTGGAGTTCCGGGCGTCGGAGCTCATGTCCGGGTGCCGCAGCAGCTCCGCGCAGTCCGCATGCCGGGTGACGAGCGCGAACGACCCGTCCTCGGCGATCTGCGGCGGCGCGTCCAGCAGGCTCTGCCACAGCGGGTACGGGTCGACGACGTCGATCGCCGCCAGCAGGTCGAAGGCGCTCGTCATGGCCCAAGCCTGGCAGATAGGTCCGCTATCGGCGGCGCAACCTCCGGCTCAGAGCGCCGAGCGACCCGGGCTTCAGCGCTGCCGACAGGCAGGCGAGGATGACCAGCACGACCGGAAGCGAGATCAGCACGACGAGAACCTGCACCCAGGTCGGCCTGCTGCCGAAGCGGTAGACCACGGGTGACAGGCAGGCCGAGAGCACGACCGCGAGGGCGGCGAAAACGACCCGCGGGACCCAAGCCTGCGGAAGCTGTGGCTCGGCGGGCGAGCTCAGGAGAGCGCGTCCACGACGTGGTCGATGCAGGCGGTCAGCGCCTCGACGTCGGCCGGCTCGACGGCCGGGAACATCGCGATCCGCAGCTGGTTGCGCCCGAGCTTGCGGTAGGCGTGCACGTCCACGACGCCGTTTGCGCGCAGTGTCTTGTCCACCTCGTCGGCGTCGACGCCCTCGAAGTCGATCGTGGCCACGACCTGCGATCGCAGCGACTCGTCCTTCACGAAGGGCGTCGTGTACGACGTCTTCTCGGCCCACGTGTACATGCGCTGCGCGCTGTCGGCGGTGCGGGCGACGCACCACGGCAGGCCGCCCTGGCCGTTCATCCAGTCGAGCTGGTCGGCGAGCATGAGCAGGGTGGCGATGGCCGGCGTGTTGTAGGTCTGGTCTAGTCGGCTGTTGTCGATCGCCGTCTGCAGGTCGAGGAACGGCGGGATCCACCGCTCCTGCAGCTCCGCTACGCGCTCGATCGCGGCGGGGCTCATCACCGCGAGCCACAGACCGCCGTCGGAGGCGAAGCTCTTCTGCGGCGCGAAGTAGTAGACGTCGGTCTCGCTGATGTCGACGGGCAGGCCGCCGGCGCCGGAGGTCGCATCGACGACGTGCAGCGCGCCGGCGTCGCCGCCGACCGGCCGCTTGACGGGACGCGCGACGCCGGTCGACGTCTCGTTGTGCGGCGTCGCGTAGAGGTCGATGCCCTTCTCCGGCGCCCAGTCGGGCGCACTGCCGGGATCGGCCTTGATGATCGTCGGCTCGCCGGTGAAGGGTGCGGCCTTGACGCCTTCGGCGAACTTGGCGCCGAACTCCCCGAACGTCAGGAACTGGGCCCGGTCCCGGACCAGGCAGAACGTCGCAACGTCCCAGAAGCAGGTGGAGCCGCCGTTGCCCAGGACGACCTCATAGCCCTCGGGCAGCGAGAAGAGGTCGCTGACACCGGCCCGTACCCGGCCCACGACGTCCTTCACCGGCTTCTTCCGGTGCGACGTGCCGATGACGTCGGCATGCGCCAGGAGGGCGTCCAGCTGCGCGGGCCGCACCTTCGAGGGACCGGAGCCGAAGCGACCGTCCTGCGGCAGGAGGTCGGTCGGGATCGTGATGTCCACCATCAGACCTGGTTCCCTGCGGGAACGGTGCCGGACTCGACGGCGGAGACCGGGCGCGGCCCGGGTCCGACGTACTTGGCCGACGGTCGGATCAGCTTGTTCAGCTTCTTCTGCTCGAGGATGTGCGCCGACCAGCCGGCCGTGCGCGCGCACGTGAACATCGACGTGAACATGTGCGCGGGCACCTCGGCGAAGTCGAGGACGACCGCCGACCAGAACTCCACGTTGGTCCGCAGCGGCCGGTCGGGGTAGCGCTCGGTCAGCTCCTCGATGGCCGCCTTCTCAAGAGCCTCTGCGACCTCGTAGCGGGTGGAGCCGAGCTCCTTCGCCGTACGACGAAGAACGCGCGCCCGCGGGTCCTCCGCGCGGTAGACGCGGTGCCCGAAGCCCATCAGTCGCTCCTTGCGGTCGAGCAGCCCCTTGACGTAGGCGCGAGGGTCGTCGGCCTTCTCCACCTCGTCGAGCATCGTCAGCACCCGGGACGGCGCACCGCCGTGCAGCGGGCCAGACAGTGCGCCGATCGCACCCGAGATGGCGGCTGCGGCGTCGGCACCGGTCGACGCGATGACGCGCGCCGTGAAGGTCGATGCGTTCATGCCGTGCTCGGCTGCGGACACGAAGTAGGCGTCGACGGCCCTCGTGTGCGCCGGGTCGGGGTCCCCCTTCCAGCGGATCATGAAGCGCTCGACGATGGTGCTCGCCTTGTCGACCTCGCTCTGCGGCACCATCGGCCGGCCGAGGCCGCGCGCGGACTGCGCGACGAAGGCCATCGCCATCACCGACGTGCGCGCCAGGTCGTCGCGGATCTGGTCGGGGCCGATGTCGAGCATCTGCTGCAGACCCCACGCCGGAGCCAGCATCGCGATGGCCGACTGGACGTCGACACGGATGTCGCCGGAGTGCACCGGGAGCGGGAACGGCTCGGCCGGCGGCAGGCCGGGGTTGAACTTCCCGTCGACGAGCAGCCCCCACACGTTGCCGAACGAGACGTTGCCGACGAGGTCCTCGATGTCGACGCCGCGGTAGCGAAGGGCAGAGCCCTCCTTGTCGGGCTCGGCGATCTCGGACTCGAAGGCGACGACGCCTTCCAGGCCGGGCTTGAAGACGGTCTCGTCAGCCATGTGGCGGGCTCCAAAGTGGGGGAGAGGGTGGTTCCCTGACCTCCATTCTGCCGTGCCGCGCCGTCTGCCCTCCGGATGGCTAGGGTCGGGGGGTGCCTGACCCCGCGCGCCTTGCGGCCCTCCGGCGCGAGTACAGCTCGGTCGGGCTCGACCTCCCCGACCTGTCCGGCACGTGGCAGTTCTGGCATAGGCGACCGGACCGGCTGCAGCGACTGTCCCCGTGACGCTGCCGCAAGCGCCGGAGTCCCCGGAGGAGCCGGGCCGCGGCGTGGCCTCCCGCCTGCGTCGGGTCGCTCTCGACGTGACCCCGCTCCGGATCTCGCCCGCCTTCCGGCGGCTGCTCATCGGTGACGCGGTGTCCGTCATCGGCACGCAGGTGACCGCGGTCGCGGTGCCGATCCAGGTCTACGACCAGACCCGCTCCGCCGCCGCTGTGGGGCTCGTCGGACTCTCCGGATTGCTGCCACTCATCGTCTTCGGCCTGTACGGCGGCGCCATCGCCGACGCGGTCGACCGCAGGAAGCTGGTCATCCTGACCACCATCGGGCAGACCGTGCTGTCGGTCGTCCTGCTCGCGCAGGCGGTGGCCGGGCTGCACTCGACGGCGCTGCTGTACGCCGTCATCGCCGTGCAGGCGGGGTTGTTCTCGATCGACTCGCCGGCCCGCTCGGCGTTCACGCCGCGACTGCTGCCCGTCCACCTGCTCCCGGCGGCGAACGCGCTCAAGCAGGTGGAGTTCAACATCGGCGTCACGGTCGGCCCGCTGCTGGCGGGTGCGCTCGTCGCCGGACCCGGCTACGCGACGGCGTACGGGCTCGACGCCGTGTCGTTCGGCGCGTCGATGTGGGCGGTGCTGACACTGCCTGCCATGCCGCCTGCCGGTGGCGGTCGCAAGGCCGGCACCGCCAGCGTGCTCGAGGGGCTCGCCTTCCTGCGCACCCGGCCGGTCCTGCTCATGACGTTCGTCGTCGACCTCATCGCGATGGTCTTCGCGATGCCGCGGGCCCTGTTCCCCGCGATCGCCCAGGACGTGTACGGCGGAGGTCCGCAGACCGCGGGTGCGCTGTACTCGGCGCTCGCGGCGGGCGCACTGCTCGGTGCGTTGTTCGGGGGCTGGCTCGGCCGCATCCACCGGCAGGGCGTGGCGGTGCTGGTCGCGATCGTCGCGTGGGGCGTGGCGATCGCCGCCTTCGGTCTCACCGACCTGCTGTGGTTCGGGCTGCTCATGCTCGCCGCCGCCGGCTGCGCCGACATGATCTCGGCGGTCTTCCGCAGCTCGATCCTGCAGGCGGCGGCTCCTGACGAGATGCGCGGCCGGCTCGGCGGCGTCTTCATCGTCGTCGTGGCGGGAGGCCCGCGCCTCGGCGACGGCCGGGCCGGGCTGAGCGCCGAGGTCGGCGGCCTCGAGGGCGCCGTCGTCTCAGGCGGCGTGGCGGTCGTGGTGCTGACCGCGGCCTGCGCAGCCGCCGTACCCCGGTTCCGCCGCTACGACGTGCGCGAGCCCTACGCCTGACCGGTCAGCGTCGCGACGTCGACGGCGAACCAGGTCTGCTGCGCGAGAGCGAGCAGCGTGCCGCCGGCGTCGTACAGCGCCGTGCCGCTGAAGGTCTTGCGCCCCTCGCGGCCGATCACCCAGCCGATGACGACGTGCGGTGCACCCACGGCCGGCAACGCGTGCAGCTCCAGGGTCATCCGTCCGAGCACCAGCGGGCGTCCCGGCACGTCCTCGGCCCAGCCGCCAGGGCAGTCGAGGGCCGCCCAGACGAGGAACGCGTCGTCCGTCATCGGGGTCCACGTCGTCGCCACGGTGCCCGGTGCGACCGGCCCCGGCCGCAGCCCGAGACCGTCCGGCGCCGCGCGATCAGTCCCGCAGACGAAGCACCCCGGGAACGGGTGCGCGGTCAGCCCGGCGTACGACGCCTCTGCGGCCAGCGCCTGCGCGACGGTCACGGGCGGATGAGGCTCGAGCTCGACGGCGCCGGGCCGGGCTGACGCGACCAGTTGCTCGCCGTCGTACAGGTCGCCGCCGGCGACGCGCAGGTCGACGTCAAGGGGAGGCGGCCGGCGCAGGGTCACCTCGACGGCCGGGGCGTCGACGAAGGCGATGAGGAGCCCGCAGCTCACCCCGCCGTTGGCGGAGGTCGGCGGTCCGGTGTAGCGGCCGTCGATCCTCAGGACCGACCTGGGAGCGGCGGGAGGCACGACGGGACCGTACCCACTGGGCGAAAATCGCATACGTTTTCGGGGTGCGCAACCTTCTCCGCCGTTCCCTGGTCGTTCTCGTCGCCGCCGGGCTCGCCGTACCCACGACCGGGGTGCCCGTCGCGCAGGCCGCGACGCCGACCGAGGGGCAGTCGACCTACGTGCCGCTCGACCCGGTGCGGCTGTTCGACACCCGCGACGGCACCGGCGGCGTGCCCAAGCAGCAGGTGGGCCAGGGCCAGACGATCGACGTCCTCGTCACCGGCAAGAGCGGCGTTCCCATCAGCGCCACGGCTGTCGTGCTCAACGTCACTGCGACAAGGGCGGATGCGTCCACCGACATCCGCGTCTACCCCACACCCCCCAGCCCCGCGTTGCCACCGCCGACCGTGAGCAACCTCAACCTCGTCGCCGGTGCCACCGCCGCCAACCTCGTCACGGTCAAGGTCGGCGACCAGGGGTACGTGCGTCTTCGCAACGGCGCCGGCTGGGTTGACCTCATCGGCGACCTGTCCGGCTACTACATCGAAGGGGCGAGCGGCGCGTCGTACACCGGCGCCACGCCGCGGCGGCTGCTCGACACCCGCGAGGCGGGCCAGGGGCCGGCGTTCGCCGCTGGTGAGGCGCGCACACTCAGCGTCCGCGGCGGGAGCACCGGCGTACCCGCGAACGCGTCGGCCGTCGCCCTGAACGTCACCGCAGTGAGCCCGACGAGGGTCACTGACCTGCGGGTGTACCCGACGCGTGCCGGCGGGGCGACCCCGACCGTCAGCAACCTGAATCCCGCCCCCGGCAACGTCACCGCAGCGGCTGTCATCGCCGCCATCGGCGAGGACGGCACCGTGTCGATCCGCAACGCCGCCGGCACCGTGCACGTGCTCCTCGACCTGGCCGGCTGGTACACGCCGGGCACCGACGCCAACGTCTTCCACCCGCTCGACCCGCGCCGGCTGCTCGACACCCGGTCCGGCATGCCGCTCGCGCCCGGTGCGACGTTGGACCTCGTCGTCGCCGGGTCCGGGCCGGTCGGCGCCGGCGGGTCGCCGACCCCTGTCCCGTTCCCCGGTCGCGTCGTCGTCCTCAACGTCACCGGGATCGCGAGCAGCGGGACCGACGTGCGCGTCTACCCGACCCCGGCGGACAGCAGCGTGCCGAACGCCAGCAACCTCAACCCGTCGGCGGGACAGACCGTCCCCAACACGGTGCTCGCCGCGGTCGGCCGCGACGGCAAGGTGCGGCTGCGCAACACCTCGGGCAACACCCACCTGATCGTCGACCTGTCCGGCTGGCTCGGCCCCGCCGGCGACGGCTGGGACATCTCCTGGCCGCAGTGCACGACGGCCGGCTCGACGGCGAGCAACCACCCCGCAGACGGCGCGTTCGCGATCGTCGGCGTCACGCACAACCCGTTCAACCCGAACACCTGCTTCGCCGACGAGTACGGCTGGGCGTCGAGCCTGCCCGGGGGCGCCGCCGTCTACATCAACGCCAACGCACCGGGGAGCACCAGCTCGCACTGGGCGGACCCCGGGCCGCGGACCACCTGCAACCCGGCTTCGTCCACCGACGTCAACTGCGGCTGGAACTACGGGCACAACCTCGCGGGGTACGCGATCGACCAGCTGATCGGGCTGGCCGAGAAGCCGCAAGTGTTCATCGACGTCGAGAACGGACCGACGTGGCAGACCGTCGGGGTCAACGGCAACGTCGTCATCGCGGCGATCAACCGGCTGCGCGCGGCCGGCTACCGGGTCGGCGTCTACAGCAACGTCAAGGACTGGTCGCAGATCATGGGTCAGCTCACGCTGACGAACGTCCAGAACTGGACGTTCCCGCACACGGGCGACACGTTCGACCCGTGCAGCGCCGCGGCGTCGTTCACCGGCGGCGACGTGGTCATGCGGCAGTACCAGGTGCCGACCGACTCACCGATCTACGACCACAACCACACCTGCTAGCGCGGGTGCCCCCGGAGAGAATCGAACTCCCGACGCCCTCCTTAGGACGGAGGCGCTCTATCCACTGAGCTACGGAGGCTGGTGGAGCCCAGCCAGCGTAGTCGCGGGGGATGATCGGGCCCGGCCTACGAGAGGACGCCCATGCCGCGCCGCCGCCGTCGTGCCGTGGGTCCGCCGGGAGCCCGGCAGCCGGCTGAGGAACCCCGCGTCGACGAGCCCGATCGAACCCCACCGCCGGACGACGACGAGCGCTTGCGCGCGGAGCGACCGCCGCACCACGACCAGGAGCGCTGAGCTCCAGCAGCTTTAGGCGACGTCGAGCTGCTCGACCGTGCAGAACGCGCAGCGCAGTGCCTGCACCGGGATGCTCGAGAGGCACTCCGGGCACTCCTTGGTCGTCGAGGCGACGTCCGGCTCGGTCTTGAACTTCTCCATCAGCCGGTTGATCGGCTGGACCACGAAGAAGTAGATGACGGCAACGATGATGACGAAGGTGAGCAGCGCCTGCACGAACAGGCCGTAGGGGAACGTCACCCCGGAGACCTCGAAGGTCTTCTTGGTGAAGTCGCCGCTGGCTCCGGTGACCACGCCGACCAGTGGCGTGATGAAGGCTCCGACGAACGCCGTGATGACAGCGCCGAAAGCGGCGCCGATGACGACCGCAACCGCCAGGTCGACGACGTTGCCTCGCAGCAGGAACTTCTTGAACCCGTTCACGTCGGTCCTTCCAGAGCGCGGAGATGTACCCGCGCGCATCTTGCCCGACTTCGTCAGCCCGCGCTGATCAGCACGCCGGGGTTGAGCACTCCGGTCGGGTCGAGCTCGCGCTTCACGGCCCCGAGCGCCCGCGCGAACGGGTCGGGCCGTTGCCGGTCGTACCAGGGCCGGTGGTCGCGGCCGACCGCGTGGTGGTGGGTGATCGTCCCGCCGCTCGCGAGGATCGCCTCACCTGCGGCGACCTTGACCTCGTCCCACTGCGCCACCTCCACCCCGCGCCGTCCGGGCGCGAACACCGTGAAGTACGGCGCCGCTCCGTCGGGGTAGACGTGGGTGAGCCGGCACGTCACCCGGCCCCCGCCGCAGACGGCGACGAGCGCATCCGTGACGGCGGCGGTCACCTGCACGACGAGTCGGGGCAGCAGGTCCCAGGTGACGGCGGTCTCGAAGGTCTCGACCAGGACGCCGAGCAGGATCAGCTGCTCTCTGAGGTACGGCGCACGCACGAACGTCGAGCGCCACGCCTCACCGGACGTGCCGCGCGGGCCGGCCTCGACGACCCGCAGACCGGCGTCCTGGCACAGTGCGAGCGCCGACGCCGTCTCCTGGTCGAGCGGGGCCGCCAGGGACTCGAAACCGAGCACCAGCGCGGCCTCGCCGGTCGTCAGCGTCCCGGTGAGCGCGCTCTCGCCCGCGTCGACGAGGCGACACGTCGCCGGCGTCAGACCCGACTGCAGCAGGAGCCGGACCGCATCGGCCCCCGCCGTGAAGTCGGCTGCGGCCACCGTCGCGGACCAGCGGTGCACGGGTCGCGGCTGCGCACGCAGCCAGGTCTCGGTGACGACGCCGAGGGTGCCCTCACTGCCGAGCAGCATCCGGTCGGGGCTGGGTCCGGCTCCCGATGCCGGCAGGCGTCGCGACTCCCACACGCCGGTCGGTGTCACGGCGCGTACGGACTCGACCAGGTCGTCGATGTGTGTCTGGCGCGTCGAGAAGTGGCCCGCCGCGCGGGTGGCGACCCAGCCGCCGACCGTCGACCGCTCGAACGACTGCGGGTAGAAGCGAAGGGTGAGGCCGTGCGGCTTGAGCGCCTCCTCGACGGCCGGGCCGAGGGTGCCGGCGCGCAGGCGGACCGCACGGCTGATCGGGTCGACCTCGACCACCCCGCTGAGGCGCTGCAGGTCGAGGCTGACCGCCCGTTCGAGCCCGACCGGCTCGACCCCGCCCACCACGCTGGTGCCGCCGCCGTACGGAACGAGGGGTACGCCGGCGCTGCCGGCCCAGTCGAGGACGTCGACGACGTCCTGCTCGTCGCGCGGCCGCAGGACGAGGTCGGGAGCATGCGTGAGCTCGCCGCGGATGGCCCGGACCAGGTCGCGGTAGGACCGGCCGATGCCGTGCCGTGCCCGGTCGGCCGGGTCGGTGCTGCAGAGCGGCGCCAGCGAGGACGGGAGATCGGCGCGCGGCGGGGGCAGCTCGGGCAGGGGTCGCGGCCGAAACGGCGCCTGCACCGGGATCCCCGTGGTCTCGGCGACGAAGGGTGCCAGCGACGCGAGGTCGGCGGCCGATGGCTCGTCTTCCGGCCCGCCCCATCCCCAGACGGCGTAGGTCCCGCTCACGGGCGCGGCCGAAGGGTCAGGGACAACCGGCTTGACACCGCCGCCGCGGCCAGCGTGGCTGCGACGGTCGGGGTGGTGGCCACGACGATCAAGGCGCCGTCACCGGAGTCGGCTACGGCGGTCGGGACCGCGAGCACCTCCGCGTCGGCAGCGACGACCCGCGCCGCAGGCGGTCCGCCGGACGACGCGGCGGCCAGCACGTCGACGCGGTCGCCGGCGGTGACGAGCGCCGCGCTGGCGGCGTCGGCGATGCGGATCGGCACGGCGAGCAGCCCGACGGTGCCCGGGGCGAGCAGACCGGCTCCGGCGAGCCGGACGTCGGTCAGAGCCTCCCCACGACGCACCGGTGCGGCAAGGACCCGGCCCGCGGTGGCCGTGGCCGCGAGCAGAGCGCCCGCAGGCACGAGCGCCTGCGGCATCTCGACGGCACGCAGGTCTGCCGATGACAGCGCTGTGCCGGCCGCGAGGTCGCGTGCCGCGGTCAGCACGGCGACCCCGGCTTGGCGTTCGGGCGCGAGGACTCCCAGCGCCGACGCGACCGCGCCCGCCGCGAAACCCGCGGCGAGCAGCGCGCGATGCCGGCTGACCGCGCGGCGCACGTCCTGGGCAGTGATCGGTGTCATGGCAGCTGGAGCCGGACGTCGGTGCCGTCGAGCGACTGTCGGCAGGAGCACTCGGGCGCGGTCGGCAGCGCGCCGACGATGTCGTGCAGGAGCTCGCGAAGCCGCGCGGTGTTGCTCGCGAACACCCTGAAGACCTCCTCCTGCGTCACCGCGGCGGCTTCTGCGACACCCGCGTCGAGATCGGTGACGAGGGCGATCGTCGTGTAGCAGAGCGCGAGCTCGCGCGCGAGCGCCGCCTCCGGGTGGGCAGTCATGTTGACAACGCTCCAGCCTTGGGCCGCGAACCACTGCGACTCCGCTCGCGTGGAGAAGCGCGGTCCCTCGACGACGACGATGGTGCCGCCGTCGACCACCACCCAGCCCGCGGCTGCCGCGACCGCCACCGCGACGGCGCGCCCGGTCGGGCAGTAGGGGTCGGCGAACGAGACGTGCACCGCGCCCTCGTCGTGGAAGGTCTGTGATCGACCGGAGGTGCGGTCGACGAGCTGGTCCGGGACGACCAGGGTGCCCGCTGGGCAGACCGCGCTCAGGCTGCCGACGGCGCACGGCGCCAGCACCTGGCTGACACCGAGGCTGCGCAGCGCCCACAGGTTGGCGCGGTACGGGATGCGGTGCGGGGGAAACCGGTGGTCGCGCCCGTGCCGTGGGACGAACGCGACGCGCCGGCCGGCGAGGTCACCGACGACGAGCGGGTCGCTCGGCGGTCCGTAGGGCGTGTCCACCGTCAGCTCGGTCGCGTCGTCGAGCAGTGCGTAGAGACCGGAGCCGCCGATCACGCCGATGTCGGCGTCCGTCATGCGCTGCACCCCCTGCGATCGACGGCGCCGAGACTAGGGCGCCGGCCGAGCGGGAGGCAGCCGGCGCCCACAGCGGGCCCGGCCGTCCACAGCCGTCAGGCGGACTTGGCCGCCGGGGTGCTGGACGTGCTCGGCGTTGCCTTGCTGTCGCTGCTCTTGCTCTCCGACTTCGGCGCGCTGTCCGTGCCCGCGGAGGTCTCCTTCTTCCCGGCGTCGGTCTTCTTCTCGCCGCCGCCGCCGTCGTCGGTCGTGCGCTTGCGGCTGTCGGTCTTGTAGAAGCCGGAGCCCTTGAAGACCACGCCGACCGCGGAGAAGACCTTGCGCAGCGCGCCGCCGCACGCGGGGCACTCGGTCAGCGCCGCGTCCGTGAACGACTGCACCGCCTCGAGCTGCTCGCCGCAGGCGGTGCATGCGTACTGATACGTCGGCACGAGCCGTCCTCCTGGCACTCACACGGGCTGAGTGCCAATTGTGCGGTACGGCGCCTGCCGGCGTCCAGCACGAGGGCTGTTTGTCCAGATCAGACGCTTCGGTCGCACGACAGCGGTCGCGCAGTGCCGGTCCCGCCGTCCCCTCGGTCAAACACGTGTACGTCGAACGGGTGACCTCGGGCCCGACGAGGTTCGGCGAGCGTGTCAGGGGGAAAGATCATCCCGATCCGCCGCCGGGGCGGTGCGAAGGAGACACCACCATGGTCGTGCTCGGAATCATCCTGCTTCTCATCGGTCTGCTGGCGAGCATCAACATCCTGTTCGTGATCGGCCTGGTCCTGCTCGTCGTCGGGCTCGTCCTGAACTTCGTTCCCGTGGGCGGGACCCGCCGCCGCTACTACTGACGCGAGTCGGCGCTGCCCGCAGTCGTTCGGCGTGCACACTGAAGACCCGCTGGCGGCGGCGTGGGGGTGATGACGGTGCAGGACGCGGGCAGCGCAGCTGATCCGGCCGTCCCGCAGCGGCGCGCGATGCCGCTGGCCGACGACGTCGCCGCGGTCTCGATGGCCCGGCGGTTCGCCGTCGAACTCATCCGGTCGTGGCAGCTGCCGGACCTCGCCGACGACGCGGCACTCGCGGTGTCGGAGCTGGTCAGCAATGCCGTGCTGCACGGCGTACCGCCCCTGGAGCTGGCAGTCGCCCCGATACCCGGCGGCGTCCGGGTGGAGGCGCACGACGGCAGCCGGCTGAGCCCGGTGCGGCCGTTCGCCACGATGGACACCATGACCGGTCGCGGGATCGCGCTCGTCGAGGCGATCTCGGCGCGCTGGGGCGTGGACCAGCTGCCCGATGGCAAGTCCGTCTGGTGCGAGCTCGCGCCGAGAGCGGAGCTGGACAGCCAGGACGACCTCGACGTCGACAGCGTGCTCGCCGCGTGGGCGGACGACGCCGACCACGAGCCGACCTACACGGTCGCGCTCGGAGACGTCCCGACCGAACTGCTGATCTCTGCGAAGGCGCACGTCGACAACCTCGTGCGCGAGTTCGCGCTGGCGTCGGCGGGGGAGGCCTCGGGTCACACCGCGACAGTCCCTGAGGACCTCGCCCGGATGATCGACACGGTCGTGCACCGCTTCGCTGCCGCCCGCTACGCCGTCAAGCGACAGGCGATCGCCGCGGCGAACCGCGGCGACGAGCGCACCGACCTCACGGTCACGCTGTCGCTGTCGGCCGTCGAAGCGGGGGAGAACTACCTCGCCGCGCTCGACGTGGCGGACGCCTACGCTCGCGACGCCCGACTGCTGACGCTGGAGACGCCGCCGCAGCACCGCGTGTTCCGCCAGTGGTACGTCGGCGCGCTGGTCGACCAGGTTCGCCGTGCGGCCTCGGGTGGATCGGCCGAACGGCCGCCCACCTTCGAGCAGCGCCTCCTCGACGAGCTCGGCACGGTGGCCGCGGCCCAGCGAGCCAGCGCCCGCGCTGCCCGGCTGCAGGCGGTGACCGCACGGCTCGCGAGCGCCGCCACCGAGGAGGACGTCGCCGAGGTCGTCCTTTCGGCCGGCTTGGCGGTCCTCGGTGCTGCAGGCGGCGGGCTGCTGCTGGCGCAGCCGGACGGCAGCCTGTCCGTGCCCGGCGCGATCGGCTACCCGATCGGCCTCGTGACGCTGCTCCGGAGTGAGCCGTCGGACGCCGACCTGCCGGCGGCGCGGGCCATCCGCACCGGTGAAGCCGTGTGGGTCGAGTCGCGGCAGGCACGCGACGAGCACTTCCCCGGCCTGGCAGAGCTCGAGCCGCAGACGATGGCGGTCTGCGCCGTGCCCCTCAGCGGCACCGGCCGGGTTCTCGGCGCGCTGCGGTTCAGCTTCGACACCGCGCAGCTGTTCGACGCAGACGAGCGGGCCTTCATCGCGGCCCTCGCCGCGCAGACGGCGCAGGCGCTCGAGCGGACCATGCTCTACGAGGGGGAGCGGCAGGCCCGGGCCCAGGCGGAGGACATCGCCCAGCGGCTGGCCCGCCTCCAGCAGGTGACGGCTGCCCTCAGCGGTGCCGCGGACGCGCGTGAGATCTCCGACATCGTCATCAGCCACGCCGGCGACGCCGTCGGAGCGGAGCTGACGTCGTTCTGCCTCCTCGTCGACGACGACACGTTGGAGGTCGTCGGGTCGCACGGGCTCGGCGCGGTGGCGGCCGAGCGATGGCACACCTTCCCGGTTGCGGCGCAGCTGCCCGCCAGCGAGGCGGTGCGGACCAACGCACCGGTCATCGTTGCGAGCTTGGAGGAGATGGAGCGTCGCTTCCCGTTGCTGGCCGGGCAGACCTCTGCGGACCGCAGCCTGGTCTGCGTCCCGGTGTCGCTCGGTGCGCGGCGCCTCGGCGTCTTCTCGCTGAGCTTCCCGCGCCCGCACGAGTTCGACCAGACCGGCCTGCGGTTCCTGTCGGCCCTCGCCGACACCTGCGCACAGGCCGTCGACCGCGCCCGGGCACTCGAGAAGAGCCGCATCGCGACGGACCGGCTCGCCTTCCTGGCACACGCCTCTGCCGAGCTCGGGCGCACGCTGGACGTTCGCGAGACCCTGTCGACGCTCGCCCGGCTGGTCGTGCCGGGACTGGCCGACTGGGCCTCCGTCGACATCCTCGAGGACGGTGAGGTGAAGGCCGTCGCGGTCATGCACTCGGACCCTGAGAGGATCGCCTTCGCGCAACGCCTCCGTGAGCACTACCCGGCCGACCCTGACGCATCGGCCGGCGTACCGCATGTCATCCGTGCAGGGGTCAGCGAGCTGTACACCACCGTCAGCGACGAGCGGCTCGCGAGCTCTGCTGTCGACGACGAGCACCTGCAGCTCCTCCGGTCCTTGCACATCCGCAGCGGCCTCGTCGTGCCGTTGACCGGCCGGGCCGGGACCTTCGGTGCGTTGACGCTGATCGGTGCGGAGAGCGGCCGCGTCTACGACGCGGCCGACTTGTCGTTCGCCGAGGACCTCGCCGCCCGCGCCGCGGTCGCGGTGGAGAACGCCCAGGCGTACAGCCACCAGAGCGGGCAGCTGGCGGCGATCACCCGCGTCGCCGAGGCGGCCCAGCACGCGATCCTCGCCCCGATGCCCGAGCGGCTCGGACCGGTGTCCCTGGCTGCTGCCTACGTGAGCGCAGCGCGCGACGCCCTCGTCGGCGGAGACCTGTACGAGGCGGTCGAGCGCGAGGGCGCCGTCCGCATCCTGATCGGAGACGTCCGTGGGAAGGGCTTGGAGGCGGTCCGGATGGCGACCGTTGTCCTCGGCCACTTCCGCTCCGCGGCGGTCGACTGCGCAGATCTCGGGATGCTCGCGCGACGCGTCGACGACCGGCTCCGGCCCTACCTCGGCGACGAGGACTTCGTCACCGCCGTGATGGCCGAGATCACTCCCGACGGGCTCTGCTCGATCGTCACCTGCGGGCACCCGCCGGCCATGCTCGCGGATGGCGTCGTGATCCGTCCGGTGGGTGCGGCGGACAGCCTGCCGCTCGGGCTCGGCGCGGACCCCCAGCCGGTCACGGTCCAGCTGCAGCCGGGGGCCCGGCTGCTCCTCTACACGGACGGCATCCTCGAGGCGCGCGACCCGGCGGGTGCCTTCGTCCCGCTCGACGACGTCATCGGCCCACTCGGCGACGGCGGTCCGATCGCCGGAGTGCTCAGCCGCATCCTCGGTGAGCTTCGCGTGATCGTCGGAGGCAGCCTCGGTGACGACCTGGCACTGGTGGTGGCCGAGTACCCCGCGTCCTAGCCGAGCCGGACCAGCCCGGTCGACGGCATGACGACGGCGCCCACGCGCGTGTCGTGCGCCTCAGCCGGCAGCTGCTCCACCCACTCACCGTCGTACAGCACCGCGATCGTCACCCCGGTCGCGCGTCGCAACGCGCGGTCGTACGACCCGCCGCCGCGCCCGAGTCGGTTGCCGTGCCGGTCGACTGCGAGAGCCGGGACGAGTACGACGTCGCATCCCGCGATCGCGTCCGGTCCGTGCAACACGTCACCCGTGCTCCACTCGAGGTCGTTGTCGGGCAGGAGCACCGGGATCAGGATGTCCTCGCGCTCGCCGAGGATGGCGGTGATCGGTGGCTCCGAGCCGAACGGGACGTAGGCCGCGACGCGTTCTGCGTGCTGGACGAGGTCGCGCAGCGCCGCCACGAGGGCGATGCCGGCTTGCTCACGCTCGGCCGCCGACATGGCAGCGCGACGCGACAGCGCGGCTGAGCGGAGAGACTCCTTCGGCTGCATCGTGCGAGCATTCCAGGACGGGCATGACGATTCGGAGGGACGGGACGGCGTGACGCTGCGTACTCGCCTGACCGCTGCCTTCGTCGTCGTCGTCCTCGTGCCGCTGCTGGTCGGCGGGCTGCTCGTGACGCGAGCCTTCCCTCGCGCCAACGCCACCCGGCAGGGCGAGACCGCGACGGCCAGCGCCCGCCTCGTCGCGACCGTCCTGGCGGGGTACTGCGACCGGGCCCGGGCGACCGCGGAGGCTGCCGGCCGTGCGTGGTCCGGGGCTCCCGGTCCGGCGGGTGCCCGGGCCGTCGCCGACCTGGTTCAGCGCGGGCTCGCCGACGGTGTGCGGGTGAGCTCGCCGTCCGGAGCAACCGTTGCCGCAGCCGGGACGGCACCGACCACCGCCGCCGCAGGCGACTGCGTCACCGGGGTCCCGGGGACCGAGCCGTTCCTTACCGCGGCGGTTCAGCTCAACGCGGCATCGGGTGCGGATGCTGGCCGTGCTCTGGCGTCGTATCGCGTCGACACCGCGCTCGCTCGGCGGCTGCAGGCCGCGGTCGGGACGGGTCAGGTGGCTCTGCTCGTCGGCAGCCGGGTCGTCGCCAGCAGCGGGCGGCTGCCCGCCGACCTGGTGCCCGGGCTGGTCGAGTCGCCGGAGCAGGTGAGCCGCGCGAGCGCCCAGGTCGCGGTGCTGTCACCCGCACGGGAAGGGCAGCCGTACACCGTGGTCGTCGCGCTGCCTCAGGCCCGGGGCCCGGGCCTGTTGGCGCTGACCGTCGCGGTCCTGCTGGGTGCGGTGCTGCTCGCCGCCGGGATCGCCTGGCTGCTCGCGCGGGCCACCACCCGTCCGCTCGAGGCGCTCGGCGAGGCGGCCGCGCGGATCGCGTCCGGAGACCTGGACACGGCGATCGAGGTGCGATCCCGCGACGAAGTGGGCCGGCTCGCCGAGACGTTCAACGACATGACCGAGGACCTGCGCACCTACGTCCGGGCGCTGGAGGCCAGTCGCGACGAGCTGCAGGCCGGGCTCTCCCGCCTGGGCGACACGCTGTCGAGCACGCACGACCTCGCCCGCATCCTCACCGTGGTCCTGGAGACGGCGATGGCGTCGACGCGGGCGCAGGCCGGCATGGTCCTCATGTTCGGGGCGGCTCGTAGCGAGCTCGTGCTCGAGGTGGCCCGCGGGGTGGAGGAGCGCGGCGTCCCCGCCGACCTTCGACTTCCTGCGGGGCAGGGCGTGACCGGCAGGGTCGCTCAGACCGGTGAGATCGCGATGGGACGACTCGGAGATGGCGCGGGGCAGCTACGTCCTGCACCTGGCGAGCCGGCAAGGGGCTCGGTGATCGCCGTGCCGCTCAAGAGCTCCGGAACCGTCATCGGTGTCCTCGACCTGTTCGACCGACTCGATGCGGAGACGTTCGACCAGCGCGACCTCGCGACGATCCGCACGTTCGCCAGTCAGGCAACCGTCGCGATCGACAACGTGCTGCTGCACGACGAGGCGCGGCGGCTGTCCATCACCGACGGGCTCACCGGCCTGTGGAACTACCGGTACTTCACGATGACGATCGGCAAGGAGATCGAGCGCTCGGCTCGTTTCGGCCGACCACTCGCACTGCTCATGCTCGACCTCGACCTGTTCAAGGCCGTCAACGACACCTACGGACACCAGCGCGGGGATGCGGTCCTCGTCGAGCTCGCCGCCCGGGTGCGCAGTCAAGTGCGTGACGTCGACACCGTTGCCCGGTACGGCGGGGAGGAAGTCGTCGTGATCCTGCCCGAGACCGACGAGCCCGGTGCCGCGCAGGCCGCAGAGCGCATCTGCGACGCTGTCCGCCGCCGGCCCTTCGGCGAGCCCGGTCAGCACGGTATCGAGGTCACGGTCTCCATCGGCGCGGCCGTGTTCCCGGCCCACGGGGGGAGCTCGTCCACACTGCTGCGCCGCGCCGACGAGGCGCTCTACGAGGCCAAGGACGCCGGTCGGGACACCTGGCGGCTCGCGACTGCCGCGCCCGCGGAGACCGCCCCGCACTAGGGTCGGACACATGGCAGTGACCAAGGCGGTGATCCCGGCCGCCGGGCTCGGCACGCGCTTCCTGCCGGCCACCAAGGCGACGCCGAAGGAGATGCTTCCGGTCGTCGACAAGCCCGCGATCCAGTACGTCGTGGAAGAGGCCGCCCGCGCCGGCCTCGACGACGTGCTGTTGGTCACCGGACGCAACAAGAAGCCACTCGAGGACCACTTCGATCGGATGGTCGAGCTCGAGGAGACGCTGGCTGCGAAGGGTGACAAGGACAAGCTCGCGCTCGTGCAGCAGGCCAGTGCGATCGCGACTGTCCACTACGTGCGGCAGGGCGATCCACGGGGGCTGGGCCACGCCGTCCTCGCTGCCGCACAGCACGTCGGTGACGAGCCGTTCGCGGTGCTGCTCGGCGACGACCTGATCGACGCGCGCGACCCGCTGCTCGAGACGATGATCGCGGTGCAGGAACGTGAGGGCGGCAGCGTCGTCGCCCTGATGGAGGTGCCTCGGGAGTCGGTGTCGCTGTACGGCTGTGCCGCTGTCGAGGACGCGACCGGCGACGTCGTACGCATCACCGGCCTCATCGAGAAGCCCGCCGTCGATGAGGCGCCGAGCAACCTCGCGGTCATCGGTCGCTACGTCCTGTCGCCGACGGTCTTCGCCGTGCTGCGCGCTACTCCGCCGGGGCGGGGCGGCGAGATCCAGCTGACCGACGCGCTGCAGGAGCTCATCTCGATGGAGCCGGTGCACGGCGTGGTCTTCCGCGGCCGCCGCTACGACACGGGCGACCGGCTCGACTACCTCAAGGCGGTCGTCCAACTGGCCGCCGACCGCGACGACCTCGGGCCGCCGCTGCTGGAGTGGCTGCGCGAGTGGCTCCCCGGCCGGCCATGAAGACGGTCGCGCAGCATCTCGCGTCAGTGCTGTCGGTGGTGCACGCCCTGCCGCCGCTGGAGCTCGGTCTGATGGACGCTCACGGGTGCGTCCTCGCGGAGGACGTCGTCGCCTCGGCGCCGCTGCCGGGCTTCGACAACAGCGCGATGGACGGCTACGCCGTGCGGGTCGCCGACCTGGGCACCGTTCCCGTTGTGCTGCCGGTCGTCGGAGACATCGCTGCCGGCCCTGCCTCGCCCCTGCGGGTTCAGCCCGGCTTGTGCGTCCGCATCATGACCGGGGCGATGATGCCCGCCGGCGCCGACGCGGTGGTCCCCCTCGAGTGGACGGACGGCGGCGTCGCGCAGGTGCGCATCGACCGTCGACCGGATGTCGGTGCTTACGTCAGACGGGCGGGCGAAGACGTGACGGCCGGCACCGTCGTGCTTGCCACTGGCGTGCACCTCGGTGCCGCGCAGATCGGCTTGGCCGCAGCCGTCGGCCGGGCGCGGCTGGTCGTGCGTCCCCAGCCCCGTGTCGTCGTGGTCTCCACCGGCAGCGAGCTGGTCGAGCCCGGCGAGCCGCTCGGTCCCGGCCAGATCCAGGACAGCAACAGCCCGGCGTTGACCGCCGCCGCCGTCGAGGCTGGTGCGATCGCCTACCGCGTCGGCATCGTCCCGGACGACCCCAGGAAGCTGGCCGACACCCTGGAGGACCAGCTCGTCCGTGCCGATGTGCTCGTGACGAGTGGCGGGGTGTCCGTCGGTGCCTACGACGTCGTGAAGGAGGTGCTGTCGCGTCTAGGGACGGTGTCGTTCGACAAGGTCGCCATGCAGCCGGGGATGCCGCAGGGCTTCGGCACGATCGGCCCTGACCGCACACCGGTGTTCGGGTTGCCGGGTAACCCGGTCAGCGCGCTCGTGTCGTTCGAGATGTTCGTGCGGCCGGCGCTGCGCACGATGCTGGGCGCCGTGCCGATCGAGCGGCCGCGCGTGCAGGCCGTGACAGACGTGGCACTCGACTCGCCGCCGGGCAAGCGGTCCTTCCTGCGGGTCGCGCTCGAAGTGCGCGACGGCGCCTACCGGATCCGGCCGGTGTCGGGTCCGGGATCGCACCTGCTGGCCGGGATGTCGCGCGCCAACGCGCTCGCCGTGGTGCCCGAGGACGTGACGCGGGTCGAGGTCGGGTCGCCCGTGGAAGTGCTGGTCCTGGAGCGGCGCGGACGATGAGCTTCAGCCACGTCGACGACAGCGGCGCCGCGCGGATGGTCGACGTCGCCGCCAAGGAGGTCTCGCTCCGTACGGCGACGGCCACCGGCCGGGTCGACCTCTCGGCCGAGACCGTCCGGCTGCTGCGCGGTGAAGGGGTGCCGAAGGGCGACGTCCTCGCGGTCGCGCGGATCGCCGGCATCATGGCCGCGAAGCGGACCCCCGACCTCGTTCCGCTGTGCCACCCGATCGCCGTGCACGGCGTCACCGTCGACCTCGCCGTCGACGACGCGGGTGTGGCCGTCACCGCGACGGTGCGCACGGCGGACCGGACAGGCGTGGAGATGGAGGCACTGACGGCTGTCATCGTCGCGTGCCTGACCGTGGTCGACATGACGAAGTCCGTCGACCCGCGATCGGTGATTCGTGACGTGCAGGTCGAGTCGAAGACGGGCGGGAAGACGGGCCAATGGCAGCGGTAGAGGGCTTGCCGACCGGTGCTCGCGCGGCGGTCATCACCGTCTCGGACCGCTCGCACGGCGGTCTGCGGCACGACACCTCGGGACCTCTGCTGGCGTCGCTGCTGAGCGACCTCGGGTTCGCTGTGGGCGCGGTCGTCGTCGTGCCGGACGAGGTCGACGCCGTCCAGCAAGCAGTCCGCGCGGCGGTCGCGGACGGCAACGACGTGGTCGTGACGACCGGGGGCACTGGGTTCGCGCCTCGTGACGTCACGCCCGAGGCGGTGCGGCCGCTGCTGGAGCGGGACGCGCCGGGGATCGTCGAAGCGCTGCGGCAGCACCGCCGTGACGAGGTCCCGACGACGATCCTGTCGCGCGCTGTCGCCGGGACAGTGGGCAGTGCCTTCGTCGTCACACTGCCGGGGTCGACCGGCGGGGTTCGCGACGGGGTGACTGTGCTGGCACCGGTCGTGGGCCACCTCGTCGCGCAGCTGCGAGGTGGCGACCACTGATGGCCCGCGGCTGGCCGGTCATGCTCGAGGACGGCCGGGTCGGGCTGCGGCCGCTGCGCGTGCGCGACGCCGCGACCTGGAGCGAGGTGCGCATCCGCAACGAGCGGTGGCTCAGCCCGTGGGAGGGCCGCCCGGAGTCGCAGCCGACGGCGACGTGGGCCGACCGGCACAGCCCGGTGGTGTTCACCGCGATGCTGCGCAACGTCCGCAAGGAGTCGAGGGCAGGTCGCACGCTGCCTCTTGCCGTCACCTACGACGGCCGCCTCGCCGGACAGGTGACCGCCAGCAACGTCATCCGGGGCGCCTTCGACAGCGCCTCGGTCGGCTACTGGGTCGACGCTGCCGTGGCAGGACGTGGTGTGCTCCCGACCGCGCTCGCGATGCTCGTCGACCACTGCTTCGGCGCCGTCGGCCTGCATCGCATCGAGGCCAACATCCGACCCGAGAACGTCGCGTCGCGTCGCGTCGTGGAGAAGCTGGGCTTCCGCGAGGAGGCGATGCACCTGCGCTACCTGTTCATCGACGGTGCGTGGCGCGACCACCTGTCCTTCGCGGTGACCAGGGAGGACGTCCCGGACGGGATGCTGCGCCGGTGGCACGCGGTGCGCCCAGCGCCGCCCTGACCGTTCTCATGAATGGCGCGACACACCGGCGCACGTCCGCCACGGTCCGCGTCCGCGTCACTACCGTCGGGTCCCGTGGGCAGCGGGCTGTTTCTCCTCCTGATCGTGGGGGCCTGGCTCGCCGTGCTCGTCCCCATGGCGCTGCGGTCCCACGACGCGTCGAGCTCGCTGTCGTCGGTCGACCGCTTCAACGAGGCGATGCGGGTGCTCTCGCGCCGGGAGCAGACCGGCCGGGGATCGCCCCGCAGCTTCGTGCTGCCGGCGCCGCCGGTCGAGCCCACCCCGGGTGTTCCGGTCGCCGTGCGCCGCCGCCGGGTCCTGCTGACCCTCGCGGGGCTGTCGGCCGTCAACATGTTCTTCGGCTTGCTCGGTTCGGCATGGGGTTACCCGCTCTTCGTCGTGTTCGCGTCGTTGACGGCGGTCTTCGTCGTTCACCTGCGTCGCCTGGCGCTGCGCAAGCAGGAGCGCGTCTACCGCGACGCGATGCGCCACGACGGGTCGGTGTGGCTGGAGGCCGACCAGAGCTCGCACCGGGTCCCCGGGGTTCCGCAGCGCATGCCGTCCCGGCCGGCTCCGCTCACCGCGTCCCTTCCTGGTCCGGCGGCGCGCTACGAGGACCCGCAGCCTGTCGCCGTGACGGCCGAGGCCGGCACCTGGGATCCGGTGGCGTTCCCGGTCCCGACCTACGTCAACGCACCGGTCGCGCCGCCGCGAGCCACTCGCGTCGTCGACCTCACGCGGCCCGGGGAGTGGTCGGCCGCAGCCGAGGCGGACGACGTCGGGCTGGGGATCCTCGACGAGGACGACGAGCTCGACGACATTCTCGACGGCCGGCGGGCATCGGGCGACTGGTAGCCTCGGCACCGAAATCCTGAGACATTCTCGGGGCTGTGGCGCAGTCCGGTAGCGCACCTCGTTCGCATCGAGGGGGTCAGGGGTTCGAATCCCCTCAGCTCCACCCGCGCGATGTCTCGGGACACCGTTCACAGGTGTCTCGGGACATCTTTCACGTTGGGCTGTGGCTGGTCGTCCCGGCTCGGGTCGAGCTGGCCGTCGCTGAGCAGCTGTCCGCTGGTCGTGAGTAGGGACCAATGGCCCTACTGGCATACCGGGAGGGGGTATAGCGTTCGGCATGACGGAGAGGAGCGCAAACGATGAGCGAACGCCGAAGCCCCGGGTACGCAGCTGACAAGGACGCGCTGCGCACCCGGCTGCGCCGCATCGAAGGGCAGGTTCGCGGGCTGCAGCGGATGGTCGAGGACGACACGTACTGCATCGATGTCCTCACCCAGATCTCTGCCGCGACGAAGGCACTGCAAGCAGTGGCGCTGAACCTGCTTGAAGGGCACCTGCACCACTGCGTCCACGACGCGATCGTCATCGGCGGCCCGACCGCCGACGCGAAGATCACCGAAGCCGCGGCAGCCGTCCGCCGCCTCGTCCGCTCATGACCAGGAAGGACTTCCCATGACCATCCGCACGTACTCGGTCCCGGAGATCAGTTGCGGCCATTGCGTCGAGGCGATCACGGGTGAGGTCACCAAGCTCGCCGGCGTCACCGACGTGACCGTCGACCTGGCCAGCAAGACCGTCGCCGTCACCGGTGCAGAGATCGACGACGCGGCCGTGGCCGCGGCCGTCGACGACGCCGGCTACACCGTCGTCAGCTAGCTCGCGATGAGCACCACCAGAAGAGACGCGACGCCCGCGCAGCTGGATCTCGCGGTGGCAGGGATGACGTGCGCGTCCTGCGCCGCGCGGATCGAGAAGAAGCTCAACCGGCTCGACGGCGTCACCGCGACGGTGAACTTCGCCACCGAGACCGCGACCGTCTCCTACGACCCGGCGACCGTGACTCCGGACGCGCTCGTCGCGACCGTGCAGGCCACCGGGTACACCGCGACGCTGCCGCAGCTGCCCGCAGCGCGCAGCGACCGCCACGCTGAGAGCGGTGGCGAGCACCACGGGCAGGCTGGTGGGAGCGAGCCCGAGCACCCTGGAGACGGCGTCGGCCTGCGGCAGCGGGTGCTGGTGTGCGCGGCGCTGACCGTGCCGGTCGTGCTGGTGGCGATGGTGCCGGCAGCCCAGTTCCGGTTCTGGCAGTGGGCGTCGCTCACGCTCGCTGCGCCGGTCGTGGTGTGGGGTGCGTGGCCGTTCCACCGCGCCGCAGCGCGGGGCGCCCGCCACCGGGCCGCGACGATGGACACGCTCATCTCCATCGGGGTGCTCGCGGCGTTCGGCTGGTCGCTGTGGGCGCTGTTCTTCGGCGGCGCCGGGGAACCCGGCATGGGGATGGACTTCGAGCTGGTCCCGTCCGGTGACAGCGAGGACCCCGCCATCTACCTCGAGGTCGCGTCCGGCGTCACGACGCTCATCCTGCTCGGCCGGTTCTTCGAAGAGCGCGCCAAGCGCCGCTCCGGCGCGGCGCTGCGGGCGCTGCTCGTGCTCGGCGCCAAGGACGTGGCGGTGCTGCGTGCCGGCGCCGAGGTCCGCGTCGGCGTCGAGCAGCTGACCGTCGGTGACGAGTTCGTCGTCCGGCCCGGGGAGAAGGTCGCGACCGACGGGGTCGTCGTCGAGGGCACCTCCGCGATCGACGCGAGCATGCTTACCGGCGAGTCCGTCCCGGTCGAGGTCGGCCCCGGCGATGAGGTCGCCGGCGCGACCGTCAACGCCGGCGGGCGGCTGCTGGTCCGCGCGACGAAGGTCGGCGCCGACACCGCCCTGGCGCAGATCGCGCGGCTGGTCACTGCCGCGCAGTCCGGCAAGGCGCCGGTGCAGCGCCTCGCCGACCGCATCTCGGCGGTGTTCGTCCCGATCGTGATCGTGCTGGCCGTCGCGACGCTCAGCTTCTGGCTGTTGCAGGGCGCGGGCGCGGCGAAGGCCGTCACCGCCGCCGTCGCGGTGCTCATCATCGCCTGCCCGTGCGCACTCGGGCTGGCCACGCCGACCGCGCTGCTGGTCGGCACTGGCCGCGGCGCCCAGCTGGGCATCCTCATCAAGGGCCCGCAGATCCTGGAATCGACGCGTCGCGTCGACACGATCGTGCTGGACAAGACCGGCACCGTGACCACCGGCAAGATGGCTCTGCTCGACGTCGTGCCCGGGCGGGGCGAGGACGCCGGGCAGGTCTTGCGCATCGCGGGCGGCCTCGAGCATGCCTCGGAGCACCCGATCGCGGCAGCCATCGCCGCCGCGGCCGCCGCCGCTGGCCCGCTGCCTGCTGTCGAGCAGTTCGCCAGCACCGCCGGGCTCGGCGTCACCGGGACCGTCGACGGGCACGCTGCGCTCGTTGGCCGCGACACGCTCCTCACGCAGCACGCCGTGACGGTCCCGGCCGAGCTGGACGCGGCCCGCAGCCGCGCCGAGCGGGCCGGGCAGACACCGGTGTTCGTCGTCTGGGACGGCATCGCGCGTGGCGTCCTCGTCGTCGCCGACACCCCGAAGGCGACCAGCGCCGAGGCGATCGCCGCTCTCAAGAGCCTCGGGCTGCGCCCGGTGCTGCTCACCGGCGACAACACCCGCACCGCCCAGGCTGTCGCCTCCGCGGTCGGGATCGAGGACGTGATCGCCGAGGTGCTGCCCGCCGACAAGGTCGAGGTCATCAAGCGCCTGCAGGCCGAAGGGCACGTCGTCGCCATGACCGGCGACGGGGTGAACGACGCGGCCGCGCTCGCGCAGGCCGACCTGGGCCTGGCGATCGGCACCGGCACCGACGTCGCGATCGAGGCGAGCGACCTGACCCTGGTCACCGGTGACCTGCGCGCCGCCGCCGACGCGATCAGGCTGTCCCGCCGCACCCTGACCACGATCAAGACGGGCCTGTTCTGGGCGTTCTTCTACAACGTCGCTGCGCTGCCGCTCGCCGCCGCCGGGCTGCTGAACCCCCTGATCGCCGGCGCGGCGATGGCCCTGTCCAGCGTGTTCGTCGTGACGAACGCGCTGCGGCTCCGTCGCTTCACCGCGCTGCACGCACGATGAGGAGGTTGGGTCCCGTGGCTGAGCTCACCCGCCGCCAGCTGCTCGCCGCCGCCGGTGTCGCCGGTGTCGCCGGTGCGGCCGCGCTCGGCGGCTGCAGCCGCGGCGCGAAGCCGGTCGCTGCGACGTCCGCGGCCGTCGATCGTGCCGAGGAGGCCCGCCGTACCGCCGGCGCCAGGACCGTCACGGCGCGACTGATCGCGCAGCCGGCGACGGTCGACCTCGGTGGCGTCATGGTCGACACGTGGGCGTACGGCGACACGGTGCCCGGACCGCTGCTGCGCGCCCGCGCCGGCGACCTGCTGCGCGTCGACGTGAGCAACCGACTGCCGGCGACCACGAGCGTGCACTTTCACGGCGTCGCGTTGCGCAACGACATGGACGGCGTGCCCGGCGTCACGCAGGACCCGATCGGGCGCGGCGCCACCTTCCGGTACGAGTTCACCGTCCCCGACCCGGGCACCTACTTCTTCCATCCGCACTCCGGCGTGCAGCTCGACCGCGGCCTTTACGGCGTGCTCGTCGTCGACGACCCGCACGAGCCGGGCCGGTACGACGACGAGTGGGTCGTCGTCCTCGACGACTGGATCGACGGCACCGGCCGCAGCCCCGACGACGTCCTGACCGCGCTGGTGGGTGCCGGCGGCGATGCGGGCTCCGGGTCCGGGCACATGGGTCACGACATGAGCGGGATGAGCGGCGGCATGGGCGGGATGGGGGAGGCGATGACCTCGCCGTTGCTCGGCGGCGCCGGGGACGTCACCTACCCGCATTACCTGATCAACGGCCGGGTCCCGGCCGCGCCGCAAACCTTCACCGCCAAGCCGGGGCAGCGGATCCGGCTGCGCATCGTCAACGCCGGCTCCGACACTGCGTTCCGCGTCGCGCTCGCCGGCCACCAGCTCACCGTCACCCACTCCGACGGGTTCTCTGTCGTCCCCGCTACGACGAGCGCCCTCGTCGTCGGGATGGGGGAGCGCTACGACGTCGAGGTGACGCTGGGCGAGGGTGTGTTCGTCCTTGTCGCTGCACCCGAAGGCAAGACCGGCATCGCGCGTGCTGTCGTCCGGACCGGCTCCGGCAGCGTGCCGTCGCCGTCGACGCGCCCTGCCGAGCTGAGCGGCTCAGCACTGCTCGGTACGCGGCTGCGCGCCGCGCCCGACGTGCGGTTACCAGCCAGGCGAGTCGACCGGACCCACGACCTGGTGCTCGGCGGCACCATGCAGCCGTACCGGTGGACGATCAACGGCACGACGTTCGACGACAGCAAGCCGCTGCCGGTCGAGCGGGGTGAGCGCGTCCGGCTGCGGTTCACCAACCACTCGATGATGTTCCACCCGATGCACGTGCACGGGCACACGTTCGAGGTCGCCGACGGCGCCCGCAAGGACACCGTCATCGTGCTGCCGATGAGCAGCGTCGCCGTCGTGCTCGACGCGACCAACCCGGGGCAGTGGATGACCCACTGCCACAACATCTACCACGCCGAACGCGGCATGATGACCACCCTGTCGTACCGCCAGTAGCCGCGATCAGATCCAGCTCGAGAACCACATCCGCTTGTGCCAGTCGGCGTACGTCAAGGTCTGCGCGGCCAGGACCGGGTACAGGTAGACGAAGTTCAGGACGACCACGGACACGTACACCCCGATGGCCGTCGCGGCCGTGGCCCGACGTCGTGCGCCGGCCGTCGCCGGCCCGAGGGCCCACCCCGCCATGAGCGCGAGCCCGAGGCACATGAAGGGCACGGCGGGCAGCGCGTAGAACAGGAACATCGTCCGGCGGCTCAGGTCACTCGGGATCCACGGCAGGATCGAGACGGCCACGAGCAGCACCACCGCAAGACCCCGCCAGTCACGCCGTGAGATCCAGAGCCACATGGAGCCGAACAGCATCAGGACAGATCCCCACCAGATCGCCGGCGTACCGATTGCCAACACCTCGCGAGAGCACGACTGCACCTCGCAGCCGTAGTCGCCGGGACCGACGCCGGCCGGGTAGTAGTACGACACCGGGCGGGCGAGCGCCAGCCAGCCGAGCGGGTGCGACTGGTAGGGGTGCTTGCTCTCGAGGTTGCTGTGGAAGCCGTACATCTCCGAGTGGTAGTGCCACCACGACCGCAGCGAGTCGGGCAGGAAGCCGTACGTCGCGTTCTCCGCCGTCGCCCAGTGTCGGTCCCAGCCGTTCGAGGCGTGGAACCAGCCGAACCACGAGAGCACGTACAGCGCCGCGGGAAGCACGATGAGCCAGCCCAGCAGCGGGATCAGCGAGCGACGGACCGTGGCGCGCCACGGCGCGTCGATGCCCGCGGTCCGCCGGGCGCCAACCTCCCAGAGGTAGACGAGCACGACGAGAAGCGCCAGGTAGTACAGCCCGCTCCACTTCGTCGCGACGGCTCCGCCCATGCATGCGCCCGCCGCGATCAGCCAGGGTCGCCGTCCGAGGGCGGGTCCCCAGCCCTCGAGAACCTCGTCGTCCATCGCGGCGAGGCGACCGCGGATCTGGTCGCGGTCGATCACCGCGCAGGTGACCGCGCTGAGGATGAACAGCATCAGGAAGATGTCGAGCATCGCGACGCGGCTCTGCACGAAGTGCAGCCCATCGAGGGTGAGCAAGACGCCCGCCATGCATCCCAGCAGGGTCGAGCCCGTCATCCTTCGGGCGAGGCGGATCAGGACCAGCACGCTCAGCGTCCCGGCTACGGCAGCGCTGAACCGCCAGCCGAACTCGTTCAGGCCGAAGGTCTTCTCCCCGATCCCGATCAGCCACTTGCCCAGCGGCGGGTGCACGATGAACCCCGGCTCGCCACTCGGGACGCAGTTGGAGTTGGGCTTGCTGCCCTGCTCCACGCCGAAGCGGAGCAGGTTCTGCGCGTCGCAGGAGTAGTAGATCTCGTCGAAGATCTTGCCGCGCGGGATGTCCAGCCGGATGAACCGCAGCAGGCCGGCCACGAGCGTGATCGCGAGCGCCGGGATCCAGCCGCCGCCTCCGACGAGCGGCCGCATCCGGTCCCGCCAGCTGGTCTCCGGCTCCGGGACGTCGGTGTCAGCGGCGGCGTCCAGCGTCGTCGTCATGTCGTGCACCCTATGAGGTCGGGCCGGCAGCGCCTCGCGTTGAGGGTCGGGTCAAGACCCGCTTGCAACGTTGCAAGCGGGTCCGATCCCGACCCTCAATGCGGGGACGGTGGCTGCGAGGATCGGGGACATGCCTCTCGTCCTGGCCGGTGCGCCCATCGGCCGCGCCGCCGACGCGAGCGCGCGGCTGCGCGAGGAGCTCGCGACTGCCGAGGTCGTCGCCGCTGAGGACACCAGGCGGCTGCACCGGCTGTGCAAGGACCTCGACATCACCTTGACCGGCCGGGTGCTGTCGTACTTCGAGGGCAACGAGCTGCGTCGCACGCCCGAGCTGCTCGATGCCCTCCGCGCCGGCCAGCGGGTGCTGCTCGTCACCGACGCCGGGATGCCGACCGTCTCCGACCCTGGCTACCGGCTCGTGGCCGCTGCGGCTGCCGAGGACCTCCCCGTCACCTGCGTGCCAGGGCCGTCGGCGGTCACCACCGCGCTCGCGGTGAGCGGACTGCCCAGCGATCGGTTCTGCTTCGAAGGCTTCCTGCCGCGCAAGGGTGGCGAGCGGAGGGCGCGCCTGGGCGCACTGGCCGCCGAGCGGCGTACTGCCGTGTTCTTCGAGGCGCCGCACCGGTTGGCCGAGGCACTCGCCGACATGTCCGCCGTCCTGGGTGCCGATCGGGCCGCCGTCGTCTGCCGGGAGCTGACGAAGACGCACGAGGAGATCCGCCGCGGCAGCCTCGCCGACCTCGCGGCGTGGGCGGCCGACGGCGTGCGCGGCGAGATCACCATCGTCGTCGCCGGTGCCCCGGAGGCGGCCGTCGAGCTGACCGCGGACGAGCTGGTCCGGCAGGTGCACGTGCGCGAGGAGGCCGGTCTGAGCCGCAAGGACGCGGTCGCGGCGGTCGCCCAGGAGACCGGCGTACCGAAGAGAGAGGTGTACGACGCCGTCGTCCAGGCGAAGGCAACAGCTAAACGGGATGCGCCGCGTCACTAGGCTCAGAGCATGTCCCGTCACGTCCTGACCGCGGTCGCCTGGCCCTACGCCAACGGCCCGCGCCACATCGGCCACGTCGCCGGCTTCGGCGTGCCGTCCGACGTGTTCAGCCGCTACCAGCGCATGGCGGGCAACAAGGTCCTCATGGTCAGCGGCACCGATGAGCACGGCACGCCCATCCAGGTGCAGGCCGACAAGGAAGGTGTGACGGCGCGCGAGCTCGCCGACCGCTACAACCGCGTCATCGCCGAGGACCTGCAGGGGCTCGGGTTGTCCTACGACCTGTTCACGCGTACGACGACCCGCAACCACTACGCAGTGACGCAGGAGCTGTTCAAGGGCCTCTTCGACAACCACTACGTCGTCGAGCGGTCGCAGCTGTCCGCCATCGATCCGACGACGGGCCGCGGGTTGCCGGACCGGTACGTAGAAGGCACCTGCCCGATCTGCGGATACGACGGCGCGCGCGGCGACCAGTGCGACAACTGCGGCAACCAGCTCGACCCGCAGGACCTGATCAACCCGCGCTCGAAGATCGACGGCAAGGCGCCGAAGTTCGAGGAGTCGGTGCAGTTCTTCCTCGAGCTGCCCGCCTTCGCGGAGGCGCTCGGCTCCTGGCTGCAGTCACGGACGGAGTGGCGCCCCAACGTCCTGAAGTTCTCCTACAACCTGCTCGAGGACCTCAAGCCGCGCGCCATCACCCGCGACCTCGACTGGGGCGTGCCGATCCCGCTGCCCGGCTGGTCGGACCGCGACGACAAGCGGATCTACGTGTGGTTCGACGCGGTCATCGGCTACCTGTCCGCGTCCGTCGAGTGGGCCCGACGCACGGGTGACCCCGACGCGTGGCGGGCGTGGTGGCAGAGCTCGCCCGGTGATGAGCCAGCCCGTGGCTACTACTTCATGGGCAAGGACAACGTCGTCTTCCACTCGGTCATCTGGCCGGCGATCCTGCTCGGCTACAACGGCGAGGGCCAGCCCGCCGGGACTGCCGGCTCGATGGGCAAGCTGGCACTCCCGAGCGAGGTGGTGTCGAGCGAGTTCCTCACCATGGAGGGCAGGAAGTTCTCCTCCAGTCGCTCCGTTGTCATCTACGTGCGCGACGTGCTCGAGCGGTACGGCGCCGACGCGCTGCGCTACTGCCTGGCCGCAGCCGGACCCGAGTCGAGTGACACCGACTTCACGTGGGAGCAGTTCGTCACCCGCAACAACACCGAGCTCGTCGCCGGCTGGGGCAACCTCGTCAACCGCACGGTGTCGATGGTGCACAAGAACGTCGGCCGCATCCCCGAGGCGGGCGAGCTCACCGGAGACGACAACCGCGTGCTGCAGGCGAGCCGTGACGCGTTCGCGCCGATCGGTGCGCTGATGGAGCGGTCGCAGCAGCGGGCGGCGCTTGCCGAGGTCATGAAGGTGGTCGCCGAGGCGAACAAGTACCTCTCGGACCAGGCGCCGTGGAAGCTCAAGGACGATCCGGCCCGACGCGACCAGGTGCTGCATGTCGCGCTCCAGCTGGTCGACGACTGCAAGACGCTGCTGACGCCGTTCCTGCCCGACTCGTCGGACAAGGTGTACGCCATGCTCGGCGGCAGGGCGGCGTGGGCCGGGCAACCCGAGCTGCGTGAGGTCGACGACCTCGACGGTGGTCCGTCGTACCCCGTCCTCATGGGCGACTACGACACGGAGGCGGTGTGGGAGCCGCGACCGATCTCGCCCGGCATCGAGATCGGTCCGGCTGTCCCGCTGTTCGCCAAGCTCGACCCGTCGGTCGTGGACGAGGAGCTCGCCCGTCTCGAGACCAGTGGCTAGAGGCGAGCGGGAGGGCGAGGCGCCGCCGGCTCCGGAGGCGCTTGCGGTGCCGGTGCTCGACAGCCACTGCCACCTCGACATCGTCGGCGGTGATGTCAGGGCGCAGCTCGACGCCGCACGGGCGGTCGGCGTCGACACCGTCGTGCAGATCGGCATCGACGTCGCGTCGTCACAGCTGTCCGCGCGGATCGCCGCTGAGCATTCGTCGCTCTGGGCTGCGGTTGCGCTGCACCCGAACGAAGCAGGCCGTGGCGCCGCGACACCGGACGCGCTCGCCGAGATCGAACGGCTCGCCGCACTGCCGCAGGTGAAGGCGGTCGGTGAGACCGGGCTCGACCACTTCCGCACGGCGGAGGACGGGCGCCGTCCGCAGGAGGAGTCCTTCCGGGCGCACATCGCGATCGCGAAGGCGACGGACACGGCTCTGGTCATCCACGATCGCGACGCCCACGACGACGTGCTGCGCGTCCTCGATGAGGAGGGCGCGCCGGGGCGCGTCGTCTTCCACTGCTTCTCCGGTGATGTGGCGATGGCGCGGGTCTGCGCCGACCGCGGCTACTGGATGAGCTTCGCCGGCAACGTCACGTTCAAGAACGCAGGCGACCTTCGCGAGGCGGCGTCGGTCGCGCCGGCCGAGCTGCTCCTGGTCGAGACGGATGCGCCGTTCCTCACACCGATGCCGTACCGCGGCCGGCCGAACGCGTCGTACCTGATCCCGTTGACCATGCGCGCGCTGGCCGAGGTGCGGGCTGCCGACCTCGACGAGCTCTGCGCCGCCGTCGCCGACAACGGGCGCCGGGCGTTCGCCCTGTAACCACATCCGTCACAGCAGTCACAGAGTGGCACGGGTCACAGGGCCGTCGGCACGTGGCCGCTGACCTGCGGCTTTAGGTAGTGCGGACCACGATCGGTAGCCCGTTCGGGCCAGACCTCCCTTGGCGGTGGGGCAACCAGCCCGTTACCGTGCCGTGACATCGCCCCCCCCGCGCACCGGAGAACCGTGAGCGTCACCTTCTCGATGAAGGCCCTGCTGCCCCGCCCGCTGGCACGTGTGCTGCAGAGCGCTGTCCTGCTGGCTCTGGTCGGCGGCACCGCGGGCTTCGCCCTCACCGAGAAGACGGTCGCCCTCTCGGTCGACGGTCAGACCCGGCTGGTGACGACGCACGGCGGCACGGTTCGTGACGCCCTCACCGCGGCCGGCCTGGCGGCGGGTGCCCATGACCTGCTCGCTCCGTCGGCCTCCACCAACATCGAGGACGGCGACCGCATCGCGCTGCGCCGCGGCCGCCAGCTGGCGCTGGTCGTCGACGGGCACCGGCGGGTCGTGTGGGTGACCGCGGCGTCCGTCGAGGAGGCGCTCGACCAGATCGGCCTGCGTGCAGACGGCGCCGTCCTGTCGGCGTCGCGCTCGCGCGGCATCCCGCTCGGCGGCTTCTCGCTGGAGGTGCTGACGCCCAAGGCGGTCGCGATCCTCGTCGACGGCCACGTCACCACGCTGACGACGACCGGCCGCACGGTCCGCGACGCGCTGATCCAGGCCGCCGTCCGGCTCAACCCGACCGACCAGCTCTCCGCTCCGCGCAGCGCAGTCCTCACCGACCGGATGGTCATCCGCGTGACCCGCGTCGTCGGGCGCACAGTGACGGAGAGCTTCCCGATCCCGTATCGCACCGACCGTCGCACCGACGCGACGATGTTCAAGGGCGACACCAAGGTGCTGGTCGCCGGCCGCCCCGGCGTACTGCTCCGTACCTACACCCTCCGCTTCGTCAACGGCAAGCTCGCCGCGAAGCACCTCGGCAGCGAGGTCAAGACGGCCGACCCCGTGACGCGCGTGCTCGTCGTCGGCACGAAGCCGCGCCCCGCGGTGCGGCGCTCGACCGGCAGCGCCGACGGCCTCAACTGGGCCGCGCTGGCACGGTGCGAGTCGGGTGGCAACCCGCGTGCCGTCTCGAGCAGCGGCGCCTACCGCGGGCTCTACCAGTTCTCGATGAGCACGTGGCGCGGTGTAGGCGGCACGGGTGACCCGATCGACGCGTCGCCGAGTGAGCAGACCTACCGCGCCAAGATCCTGTACTCCCGCTCCGGCCGTTCCCCGTGGCCGGTGTGCGGTAAGTACTTGTAGGTGCCGGACGCCCTCTTGACCGCTCCCGACGTCCGGGAGCTCGCCAGCCGGCTCGGCCTGCGGCCGACGAAGTCACTCGGCCAGAACTTCGTCATCGACCCCAACACGGTCCGGCGCCTGGTCCGCACCGCCGGCGTCGGCGCCGATGACGTCGTGGTCGAGGTCGGGCCGGGCCTGGGGTCGCTGACGCTCGGGCTGCTGCCGGTGGTGTCGCACGTCGTCGCCGTCGAGATCGACCGCGTCCTTGCGACCGAGCTGCCGCTGACGGTCGCCCACCGGCTGCCGGCTTACGCAGATCGGCTCGAGGTCGTGAACGAGGACGCGCTGCGGCTGATCGAGCTGCCGGGGCCGGCGCCGACAGCCTTCGTCGCGAACCTGCCGTACAACGTCGCCGTGCCGGTGCTGCTGCGGCTGCTGGAGCGGCTGCCGTCGCTGCGGACCGGGCTGGTGATGGTGCAGGCCGAGGTCGCCGACCGGCTCGTCGCACCGCCGGGGTCGAAGACCTACGGCGTGCCGTCGGTCAAGGCAGCCTGGTACGCCGACGTACGTCGCGCCGGCGCTGTCGGGCGCAACGTCTTCTGGCCGGCGCCGCACGTCGACTCGGGGCTTGTCGCGTTCACGCGGCGGCCGGCGCCGGCGGGCGACCGGGCGGCCGTGTTCGCGCTGGTGGATGCAGCGTTCGCGCAGCGGCGCAAGACACTGCGGGCGGCGCTGGCCGGATGGGCCGGATCAGCCGACGAAGCCGAGCGCCGGCTGCGTGCCGCGGGCATCGACCCGTCGGTGCGAGGCGAGGTCCTTGGCGTCGAGGAGTTCGCTCGACTCGCGGCCACGTAACATCCAGTGCCAGCCATCTGACCGAGGAGCTCCACACCCGTGCGGCGCCAGCACATCGAACGCGTGACGGTCCGGGCACCCGCGAAGCTCAACCTGCACCTTTCTGTCGGGCGCCGGCGGCCGGACGGCTTCCACGACCTGACGACGGTCTTTCATGCCGTCGGCCTGTACGACGAGGTCGACGCCGTGCGCGCCGACGCGCTCACGGTCACCGTCTCGGGCGAGGGTGCTGACCAGGTGCCCACCGATCGGGACAACCTCGCCATGCGGGCCGCGGCGCTGCTCGGCATGGAGACCGGCCACGAGCCGGTTGTCGCGCTGACGATCCGCAAGAGCATCCCCGTCGCCGGCGGCTGTGCCGGTGGATCTGCGGACGCAGCCGCCGCCCTGGTCGCCTGCGACGCGCTCTGGGGGACCGGGCTCGGTCGCGACGACCTGCTGGCGCTGGCGACGCGACTCGGCAGCGACGTGCCGTTCTCCCTGCACGGCGGGACCGCGCTGGGCACCGGCCGCGGAGAGCAGCTCACCCCGGTCCTCGGGCACGGCGCGTACTCGTGGGTCCTCGCGCTCGCCGACGGCGGGCTGGCGACGTCCGAGGTCTACGCCGAGCTTGACCGGCAGCGCGACAGCGGCCCGGTGGGTGTCGTCAGCGACGCGTCGGCGGTGCTGTCCGCGCTGCGCCGTGGGGATGCCGCCGCGCTCGGGCACGTGCTGGGCAACGACCTGCAGGCAGCCGCTGTCGCTCTGCGTCCGTCGCTGCGGGCGCTGCTCGACACCGGCAAGGACCTCGGCGCACTCGGCGGGATCGTGTCGGGGTCGGGGCCCACGGTGGCCTTCCTCGCCCGCAACGAGGAGCACGCTGTCGGGCTCGCGGCCGCACTCGCCGGCCAGCGGGTCTGCCGGGCCGTGCGTCGAGCGGACGGCCCGGCACACGGCGCGCGCGTCGTCGAGCTCGCCTGATGGCCGGGCCCAGCGCACGCAACCTCGTCAACCTTGAGAACGTCACCGTCGCGCACGGCACCCGCCTGCTGCTCGACGCCGTCTCGCTCGGCATCTCGGAGGGCGACCGCGTCGGCGTCGTCGGTCGCAACGGCGGCGGCAAGACGACGCTGCTCAAGACCTTGGTGAAGGCCGAGGAACCGCACTCGGGACGGGTCACCCACACGACGGGGTTGCGCGTCGGCGTACTGACCCAGGACGTCCGCGTCGACGTGCGTCTCACCGCGCACCAGGCGATCCTGGGTGAGACGGCAGAGCACACCTGGGCCGGTGACGCGCGGGTGCGTGAGGTGCTCGACGGGCTCGGACTGCACGACATCGGGCTCGACAGCAGCGTCGGGACGCTGTCGGGCGGCGAGCGGCGGCGCGTCGCACTGGCCGCGCTGCTCACCCAGGAGTGGGATCTGCTCGTCCTGGACGAGCCGACCAACCACCTCGATGTCGAGGGCGTCGCCTGGCTGGCCGCCCACCTCAAGCAGCGGTCGTCGTCGCAGGCGCACCTCGTGGTGACCCACGACCGGTGGTTCCTCGACGAGGTCAACAACACGACGTGGGAGGTGCACGACGGCGTCGTCGACGCCTACGAGGGCGGCTACTCGGCGTACGTGCTCGCACGGGCCGAGCGGGACCGGATGGCGTCGACCGCCGAGCAGAAGCGCCTGCAGCTGGTGAAGAAGGAGCTCGCCTGGCTCCGGCGCGGACCGCCCGCTCGCACGAGCAAGCCGCAGTTTCGGATCGATGCCGCGAACGCGCTCATCGCCGACGAGCCGCCGGCGCGGGACGACATCGCCCTGCAGCGGTTCTCGGCCGCGCGGCTCGGCAAGACCGTGTACGAGCTGCACGGCGTCACGCTCGCGTTCGGCAAGAAGGTGCTGCTCGACAACGTCGACTGGCACCCGGGGCCAGGTGATCGGATCGGCATCGTCGGCGTCAACGGCGCGGGCAAGTCGACGCTGCTGAAGCTGCTCGTCGGGCAGCAGCAGCCCGACCGCGGCCGGATCGTCGTCGGGCAGACCGTGAAGCCGGCGTACCTCTCGCAGGAGGTCGCCGAGCTGGACCCGTCGCTTCGTGTGCTCGAAGCGGTGGAGCAGATCGCGAAGGTTGTCGACCTCGGTGGCGGCAAGACGATCGGGGCCTCCACGCTCGCCGACCGGTTCGGCTTCACCGGCAACGCGCAGTGGACCCGCGTCGGCGACCTGTCCGGTGGCGAGCGACGGCGGCTGCAGATCCTGCGGCTGCTCATGGGCGAGCCCAACGTGATCCTGCTCGACGAGCCCACCAACGACCTCGACATCGACACGCTCACCGCACTCGAGGACCTGCTGGACGGCTGGCCGGGGACGCTGATCGTCGTCAGTCACGACCGCTACTTCCTCGAGCGGGTCACGACGGTCACGGCGTCCTTGATGGGCGACGGGTCGGTCGCCGCGTTGCCGGGTGGCGTCGACGAGTACCTCGCCAAGCGGTTCAAGCAGACGCCGGCCGCGGCGCCGAAGTCGAAGGGCGGCGGTGACACCCGTGCCGCGAAGAAGGAGCTCACGCGGGTCGAGCGCGAGATGGCTCGCCTGGACAAGGAGCACGATCAGGTGCTCGCTGACATCGCCGCCCACGCCGCCGACTACGACAAGGTCGCCACCCTCGACAGCAGGCTGCGCGAGATCGAAGCGCGCAAGACCGAGCTCGAGGACACCTGGCTCGAGCTGTCTGATGCGGCGGGCTAGCTAGGTGTCCAGCAGGTACAAACCGCTGATGCGACCGACGTCGTTGAAGGAGACGCGGACGTTGAGGTCACCCCGCTGCATCGTGCAGTAGATGTCGATGACGGTGTTCCCGGCGATCCGGGTCGAGGACAGCCCGCCCGTCGACACGAAGCCGCCGTGCAGGTCGACGGCAACCTGCTGCCAGGCGCGACCGAGAGCGGCCGCGGGCAAACCGGCGGACATGCGGGCGTCGAAGCGGGCGTGCACCCTGCCGAAGCGACCATCCGCGAGGTCGGCAACCACCTGTCTGGCCGTCTCCTGGAGCGCTTGTGACGCGTCCGGCAGCTGTTCCACTCCCGACGTCAGGAGGGTGACCCCGACGACGTCGCCGCGGTCGTCGTACGCCACGCGCAGGTCAACGGTGCCCCGGCTGAACTGGAGCGGGACACGCACTGTCGTGACCGTGCCCGCGTCGACGACCGGGCTGCCGACCCCGGTCGGGTCGCCGTACGTCGCAAGGGCCTGGTGCCAAACCGACCGCAGCGCGCTTTCCGACAGGGCTGCCCGGGTCGCGGGCGTCATGTCCGCGCGGATGCTCGCGAAGTCGCCGGCTCGGAGCTGCTCGGCGTAGGCAACCGTCCGGGTCGGGAGGCCGGAGGCAGGGATGACGGACTCGTGTGTCGGCTGCGACTGCAACGCGGTCATGGCGCCAGCTCCGCCTGCGAAGAGCGCGAGAGCGGCGGATCCGGCGAGCACGATGCTGCGTCGCCTGCGCGCCCGGTGTCCGGAGCTCAGCGCGCGTGCGGATGTCAGCGTGGACGGGTGGATGTCGTCAAGCTGCTCGTGCAAACGGCTGCGCAGGACGGTCTCGACATCGGTCATGGGATCTCCCACGTGACGTTGGCTGCGGCCGGCCGCGGCTTGTGCTCGGCGAGCTCGGGGAGGTCTTTCAGGGTGGCCAGGGCTCGCATCGCCTGGCTTCGCACGGTGGCCGGACGGCAGCCGAGGAGCTCGGCGATCTGCTCGTCGGCCATGTCCTCGTAGTACCTGAGCAGGACGATGGCCCGCTGGCGCCGGCCGAGCCGCGCGAGTGCCGTCCACAAAGCGTCGCGGTCGTCGATCCCGTACGACGGAGCGGTGCCGACAACGTCTGCAACGTCTGACTGCAGCTCCTCCCGGACCCGCCGGCGGCGCAGGACCGAGACGTGGCTGTTGACCACGATCCGACGTACATAGGCGTCGACGTCGGCGGCGCCGCGGACCTTCGACCAAGACAGGTATGCCCGGGTGAGCGCCGACTGGAGCAGGTCCTCCCCGGCTGGCCGTGATCCGGCCAGCCCGACGGCAAGGCGCAGCAACGGGCCACTGCGCATGCTGACGAACGACGCGAAGTCCTCGTCATGGGTTGCGGGCACCGAGCGTCCTTTCGTCTCCTACTCAGGAGGACGCCGGGAGCCTGCCGTTCTGTTGCATTCCTGGCAAACCTCACGGCTCCCAGATGAACCGTCTGCGGTCCTCGTGCGAACCCAGGCTGAAGGACGACCGCGTCCGCCCCTGCCCCTGGAGGAACACATGTCATTCGCCAACAGCGCCGCCGGCACCGGCGAACGCACCCTGAACCAGACGCTCGCACTGGCCTTCGGCGCTGTCTACGCGCTCGTCGGCGTGCTCGGGTTCTTCGTGAGCACCGACGTCGACTTCGCCGGCCAGGACGGCGCCAGTCTGCTCGGCTTCGACGTCAACGGACTGCACAACATCGTGCACCTGCTGATCGGCGTGGCGTTGATCGCGGCATCACGGACGCACGCGCTCGCCCGCGCGACGAACCTCACGATCGGTGCCGTCTACATCGCGCTCGCGGCGTTCGGACCGGTGATCAACGACACCGCAGCCGACATCATCGGCCTCAACGGCGCGGACCACTTCCTGCACCTCGCATCCGGGATCCTGCTCGTCGCCGGGGCGCTCGTCGGTGACAGGCAGCGCGCGGTGCGTGCCTGACCATCAGTCGGGCTTCGCCAGCCGCGGCTTCTGCTCGAGGCGCGAGAGGCCGTTCCAGGCCAGGTTGACCAGGTGCGCGGCGACCTCGTCGCGTTTCGGCTTGCGCTGGTCGAGCCACCACTGCCCGGTGAGGGCGACCATGCCGACCAGCGCCTGCGAGTAGAGCGGCGCGAGCTTCGTCTCGAACCCGCGTGCCTTGAACTGCCGGGCCAGGATGTGCTCCACCTGGCTGGCGATGTCGCTGATGATCGTGGCGAAACCGCCGCCCTTCTCCAGCCCGACGGGCGACTCGCGGACGAGGATGCGGAAGCCGTCGGCCTGGTCCTCGACGTAGGTCAGCATCGCGAGGGTCGCCTGCTGCAGCAGCAGGTGCGGGTTGTCGCCGGTGAGCGCGTTGGTGAAGGTGTCGAGCAGGCGGCCGACCTCACGGTCGACGACGACGGCGTACAAGCCCTCCTTGCCGCCGAAGTGCTCGTACACCACGGGTTTGCTGACCCCGGCGCGGGCGGCGACCTCCTCGACGGAGGTGCCGTCGAAGCCGCGCTCGGCGAACAGGGAGCGACCGACATCGAGCAGCTGCTCGCGCCGCTCCTTGCCGGTCATGCGGACCTTGGCAGGTCGCCGTACGTCCTCGTTCACCCCTCGATCCTGGGGTGTTGCGGTCACGCCGCCCTGATGGCCCGACGCGCGTCGAGCCGCGCCTGCTTCGGCCAGCGGACGTCGTACGCCCAGCCGAGCTTCTCGAAGACCCAGATGACGCGGGCGCTGGAGTCGAGCTGGCCCTTGTCGACGCCGTGCCGGGCGGCGGTGGGGTCGGCGTGGTGAAGGTTGTGCCACGACTCGCCCATGCTGATGATCGCCAGCGGCCACACGTTGGTGGAGCGATCCTTCGTCACGAACGGCCGGTTGCCGACGCTGTGGCAGATCGAGTTGATCGACCAGGTCGTGTGGTGCAGGACGCAGATGCGCACGAGGCTGGCCCAGAAGTACGCCGTGAGAGCGCCCATCCACGACATCGACCAGAGGCCACCGATGACCGCGGGGAGGATCAGCGACGTGGCGACGAGGTAGGGGAAGAGCTTGCTGACACGGGCGATGTCCTTGTCCGCGAGCAGGTCCGGCACGAAGCGCTTCTGGTCGGTCTGCTCGACGTCGAACAGCCAGCCGACGTGCGCGTAGTACAGGCCCTTGCAGAGCGCCTTGAAGTTGTTGCCGTAGCGCCAGGGCGAGTGCGGGTCGCCCTCTTCGTCGCTGAACATGTGGTGCCTGCGGTGGTCGGCCACCCACCGGGTCACCGGGCCCTCGATCGCGAGGCTGCCGGCGACGGCGAGCGCGATGCGCAGCGGTCGCTTGGCCTTGAACGAGCCGTGCGTGAAGTAGCGGTGGTAGCCGACCGTGATGCCGTGGCCGCTGATGGCGTAGAAGACGACGGCGATGACGACGTCGTGCCAGGACAGGCCGTTGCCCCACAGGACGAAGCCGGCGGCGCCGACCGCGAGGAGCGGTACGACGATGAAGATCGAGAGAGCGACCTGCTCCCACCTCGCCTTGAACTCCGTCGTGGGGATCTGCTGCAGTGGACGCGTGTCGTCACCGACGTAGTCGATGGTCGTCATGGGCGCGTCGAGGACGGCGGAGGGAGCGGGAGGGGTCAAGGGTGTCTCCAGGCTGGTCTGCGGGCTTACGCAACCGTAACCTACGGATCCGTAGGTGGCTAGAGCCGGTTGGGCGAACGTTTGGCAAACGGTCGTCCACAGGCGAGGGGGTCATCCACAGGTTTCCCTCGCACGCCCCGGTGAACCCCGGCACGGCAGGAGCATGGCGAAGGGGTCGAACCGGTACGACGTGGAGGTTCGGCGTGGGCAGGCACCGTACGGCGCAAGAGAAGATCGAGCTCGGCGAGCAGGCCCGCGCGATGCGCGCCGCCGGCAGGTCCCGTCGAGAGATCGAGCAAGCACTCGGTATTGGCGACGACCTCGCCAAGGAGCTCCTGCGGGGAACGGAGGTGCCCGACTCGCTCCGGCGGCCGCGCGCCAAGGATGACCACCGCGCTGCTGCGGTTGCGTTGCGGGAGGCCGGCCGCACATACGACGAGATCGCAGACGAGTTGGGCGTCAGCAAGGGTTCGCTCTCCCTGTGGCTGCGTGACTTGCCCCATCCCACGGACGAGCAGCGCGAAGGCGTTCATGGGACCGAGTCCACGCCTGCTGGGGGGCAGTTGTCGCTGCTCGAACCCGCCGAGTTGCGTGGTGACCGCATCGCGAACGCGCGTCAGATGCGGGTCGACGGCTACCTCCTGAAGGAGATCGCGGACGAGTTCTCCGTCTCGATCAAGACGGCCTGCCTGTGGTGCACGGGTATCCCGGTCCCGCCACGCGCCCGGCATGGTGGAAACCAGGAGCACGTCCGCATGATGAGCCGCAAGCGCTGGGATGCGGTACTGGGGGAACGAGACGCGGAACGCGTCGCGGTCAAGCAGGCCGCGGCCGCGCGAATTGGCGTCCTGAGTGATCGCGAACTCGAGCTCGTAGCCGTTACCGCCTATTGGTGCGAAGGCAGCAAGGACAAGTCCTACGAACGACGCGAAACCGTGACCCTCATCAACAGTGACCCCTCGGTCATATGTGTCTGGCTCGAATGGTTGCGTCGGCGTGGGTACGGACGGGACCGTCTTCGACTGAATCTGTCGATCCACGAGTCGGCCGATGTTGAGGCCGCGACCCGGTACTGGGCTGACATCGCGGACGTTGACCCTGGTTTCATCGGTCGCCCAAGCCTGAAGCGACACAATCCGAAGACCACCAGGAAGAACATCGGCGACGCGTACGTCGGATGCCTGATCGTGCGCGTTCTGCAAGGTCGACAGCTGTATCAGGAGATTGAAGGCGCCTGGCGAGGGGTCGCGGCTGGCGCAGTGGCTGCAGCTGGGTCCATGGCATCCTGAGGAACCCCTTCGGCTGTGGGGCAATAGGTAGCCTGCTGGCCTTTGATGCCATGCGATCCTGGTTCGAGTCCAGGCAGCCGAGCGTAGTTTTCTGATTGCATAACGTGACTTGCCAGTACAGTGCCACGGCCGGGTTCTCCGGCAGCCAGCCCCGCCCGAGGAGCCTGTGGTGACCGACGCGCGCCCGGCCGCGGTCGTCGTCCTGGCCGCCGGCGAGGGCACCCGGATGAAGAGCGCAACCGCGAAGGTCCTGCACGAGCTCGGCGGCCGCAGCATGCTCGGGCACGTCGTCGCGGCCGCCCGCGCGCTCCAGCCGGAGCACCTCGTCGTGGTCGTCGGGCACGGCCGCGACCAGGTCACCGCCGCCCTTGCCGAGCTCGACCCGCAGGCGACCACCGTCGTGCAGGCCGAGCAGAACGGCACCGGCCACGCCGTCCGCATCGCGCTGGACGGGCTCGACCACGTCGAGGGCACCGTCGTCGTCGTCCCCGGCGACGCGCCACTCCTCACGCCCGCCACCCTCGTCGCGCTCGTCGCCCAGCACGAGGCCGCCGGCGCCGCGACCACCCTGCTGACAGCCCGCTACCCGGACCCGACGGGCTACGGCCGCGTCGTCCGCGAGGGTCCCGACGTACTGCGGGTCGTCGAGCACAAGGACGCCGACGATGCCGTCCTGCGCATCGACGAGATCGCCACCGGCCACTACGCCTTCGCGGCCGGCCCGCTGCGCGAGGCGCTCGGCAAGCTGTCGACCGACAACGCGCAGGGCGAGGAGTACCTCCCCGACGTCGTACGCCTCCACAAGGACGCCGGGCTGACCGTCGGTGGCCGGGTGGTCGAGCACTGGGGCGAAACCGTTGGGGTCAATGACCGCATCCAGCTCGCCGTGGCCGCCCGCGTCCTGCGCGACCGCGTCAACCGGGCCCACATGCTGGCCGGCGTCGCCATCCTCGACCCCGAAACCACCTGGATCGACGTCGATGTCGTGATCGAGCCCGACGCGACGGTCCTGCCCAACACCCAGCTCAAAGGCACCACCGTCGTACGCCGGGGTGCGGTCGTCGGCCCCGACAGCACGCTGACCAGCACCGAGGTCGGCGAGGGCGCAACCGTCCGGCGCACGACGGCGGACGGTGCCGTCATCGGAGCCGAGGCGACCGTCGGGCCCTACAGCTACCTGCGTCCGGGCACCCGGCTGGGCCGCGGCGCGAAGGTCGGCGCCTACGTCGAGGTCAAGGCCAGTGAGATCGGCGACGGCAGCAAGGTGCCGCACCTGGCCTACGTCGGCGACGCGACGATTGGCGAGCGCAGCAACATCGGCGCCGGCACGATCGTCGTCAACTACGACGGCCGCGCGAAGCACAAGACGAAAATCGGCGACGACGTCCGCGTGGGCAGCAACAACAGCCTCGTCGCACCTGTCACTATTGGCGACGGTGGCTACACCGCCGCCGGATCCGCCATCACCAACGACGTGCCCCCGGGCGCACTCGGGGTCGGACGGGCACGCCAGCGCAACATCGAGGGCTGGGTCGAGCGCAAGCGGGGGAAGCAAGGCACATGAGCGGTCTCGAGATCCAGTCCCGCAAGAACCTCATGCTCTTCACCGGCCGGGCCTACCCCGAGCTGGCCGCGGAGGTGGGGGTCGAGCTCGGGGTCGCGCCCGTGCCGACCAGCGCCTACGAGTTCGCCAATGGCGAGATCTTCGTCCGCTTCGAGGAGTCCGTCCGCGGCTGCGACGCGTTCGTCCTGCAGAGCCACGCCACCCCGATCAACACCTGGGTGATGGAGCAGCTGCTGATGGTCGACGCGCTCAAGCGCGCGAGCGCCAAGCGGATCACCGTCGTCATGCCCTTCTACCCCTACGCCCGGCAGGACAAGAAGCACCGCGGGCGCGAGCCGATCAGCGCCCGTCTCATCGCCGACCTGTTCCTCACGGCCGGCGCCGACCGGCTGATGTCCGTCGACCTGCACACGGCCCAGATCCAGGGCTTCTTCGACGGACCGGTCGACCACTTGTTCGCCCTGCCGCTGCTCGCCGACCACGTGCAGGAGAAGTGGGGCGACCAGGACCTCGTCGTCGTCTCACCGGACGCCGGACGGGTCCGGGTCGCCGAGCGCTGGACCGACCGCCTGGGTTGTGGCCTCGCGATCATCCACAAGCGCCGTGACCCCAACGTTCCCAACGAGGTCAAGGTCGGCGAGGTCGTCGGTGCCGTCGAGGGCAAGACCTGCATCCTCGTCGACGACATGATCGACACCGGCGGGACCATCATCAAGGCGGCCGACCTGCTCTTCGAGAACGGCGCCGCCGACGTCATCGTCACGGCTACCCACGGCGTACTGAGCGGTCCCGCCGTCGACCGCCTCAAGAACAGCCGCATCTCGGAGATCGTCATCACCAACACGCTGCCCATCGACAGCGACCGCCGCTTCGACAAGCTCACCGTGCTGTCCATCGCGCCCCTCATCGCCCGCGCGATCAGCGAGGTCTTCGAGGACGGCTCGGTCACGAGCCTGTTCGACGGCCAGGCCTGATTTCGGGCTCTCCGCCAACGCGGGTAGAGTTCCTGGTCGCGCCGGTCTACGAGGACGGCCCCCGACCCCAAGCAGTAGGCAAGAGGAGAGTTTCGCCGTGGCCGAGGTACGCATCGTCGCCGAGCCCCGTACGCAGTTCGGCAAGGGCCACGCCCGTCGCGTCCGGATGGCTCACAAGGTCCCGGCCGTGCTCTACGGCCACGGTGACGAGCCCCGCCACTTCTCCCTGCCCGGGCACGACCTGATGATGGCCCTGCGCCACGACGCCAACGCCCTGCTCACGCTCGAGACCGCCGACGGCGACCAGCTCGCACTGGCCAAGTCGGTCGTCCGCGACCCGCTGAAGGGTCACCTCGAGCACGTCGACCTCGTCGCCGTCCGCAAGGGCGAGAAGGTCACCGTCGAGGTCGCGATCCACCTGACCGGCGCCGGCGGTCCCGATACGCTCGTCGACCAGCAGACGATGACGCTGACCATCGAGGCCGACGCGACGGCGCTTCCGGACCACGTCGAGGTCAGCATCCAGGGCCTGCAGCCCGGCCAGAAGATCACCGCCGGTCAGGTCACGCTCCCCAGCGGTACGACGCTCGCGCAGGACGCTGACCACGTCATCGTGCAGGGCCTGGGCGTCCAGACCGAGGAGCAGCTCGAGGCCGAGCTCGCCGCCGCCGAGGAGGAGCTGGGCTCCGGCCAGGCCGGCGCCGAGGCGCACGAGGCCGAGGCGGCTGCCGCTGCCGGTGAGGAGCCCGAGGGCGAGTCCGAGGGTGACGCAGCCGGGGACGACGACGCGCCGAAGTCCGAGACGTCCACCGAGGAGTAGTGCCGGACGACGTCTGGCTGGTCGTCGGGCTCGGCAACCCAGGTCCGACGTACGCCGGCAACCGGCACAACGCCGGCTTCGGGGTCCTCGACGAGCTCGGCGCCCGCGTGGGCGGGAAGTTCAAGGCCCACAAGGGCCGTGCGGACGTGATCGAGGGCCGCGTGGCCGGCGTACGCACGATCCTCGCCAAACCCAAGTGCTACATGAACGAGTCGGGCGGGCCGGTCGCCAGCCTGCGTGACTTCTACAAGATCCCGGTCGACCGGATCATCGTCGTCCACGACGAGCTCGACATCGCCTTCGGGCGCATCCGGCTCAAGCGCGGCGGCACGGAGAGCCACAACGGACCGCGGTCGGTGAGCAAGGCCCTGGGCTCGCGCGAGTACCTTCGCGTCCGGTTCGGCATCGGTCGTCCGCCGGGCCGGCAGGACCCGGCCGACTACGTCCTGAAGGACTTCGCGCCGACCGAGCGCAGGGAGCTCCCGTTCCTCTACGACCGGGCAGCTGACGCGGTCGAGGCGCTGCTCCTGGGGACGCTCGAGGCGGCCCAGAACACCTTCCACGCCGACGAGCCCCCCAACTAGGCTGGGCTGCGTTCCGCCCACCCCCCCGGTCTCTCGCCGAGCGGGGATAGTTGCGCTTCCACCCCAACAAATCGCTCGCTTCGCTCACGATTCGTCGGGGACCCCGGAAGACCCTGGAAGGCCCCCGAAGACGTGCTGCTGTCCGGTCTGCTCGACCTCGTCGTCGGCGACCCTGCGCTCGCTCGCGCCCTCGACACCCCCGAGGTGCCGACCCTCGACCTGTCGGCCCCTCCCGGTCTCCGGGCGTTGGTCATCGCCGGTCTCGCCCGCCGCGGCCGCACCGTGCTCGCCGTCACCGCGACCGGCCGCGAGGCGGAGGACCTGGTCGCTGCGCTGGACAGCCTGCTGCCGCCGGACCGCGTTGCCCTCTTCCCGTCGTGGGAGACGCTCCCGCACGAGCGGCTGAGCCCCCGCGCCGACACCGTCGGCCGTCGGCTCGCCGTGCTGCGTCGCCTCGCGCACCCAAGTCCCACCGACTCGACGATCGGTCCGCTCGACGTCGTGGTCGCGCCGGTGCGCAGCATCCTGCAGCCGCAGGTCCCGGGCCTCGGCGACCTCGTGCCCGTCGAGCTGCAGGCGGGTGAGGACGTCGACGGCGGTCTCGATGCCGTCGTACAACGTCTCGTCGACATCTCCTACGGCCGGGTCGAGCTGGTCGAGAAGCGCGGTGAGTTCGCGGTGCGCGGCGGCATCCTCGACGTGTTCCCGCCGACGGAGGAGCACCCGGTCCGTGTCGAGCTGTGGGGCGACACGGTCGAGGAGGTCCGCTACTTCAAGGTTGCCGACCAGCGCTCGCTGGAGATCGCGACCCACGGACTGTGGGCGCCGCCGTGCCGCGAGCTGCTGCTCACTCCGGAGGTCCGGGCGCGGGCGAAAGCCCTCGCCGCCGATCACCCGGAGCTGGTCGAGATCCTCGACAAGATCGCGGACGGTACGCCGGTCGAGGGCATGGAGGCGCTCGCGCCGGTGCTCGTCGACGAGCTGCGACTGCTGGTGGACGAGTTGCCGACCACGACGTCCGTCGTCGTGTGCGACCCCGAGAAGGTCCGCACCCGCGCGCACGACCTCGTCCGCACCAGCCAGGAGTTCCTCGAGGCGTCGTGGTCGACGGCCGCGGTCGGTGGCAAGGCCCCGGTCGACCTCGGCGCCGCGGCGTACCGCACCCTCCTCGAGGTTCGCGACCACACCACCGAGCTCGGGCTGCCGTGGTGGTCCATCTCGCCGTTCACCGCCGACGAGGACCTCGACCCCGACTCGGTCGTCCTGGCGGCCAAGCAGCCGACGGCGTACCGCGGTGAGATGGGCCGCGCCGTCGACGACATCAGAGCGTGGATCGGCGCGGGCTGGCGCGTCGTGGTCACCGCTCCCGGCCACGGCAGCGCCGACCGCATCGTGGAGGTGCTCCGCGGCGAGGACCTGCCGGTGCGGTTGGACGGGGATCCCGAGCAGGGGATGACGACGGTGACCACCGGCTGCCTCGAGACCGGCTTCGTCAGCGAGCTCCTCAAGGTCGCGGTCCTCGCGGAGACCGACCTGACCGGCACCCGCGGCGTGGGCGCCAAGGACATGAGCACCCGCATGCCGTCGCGCCGCCGCAACGCCATCGACCCGCTGCAGCTGCGGCCGGGGGACGCCGTCGTGCACGAGCACCACGGGGTCGGCCGTTACCTCGAGATGGTGCAGCGCACCGTGCAGGGCGCGACGCGTGAGTACCTGATCGTCGAGTACGCGGGGAAGCCGTCCCACCCGCCCGACCGCCTGTTCGTTCCCACCGACCAGCTCGAGCACGTCACCCGGTACGTCGGCGGTGAGGCGCCGTCGCTCGACCGGCTCGGCGGCAGTGACTGGGCCAAGCGCAAGGGCCGCGCCAAGAAGGCGGTGCGCGAGATCGCGGCCGGCCTGATCCAGCTCTACAGCGCGCGGATGGCCAGCCCCGGGCACGCGTTCGCGTCGGACACGCCGTGGCAGCGCGAGCTGGAGGACGCGTTCCCGTACGTCGAGACACCCGACCAGCTCGATGCGATCAACGAGGTCAAGGAGGACATGGAGAAGGCCGTCCCGATGGACCGCGTCATCTGCGGCGACGTCGGCTACGGCAAGACCGAGATCGCCGTACGCGCGGCCTTCAAGGCGGTGCAGGACGGCAAGCAGGTCGCCGTGCTGGTCCCGACGACGCTGCTCGTCCAGCAGCACTACAACACCTTCCGCGACCGCTTCGCGCAGTTCCCGGTGTCCGTCCGCGCCGTCAGCCGGTTCAACTCCGACAAGGAGCAGAAGGCGGTGATGGAGGGCGTGACCGGCGGCACCGTCGACGTCGTCATCGGTACGCACCGGCTGCTCGCCAAGGACACGAAGTTCAAGGACCTCGGCCTGGTCATCGTCGACGAGGAGCAGCGCTTCGGTGTCGAGCACAAGGAGTTCCTCAAGTCGATGCGCGTCGCGGTAGATGTGCTCACGATGAGCGCCACCCCCATCCCGCGCACCCTGGAGATGTCGCTCACCGGCATCCGCGAGATGTCGACGATCCTCACGCCGCCCGAGGAGCGGCACCCGGTCCTGACGTTCGTCGGGCCGTACGACGAGAAGCAGATCAGCGCCGCCATCCGTCGTGAGCTCCTACGCGAGGGCCAGGTCTTCTACCTGCACAACCGCGTCGAGTCGATCGACCGCACGGCGAAGCGGCTCGCCGAGCTGGTGCCTGAGGCTCGCATCGCCGTCGGCCACGGGCAGATGAACGAGGTCGCCCTCGAGCAGGTGATGATCGGCTTCTGGGAGAAGCACTTCGACGTGCTCGTCTGCACCACGATCGTCGAGAGCGGGCTCGACATCCCCAACGCCAACACGCTGGTGGTCGAGCGCGCCGACGCCTTCGGGTTGTCGCAGCTGCACCAGATACGCGGCCGCGTCGGACGAGGGCGCGAGCGGGCCTACGCCTACTTCACCTACCCGCCGGAGAAGCCGCTGACGGAGCTCGCACACGACCGGCTCGCCACGATCGCCCAGAACACGGAGATCGGCGCGGGCATGGCGGTCGCGATGAAGGACCTCGAGATCCGCGGCGCCGGCAACCTGCTCGGCGGTGAGCAGTCAGGTCACATCGCCAGCGTCGGGTTCGACCTCTACATGCGCCTCGTGGGCGAGGCCGTGAGCGAGTTCAAGCGCGGTGGTGGGCGCCAGGACGAGCCCGAGCCGGTCGAGACGAAGGTCGACCTGCCGATCGACGCCCACCTGCCGCACGACTACGTGCCCGGCGAGCGGCTGCGGCTCGAGGCCTACCGACGGCTGGCCGCGGCGGCCGACGAGGCGGCGATCGACGCCGTGCGGGCTGAGCTCATCGACCGTTACGGACCCGTGCCGACCCCGGTCGACAACCTGCTTGCGGTCGCCTCGTTCAGGGCGCACGCGAAGACCTTCGGGATCACCGAGGTCACGCTGCAGGGCAACACGATTCGCTTCGCCCCGGTGAAGCTCCGCGAGTCGCAGATGCTCCGGCTGCAGCGGCTGTTCCCCGGCACGGTCGTCAAGCAGACCGTCGACACGATCCTGGTGCCGAGGCCGAAGACCGCCCGCTTCGGCGGCACGCCGCTGCGCGACACGGACCTGCTGGCCTGGGCTCGCGACCTGCTCGACGCGGTGCTGGGCGACAGCGTCGCCGCGGGTGCGGCAGCAGCCGCGAGCAGCACGACATGACGACATGGGAAACTTGTCCCCAATCCCCTGGCGCTACGCCGTTCCGGAAGGACCTCACGCAGTGACCCGCACCCTCCACAGGCTCGCGACAGCGACGGCAGCCGCCGGGCTGATGGCGCTCGTCCTCAGCGGCTGCGGCGACGCCCCGGTCCGGTCGGGGGCCGCGGCCACCGTCGGCGACAAGCGGATCACCACCGACGCCCTCGCCGGGTTCGTGGAGCGCGGGCTCAAGGACCCCCAGGCGCAACAGCAGCTCGGCGCCGACAAGGCGAAGTTCCAGCGCGAGACGCTCGGCCGTCTGATCCTGCACGAGCTGCTGGCTGAGACCGCCAGGCGGTCAGACGTCACGGCGACATCGGGCGAGATCGACGCGAAGTTCGCGGAGTTCGAACAGCAGTACGGCGGCCCCGAGGGTCTGGTCCAGACGGCTGCCCAGGGCGGCGTCGCCAAGGAGGACCTGCGCTCGTTCATCGCCGACGAGGTAACCAGGGAGCTGGTCGGCGACAAGGTCACCGCGGACATCGACATCCCCGCGGCGGAGATCCAGGCGCAGTACAAGCAGAACGCCGCGCAGTTCGACCAGGTGCACACGGCGCACATCCTCGTCGCGGCTAAGCCGCAGGCCGACGCGATCCTGGCGCAGGTGAAGGCGGACCCCGCCCAGTTCGCGACGATCGCCGCCACGTCGTCGACCGACACGTCCAACAAGGACAAGGGCGGCGACCTCGGCTTCGCCGGCCGCGGGCAGTTCGTCAAGGAGTTCGAGGACGCAGTCTTCGGCGCGAAGCCGGGTGACTACGTCGAGGTCAAGACGCAGTTCGGCTACCACGTCGTGCACGTCATCGACCGGCGAACGACGACGCTGGAACAGGCCACGCCGCGCATTCGTCGCACCATGCTGCAGGGCCAGCGGGATCAGCGGCTGGGTGAACTGCTGGCGAAGATCGCGACCGAGCTCAAGATCAAGGTCAACCCCCGGTTCGGCCGCTGGGACAGCACCCAGCTCGCGGTCGTGGAGGCATCCGCCAAGGACGCCGTCAGCAGCCCCGCCCCCTCGCCGGGCGACGACGGTGGGGCCGGGACCCAGCCGGGCATCGACCCGCAGCAGGGCGGCCAGCCCGGGACCGACCCGCAGCAGGGTGGCCAGCCGGGCGACCCGGCATCACCGCCCTCGCAGTGACCGACGCGCCTGGCGCGCGGCTGCTCGACGTCGTCGCCGTCATGGACCGGCTACGGTCGCCCGGCGGCTGCCCCTGGGATGCGCAGCAGACGCACGAGAGCCTGAAGCCCTACCTGCTCGAAGAGGCCTACGAGGCCTACGCCGCGATCGAGGACGGCGACCACGCCGACCTGCGCGAGGAGCTCGGCGACGTCCTCCTGCAGGTCGTGTTCCACGCCCGGCTCGCGCAGGAGCACGACCAGCCGTGGTCGATCGACGACGTCGCGGCTGACCTCGTCGACAAGCTGGTACGCCGGCACCCGCACGTGTTCGAGGGCACGCCTGCCGACGACCTCGATCGGACGTGGGAGGCGATCAAGCAGGCGGAGAAGGGCCGGGCGTCGGTGACGGACGGCGTACCCCTCGGACAGCCCGCCCTCGCTCTTGCGGCGAAGCTGCAGAAGCGTGGTGAGCGCCTCGGTGCGCCGACCCCGTCGTACGAGGGGGTGGGCGGTGAGCTGTGGGCGCTGGTCGTCCGGTGCCGCGCCGAGGGCGTGGACCCCGAGGCGGAGCTTCGGTCCGTCGCGCGGGCCTATCGCGACCGGCTCGCAGCGCTCGAAGGCGAGCTCGTCGCCGAAGGGATCGACCCCGCCACGCTCACCCCTGAGCAGTGGCAGTCGCGATGGAGCTGATCGGCACCGTCATCCGGCTTCAGGTGCAGCGCTCCCGGTTGAAGCCCGGCCCCGCCACGACGCGCGTCTACAACCCGGAGCCCCTGCTCGAGGTGGCCGAGCTCGAGATCGGGCCCCGGGGCGTCGTCGGCGACGGCGTCCTCGATGTGCATCACGCCGACCACCCCGACAGCCGCAACGTGAAGCTGCTCAACGGCGTTTCGCTGATGACGATGTCGCGTTACCGGGCGATGCGAGAGAGGTACGGCGCGCACCTGGTCGACGGCATCGCCGGGGAGTCGTTGCTGCTCGACACCGAGCACCTCGACGACCTGTCGGGCGAGCTTGTGCTGGAAGCAGAGCCCGGACCGATGACCTTCACGAGCGCGGTAGCGCCGCCGTGCGTGGAGTTCAGCCGCGTCGTGATCGGCCGCGGCGCAGGCGACGTCGGGCCCGAGGTGATAGCCACCCTCGCCGCGCTCGACGGCGGCGCCCGCGGCTACTACCTGCAGACCGCCGGCACCGGCCGCGTCCGCGTCGGCGCCCGCCTGCACCGCGGCCAGCCTGCGTAACCGGAGGAAACCCCGCCGGTAGGCTCGCAGAGCCCTTTCGCTTCCCCCGTCAGGAGAACCGTGCCCTCCATCGAGGCCGTCGGCGCCCGCGAGATCCTCGACTCGCGCGGCAATCCCACCGTCGAGGTCGAGGTGGCCCTCGACGACGGCACGTTCGCGCGCGCGGCGGTCCCGAGCGGAGCCAGCACCGGCGCCTACGAGGCCGTGGAGCTCCGCGACGGCGACGCGTCGCGGTACGGCGGCAAGGGCGTTCAGCGCGCGGTCGAGGCGGTGCTCGAGACGATCGGGCCGGAGCTCATCGGCATCGAGGCGAGCGAGCAGCGCATCGTCGACCAGGAGCTGCTCGACCTCGACGGCACGCCCGACAAGGGCCGGCTCGGTGCCAACGCCACCCTCGGCGTCAGCTTGGCCGTGGCGAGGGCTGCCGCGCAGTCGGCCGGGCTGCCGCTGTTCCGCTACGTCGGCGGCCCCAACGCGCACCTGCTGCCGGTGCCGATGCTCAACATCCTCAACGGCGGTGCCCACGCCGACACCAACGTCGACGTCCAGGAGTTCATGGTCGCGCCCATCGGCGCGGCGACGTTCAGCGAGGCCCTGCGGTGGGGCGCCGAGGTCTACCACTCCTTGAAGAGCGTCCTGAAGTCGCGCGGGCTGACGACGAGCGTCGGCGACGAGGGCGGCTTCGCGCCCGACCTGCCCACCAACCGCGACGCCCTCGACCTCATCCTCGAGGCGATCAGCGCCGCCGGTCTGACGCCCGGCCGTGACGTCGCGCTCGCGCTCGACGTGGCGGCGACGGAGTTCTACAAGGACGGCTCGTACTCGTTCGAGGGCGCGAGCAAGACCGCAGCCCAGATGACCGATTACTACGCAGATCTCGTCTCGACGTACCCGATCGTGTCGATCGAGGACCCGCTGTCGGAGGGCGACTGGGACGGCTGGGCGCAGCTGACCGCGGTTCTCGGTGCGCGCGTGCAGATCGTCGGCGACGACCTGTTCGTCACCAACCCGCAGCGTCTCGCCGACGGCATCCGGAAGGGCTGCGCCAACGCGCTGCTGGTCAAGGTCAACCAGATCGGCACCCTCACCGAGACCCTCGACGCTGTGCAGCTCGCCCACCGCAACGGCTATCGCTGCATGATGAGCCACCGCTCCGGAGAGACCGAGGACACGACGATCGCCGACCTTGCCGTCGCGACCGACTGCGGCCAGATCAAGGCCGGCGCACCCGCGCGTTCCGAGCGCGTGGCCAAGTACAACCAGCTGCTGCGCATCGAGGAGGAGCTCGACGAGGCCGCCCGCTACGCCGGCGCCGGCGCGTTCCCGCGCTTCACCCCCGCCGAGGGCAGCGTCTAAGGCGATGACAGGCAGCCGCAGCCCGGCCGGGCTGACGACCCGAGCGGCGGTGCTCGGTCTCGTGCTGTGCGCTCTCGTCGTCAGCGCTGCGCTGCCGCTGCGGGAGTTTCTCAGCCAGCGCGCGGACATCAGGCAGCTGCAGCAGTCGCAGGACGCCGCCCGTGCACGGGTGGCGGCGCTGGAGGAGCAGAAGGCGCGCCTCGCCGACCCCGACTACATCGCGGCGCTCGCGAGGGAACGGCTGCACTTCGTCCGCCCGGGGGAGACGGCCTACGTCGTCATCGCGCCGAGCGCAGCCCCGGTCACTCCCGCCGATGCCCGACGTGCTGCGTCCGCGCCGATCGGTCCGGAGGCGCCGTGGTACTCCCAGCTCTGGGGCAGCGTGCGCAGCGCCGACCGCCCGGTGCAGGTGCGCTCCGACAAGTGAGCGAGCCCCTCACCGACCGGGACCGTGCGGTCGTCCAGGCACAGCTCGGCCGGCCGCCGCGCGCGATGCGGGCCATCGCGCACCTTTGCGGTTGCGGGCTCCCCGATGTCGTCGAGACCAACCCGCGGCTCGAGGACGGCACGCCGTTCCCCACGCTGTACTACCTGACCTGCCCACGGGCGGCCTCGGCGATCGGCCGGCTCGAGTCCGAGGGGCTCATGAAGACGATGACCGCCCGGCTCGCCGACGACCCGGAGCTGAAGGCGCGCTACGAAGCAGCCGCAACCGACTACCTCACGCGCCGCGATGCGCTGGAGGTGCTCGGCAAGGCGCCGGCGCAAGGGGGTATGCCTGACCGGGTGAAGTGCCTGCACGTGCTCGTCGCCCACGCGCTCGCGGTCGGCCGTGGCATCAACCCGTTCGGTGACGAGGCCCTCGACCTGCTGCCCGACTGGGGTGCCGGCGGCCCCTGCGTGGCGCCGGAGTGACGAGGGTCGCGGCCATCGACTGCGGTACCAACTCGATCCGACTGCTGGTCACCGACATCGACGATGGCGGGCAGCACGACCTGCACCGGGAGATGCGCGTCGTACGACTCGGTGAGGGCGTCGACCGCACGGGTTCCCTTGCGGCGCAGGCGATCGCACGCACGCGAGACGCCCTCGATGACTACGCCGCGACCAGCCGGCAGCTCCAGGTCGCCCGCACGCGCATGGTGGCGACCAGTGCCAGCCGCGACGCCGACAACGCGGACGACTTCCGGGCGATGGTGCACGACATCCTCGGTGTCGAGCCGGAGGTCATCAGCGGCGACGAAGAAGCGGCGCTCTCGTTCGCCGGAGCCACCCGCGGGCTCCACCCCTCCGAGGGGCCCTTCCTCGTCATGGACATCGGTGGCGGCTCGACCGAGGTCGTGCTGGGTGACCGCGCGGTGACCGCGGCGTTGTCCGTCGACGTCGGCTGCGTGCGGCTGACCGAGCGGCACCTGCACAGCGATCCGCCGACGGACATCGAGGTCGCCGCCGCTGTCGACGACATCGATGCGGCCATCCAACGCATCCAGGCCGCCGTGCCCGTCGAGCAGGCGAGGACGGCCGTCGGGCTCGCCGGCTCGGTGACGACGATCGCCGCGCTCGCGCTGGGCCTGTCGTCGTACGACCGCGCGCAGATCCACCTGTCGAGGCTCACGCCGGTGGAGATCGAGAAGGTGACGACGCAGGTGCTCGGCATGACCCGGGCCGATCGCGGGGACCTGTCGGTCATGCATCCCGGTCGCATCGACGTGATCGGGGCCGGGGCGCTGATCCTGCGGACCCTGGTCGACCGACTCGCCCTGACCGAGGTCCTCGTCAGCGAGGCCGACATCCTCGACGGAATCGCCTGGAGCCTGAATGCCTAAGTCCGACTGGGTCACGCCGGTTCAGCGCACGGACAAGCCGTGGGGTCACGAGGAGCTGTTCGCGCACGTCCCCGGCAAGTACGCCGGCAAGGCGATCCACGTCGACGAGGGGCATGCCCTGTCGCTTCAGTATCACGAGCGCAAGGAGGAGACCATCTCCTGCCTGTCGGGCCGCTTCTCGGTCGAGGTCGGTGCCGACGAGTCGCGGCTCGAGCAGTTCGAGCTCGCACCCGGCGAGTCGATTCACCTGCGTCCGGGCATCCGGCATCGCGTGACAGCCCTCGTCGACTCGGTCTTCCTCGAGGCGTCGACGACAGAGCTCGACGACGTCGTACGGCTCGAGGACCGGTACGGCCGCGAAGGCACCAGCTCGCCATGACCGCCACGCCGTGATCCCACCGGGCTCCGGTTTCCCGACCGACCACGCGACGTCAGCCACTCCGGTGGCCCGGCACGCCGCCGACGTGCAGCACCTCGCCGGGTCGGCCGACACGCTGCAGGACGTCGATGCGCGGTCGTCGGTGTGCCGAGCCTGTCCGCGCCTGGTCGCGTGGCGCGAGGAGGTCGCGGCGACAAGGCGGGCCGCATTCGCAGACCAGGAGTACTGGGGTCGGCCGATCACCGGATGGGGCGATTCCACGGCGCGGATCGTCGTGGTCGGACTCGCTCCGGCGGCGCATGGCGGCAACCGCACGGGTCGGATCTTCACCGGTGACCGCAGTGGCGACTGGCTGTTCGCGGCGCTGCACCGCGCGGGCCTGGCGACGCAGCCGACGTCGACCTCGGCGTACGACGGTCAGCGGCTCGTCGGCACCCGCATCACGCTCCCGGTCCGGTGCGCGCCGCCGGCGAACCGGCCCACGACGCAGGAACGCGATGCGTGTGCACCGTGGCTGCACCGTGAGCTGGCACTGATGCGGCCGTACGTTCGTGCGCTCGTAGTTCTCGGGGGCTTCGGCTGGGCGTCGACGTGGACGGCCCTGCGGGCGACGGGTGCCGCGGTGCCTCGCCGGGTCCCCGCCTTCGGGCACGGCCGGGAGGTCAACGTCGAGGGCGGGCCGACCGTGATCGGCTGCTACCACGTCAGCCAGCAGAACACCTTCACCGGCCGGCTGACCGAGGCGATGCTCGACGACGTCATCAACCGGGCGAAACGGGTCGCAGCCCTGGCCTGACCGGAGGCGGACATCTCGCCGATTGCTCGCATCGGCTGCCTCGGCGCGGACCTGTAGGGCCATCTGGCCTACAAAATGTCTCTCGAACTGCGGCAATTGGGCGACATGTCCGTTATTTTTTCTCACCATTCCCTAGCGCAACTCTGGAAACTCTCTCTACTCTGCGTAGCACTAGGCCGGATGGCTCAGTCCGGTAAGGCCGAACGGAGGCAATGCGATGCGCGCAGCTGGCTGGAACTAAGACTTCGATCGCTGCGTGCGATCGACCCAGTCCTGTCCAGGGGCTGGGAGTGGGTGGTGCTACACCCATTCCCAGCCCCTGGAACTATGTTCGGAGCAGTTCGCCGAGCTAGTGGCGGACGGACCGCTCACTGTGGCGGAGCCACTGGTTGATCTCCATCGACGGCATCGGCCGGGCGTAGAGGTAGCCCTGCAGCTCGTCGACGGCGAGGTCGTGCAGGACCTGGCGCTGCGCCTCGTTCTCGACACCCTCCGCGACGACGCGGATCCCCAGCGTGTGCGCGATGTCGACGACAGCGCGGACGACGGCCCGATCCGCCGGCTCGCGCACCAGCCCGTTCACGAACCCGCGGTCGATCTTCACCTCGTCGACCGGCAGGCCCTTGAGGTAGGTCAGTGACGAGTACCCCGTGCCGAAGTCGTCGACGGAGATCTTCACGCCGAGGGCGCGCAGCTCGCCCATCCGCTCCGAGGCCAGCTCGGGGTCGGCCATCACGACGCCTTCGGTCAGCTCGAGGGTGAGCAGGCCCGGGTCGACTCCCGACGCGGTGAGGATCGCGGCCACCTGCGTCACGAACGCGGCGTCGAGCAGGGTGGTCGCGCTGACGTTGACGGCGACGCCGACGCCCGGGCTCCGGCGCTGCCAGCCCTTGCAGGCGGTGAGCGCCTGGCGGAGCACGGTGCTGGTGAGCAGCCCCATCAATCCGGATGCCTCGGCGAGCGGGATGAACTCGTCCGGTCCGATCGCGCCCAGTGCGGGGTGGGTCCAGCGGGCAAGTGCCTCGACCCCGACGGGAGCCGCGTTGCGGCTGTCGACCTTCGGCTGGAAGGCGACGCCGATGGCGCCGGTCGACAGCGCCTCGCGAAGTGCGCTGACGACGGCGAGCCGCCGCTGGCCCTGGACTTCGTACGCCGGCTCCCACACCACGGGACCGCCGTGCGCGTTGCGCGCGCTGTGCATGGCCGTCTCGGCACGCCGGAGCAGTGTCGCGGCCTCTGCGCCGTGCTCGGGGGCGCGCACGACGCCGACCGACAGGCGGATGTGGGTGCCGACACCGCCGAGATGCGTGGTGCCCTCGACCTGCGCGCGGATCCCGAGACCGAACATCTCCGGGTCGTAGCCCACCGACTTGGCCGGGACGGCGACGGCGAACCGGCCGCCGCCGATGCGACCGATGACCGCGTCCGGGCAGGCACGTCGTAGCCGGCCGGTGACGTCGAGCAGGAGGTTGTCGCCGACCTGGTGGCCGAGGGTGTCGTTGACTTCGCGGAACGACTCGACCGCCACTGCGGCGACAAGCAGGTCGACGTCGTCGAGGGCCGCGTTGATCTGGCGGGTCACCTCGGACAGGTTCGCCAACCCCGTCAGCGAGTCAGTGGTGGCCGACCGCTCGAGGTCGCGCAGCAGCTTGCCGCGCTCGAACGACGTCGTCAGCTCCGTCGCGATCGTCTCGAGCAGCCGCATGTCGCCCATGTCGAAGCGACGGATGTCACCGAGCCGGTCGGTCACAGTCAGGATGCCCACCAGCTTGCGCGCGCCGATGAGCGGCGTCGACATCCGGTCGAAGTCACCCGGGCTGCTCTTGAGAGCGGCGCCGGCCCGGGCGACGGCCTCAGCCAGCTCGTCGGCGTCCGCGCCGGCCGTGGTGTTCGTGTCGTCGTCGGAGGACAGGTGATGCGTCCAGCCGTCGCTGTCGTTCGGTACGGCCAGGTCGAGGTGGCGGGCGTGGAGAAGGACCCGCACCTCGTCGAGCAGAGGGGGGAGCCGGTCGGAGTCGAACGAGACCGGACCGAGGTCCTTGACGAACTCGTACAGCTTCTCGGTCGTCCGCTGCTGTGCGAACAGACGCCGATGCCCGCGGTAGGCCAGAGCAAGGGCACCGCCGAGGACGGCGATGATGGCGACGCTGGCCCGGTCGGTGTACATCGCCGACACCGCCACGATGGCCAGGCCGGTGAAGGTCGCGCTGGCGATGACGGCGAAGCCCAGCGGCTCGAACATCTGCCGTGACTGCAGCGGGACGCCGATCAGTCGCCAGACACCCGCCAGCGAGACCGCCCCGATGACCTCGGTCACGATGACGCTGACGAGCAGCGCGACCCACAGAGAGGGCCCGGGACGGTCGCTGTGGCCGATGAGCGCGACAGCCGTGGCGGCGATACCGACGTCGATCGCCGCGCTGCCGAGGTTGAAGCAGACCTTCAGCGGCGCCTGGCGGCGCAGCACGACGCAGTCAAGGGCGACGCCCACGAGGCGCGCGAGCAGGTGGTACGCCGGCGCGACCAGCACGATCCCGAACGTCAGCGGGAGCTGGGTCAGGTGCAGGCTGTACGTGCCGCGGCGGTTCTCGAAGTCGACCGGGTAGTGCTGCGTGACGGCGTACACCGGGATCAGGACCCACCACGGCAGCGAGAACGCGGCGGTGATCGGCGCGGGGCTGCTGGACAGCGCGGCCCAGGACCCGAGCGCGAGCAGGGACACGCAGAAAACGAGCGCGGCGGCGTGTCGAGCCGTCGCGCTGCGTGCCTTCGTGTCCCCGGTCATCCGGTCGATCGTCGACGTACCTGGGCATTTCCTTGAGCACCCGCAAGCGTGCTTCTCATCGCCACCAGGGCGAGCAGGCCCAGCCCGGCCGCGACGGCGACGACGCTGCGGGGCCCGATCAGGTCCGCGAGGGCGCCCGCCAGCAGGAGGGCCACCCCCTGCGACAGCATCAGGGCGGTGCCCGCCAGGCCGAAGGCGCGACCCCGGAACTCCGGCGCGGTCCCGGCCACGTAGGCGACGCTCGCGATCAGCTGGACGGCCGTCCCCGCGCCGGCGACGAGCCACAGGACGGCTGTCAGGGCGGTCCCGCTCACGAGCGGGGTCAGCAGCAGGGGGAGGCAGAGCACCAGCGTGAGCGGCAGCATCTGGCGAGCCCGCTGCTCGGCCGACCAACGAAGGATCACTGCGCTGGCCACGACGTAGCCCAGCGGGATCGTCGCGGTCAGGATGCCGGCCGTCCGAGCCCCGTTGCCGTCGTCGCCCGCGACGGCCACCGCCAGGCCCTCCGGCACGATCGCGACGACGGCGGCCAGCACGCCGTAGGCCAGCAGCCCCCGCAGGTACGGGTCGGCGCGCACGAAGTGGACCCCAGCGACGACGTCCCCGATCAGGCTCGTGCGCTCACGCTCCACCACGGGCCGCTCCGCGATGGCCAGGCGCAGGACGGCCGCCGAGACGAGGAAGGTCGCGGCATCGAGGGCGAGGGCGCCGCGCACGGAGATCAGCGAGACGAGCAGGCCGCCGATGAAGAACCCGGCGACCTGGGCCCCTTGGATCGTCGTGTTGATCAGCGAGTTGCCTGCGACGTACAGCTCGCCGGTGACGATATCCGGGAGGAGGGCGCTGCGCGCGCTCTCGAACGGCGGGGCCAGCAGGCCCACCGCGACCAGCACGGCGAACACGAGCCAGAGCGGCGGTTCGGGCACCAGCAGGAGGGCCACGAGCGCAAACCGGGCGAGGTCGGTCACGATCATGATGTGGCGCCGGCGGTGGCGGTCGGCCAGCGCGGAGAGCACCGGTCCGCCGACGAGCCAGGTCAGGAACGAGCAGCCGTACGTCGCTGACGCCGCGAACGCCGAGCCGGTGCGGGCGTAGACGAGCAGGGCGATGGCAATGCGCGCGACGTGATCGCCGACCAGGCTGAGCCCCTGCGACACGAAGATCGCGCGGAACTCCGGTACGGCGAGTGCTTCGCGGTAGGTCGCCCGGTTTTCCCCCGATGTCACGGGCAGAAGTCTCGCGGATGATCAACTCAGCGCCTCGGACGCGGGGTAGTGACACGCTGACCGCCATGACGACCTACGCGGTGACCGCTGTCGGCCCGGACGGGCCCGGTGAGGTGGCCGCGCTCGCCGAGGCGCTCGCCGGGCTTGGCGCCAACCTCGAGGACGCATCGATGACCAGGCTTCGCGGCCACTTCGCGATGACCCTCGTGGCCTCGGTCAGCGCCGGGCAGGCCGAGGTCGAGCAGGCACTCGAGCCGGTTGCCGCCTCGACCGGGCTGCACGTGTCGGTCTGGCCGGTCGACGACGACGCGCCACCGCCGGAGGGCGGCCGCCCCTGGCGGGTCACGCTGCACGGCGCGGATCGGCCCGGCCTCGTCGCCGGGGTGGCGCGTGAGCTCGCCTCGACCGGAGCCAACATCACCGACCTGTCCTGCCGGCTGGTCGGCGACCTCTACGTGATGACGCTCGAGGTGGATGCCGCGACCGAGCCGCAGCTCGGCGACCTCGGCGAGCGGCTCGGCGTCTCGCTGCACGTCCTGCCCGCCGACGAGGACGTCCTCTAGGTGGAGCTCGACGTCCGGCACGCGCCGGACCCGGTCCTGTCCACGGTGTGCGCGCCCGCGGATCCGTGCGACCCGGCGGTGGTCGAGCTCGCCGACGCCATGGTCGTGCTGATGCACGCCTCACCGGGCTGCGTGGGGATCGCGGCGCCGCAGGTCGGCCACGCGGTCTCGCTGTTCGTCCTCGACGTGACCGGTGCCCGCCGGGTGGAGTCGTGCGCCGGGCTCGTGGTGCTGTGCTCACCGGTCCTGGTCTCGAGCGAGGGACGAGAGGTACGCCGGGAGGGCTGCCTGTCGGTGCCTGACCTGACCGGCGACGTCGGCCGGGCCACCTCGATCACGGTCGTCGGTCTCGTCCCCGGCACCGGCGAGGAGCGGCGGATCGAGGCGAACGCCTTCGAGGCGCGTGCCTTCCAGCACGAGCTGGACCACGTGCAGGGACTGCTCTTCCTCGACCGCGTCGCCGGCGCCCACGCCCTCTTCCCGCGCAAGCGCTACCTCTGAGAACTGTCGTACCTCGCGGCAAGAATTGCGGCATGTCAGACAGCGCCAGCCCGTACCGAAGGCCCAGCAAGGTGACAGACGAGGAGCTCCTGGCTGCCGCCCTCGAGGCCAAGAACATGCGCGAGCTCCTTCAGTCTTTGGGCATCGCCGCGTACGGCGGCAACTACGAGTCCATCCGAAAGCGACTGGCCGACCTGGGTGGGATACCCGAGCGCTTTCTGCCTCGCCGACTGCGCGTCGCGCCCTTTGCTGCGTGTGAGATTGATCTGGCGAAGGCAGTCGCTAGCTCGACAACGAAAGCGGAGATACTTAGATCGCTGGGGTACCAGGCTCGTCCGGGCTTGTACCGGGCGCTCAATGAGGCCATCGAGGCCGCCGGCATCGAAACACAGCACCTCATCCCACGCGGATGGAGCCGTGGCCTCACTTTGCCGCCTCGTACGGCCTTGCAGGATCTGCTGCGTCGGGGCTCGCTGGTGCAGACGAACTATCTTCGGCAACGCCTGTTGCGGGAGGGGGTGTTCGATCACCGCTGCGATTGTTGTGGGCTAAGCGAGTGGAACGGGCAGCCGATCCCACTCGAGCTTGACCACATCGACGGCGACCGGACGAACAATGAGATCGAAAACCTGCGTCTGCTGTGCCCGAACTGCCATGCCCAGACGGCGACGTACCGCGGGCGCAACGTTGGACGGCCGCATGGGTTGAGGGAGGCCGAGGCCCCCTACTCGGAAAATCTGCGATCTCATGCGAGCCGCCGCTTGGCGGGGATCCTGCCGCAGCCACGCGTAGCCTGACCCGCCGCCCCCGTCGCTCAATTGGCAGAAGCCGTGCGCTTAAACCGCATGCCAGTGCGGGTTCGAGTCCCGCCGGGGGCACAAAGGCCGTTTCCCGTACGTTGAGGCCTGCAGAGGACCGGATCGGCCGGGCCTGCCACGAAGGAGCGACGTTGCGCGCCACCAGCAACAACCCAGCGCTGACCCGCATCCCGGCGTTCGCCGGTGCCAACAAGACCGTCGGGTTCGGACCAGGGCCGCAGACGACTGACCCGCTCGAGGCCGGCTACTTCGGCCCGACCGCGACCTCCCGTGACACCGGCCGGATGACCGTCGAGGACGTGACCGTCCGCACCGCGATCATGCTCGCGACGCTGGTCGCGACCGGTGGCCTGACCTGGTACCTCAACCTCGAGTTCCTCGCGCTGCCGGCGGTCCTCATCGGCCTCGTCCTCGGGCTGGTGATCTCGTTCAAGCAGATCACCAACCCGGCCGTGATCCTCAGTTACGCCGCCGTCGAGGGCGTCTTCCTCGGCGGTATCAGCAAGCTGTTCGAGACGGCGTACAACGGGATCGTCGTGCAGGCCATCATCGGCACGCTCGGTGTCGCCGCGGTGATGCTCGCGCTCTACCGCAGCGGCAAGATCCGCGTCACGCCGCAGTTCACCAAGATGGTGATCGGCGCGACCCTCGGCTACTTCCTGCTCCTCATGGTCAACCTCGTGGCGGGCTTCTTCACCGACGGCGGCCTCGGCCTGTTCGACGGCGGCCTCCTGAGCATCGGCATCTGCGCCTTCGCGATCGGGCTCGCGTCGCTGAACCTCGTGCTCGACTTCGACTTCATCCAGAAGGGCGCCGATGCCGGCATGCCGGAGCGCTACGGCTGGCTCGCGGCCTTCGGCCTCGTCGTGACGCTGGTCTGGCTGTACATCGAGATCCTGCGGCTGCTCAGCTACCTGCGCGGCGACAACTAGGGGTTCACCCCTCGCGGTCCGGGCCGGCGCGCGTCGCAGCGATGCGGATGAGGCAGCGCTGGTCCCGGACCATGGCGGCGCGATAGTCGTCCCAGTCGGGATGCTCCCCGGACAGCGTCCGGTAGTAGTCGACGAGCGGCTCCATCGCGTCCGGTAGCGACTGGATGTCGACCTCGCCCTCGATCGACACCCAGCGCCCGTAGAAGCCGTCGTTCAGCACGCACAGCCACGCCCGGGGTTCGCGGCGCAGGTTCTTCACCTTGTACGCCGTCTCCCGGCTGCTGATGACGAACCGGCCTTCGCGATCGACGGCGACGTTGAGGGGCGACAGCTGCGGCGTGCCGTCCTTGCGCAGCGTGCTGAGCACGGCGTTGCTGTTCCCGCGCACGAACTCGCGGGCCTCGTCGAGATCCATGGACACGCTCCTCAGCGGTGGCGGGCGCGGTAGGCAGCCGTTTTCGCGCGGTTGCCGCAGACCTGCATGCTGCACCAGCGGCCGGAGCGGTTGCGCGACTCGTCGAAGAAGACCCACCGGCACGACTCGAGCGCGCACGCCTTCACCCGCGACCACTCCCCGGTCGCCTGCAGCGCGACGGCCTCACCCAGCGCCTCGCCGACCAGCGCGACCAACGGCCGGCCGCGCGGCGCCCGGCCGGTGTCCGGCGTGCAGGGCGGCGACGTGCCGTGGCGGGTCTTCGCCGACCCGGAGGGCAACGAGTTCTGCCTCGTGACCGCCTAGCGGAGGGCGCCGGCGGCGGTCAGCACCCGGATCGCCGCCGGCAGCTTCGCAAGTGACGTCCGCAGGTCGGCGGGCGTCGTGACGCGGTGCGCGTTGCGGCGGATGTGGCAGCGCAGCGCGTTGTCGAACGCAGCGGCCCCCGCCGCGCGCCGGGCCTGGATCAGGGCGACGCCCCCCTGGATGTAGACGGACCTGAAGTAGATGGACTGCCGCGTCTCCCAGAACGTCATGGGTCGGCCGGTCTGCCCCTTGCCGGCGCTCGGGATGGTCATCCGCTCGTACGTCGGCCCGGTGCCCCGGTCGAGTGCCTCGGCGTACGTCGCGAACGACTCGTCCAGCCACGGGTCGCGCCCCTGGTCGTCGCCGATCAGTCCGTAGAACCACTCGTGGGCGACCTCGTGGCTCGCCGTCGCGTCCCTGATCTGGTTCTTGCCGAGCAGGACCGCGCCGGGGTACTCGATGCCGCCGCCGATGTCGGGCAGCACCGCCACCGCGAGCCGCTCGTAGGGGAACGGCCCGAAGCGGGCGGCGTGCACGCGCATCGCGCGCGCCAGCTCCCGAGCCGTTGCCAGCGGGCTGTCCGCGAGTCCGGGCGCGACACCGACGACGACGTCGACGTTGCCGACGGGCACGTGCGCGACCCGCATCTTCCCGACCGCCACCGCGACGTCGCGGACGGACCGCGCCCGGAACCTCGCGGTCACGCCGTCCTCCGACACCTGCACGCCGGTGGCGATCACGTTGAGCCCGCGGGCCCGGCGCACCGTCAACGACGTCAGCTCCATGGCCTCGCTCGTGGATGCTTCGGCGAAGGCCGCGGTCGCCGGATCGACCGCCCAGCCGCGGCCGCGCTCCCAGGCCAGCAGCGGCAGTCCGCTGCCGAACCACGCCGTCGTGCCGCGGTGGCCGAACCGGTCGTTGATCCCCGTGGGCAGCCGGAGGGTGAACGCCACGTCGATCGTGACGGCTCGCCCGGCCGCGACGCGGGCGGGGATCCGCAGCACCGTCGGCGAGCTGCGCCGCGGCGTCACGACGCGGCCGTCGATCTTCGTCGACCTGATGTCGATGCCGCCGCCGGCCCGCGCCGGCCGCGGGGCCGCCGCCCACAGCCGCAGGACGATCTCGGACACCGCCAGGTCGGGGGTGAAGACGATGCGCTCCGTGCCCGTCACCGTGCCGTCGGAGAAGGACACGGTCGCCGACAGCCGCGGACGCTTCGGATCGGGCAGCGCGTATGTGGTCGGGCACGACGCGGCGGCCGGCGTCGCCGTCGGACTTGGCCGGGGACTCGGGCTCGCGCTCGGACTCGGGCTCGCGCTCGGGCTCGGGCTCGGGCTCGGCGGGATGCTCGTGGTGCCGGTGTCGGACGGGGATGCGGACTCCGTCGTGACGCCGAGGGCGGGGGTCTGGGTCGTCGGCGTGCCGGTGCTGCAGCCGGCAGCGAGTGCCGCGATCACGACTGCTACCCAAGGCCGGCAGGTCCGCACGGACCGACGGTAGCCTCCCCGCGTGCCCGACGCGGCGGAGCTGCTCGCCCGCGAAGCCCGTTCCCTGGCGGACCGGCTTAGGGTCTGGACCCCGCAGCGTTGGGCTGCCAGCCCCGGAGATGCGGCGACGCCGTTCGGCACCCGCGGTGACCTCGCGCATCACCTCGCGCAGTCGTTCGTCGTCGCCGCCGGCGAGACCGACCGCGTGTTGCCGCGGCTCGACAGCGACCTCGCGCTACCTGATCAGCTCGCGGTGACCGCCGATGACCTCGTGCGTGTCGGGCGCGCGACGCTCGAGCACGTCGCGCACCTGCTCGTGCACCGCCGCGACCTGCTCGGCGAGGAGGTGCCGTTGTCGCTGCTCGCGCAGCTCGACGGCGTACCTCTCGGTTGTCCTAGCTGAGGCGCTCCAGCACCATGGCCATGCCCATGCCGCCGCCGACGCACATCGACTCGACGCCGAATTGCTTGTCGAGCGTCTGCAGCCCGTTGATGAGCGTGCCGGTGATGCGCGCGCCGGTCATGCCGAACGGGTGGCCGACGGCGATGGCGCCGCCGTGCACGTTGAGCTTGTCGATCGGGATACCGGCGTCCTTGTACGACGGGATGACCTGCGCCGCGAAGGCCTCGTTGATCTCGAACAGGTCGATGTCGCCGACGGTCTTGCCGGCGCGCTTGAGCGCGAGCTCGATCGCTTCCTTCGGCCCGTAGCCCATGATCTCGGGCGAGAGACCGGTGACCGCGGTGGACACCACACGAGCCAGCGGCGTGAGCCCGAGCTCCTTCGCCTTGGTGTCGCTCATGACGATGACCGCAGCGGCGCCGTCGTTGAGCGGGCACGCGTTGCCGGCCGTGATGAGACCGTCGGGGCGGAAGACCGGCTTGAGACCCGCCATGCCCTCGACGGTGACGCCCGGTCGCGGACCGTCGTCGGCGCTGATCTCGTTGCCCTCGGGCGTCGTGACAGGAGTGATCTCCTTCTCCCAGAAGCCGTTGGCGATGGCCTTCTCGGCGAGGTTCTGGGAGCGGGCCGCGAACTCGTCCATCTCCTGGCGGGACACGTTCTTGATGCGCGCGAGGTTCTCCGCGGTCTGCCCCATCGACATGTAGACGTCGGGGACGTCGCCGCCGTCACGCGGGTCGGACCAGGAATCGGCGCCGCCCTCGGCCAGTTTCGCGGTGCGCGCCTCGGCCTCGGCGAAGTACTCGTTCTTGGTCTCGGGCAGCGAGTCGCTGTTGCCCTTGATGAAGCGGCTGACCATCTCGACGCCGGCGGAGATGTACGCGTCGCCCTCGCCGGCCTTGATCGCGTGGAACGCCATCCGGGTCGTCTGCAGCGACGACGAGCAGTAGCGCGTGATCGTCGTACCCGGCAGGAAGTCGTAACCCATCCGCACCGCGACGACGCGACCCATGTTGTAACCCTGCTCGCCGCCGGGCAGGCCGCAGCCGAGCATGAGGTCGTCGATGTCCTCGGGCTTGAGGTTGGGCACCTTGGCCAGCGCGGCTGAGATGATCGTCGCGACCAGGTCGTCCGGTCGGAACCCGATGAGCGAGCCCTTGAAGGCGCGCCCGATCGGGGAGCGGGCGGTCGAGACGATCACGGCTTCGGGCATCGGGCTCTCCTGGTGTGGTCCTGTGTGGTCGAACGCTAACGCTCGTCGGTTTCCTCGTCGGAGGCGAGGTCCTCGGGGGAGGTGGGACCGGCCGGGGCGCCGCGGCCGACGATCGGGACCCGCCGGCGCAACCGGGCAAGGCGACCGGGACCGGCCGACGCGGCACCCTCGCCGCCTTCCAGGGTCTCGACCTCGAGTCCCGGGGTGCTGGCCGCGACGGCTGCAGCGACGTCGAGGTCCTGCACGCTGTCGCCGACGACCTCCGTCGTGCCGCCGACGCCGAGGGCCTCGAGGACGCTGGGCAGCAGGGCGTCGACCACGCGGGCGTAGCCCTCGGGCGACGGGTGGAACCGGTCCGGACCCCACATCCCCGGGTTGGTCGCGAACTCGGGGCCGAGCAGGTTGCCGAGCGAGACGGCAAGCGCGCCGTGCTCGACCGCGGCCACGGCCTGGGCCTGTGCCATGGCCCGGCTGCGGACGCGGGCGAGGGCCCGGAGCGGCTGCATCAACGGCTTGACGCTGCCGAGGTCGGGGCAGGTGCCGACGACGACCTCGACGTCCGTCGCGCGGAGCATCGCGATCGCGCGCCCGAGGGCGTGGGCTGCCGCCTCGGGTGACACGCGGTGCGTCACGTCGTTGGCGCCGATGAGGATGACCGCGACGTCGAGCGGGTGCCGCAGAACACGCTGGGCCTGGATCTCCAGGTCCTTGGACCGCGCACCCGTGACAGCCTGCAGGTCGAGCTCGACCCGCCGGTCGAGGTCGCGCGCCAGCATGCCGGCGAGCAGGGCACCGGGGGTCTGCGCGGCGTCGTCGACGCCCAGACCGGCCGCGCTCGAGTCGCCGAGCATCGCCAGCCGCAGCGGTCGCACGCCTCGTCGCGGTCGTCCGTACGACCCAGCCGGGTCGGGGGCGTGCTCCGTCGGCTCGCCGATCGTCCTTCGCGCCAGCTTCGCCTCGGCCGCGAAGAGCCCCGCACCGAGGGCCGCCAGCAGACCAGTCGCGCCGCCGCCGTACACCGCACGCCGGGCGACCCAGCGGGCCCGGCGACCGGGGCGCAGCGGTGCGAGGTCGAGGGTCTTCACGACGCGGTCATCGGGCTCGTCCGCGCAGGAAGGCCCGCACCGCCTCGCGCGCGCCGTCGGCGACGTGCTCGCCGTGGGTGAAGGCCGCGACGTCGTACTCGAGATCGGCGAGCCGGTCGGCGGTCTCCCGCGACAGCCGGATGTCGGTGCAGAACAGCGCGGGCGAGTAGCGGAGCCCACGGACGTTGAAGATGGCGTCGCCGGTGATGAGCACCCCGGTCGGCTCGTGCAGCAGCGAGACGTGGCCGGGCGAGTGGCCCGGGGTGTGCACCACGCGCAGCCCGCCGGCGACGGGCAGCAGCTCGCCGTCCTGGAAGGTCTGGCCGACCTCGACCTTGCCGAACCCGCCGCGGGCCCGGTTCAGGATCCGGCCGCTGCGGCGGCTCGCGTCGAGGTGCGGGGGCTTGCCGCTCTGGAGGTAGACCGCGTCGCGGTCGTGCGCGAGCACGGTCGCGCCGGTGGCCTCCTTCGCGCCGGCGAGCCCGCCGGCGTGATCGGGGTGAGCGTGAGTGAGCACGATCCGGCGTACGTCCTGGGGTGCCTTGCCGAGCCCCGCGAGCGCACCGAGGATCTTCTTCTCGGCCCGCTTCACGCCGGCGTCGACGAGGGTCAGCGAGCCGTCGTCGTCCGCGAGCAGGAACGAGTTGATCAGGTCGAAGGGCGCGGTCGGGATGCGCCAAATGTTGCGCGCGAGCTGGACGGCGGCCATGGCTCCTCCCTCCGTCGTTACTCCTGGGTAACGAGCCTATCCGCCGTACGCTCGCGCTCATGCAGGTCAGCGAGCACATGATCGATCTGGTGGGCAACACCCCGCTGGTTCGCCTGAACCGGGTGACCGAAGGGCTCACGGCCCAGGTGCTCGCGAAGGTGGAGTACTTCAACCCCGGCGGGTCCGTGAAGGACCGGATCGCGCTCGCGATGGTCGAGGCCGCCGAGGCCTCCGGCGCGCTCAAGCCTGGCGGCGTCATCGTCGAGCCCACCTCCGGCAACACCGGCGTCGGGCTCGCGCTCGTGGCCCAGAAGAAGGGCTACACCTGCGTCTTCGTGTGCCCCGACAAGGTCGCGAAGGACAAGATCGACGTGCTCCGGGCGTACGGCGCGCGTGTGGAGGTGTGCCCGACCGCGGTCGACCCCGATGACCCGCGCTCCTACTACTCGGTCTCCGACCGGCTGGCCCGCGAGATCCCCGGCGCCTGGAAGCCCGACCAGTACTCCAACCCCGCCAACCCGCAGGCGCACTACGAGACCACCGGTCCCGAGCTGTGGGAGCAGACCGACGGGCGCATCACGCACTTCGTCGCCGGGATGGGGACCGGCGGCACGATCGGCGGCGTCGGTCGCTACCTCAAGGAGGTGTCGGGCGGCGCGGTCCAGGTCATCGGCGCCGACCCGATCGGCTCGGTCTACTCCGGCGGCGACGGCCGGCCCTACCTCGTCGAGGGCGTCGGCGAAGACTTCTGGCCCGAGACGTATGACGCGACGATCCCCGACCGGGTCATCCCGATCCACGACCGGGACTCGTTCGCGATGACCCGCCGACTCGCTCGCGAGGAGGGGCTGCTCGTCGGCGGCTCGTGCGGGATGGCGGTCGTCGCGGCGTTGCAGGTGGCCGAGGAGGCCGGGCCGGACGCCGTCGTCGTCGTCCTGCTCCCCGACTCGGGCAAGGGCTACCTGTCGAAGATCTTCAACGACGAGTGGATGGCCGACTACGGCTTCCTGCAGGCCGACGGGGGTCAGACGGTCGGCGACGTCATGGCGCGAAAGGGGACGGCCGGGTCGCTGCCGTCCTTCGTGCACACGCATCCGACGGAGACGGTCCGCGAGGCCATCGACATCCTGCGCGAGTACGGCGTCTCCCAGATGCCGGTCGTGCGGGCCGAGCCACCGGTGATGACGGCGGAGATCGTCGGCGCGGTGCACGACCGCGACCTGCTCGACGCGCTGTTCACCGGCAAGGCCCAGCTCGCCGACCGGCTGGCCGACCACCTGTCGCCGCCCTTGCCGCTCGTCGGCTCGGGCGAGTCGGTGCAGGCAGCGATGGCCGCCCTGGAGACCGCGGACGCGGCGGTGGTGGTGTCCGACGGACGCCCGGTCGGCGTCCTGACCCGCCAGGACGTCCTCGCTTTCCTCTCCCACGCCTGAAAACCGCCCGACTGCCGCCCGATCGCCGTCTACGCGACCGGTACTTCGCGGAATCGTGGGCCGGATCAGGCCCCAGGGGCCTGATCCGGCCCGGATTTCTTGCGACAGGGGTTTGCGAAAACTCCGTCCACCGCGGTCTGCGGCGTCCACAGGTGCTGTGTCCGCGGTCAGCTGTGACGTCGGCGGCTGCACGGTGGGTCATGGATGTTCCCCGGCTGTTGACCACGGCGCGCAGTCGCGCGGCATGGACTCGAGACGAGCTCGCGGCCGCTGCTGGGACCTCGCGATCCGCGCTGGCGGCGTACGAGGGAGGGCGCCGGTCCCCGACCGTGGCTACCCTCGACCGGCTCCTCGCGGCCTGTGGTCTCCAGATCCGGGCGGTGCTGGAGCCCGACCTCGCTGACCTGGATGCGGCCGTCGATGCGCTGCTGGTCGGGCCCCGCGAGCTCCCGGACGGACTCGAGGGCATCGCCGCAGCCTTCGACGACGCGCACGTCTGCTGGGCCTTCGACGGCAGTACCGCTCTTGCGCTCCACGGCTTGGCGGCCGGCGGCACGCACGCCCAGGTCGTCGCCGTCGGGTCGGACGAGCTGCGGCGACTCATGTACGGCCTGGGTGGCGTCGGCATCGTTGACCGAGACGGCGAGCCCCTCTGGGACAGCTGGCTGGCGGTGGACCTCACGCGCGTCGGGGTCTGCAGCGCGTACACGCGGATCGGTGCGCTGTCCTTGCGAGTGGTCAGCGAGCTCGGGGACGCCGTCCGCATCACGCCCGGCGGGAGGACGTACCCCACGCTCGCGCTGTGGGACGTGGAACAAGCCCACCCGGCGCTGGCGGAGGTGCTGGCGCGGTTGCGGGAGCGTCGTACCGTTTGAGCCATGAGCGATGAGTGGGCCGAGGGCGGCTACGGGTTCGACACGCTGGCGATCCATGCGGGGCAGGACCCCGACCCGACCACCGGTGCTGTCGTCGTACCGATCTACCAGACCAGCACCTACGCCCAGTCCGAGGTCGGTCAGCACAAGGGCTACGAGTACAGCCGCTCCGGCAACCCGACCCGAACGGCCCTGGAGACCTGCCTGGCGGCCCTGGAGGCGGGGCGGACCGGCCTCGCGTTCGCCAGCGGGCTGGCCGCCGAGGACTGCCTGCTGCGCACGCTGACCAAGCCCGGCGCGCACGTGGTCATCCCGGACGACGCGTACGGCGGCACGTACCGGCTGTTCGCCGGCGTCCTCGCGAAGTGGGGCGTCGAGGCCACGCCCGTCAGCCTGCTCGACCTCGACGCAGTGCGCGCGGCGGTGCGGTCCGAGACGAGCCTGATCTGGTGCGAGACGCCGACCAACCCACTGCTGAACGTGGCCGACATCGAGGCGTTGGCCGGCGTCGCGCACGACGCCCATGCCCGCCTGGTCGTGGACAACACCTTCGCCAGCCCCTACCTCCAGCAGCCGCTGACACTCGGCGCCGACGTCGTCGTGCACTCCACGACGAAGTACGTCGGCGGTCACTCCGACGTGGTCGGTGGCGCCCTGGTCACCGACGACGCGACCCTCGGCGAGGAGCTGGCCTACCACCAGAACGCCATGGGCGGGGTGCCTGGTGCGTTCGACTCCTGGCTGGTCCTGCGCGGCGTCAAGACTCTCGGCGTCCGGATGGACCGGCACTGCGCCAACGCGCAGCGCGTCGTCGAGCTCCTGCAGAGCTCCGACAAGGTCGCGGCGGTGCTCTACCCCGGTCTGCCGGGGCACCCCGGCCACGAGGTCGCCGCGAAGCAGATGCGCGACTTCGGCGGGATGGTCAGCTTCCGCCTGGCGGGCGGAGAGGCGGCGGCGCTCGAGGTCTGCCGGCGTACCAAGGTGTTCACCCTCGGCGAGTCGCTGGGCGGGGTGGAGTCCCTCATCGAGCACCCCGCGCGCATGACGCACGCGTCGGTCGCGGGCTCGCAGCTCGAGGTCCCGGGCGACCTGGTGCGCCTCTCGGTCGGCATCGAGACCGTCGACGACCTGCTCGGCGACCTGGCGACGGCCCTGGCGGGGGTATGACCGTCACTTTCCGCAACCGCCGAGCGTTGGACCTGACGTGACCCGCAGACCGCGCTGGCAGGCCGAGGCGACCGCCTGGGCGGCCGCGTTGGTGCTGGTGGCCGGCGTCATCACTGCGTGGAGCATGGGCGGCGCCAGCCCTGTCCCGGAGGCGCAGGCCGACACGCCCGTGGTCCAGGAGATTCCCGAGGCGCTCCCGACCGTCCCTTCCGAGACACCGTCGCCGGTGCCGAAGCAGGCCCTGAAGCGCACGACGTCGGTCATCCCGCCGCTCGGACCCCCACCGGGCCCGCAGTACGACGAACCGCCGGCGCAGACAGCGCCGCCGGAGCAGCGCTTCGCCTTCCTGGCCGGCATCACCAACTACCGGGCGCCCACGCACGACACGATCGGCTCCGCCAACGACGTGCGCTTCATCGCGGCGCTCCTGCAGCGCAACGGCTGGCCGGCAGAGAACATCCGGGTCGTCACCGACGGCGAGGCCACCGGCGCCGCGATCCGCAGCGGCCTGACGTGGCTGGCCGGGAAGAGCACGCCCGGGACGTTCACGTTCTTCCACTACTCGGGGCACGTGAAGCAGTCGGGCAGCACCGAGAAGCTCTGGCCGGTCGACCGGGGGTTCATCCCCGACAGCGAGCTGGCGCGGCTGCTGTCCCCTGGGACGGGCAAGCTCTGGGTAGACATCGCCGGTTGCGAGGCGGGCGGCTTCATGGGCAGCCTGCCCAGCAGCCGGGTGCTGTTCTCCGGCAGCTCGCGCAGCGACCAGAAGTCCTACGAGTACCCCGCGTGGGGCGAGTCGATCTGGACCGGGCTGCTGTTCGACATCGGCACCGGCCAGGGCGGGGCCGACGCCGACAAGAACGGCCGGGTGACCATCGGCGAGGCGCTGCGCTACGCGTCGTACTACGCCCACGCGATCACCCGGGGGCAGCGCCCGCACGGTCCGCAGAGCCCGCAGGTCGCCGGCGACCCGATCCGCGGCTGGACCCTCGCCGACCCGCCCGCCTGAGCGGCACCGCCGTTTGCGGCCGTGACCTGCAGCAGACAGAATGTGCACGGTGGTTGCGGATTCGTGACATTCGGGTACCTCCCGGGTGCAGGAGAATGCAGCAGCGTGACGAAACGAGCAGGTTGTGGCGACGGGCACCCGCCCGCCGGCCGACGCTGGAGGTAGTCGTGAGCAAGGTCCTGCGGTTGATTGGCGCGATGGCGCTGGCCACGGCCACCGTTCCCTTCCTCGGTGTGAGTCCGGCAGCAGCTGCGGACACCACGATCGCCCCGTCGACGACGGGCTACTTCTACGCCGAGGGCATTCGCAAGCCCGACGAGTCACCGCAGGCCCCGCCGAACGTCACGAACACCGCGGTTGACCGGGTGGCCGCGGGCAACCTCGCGGTAGCGGCCCAGGCCGGCCAGGAGGACAAGGTCTCCTTCCTGCTCTTCGACCTGCTCGACGTCACGCCGGGTTCCATCGTCACCAAGGCGCAGCTCACGCTGCCCCTGGTGCCGAACGACGCGGACAACGCCAGCTACGGCCAGGCCCCGGAGAAGGTCCGTGCGTGCGGCGCCGGTGACGAGGGCTTCAACGGCGACGACGGCGTGGCGATCCAGGACGCGCCCGCGCGCAAGTGCGACGTCTTCTCCGCGCCCGCCAAGGCCAGCGCGGATGCGACGTCCTACGTCATCGACCTCACCAAGCTGGCCCAGACGTGGGTGGACACGGCCAACGACGGCGTTGCGCTGACCGCCGCCGACGGCGCAGCGACGACGCCCTTCCAGGTCGTGTTCGCCGGGGGCGACAAGATCAAGCTGGCCCTGACCTACACCGCCGCGCCGGACAGCGTCCTCCCGCCGGTTGCCCCGCCCGTGACGACGCCGGACGCAGGCGGCATCTCCGGTGGCTTCGCCCCGGCCCCGTCGGTCGACTCCGGCCTGGGCTCGGTCTCCTCTCCCGTCCTGCCGGTCGCCCCCGCCCCCGCTCCGGGCGTCGCGCCGGTGGCGGCTCCCGCCCCGGCCGCTGCAGCCGCCCCGACCGGGCCGATCGCCCTGTCCACGTCGGCGCGCCCGACCAACCAGTTCTGGCTCGGCGCCCTGCTGCTCATCGCCCTGCTCGTGCTGCTCTCGCTGATCATGGGCGACACCCGGGTGGCGGCGGCGAGCTCCAAGCCCAGCCGGCTGGCCCGCGCCCTGTCCGAGCGGCAGCGCAGCACCGTCGCGCGTCCGGCCTTCGGGCGACCTGCGACGATCTGACAGCACGACGCCCGGTCCCATCCGCTCCACACGCCCACCCAGCGCTGACCCCGGGAGCCCTGCCATGTCGCTCGCCCATTCCGTCCACAAGCGCCGAGGTCTGGTTCTTGCCGTTCTCGCCGGCGCGCTGCTGACCTCCGCCTGCGGCCTCAAGCCGGAGGTCAAGGACCAGCTCAAGGCGGGCGGCGGCGCTGTCGGCGCCGGCACGACGGGCGGCGTCGACGCCGGGACCACCGGCGCGATCGACGCCGGGACCACGGGCGGCGCGGGCACGACGACCGGCACGATCGCGGGCGGCACCAGCGGCACCTCCGGCGGCAGTGGCACCTCCGGCACCATCAGCGGGGGGACGAGCGGCACCACCGGCACGACGGGCAGCGGTGGCGGCACGAGCACGACGGGTGGTCCGGCGAACGCTCCGGTGCAGGGTCAGGGCACCACGACCGGCATCGACTTCGAGAAGAAGACCATCAAGATCATCCTGCACGGGCCGCTCACCGGGGCCGGTGTCCCGCAGGAGAGCTTCCGCACCGGCGGACCGAAGTACTGGGAGAAGAGCGGCCCCAACGGCGGCCCGCGCCTCATCGGCGGGTTCCGCGTCATCGCCGAGGCGGTTGACGACAAGTACAACGCTCAGGACGCCCTGCGTGCCTGCAACGCTGCCGCCAAGACCGCGTTCCTCATCATGGGCGGCGCCGGCACGGATCAGATCCAGGCCTGCGGGCAGAGCCAGGTGCTGCGGCGCGGCAACGTTCCCTACCTGTCAGCCGGCGTCACCGAGACCGGACTCGGCTCGGTGTCCAACTACTTCGCGACCTCGCTGACCTACAAGCAGCAGTCGCCCCTGGTCATCCGTGCCGCCCGCGAACAGGGCTACCTGAACAAGAAGTGGGCCATCGTCATCACCGGGACGCCCAACTTCGCCGACGCCCGCGAGTCGATGACCGCGGAGCTGAAGAAGGCCGGCGTACAGGGCAAGGCCGGTCCGTTCGGCGACGGCGACATCTACCTCACCGAGAAGACGCCGCGTGACTGCTCCGACGTCGGCATCAAGCTGCGCAGCGGCGGCTACGAGACCGTCTACTTCCTCGGGCAGCCTCTGTTCTTCGGACAGTGCGTCGCCCAGTGGCCGAGTGCGACGTACACGGGCCCTGGGCCGTCCTTCGGAATCCAGTCGGTCGCCGACCTGGCCTGCCGCGGCGGTGCGTCTCAGTACCACGCGTACTACCTGCATCCGGCACCGGACAAGGCCGCATCTCAGATCGAGGCGCGCAAGTTCGCCAAGGACACCCCCGACTTCACCGACGACATCGAGTCCGGCATCTGGGGCGGCATGCAGGGCCTGGAGCAGGCCTTCAACCTGGTGAAGGGCCCGCTCAGCCGCGAGTCGTTCATCGCCGCGCTGGCTGCGGCGGGGGTGCCTGGCGGCGTGACCAACCCGGCCGTGTACAACGGTGGCTCGCGATTCGGCGGCACCGGCGCGTACCTCAACAAGATCACCTGCAACGCCGACAAGGGCGTCATCAAGACGATCGCCAACTACAAGAAGTGACGGCGCCGCACCTGAGAAGGGGGGCCTCGTGGATGTGATGGCGATCGAGATCGTCGTCCCAGCCGTGTCGGGTGCCGTACAGGGCTGCGTCTACGGCCTGCTCGGCCTTGGCCTGGTGCTCCTCTACAAGAGCGGCCGCATCTTCAACTTCGCCCAGGCCGAGATGGGCGCCTTTGCCGCGTTCATGACGGCGTTTGCAGATGCCGGCTCGGGGATTCTGCCGGACATGCCGGTCTGGGCCGCGGTGTTCTTCGGGATGATCACCGGCATCCTGCTCGGGTTGCTGGTCGAGCGGGTCGTTGTACGCCCGCTGTTCAGCGCACCGAAGGTGACCGTCGTTGTCGCCACTGCTGGCGTCTTCCTGTTCCTGTACGCCATCGAGGGCTTCCTCAGCGGCCCGGGGCCACGTAGCGCCACCCGGATCATCGACGGGGACCTCTACACCAACGGCGGTCTGCGCATCACCAACCTCGGCGGCATCATCGTGCTCGTGCTCGGCGTCCTGGCTGTGCTGTCGGCTCTGTTCTTCAGCCGTACGCGGATGGGAACGGCGATCATCGCCGTGTCGCAGGAGCCGACCGCGACGCGCTTGGTCGGTATCAGCGTCGAGCGGACGGCCGCCTTCACCTGGGCGGTCGCCGGTCTGCTCGGCGCGATCGCCGGCATCCTGCTTTCGGGGACCAACGGGGTGATCGCGCCCGGGCTGTTGACCGGGCTGGCGCTGGTTCCGGCGTTCACGGCCGCCGTCTTCGGCGGCATCACGGCGCTGCCCGGCGCCTTCGTGGGCGGCGTGGTCATCGGCATCATCGAGGCGCTCGCCGCCAGCAATATCCCCAAGGACATCATGCCGGGGTCCGGCAAGGTCATCCTCTTCGGCGCACTGCTGGCGGTGCTGCTCATTCGGCCGGCCGGCCTGCTCGGCAAGGAGACCTGATGAGCGCGGAGGTCTACGCGCCGCCCGAGGAGGCCGCGGCATCGCCCGCCAAGCCGCATCGGGCGCCGCGTAGCTACGGCCCGATCCGCTGGCTGCCCAGGATCCTGTTCCTGCTGCCGTTCGTGTACTGGGTGCTCTGGCGCATCCCGAACGACGAGGCGGGCGCACCGATCCTCGCCGACGCGTGCATCTACGCGATCGTCGGGCTGAGCCTGAACATCCTCATCGGCTACACCGGCCAGCTGTCCCTAGGGCACAACGGGTTCTTCGGCATCGGAGCCTTTGCCGCCGCCTACTCGTTGACGGTGCGCGATGTCCCGTTCGCGGCGACCTTCGTCATCGCTGGCCTCTGCGGTGCGCTGTTCGCCTTGTTCATGGGATTCATCGCACTGCGCATCACCGGTCTCTACCTGGCGCTGATCACGCTCGTCTTCGGCTTGACGCTCGAGGAATCCTTGTTCGAAGTGGAGTGGCTGACCAACTCGGGCGCCGGTCAGCCTGCCGACAGACCGGAGTGGCTGTTCGACGACCGGAACTTCTTCTACTTCTGCCTCTCCTTCCTGCTCCTCGCGGTCTACATCGACTGGCGGTTGCTCCGAAGCAAGACCGGACGTGCCTTGCTCGCGCTCAAGGAGAACGAGCGGGTCGCGGAGGCGTTCGGCATCAACGTCACCGCGTTCAAGCTGCTCGCCTTCGTCCTCTCCGGGACGCTCGCCGGGGTGGCCGGCGCGTTGCTGGCGTACCGGATTGGCATCGTCACGGCCTCCGGCCTCGGCTTCAACTTGGCGCTTACGTTCGTGCTCATGACTGTGGTCGGTGGGCTCGGTAGCCGACTCGGCGTCATCCTGGGCGCCTCGCTGTTCGCCAGCCTCACGTTCTTGCTCGACGAGACGTGGGTCGGCGTGGTGCAGACCTTCCTGGTGAAGGTCCTCTCCTTCGGCAACCACACGGCGGAGATCAACATCGAGGGCTCGATCGTCGGCTTCATCGGTGCCCTCGGGTTGCTGCTGACGATCGTGCTCAACCCCGGTGGCATCGCCCAGCAGATCCGCCCGATCACGCGCTGGCTGTCGGGCAAGCCGTTCTCGCTGCACGACGACAAGGACACCGGCCCCGGAAGTGTGGAGGGCTCCAGTGTCCGTGCTTGAGGTGCGCGACCTGTCCATCCGGTTCGGCGGGCTGCAGGCCCTGGAAGGCCTCAACCTCGACGTCAACGAGTTCGAGATCGTCGGGCTGATCGGCCCCAACGGTGCCGGCAAGACGACCGCCTTCAACTGCATCACCGGCTTCTACAAGCCCAACGGCGGCACGGTCACCTATCGCGGCCGCGACGTCACGAAGACGCCGCCCCACGTCAAGGCGGCGATGGGCTTCGGGCGAACGTTCCAGAACGTCGGCATGGTCAAGAGCGCGACGGCTTTGGAGAACCTGCGTACGGCGCAGCACGCCAAGGCCGGGTACGACGTGTTCAGCGGCCTGATCGGGACGGGCGCGTCCGTGCGCGCGGAGAAGAAGCTCACCGACAAGGCCGATGCGATCCTCGACCTGCTCGACCTGACCGCGATCCGCGACAAGCGCGTCGGCGGCCAGTCCTACGGCACGCTCAAGCTGCTGGAGCTCGGCTGCGCCCTTGCAACCGACCCCGACGTCCTGCTGCTCGACGAGCCGACCTCAGGCATGGGGCCGGACGAGTCCGACGAGCTCGGTGAGCGCTTGCTGCTGCTGCGCAAGGAGTTCGGCCTCACCATCCTGGTCATCGAGCATCACGTCCCGCTGGTGCTGCGGGTCTGCGACCACGTCTACGTCCTCAACTTCGGCCGCCTGCTCGCCGAGGGCGAGCCGAGCTTCATCCAGACCCACCCCGAGGTCGTCGCGGCCTACCTCGGTGGTGAGGACCCGGAGGCCCTCGCGGCGACGCACGAGACCGCCGAGGACGCCGAGCTCGACGCCCAGCTCGAGGCCCGCGTGCACGGCGTGACGGCAACGCCGGCACCGGAGGAGCCGGTGGCCGAGGACGAGCCGCTCGACGACGACACGACCGAGCTGCCCGTCGCCCCGAAGGCCAAGCGCGCGGCACCGCGCACGCGCGGGAAGACGGCCGCCGAGCAGCGGGAGGCGAAGGCCGCGACGCCCCGCCCTCGGCGTACCAAGAAGGACGCGACATGAGCATGCTCGAGGTCGACGGGCTGCGCACCGGCTATGGCTCGCTGCCCGTGCTGCAGGGCATCTCGTTCTCCGTGGAGGAGGGCCAGACCGCCGTCATCTTCGGGCTCAACGGTGCCGGCAAGACGACGACGGTCAACTGCCTGGCCGGGCTGCTTCCGGTCTGGGGCGGCGAGATCCGCTTCGACGGCAAGAAGGTCAGCGGCAAGGACGCACAAGGCATCGTCAAGGCCGGCATCTCGCTGTCGCCGGAGGGCCGTCGGGTCTGGCCCGGCCTGTCGGTCATGAAGAACCTCGAGCTCGGTGCGTGGAGCCGCAAGGACCGCAACAAGATCGACGAGACCGTGCAGATGGTCTTCGGCTACTTCCCGCGCCTCGACGAGCGCAAGAGCCAGCTCGCCGGCACCCTGTCCGGCGGTGAGCAGCAGATGCTCGCGATCGGGCGCGCCATCATGAGCAAGCCGCGGCTGCTGATGATCGATGAGGCCTCGCTCGGGCTGTCACCCAAGCTCGCGCAGACGGTGTTCCAGGTGGTCAGCCAGATCAACGACGACGGCACGACGGTCGTCATCGTCGAGCAGAACGTCGGCGTGCTGCCCTACGCCGACCAGGCACTCATCATGGAGAAGGGCACCATCACCTTCGACGGCCGCGGTGAAGAGCTGGAGAAGTCCGGCGAGCTGCGTCGTACCTACCTCGGCGACGCCGCAGCGGCCGAGCACTAGACCAGGAAACGTCGAAGGCCCGGTCCCCTTGCGGGGCCGGGCCTTCGACGTGTGTGGCCTTAGCGAATGGTGACGTTGGTCTGCGCGGCCTCGGGCTGGCAGACGCGGCACGGCTTGAGGTCGCCCGCGACGGCCTCGTCCGGCGTGAGGTAGCTCGTCTCCTCGCGGCCGTCGACGAGCCGGCAGCCGGGAACGTGGTACGACGCGGTGCCGGCGATCACGAGGCCGGACGCGTCCTGGGGCGCCGGCGCGGTCACGCGCGTGCCGCCGTTCGACGCGAGAAGCGCGTCGGTGAGCAGGTCGAGCTTGGCCTCGAGGGCGGCGCGGTCGTCGCGAGCGCCGGTGACGACGAGCATGGCCGCGCCGAGGATGACCAGAGCGACGCCGATCAGGCCGCCGGAGATGATGTACGGGATCTGACCGATCAGCGTGAGCTGGCTGGCGGCGCCGTTCCAGCCGAAGCCGATCGCGGCCAGGCCGATCGCGGCGAGGATCAGGCCTGCCTTGCCACCGAACTTGCCGAACTGGAAGCCGGGCTGGTTCATCTCGGACCTCTCGACGTGCCTGGGCTGGTGCATGGGGTGTTCGACGTTCCTCGCCTGTTTCCTGCTCAGTGTGCCCGGCGGCCGCGCCGGGCGCGCAGGTAGTCGCTGACGACGTACTCGCCCAGACGGGACGGATCGGGTGAGAACACCCGGCCGCCGTTGCGCGCGGCGAGGTGCTCGACGAACGCCACCAGGCGGGGCTCGTCGTCGAGCATGAAGACGTTGATGGTGGCTCCCCGGCGGGTCACCCGCTCCACCTCGGCCATGGTGAGTGCGAGCGTCTCGGGCAGCGGGGGCCAGCAGAACTCCGCGTAGCCGTCGCGGGTCAGGTGGGCCGTCGGCTCGCCGTCGGTGACCACGAGCACCACCGGCTCCGCGTCCGGGTGCCTGCCGAGGTGCCGGCCGGCCAGCACGAGTGCGTGCTGGAGGTTGGTCCCCTGCACCCGCTGCGCCTCGAGCCCGGCGAGCTGCTCGATCTGCAGGACCTGGGCGTAGTCGCTGAAGCCGATCATCTCGATGGTGTCCTGCGGGTACTTCGTCGTGACCAGCGAGTGCAGTGCCAGCGCGGTCTGCTTGGCCGCCGCCCAGGTGCCGCGCAGCTCCATGGAGAACGACAGGTCGACGAGCAGCGCGACCGCCGCCGTCGTACGTCGCTCGGTCTCGACGACCTCGAAGTCCTCGACGTGCAGCCTGACCGGGCCGAGGCTTCGCCCCGTCGCGCCGGAGGCATGCGAGGTGCGGAGCACCGCGTTGCGGACGGTCCGGACGACGTCGAGCGGCTGCTCGTCGCCGAACTCCCACGCCCGCGCGGCACCCGTGATGTCCCCGGCCGCACCCGCGTCCCGGACGTCGTGCGCACCGCGGCCACGTGACTCGAGGTCGGAGAAGACCTTGCGCAGCGCGGTCGCACCGATCCGGCGTACCGCCCGGGGGCTGAGCTCGAGCCGACCGTGGGCGTCGTGCGTCAGGTAGCCCTGCTCGCGCAGCTCGCGCTCGATCCGGCGCAAGGCGGCGACGTCGTCCAGAGCACCGCGGCCCAGTGCGCGTTGCACGGCGTCCTCGTCGATGTCGTCGAGGGACGCGCCGGGGTAGTCCTGGCCGAGGGCGGCCTCGAGGTCGTCGAGGTCGGCGAGCTCCTCGAGGGCGGTCGTGGCGTCGCCCATGCCGAGCCCCTGCTGGCCACGCATGCGCTGCTCGCCGCGGCCCTTCCCCCAGGGCAGGTCGGGGCGCGCGTTGCGCAGGGCGTCGGCGAGTTGCGCCATCTGCGCGGCGAGGTCCATGTCCATGGCCCCCTGCATCAGCTCGCCGAGCTCCTCGCGCTGCTGGGGTGTGAGCGAGTCCATCAGCCGCTGCTGCGCCGCCGCGCGGCGGGCCAGGTCGTCGACGAGCTCGGCCAGCGTCTGCGGTTGCGACGGGAAGAAGTCACCGTGCTTGTCCATGAAGTCGTCGAACTGCTGCTGCGTGTGCTCACCGCGGGCATCAGCGTCAAGCATCGCGTTGAGATCGGCCAGCATGTCCTTCACGGCCTGCATGTCCTCGGGCGACGCGTTCTGCAGCGACTCCTTCATGCCGCGGAACTGGCTGTCGAGCACCTCCCGGCGGAGCAAGTCGTCGATCTCGTCGTACTTCGCTTTGGCCTCGGGACTGCGCCATGTGTAGGGCTTCAGGGCCTGTACGGCGCGCGACGTCTCGCGGGGCAGCGTGTCGAGCTCCATCTCCGCCATCCGCGCCGCGTCGGACGGGTCGGGGAACAGCGCGCTCTTCTCGAGCTCCAGAGCCTCGTCGAGCAGTGCCCGCACCTCGTCGAGGGTGCCGTCGAGCCGGCCGCGCTGCCTGGTTTGCCGCTGCCTCTTGGCGACCTGGCGGCGTAGGTCGTCGAGCCCGCGCAGCCCGTCCGTGCCGCGGCGCATCAGCTCGCGCAGCGCCTGCCGCGGTGACGCGCCGGCGAGCACGGACTCGCCGATCTCGTCGAGCGCCGACGCGACGTCGTACGGCGGCTCCAACGGGTCGCGTCCGCCGGACCACGACCCGTACCGGTACGACGGCAGCCCGCTCATGGGTTGTCGTCGCCGTCCTTCTTGCTGTCCAGGAAGGCTTGGAACGCAAGGCGTCTGCGCAGTTTCGAGGCGTCGCGCACCGGCTGCATCAGCGGCCGGATGACCAGGCCGTAAACGATGACCATCCCCACGAGCAGCCACCAGTCGGACACGCCGGCAGCGGCGACGACGTAGGCGACGATGCCGAACAGGAGCAGCGACAGCGCCCCGGCCAGCAGCACCCGGCGCCGCAGCACGGCCGGGTCGGGCGCATGCGGCTCCATGTTCAGCCGCCGTAGATCGTGCGGCCGGGGAGTGCGTCCTTCGACAGCCGCCGGTTGAGGTGCAGTCCTTCGAGCGCGAACTCGAGTGCGGCTGCGGCCAGCCCCGGCGACTCCTCCTCGACGCCGAGGCGGCGCAGGATGGCGGCGAGGCCAGGCACGGTGCCGAGCCGCTCGAGCAGGTCGGCGGCCGGCACGAGGTCGCCGGTCTCCACCGTCGCGCCCTCGTCGAAGCGGGCTTGCAGGCCGGTCAGGTCGACGCCGGCGAGGCGGGCACGGAACGTGTCGGCCGTCGCCTTGCGGAGCAGGTGGGCCAGCACCTCGAGCTCTCGGCCCTCCTCGGCCGCCTCGAACTCCACCTTCCCCCGAGAGGCGGGTACGACGGCGGGCAGGTCGCACACGCGCGCCACCGCCTGCGACTCACCTGTGACAGCGGCACGGCGGACGGCTGACGCCGCGACGGTCTCGGCGCCGGCCACAGCGAAACGGGCACTGACGCCCGACCGCTGGTCGACCTGCGGCGAGTCACGCACCAGCCGGGTGAAGCGGGCCACGATCTCGAGCAGGTGGTCAGGGATGACAGGCGCAGCGAAGTCCGAGCCCGGCCAGCCCAGCACCGCCTCCTGGCGGATCAACGCCAGCTCGTCCTCGAGCCGCAGCGGGTAGTGCGTGCGGACCTCCGCGCCGAAGCGGTCCTTGAGCGGCGTGATGATGCGGCCGCGGTTGGTGTAGTCCTCGGGGTTCGCCGACGCGACGAGCAACAGGTCGAGCGGCAGCCGGAGCCGGTAGCCGCGGACCTGGATGTCGCGCTCCTCGAGGACGTTGAGGAGCGCGACCTGGATGCGCTCGGCGAGGTCGGGCAGCTCGTTGATGCTGAAGATGCCGCGGTTGGTGCGCGGCACCAGGCCGTAGTGCACCGTCTCCGGGTCGCCCAGCGTCCGGCCCTCGGCCACCTTGATCGGGTCGACGTCGCCGATGAGGTCGCCCACGCTCGTGTCGGGCGTCGCCAGCTTCTCGCCGTACCGGTCGCTGCGGTGCCTCCACGCGATCCGCGTCGCATCGCCCTCGAAGTCCACCAGTCGCACGCAGCGCACGCAGACCGGCGCGTACGGGTGGTCGTTGATCTCGCAGCCCTCGACGTAAGGGGTCCACTCGTCGAGCAGGCCGCTGATCGTGCGGATCAGCCGGGTCTTTCCCTGGCCGCGCTCGCCGAGCAGCACGAGGTCGTGGCCGGCGAGCAGCGCCCGCTCGACTTCGGGCAGGACCGTCTCGTCGAAGCCAACGATGCCGGGGAAGGCGGGCTCGCCGGCAGCCAAGCGCGCCAGGAGGTTGTCGCGGATCTCCGCCTTCACCGTGCGGTGCACATGTCCGGCGGCGCGCAGGTCGGCGAGGGTCGTGGGCGCCGGCGCGTTCGTCACGTTGCCCACGCTACGACTGCCCGCAACTGCACTGGCGGGGGAGGATGGGCGGCATGGCGCACATCGCGGATGGTCTCGCGCTCGATGCCGACCTGCTCGTTGCCGCCGAACAGGCGAGCCGGCAGGCCATGTCGGGCTTCGGCGCCCGCCGCCCCGACCTCGTGTGCGCGTTCGTGTCCGGGGGTGACCCGGACCAGGTCGCTGCGGCGGGCGAGCGGGTTGCTGCCATGACCGGCGCGCAGGCCATGGTCGGTTGCAGCGCGGGGGGCGTCATCGGCGGACGGAGGGGGGTCGAGGATCGCGCCGCCGTCAGCGTCTGGGCGGCGCGGCTTCCCGGCGCCACGGTGCGGTCGTTCCACCTCGAGGTGATGCGCGCCGACGAAGGCATGGCCGTGGTCGGCATGCCGGAGCGGACGGCGCAGGAGAACGTCGCCGTCCTGCTCGCCGATCCCTACAGCTTCCCGGCCGACGGATTCGTGAGCCGGGCCAACGACGCGCTCACCGGGTTGGCGATCGTCGGCGGCATGGCACACGGGCCGGTGGGCGCCGGGTCCACCCGGCTGTGGGTCGACGGACGGACGCACGACCGGGGCGCGGTCGGCGTCCTCGTCGGCGGGGCCGGGGTCGTGGCGACGCCGGTCGTCAGCCAGGGCTGCCGGCCGGTCGGGCCCGCCATGACGGTGACCGCGGCAACCGGCAACGTCATCGCCGAGCTGGCCGGCGTACGTGCGCTGCAGAAGGTCGAGGAGATCCTCGCGGGCCTGCCGCCGGCAGAGCAGGCGCTCGCCAGCTCCGGGCTGCAGCTCGGCATCGCTCTCAACGAGTACGCCGAGGAGCACGACCGCGGCGACTTCCTCATCCGCCCGCTGCTCGGCCTCGACCCCGATTCCTCGGGCCTCGTCATCGGCGACCTCGTCGAGGTCGGCTCGACCGTCCGGCTCCAGGTGCGCGATGCCGAGGGCGCGGACGAGGACCTGTGTGCGCTTCTGGGCAACTACCGCGGCAGCCACCCCGCGGTTGCCGGGGCCCTGTTGTTCTCGTGCAACGGCCGCGGCGGCCACCTGTTCGGCTCGTCGCTCGGTGGGGCGGATCACGACGTCACCGTCGTACGCCGCGAGCTGCGCACGGACGGCGGGATCGCCGGTTTCTTCGCCGCCGGTGAGCTCGGGCCCGTTGCCGGGCGAAACCACCTGCACGGCTTCACCGCATCTGTGCTGGCATTCCCGGCATGACGGTTCTCGCGATCGACATCGGCGGGACGAAGATGGCGGCGGCCGTCGTCGACGACGACGGCAACGTCCTGCGCCGCGATCGGACGCCGACGGTGCCTGCCGACCCCTGGCCGACGTTCGTGGCCATGCTCGACGAGCTCGTCGCGGACGAGCAGGTCGACGGCGTCGGCATCGGGTGCGGCGGGCCGATGACCTGGCCTTCGGGCGAGGTGTCACCGCTGAACATCCCCGGCTGGCGCGACTTCCCGCTGCGGGCCCGGCTCGCCGAGCGTTACCCCGGCGTACCCGTGCGGCTGCACAACGACGCCGTCGCCGTCGCGATCGCCGAGCACTGGCGTGGTGCCGCGCAAGGCGTCGACAACATGATCGGCATGGTCGTGTCGACCGGCGTCGGCGGCGGCATCGTCAGCGGCGGCCGCATCCTCGACGGCGCGACCGGCAACGCCGGGCACATCGGTCACGTCGTCGCCGACCCGGCGGGGCCGATGTGCGCGTGCGGCGCCCGCGGCTGTCTCGAAGCGATTGCGCGCGGCCCGGCGACGGTGGCCTGGGCCCGCGAGCAGGGCAGTGAGGCGATGGACGGTCCGGCACTGGCCCGGCTCGCGGCCGACGGCGACGAGGTGGCGATGGCCGCCTTTGCCCGGTCGGGGGAGGCGGTCGGCCGGGTGATCGCGTGGTGCGCCGCCTTGCTCGACCTCGAGATGGTCGTCGTCGGGGGCGGCCTCGCGCAGGCCGGCCCGCCGCTGTGGGAGCCGATGCTGGCTGCGGTGCGCGAACAGGCTGTGCTGCCGTTCCTGACCGAGCTGCGGGTCGTCGCGCCTGGTCTCGGCGGCGACGCAGGCCTCGTCGGCGCCGCCGCGCTGGTTCTCGCAGGCGAGCGGTACTGGTCCGCGGACTGACGACACGACAGACTCGGGCTGTGACCGCCGTCGACCTGCCGCTCGTCGACCTCGACGCGGTTCGCGCTGCACGGGAGCTCCTCAGCGGCGTTGCGCGCACGACGCCCGTCGAGGGCTCGCGCACGCTGTCACGGTCGGTCGGCGGTCCGGTGCTTCTCAAGTGCGAGAACCTGCAGCGCACGGGGTCCTTCAAGATCCGCGGCGCCTATGTGCGCATCGCCAAGCTCAGCGACGCTGAGCGCAGTCGTGGCGTGGTCGCGGCCAGCGCCGGCAACCACGCACAGGGCGTTGCGTACGCCGCCAAGCTCCTCGGCTGCGAGGCGACCGTGTTCATGCCGGAGTCGGCTCCGCTGCCGAAGGTCGAGGCCACTCGTGCGTACGGCGCGACGATCCGCATGCACGGAGCCACCGTCGACGAGGCGCTGGAAGCCGCGGTGGCCTGGAGCGAGCGGACCGGGGCGGTCCTCATCCACCCCTTCGATCACGCAGACATCATCGCGGGGCAGGGCACCGTCGGTCTGGAGCTGCTCGAGCAGTGTCCGGACGTGAAGACCGTCGTGGTCTCCGCCGGCGGCGGGGGGCTCGTGGCGGGCATCGCGGTCGCGGTCAAGACCCTGCGCCCGGACGTGAGGGTCGTCGCGGTCCAGGCCGCAGGCGCGTCAGCCTTCCCCGGCTCGCTGAAGGCCGGGCACCCCGTCGCGCTGCCGAGCATGTCGACCATCGCCGACGGGATCGCCGTCGGCTGCCCGGGTGACATCACCTTCCGCCACGTGCGCGACCTCGTCGACCGCGTGACGACCGTCGACGAAGACGCGCTGAGCCGGGCTCTGCTGCTCTGCCTGGAGCGGGCGAAGCTGGTCGTTGAGCCGGCCGGCGCCGCCGCGGTCGCCGCCCTGATGGAGGACCCGACAGCGTTCGACCCGCCGGTCGTCGCGGTGCTGTCCGGCGGCAACATCGACCCCGTCCTGCTGTCGAAGGTGATCCGCCACGGCATGATCGCTGCCGGCCGCTACCTGTCGCTGCGCGTGCGCATCCCGGACCGCCCGGGCGGCCTGGCCGCTCTGCTGGGCGTGCTCGCCGCGAGCGGGGCCAACGTGCTCGACGTCGAGCACCAGCGCACGGGCCGCGGCCTGCACCTCGACGAGGTCGAGGTCGACCTCCAGCTCGAGACCCGCGGCCGTGACCACGGCGAGCACGTGATCGAACAGCTCCAGGGAGCGTCGTACGTCGTCGTCCCGGGATAAAGCAGGACATATCGACCTGGCGTCGAAGGAGCCTGCCACGGCGACTTCTGGGGGATGCATGCGACGCGCTCTGCTGGTCACGGCGGCGGCGGCACTGATGGTGATCGGCATCGCGCCGGAGGCGGGCGCCACGCCGGTCTGCACGGACGGCTACAAGGGCGGCCCGCCCGCGGCCACCTGCGGCAACCGCATCTTCCCCGAGTCCGCACTCACCAAGGCGTACGTCCAGTACAACCCCGACCCGACCGGCTTCCGTGAGTACGAGGACGGCCTGGCCTACCTCGCCCAGAAGTACGCCCGGTACGTGCAGGTGTTCTCGCTGGACGCGCGCTACGGCAAGAACGCCGTCACCGCCGGCCCCGACCAGAAGCGCTCGTACGAGAACGGCGACACAGGCGACGGGCACAAGATCTGGGTCATCCGGCTGACCGACCGCCAGGTGCCGGACGCCGGTAAGAAGAAGCTCTTCTTCAGCCTCTCGGTGCACGGCAACGAGCGCGGGGGACTCGAGGGAGGGCTGCGCGCCGTCGAGGACCTCGCGGTCGCCGCGACCCAGCCCGACGCGACCATCAGCGACGGCGTCGCCGGCTACGCCAGCGCGACCGGACGCAAGCCCGTCATCCACACCTACTCGGTGCGCGAGGTGCTGGGCAAGGAGGACGTCTACCTCACCGACTTCAACATCGACGGGTGGGAGATCGGCGACAACTACAAGACGCCGACCGCCCCGTACGCCCGTGCCAACAGCATGGGCACGGACCTCAACCGGCAGATGCCGACGATCGGCAGCATCAACACCTCGCGCAACCCGCTCCGGGAGTCGGAGGCGAAGTACGGCGTACAGCTGATCAACGACCTCGCGAAGGCGGCCGGCGGCCGGATGTCGTACGGCGCCGACGTCCACGGCGAGCTCACCAGCCGCGCCTACGTCGACATCATGTACCCCGCCGGGCAGTTCGACTCGGTCAAGCACCGCCAGCTGATGGCGATTGCCGAGCGCACCAAGTCCGTCATCGACGCGACGCTGTTCGCCGGCATCCAGGACCAGATCGAGAACGGCACCGGCGGTGACGAGGGCGAGGGCATCGAGGACACGCCGTGCCACATCGGGCCCCCCGGTTGCATCACCGAGACCAGCAACACGGTCCCGACCAAGCCGGCGCACTGGGCGACGGTGTGGGACACGCTCGGCTACACCGACACCGGGTTCATCGGCGACTACCTCGCCACCGACGCGGCCGTGACCGGCATGGACTACGAGATCTTCTTGAACCACACGGTCCCTGACAAGGCATGGAACGTGTACCTGCAGGAGAACCACATCAACGCCTCTCGCGCGATCATCAAGACGGCGATGGCGTACGCCTTGTTCCAGGACCAGGAGTTCAACCGCGGCAACGTCAGGATCGAGACCGGCGGGCAGCCTGGCTACGTGCTCGACCCGACGTTCGTGACGAACACCGACGCCAACGGTCCCGGCGAGCTGCCCGGGCCGAAGGCCGACGGCATCGGCCGCGACGGCAGCACGCTGACGCAGCGCCCGTACAAGGCATCGCGCATGAGCTTCTTCACCGACTCCGCTCGGCTGATGCCCAGGCCGTACGCCGCTGTGCTCCCGGCCGACATCGCCAACGACCCCAAGGCCCTCGACCGGCTCGACTCGCTCGTCCTTGCCGACGTCGCGTTGCCGAAGGACGGCAAGGGCCGCGCGGTCAACGCAACGAAGTACTACGCCAACATCGCGGCGTGGGTGAAGCGCGGCGGCAACCTCGTGCTGACGGACAAGGCGCTGCACGCCCTCGGTGACCTCGGCATCGTCGATGAGGGCAAGGTCAAGGACATCAAGGTCTACCAGCCCTACAGCGACATCCCCGAGTTCACCGACCCTCTCGTCGCGGGCCTGCGCTCCAACGCACGCCAGCTGGTCGAGGCCGCGATCCTGGGCTACGGGATCGGCGGCACCGCGTCGCCGATGACGGCGGTCGACCCGGACGCCTTCACCGCCGCGGGCGGGAAGGTCGTCGGTACGACGAACGACCAGGTCACCCTCGGGCGCATCCCCGTCGGCAAGGGCCGCATCCAGCTGGTCGGGGGCGCGCTGCCCACGCCGACGGAGGATCTCGACCACCGCTACGGCCTACGCGACTACGGCCTCACCTACAGCGGGCTCTACATCATGGAGAACGCGATCCGCTACGACGCCCCCGGCCTCGGCGCGGCGGCTCCAGCCGGGTTCTCGCCGGTGCGCCCGGGCACGCCGGCGGCGGATGCGGCGCGTGAGGCCGCCCGTCGGGAGCGGCTCGCGGCAACCGGTGCCGACGTCACGATGGCGACCGTCGCGGCGATGATGCTGCTCGCCGCCGTCTACCTGCGTCGCCGCCGCCGCGTCGTCTAGCCGGACGCAAACATCCTCGAGGCGTAGTCATCCGGTTGGCACACTGGGGATAAACCCGGTGTGAGCCAACTGGTTCAAGGCACGCGTGTCGACCCGCACGACGTGCCGGCTCCGCGCGCGGCCCGGAGCGCGGCTGCGGTCCCGGAGGAGCGCACCGTGACGGTGATGCTCGTGGACGACACACCCGACATCGTGAGCCTGCTGCGCGAGCTGTTCCTGTTCCACCCCGGCGTGGACATCTGCGCCGAGGCGAAGAACGGCCTCGAGGCCGTCGAGCTGCGGCGAGCGCACCGGCCCGACGTCGTCGTGATGGACCTGCGGATGCCCGCGATGTCAGGTCTGGAGGCGGCGGCACGGATGCTCGCCGAGGACCCTGATCAGCGCGTCCTGCTGTTCTCCGCATCGCTCCGCGACGCGGATCGAGGTGTCGCTGAGGTTATCGGCGTCGAGCGGTGCATCGACAAGCGTGAGCTGTACTGCGTGCCCGACCTGGTACGCACGCCCGGCGAGCAGGCGCGGCGCGACGGCTAGCGGGGCCAGCCGGTCGTGTCCTACCCGACGTACGGGTCGGCCGAGAGCAGCTCGACCTTCATCGCCTTGCCGTTGGGGAGCGTGTACTCCACCGTCTCGCCGACCTTGGCGCCCGTGAGGGCCAGGCCGAGCGGCGACTGGGCCGAGTAGACCTCGAGGCCCTCGTCGCCGTGGGTGTTGTCCTCGCGGGAGCCGATGAGGAATCGCTCCGGGGTGTCATCGCCCTCGAAGCGGACCGCCACCACCATCCCCGGTCCGGCGACGCCGGACATCGTCGGTGCCTCGCCGACCTTCGCGTCGCGCAGCAGCACAGTGAGCTGACGGATGCGGGCCTCGAGCTTGCCCTGCTCCTCCTTGGCGGCGTGGTAGCCGCCGTTCTCCTTTAGGTCGCCCTCGTCGCGGGCGGCCTCGATCTTCGCGACGATGTCCGCGCGCCCGGGGCCGCTCTTCTGCTCGAGCTCGCCCTTGAGCCGGTCATAGGCCTCCTGGGTGAGCCAGGTGGTCTGCTGTCCGGCCTCGGTGCTCACGTGCGTATCTCCTCGGGTTGGTCTGCCGATGCTACGGCCCGCAACGGGGCGCAAGGGGGCGTAACGGCCTCAGAGGGCTCGACAGCCGACGAGCTCACCGTTGACCGCACGGGTCCGCGTTGGCAGGTCGACGGTGACGGACTGCGCGCGATCGTCGGCCGCCGCGACCTGCACGAGCCGCGCGCCCGCCTCAGCGCCGGTGCGGTCCCGGGCCCGGACCTTGCACTCGGCCCGCCGGTCGCCGTTGACGACCTCGAACGTGATCCGCACCAGCGAGTCGGACGTCACGTCGTACCCGATCAGCTGCGCGTCGAGCCGGCCCTCGTTGTACCTCGTGTACAGGCTGTACGCCGCCATGAGAGCGGCGACGCCCAGCAGCCCGGCGACGAGGCCGGCCAGGACGCGGGTCCGGCGCCGTGGCGTGTCGTAGCGGCCGGGCGGCAAATCGGGCGGCACGGGACTCCCTGGGCGGTGACGGGTGTTCGGACGAGATGCGGGTGCGGGACGATCGTCCCTCGGGACGCGAGCGGAGGGCACGGCACGTGGTTCTGGACGGCGCTGAGCAGGAGCAGCTGCGGCTGATGTGCGTCCACGCCCATCCTGACGACGAGTCGAGCAAGGGCGCCGCGACGATGGCGCGCTACTCGCACGAGGGCGTCGACGTGCTGGTGGTCACCCTCACCGACGGCTCCCGCGGCTCGGTGCTCAACCCGGCGATGGACCGCCCCGAGGTCGTCGACAACATCACGGCGATCCGGGCCGCGGAGATGGAGAAGGCCCGCCACATCCTCGGCGTCCGCCAGATCTTCATGGGCTGGGTCGACTCCGGGCTGCCCGAGGGCGACCCGTTGCCACCACTGCCGCCGGGCTGCTTCGCGCTCGGGGACCTCGAGGAGCAGACGCGGGCGCTGGTCGAGGTGGTGCGGCGCGAGCGGCCGCACGTCATGACGACGTACGACGAGAACGGCGGCTACCCGCACCCTGACCACATCCGCTGCCACGAGGTGTCGATGGCGGCCTTCGAGGCCGCCGGTGACCCCGAGCGCTTCCCGGACGCCGGCGAGCCGTGGCAGCCGTTGAAGCTGTACTACAACCACACCTTCCACAAGGACCGCCTGACCGCGCTGCACACCGCCATGACCGAGCGCGGGATCGAGTCGCCGTACGGCGAGTGGCTCGAGAACTGGGTCGACAAGCCGGAGGACGCCGACCGGCTCACCACGCGGGTCCACTGCGCCGACCACTTCGCCACCCGCGATCAGGCGCTGATCGCGCATGCGACCCAGGTGGACCCGAACGGCCGATGGTTCGCGTGTCCGATCGACGTGCAGCGGCAAGCCTGGCCGACGGAGGACTTCCAGCTCGCTCGTTGCCTGGTGGATGCGCAGCTGCCGGAGGAGGACCTGTTCGCCGGCATCCGTGAGACGGTCAACAGATGAGCCTCGCTGCTGCGCCGTCGGGCACCGCGGGACCGTTGGGCCTGCTGGTGGTGCTGCTCATCGGCGTCGCGCTGGTGCTTCTCATCCGCAACATGAACGGCCGCCTGCGCCGCCTCCCACCGTCGTTCGACGACCCCAAGACGCCGAACAGCAACCCCAACACCCGCAATGACGAGGACGACAGTCCTCAGCCACCTTCGCCTTGATCATGAGCTGCTCACTCGTCATTGCGCCTTTGGCCTTGCCGTGAGCGCTTGAGCTCGGAGCGCTGGCGCTTGACGTTGAGCCGCCGCTCCTTGCTGCCCTTCGTCGGCTTGGTCGCGCGTCGCGGCGGCGGCGGCGGTGCCACGGCCGCGCGGAGCAGCTCGGCAAGCCGTTGCTCGGCCGCCTCCCGGTTCTGCAGCTGGCTGCGCTGCTCGCTCGCAGCGACGGTCAGTACGCCGTCGACGAGCCGGCTCGCCAGCGCGGTGAGCGCGCGTTGGCGCAGGTGCTCGGGCAGCGAAGGTGAGCGCGCTACGTCGTACGAGAGCTCCGCCCTGCTGTCGGTCGTGTTGACCGATTGACCGCCAGGGCCGCTCGAGCGGCTGAACCGCCACGACAGCTCCGACTCGGGCAGCACGAGCCGCGGTGTCACCTGCAGCGGCCCGGGCATGCTGCCAGCATGCCCGGGCCGCGTCGCGCAGCAGCACTCGGAGAATCGGTGGCGTGCGGATCAGCGGGTCGGCGGAACTAGTCCGTTCGGGTGTCTTGTTCGATACATTTGCCGGTTGTCAGGCTCGGCCAGGTGGCGGAACTCCTGACTCGACTTGACTAGTCCATCCGGACCAGGTAATCCTCGCGACGTCGAGTGCGGGGGCACCCGACATCTGGGTGCGGGGGCACCCGGGTTGTCGATGTCGGTGCTGGGCTCCAGCCGCCGCTCCTCGACAAATCAGACTCGGGGGGGTCGCATGGCGCGTCATGCTCGTAAGCCACGGCTGTTGCAGCGAGTGATGGCGGGGGCGGGGGCGATCATCCTTGTCCCGGTCATAGGCGTCGGAACGACGCATGCCGACACGCAGCCGATCAACCAGCCCTACACCGTGACGATGACGGCGTCGTCGAACCCGGTGGCGCCGGGCAGCAGCCTGACCTACACGATCACGACGACGAACACCGAGCCGCAGGTGGCGAACGTCCGCCTCAGCGACCAGATCAACGGGCTCAGCAACCTCATCCTGACCAGCTCGCGGGGCTACTGCTCGCAGACGAGCAACCTGGTCTTCTGTGAGGCCGGCGACATGCCCGGCCAGGGCTCGACGTGGGTCGTGAGCATCACCGGCACGGTCGTCGGCGGCTCGGGGACCTACCTCAGCAACACGGCGACGGTGAACGCGGACTGGTCGGCGCAGAACACCTCGCACGACTTCACCGTCAACGCGTCGACGAACGTGCTGATCGGCGCCCCCGCCGCCGGCCAGCTCGCTGACCTCGCGACGTCCATCAGCGGTCCGTCGAGCGTCAGCCCGCTCGGCGACGCGACGTACCAGCTCACCGTCTCGAACTTCGGCTTCGTCAAGGCCTCGGACATCTTGGTGTCCGCGACCCTGCCCACCGACTGGGGTCTGCAGAGCGGTGAGAGCTTCGGGACGAGCCTGTTCAACTGCACGGCCACCATCCCCAACATCACCTGCACCGGCGGCGCGCTGAACGCGGGCGCGAACGCCACGATCACCATCCCGGCAGTTGCCCCGTCAGATGTCGGCACGTACCAGATGACGGCGGCGGTCGACCCGGAGAACGCGATCGCCGAACCGGATGACCTGCAGAGCAACCAGAACAACTTCTCGCAGTACACGATCAGCGTGCCTTCGGCTCCGGCGCCGACCGAGCCGATCACGTTCACCAAGACGGCCTCGTCGACGGCCCTCCCGGGTGATGGCACGCAGATCCGGCCCGGCGACATCCTGACGTACGAGGTCACGGCCACCAATACCGGCACCAGCAGGCAGTCGGCCACCCGGCTGCAGATCTCCGATGGCACGCAGGGCCTCGATCAGGCGTCCGTCCAGGCCGTCGCCAGCGACCCGAAGCTCCAGTGCACGAACTCCAACAACCTCGCGACGTGCATGTCGCCCAAGAACGGCTACACGCTTCCCGGGGGCTCCAGCGTGACCGTCACCATCACGGGCAAGGTCGTGCAGCCCGCCGCGACGATCATCACCAACACGGCGACCCTGCAGACCCTGCAGAGCAAGGTCTCCATCACTCGCGACGCCAGCGTCACGACGATCGTGCGTCCTCCGGTCGACCTGACCGTGACGCAGTTCTCGGCGTGTTCCGAGGTCTCGCTGCTCGAGGGGACGCGCGGGGACTGCCTGCCCTTCCGGGCTCGCAACCAGTTCGACTACGTGATCACCGTCGGCAACAGCGGCCTCGACGACGCGAACAACGTCACGTTGCGCGAGGTCCTCCCCGCCGACGTCATCTTCGAAGGCTACGAGGACCTAGGCGGCGCCGGCTTCACCTGCACCGAGGGCTCGACACTCAACGCGAACCCGACGACGGTGACCTGCACGGGCGGCAATATCCCCGGGGCCCTCTCCGCGCCGGCAAACTACGGCGGAAACACGCGCCAGATCCGGTTGCACCTGACTGCGCCCAACTCGGTCGGCACCATCAGCTCAACGGTCTTCGTCGACCCGTACAACCAGATCGCCGAGAGCGACGACACCAACAACACGTTCACGACGACCACTCCGATCGCCACCGGCGTCGACCTGACGATCAGCCAGACCGTCCGCTGTGTGCGCGACTCGCGGACCTCGCCGTCGATGTGCGACCCGGTCGCCCCGAGCGGCACGGTGATCTACGACATCCTCGTTCAGAACGTCGGGACGCAGGATGCGTCGAGCATCAAGGTCTCCGACATCCTGCCGGTCGGCACGCGCTTCCGGTCGGCCAAGGAGGTCGCGACGCCTGCGTACACCTTCGGCGTGCCCTACACGCCGACCCACAACCTGTCGTGCACGTCCAGCAACGGCCAGGTCGACTGCACCGGAGGCCGCCTCAACGGCATCTACGCCGCCTACGGCGGTCCGAAGCTGCAGCTCTCGCCCCTTGCGCCTGCGACGGGGCCCGACGGATTCGTCATCGAGGTGACTGCGTTTGCGCCCGCTCCGTATGGTCCGAGCTCCTCGGCCAGCGCCACGGGCTCGCCGATCCTCAACCAGGTGTCGGTCGACCCGGACAACACGATCCCTGAGTTCGTCGACACCAGCAGCACATCGACCAACAACCTCAACCTGCTCGAGACCAACGTGGGCATCCCGCCGCTCGGCGACTGGGGCACGTTCAACGAGCTGACGGTGACCAACAAGCAGGTCAACCCGGTCGACGGCAGCGGCGACCCGCTTCCGGTCGCGCCGAACGGCACGCTCGACTACACCCTGACGATCAGCAACTGGGGCAGTGACCCGGTCAGCAACGTCACCGTGCTGGACTACCTGCCGACCGGCTCCCGTTTCCGCAACGTGACGGCCGCGCCGCTCGCGAGCGGCACCGGCGGGTTCGGCTGCAGCTTCAACGATGGTGTCCTGACGTGCACCAACGGTGCGCTCGCGGCTTCGCCGTCGATCGGCAGCCCGACCAGCACCACGATCACCATCCGGGTGTTCGCGCCACCGACGGTGAACGCCGCAACAACGCAGTACACCAACCACGCGATCGTCGACCCGAACAACGTGGTCGCCGAGGCCGACGAGACCAACAACATCTCCGACGTCTCCCTCACGGTCCACTTGCCGGCGCCGAACGGTGACGGTCAGAACACCTTCAACGACCTCGTGGTCGGCAACAAGCAGACAAGCCCCGTCGATGGCAGCGGCAACGCCGTCGACGTGGCCCCGAACGGCACGCTCGAGTACACGCTGACGGTCCAAAACCGGGGTACGGACCCCGTGGACGACGTCGCCGTGCACGACACCGTCCCGGTTGCGTCGAGGTTCCGCGCCGCCAACAGCACGCCCCCGGCGAACGCCGGCGGCTTCACCTGCACCTACAACGCCGGTGTTGTCCAGTGCGGCGGTGCCTCGCTGGCCGGCGCGGGCAGCCCTGGCGACACGGCGACGATCAAGATCCTGCTGTTCGCCCCCGACGCCCCGACGGGCGCCACGAACAACTACACCAACCACGCCATCGTGGATCCGGCCAACGCCATCCCCGAAGGTGATGAGACCAACAACACCCAGGACATCTCCACGGTCGTGACCGTGGGCGGCGCCAACGCCTACAACCAGTTCGTGATCGCGACCGAGCAGTTCGCCCCAAGTCAGTCGGGCTCGGCGGCGCACGTCGCCCCGAGCGGGACCCTCATCTACCGGGTCAACGTGGAGAACACCGGCACTGACCAGGCCACGAACATCACCGTCAGGGACTACCTGCCGGCGGACACGCGGTTCCGCTCCGCTCGGTTGGTTCCCTCGGCGTCGACCACCACAACGTCGGGCTTCACCTGCTTCCACAACAACGGCGTCGTGGAGTGCGGGAACGGCACGCTCATGGCCAGTGGCGGCAAGGCCGTGATCGAGATCGTCCTGTTCGCACCGCCGCAGCCCGTGACGATCAACAACCAGGCGGTCGTCGACCCGGGCAACGCCATCCCCGAGGGCAATGAGCAGGACAACACCGCGGTGTCGCCCGACACCATCGTCGCCCTCGATGGCATCGCCGACTACATCGAGCTCAGCGTGTCCGACCTGACCGACACGCCTGACGCGGTCGCGACAGACAGCCCGCTGACGTACAAGATCACCGTGAAGAACACCGGCACGGACGACGCCTTCAACGTGAGGGTGACTGATCACCTGCCGGCCGGGACCACCTTCGTGTCGGCCAACGACACGACGGCGGCGCCGAACAACACCAGCGGGTTCTTCACGTGCAGCGAGTCGGGTGGCGTCGTCGATTGCACCGGCGGGCACCTGCAGGGGACCAGTACCGCTGGCAGCGGCGGCGGGACGCGCGAGATCACCATCGTCGTCCGGTCACCGAGGCAGAGCGACGTCACCTTCATCAACAACAAGGTCGACATCACCAACCAGGTGATCGTGGATCCGAACAACGTCATTCCCGAAGGCGACGAGACCAACAACGTCCGGTCGACCGTCACGTCCGTCAAGGCCATGGTCGACCTCGAGATCACCAACCTCTCCGGCACCGGAACCCAAGGCAACGAGGGCAGTTGGACGTGGACGGTGACGAACAACGAGAGCGACACCGCCACAGATGTTCTTGTCGAAGTCTCGCTTCCCATTGGCGTCATCCCGCTCGACGTCACCGTGCCGACCGGCTGGTCGTGCCAGACCGAGTCCAATCCGATCAACAAGGTGACCTGCACAGGAACGCAGGCCACGGGTGCGGGCAGCGTCTTCACCGCCCGGGTGTACGTGACGGAGAGCGGCACGCTGCACGCCTCGGCCATCGTGGACCCGAACGACACCATCGAGGAGACCAACGAGGCCAACAACACCAAGACGTCGTAGCTCGTCGCCGTGGTGGCGTGGGTGGGGCTGTGATGCCCCACCCACGTCCCTCGGGTCCTTGGTGTTGATCGATCTGGAGGTCGATAATGCGGTTCAACAGTCGATGGTTCGTGATCGGCGTTGCCGTCCCCGTCCTGGCGGCCGGACTCACGCTTGCGGGAGTCCAGGTGGCTTCGGGTGAAGCCGATTGCGATGCGTCAGAGGCCTATCGCTACGTGGCCGGGGGCGACGGCGTGCCGGAGGGCAAGGACGCCGACACCCCGTCGACCGAGCGGTACTCGACGCAGCTGCTCAACGAGCACCTGAAGACGCAGGACCCGGTGGTCTGGCCGGGACCGTGGTGTGAATACAGCACCGCCAAGGACAAAGCCACCTCGGACGACTACCAGCACAGCGGCAACCCCACCCAGCAGTCCGAGGCGTGGAACAAGACGCCGCGGCTCATCACCCTGACCCTTGGCCGGCAGAACTCGACGATCATCGACCACGTCGACAAGTGCTTCAAGAACATCAAGGACCACGACTTCCTCGACGCCAACGTGTGCGCCCTCGCTGTCCTCGCCAACCAGAACGCGTTCAACACCCTGCGCAACGACCTCAGCGTCATCCTCAACGACTACAAGGTCCAGCAGGACCGGGTCGACCCGCGCCTGATCGTCGCGGTGACGGGCTACTTCAACCCCTACAACTCGGCGACGACCGTGGCGACCAAGATCCCTGGCTTCTGCGCGGACCTCCAGGACACGATCCCGACCTGCATCGCCAGGTGGATCCTTCTGCCGCCCGCACTCATCACCCTCGACCAGGTCGTCAAGAAGCTGAACGACACGATCGAACCCGTCGTGAAGCAGTTCACCATCTCCTCGCAGGGCCGGTTCTTCTTCGTAAACCCCTACGAGAAGTTCAAAGACCACTGCATGCAGATGAACGTCGAGATCAAGACGAAGGTCTACCACCCGACCAACACCGTCCACGACCACAACGCGACGAAGAACTTCGGCTGTGACGAAGGCAAGTCGTGGATCGCCAGTGACAAGACGGACGGCACCAAGACGCCGTTCCTCTACCTCACCCCGGCGGTGACCGGCGTGCTCATCCTCGCCACGCAGACGACCAAGGACATGGGGATCAACCCCAACAAGAAGGGTCACGACTGCATCGCCCAGATGATCTGGGAGGCGACGAAGAACAAGCTCGGTGTGCCCGAGAAGCCGCTCGCGGACTCCGAGATCTGCTCGGACCCGAAGTGATCCGCCGGGGCTGGGGCCTGCTGGGGCTCGTCCTCGCGCTCGTCGCTGCGACGCTGGTCGTCGCCGCCGGGCCGTCGGCGGCCGACCAGAACGAAGGCATTACGCCCGCGCTCGTGGATGCTCAGCGGCTCATGGCCGTCGGTGGCCGCCACACCTGCGCCGTGATGGACACCGGGCTGGTGCGGTGCTGGGGCGACAACGCCAACGGGCAGCTCGGCAACGGCACGCGAGCCGTGTCGAACGAACCGAAGCCGGTTCCCACCATCACGACCGCGGTCGCCGTGACGGCCGGCAACACTCACACGTGCGCGCTCTTGAAGACTGCGACCGTCATGTGCTGGGGACTCAACAGCAACGGCCAGATCGGCGCCGACTCAGTACTGGTGAACTCGAGCGACACGCCCCGAGCTGTTCCGGGCCTCGCCGACGTGCGCGCGATCGCGGCTGGCGGGTTCCACAACTGCGCACTCCTGGACACCGGTCACGTCAAGTGCTGGGGGCTCGACGGCGTGGGGCAGCTCGGCGACGGCGCCGGAACGCCGCTGGGTGAGGCCTTCACACCGGTCGAGGTCACGGGGATCGACAACGCGACCGCGATCGCGGCCGGGGAGTTCCACACCTGCGCGCGACTGGCGACGGGCGGGATGAAGTGCTGGGGTCACAACGGGTTCGGACAGCTCGGGAACGACTCGGACATCGACTCGACGACGCCCGTGGCGGTCAGTGGCCTGCCCGACGGCAACAAGAAGGCACTCGCCATCACAACCGGTTACGGCCACACCTGCGCCGTCATCGATGACGACGACGCCGACGAGGACAAGAACACCATCAGGTGCTGGGGCAACAACACTCAGGGTCAGCTCGGCGACGGCACCACCACCGATCGCAAGACCCCTGTGCCCGTGAAGTACGACAAGAACGGGTATCACGCGAACGCCAGCTACGACTACGCCGACTTCTTCGGCGCCGACGTCGTCTCCGCCGGCCAGTACCACACCTGCGCGCGCACGGTCGCGGGCGGCGCCTGGTGCTGGGGCAACGCCGGGCGTGGCCAGATCGGCAACGGCACGAAGGGCGAAGTCGACGTGTATCCCGGCGTCGACGAGAAGCAGAAGTTCATGTGGCGCAGCGCCAAGCCCGTGGCCATTGACCCGGTGAGCGCCATCACCGCCGGCGGTTTCCACACCTGCGCGCTTCTGGGCACCCAGATGCAGTGCTGGGGCTACAACTTCTACGGCCAGCTGGGCAGCTATCTCGACGAGAGCTTCGTCCCGGTCACAGTCACCGCCCTGCAGGGAGCTGAGTCGGTCGCTACCGGAACCGACGCGGCGTGCGCGCGCGTCCAGGTCCCGGGCACGCCTGACACCCACCAGCCGGTCTGCTGGGGGACCAACGCGCACGGCGAGCTCGGGGCGAACGTGACACCGGCACCGACGTCGAACTCGACAGTGCCCGTGAAGGTCTTCAACCTCGCGGACGTCTCCACGCTTGCCGCCGGCAACGGTCACACCTGCACGCTGCCGACGGGGAGCACCTCGCCGTTGTGCTGGGGGAACAACGACGACGGTCAGCTCGGCAACGCGACCTCCACCGACTCCAACGTGCCGGTCGCCGTGTCCGCCCTGACCACCGCGACGCAGCTGAGCGCGGGGGGTCGTGCCCTGGGTGGGGTGGAGATCGCCCACACCTGCGCCCGACTCCACGACGGCACGGCGAGGTGCTGGGGGCGCAACGGCGATGGCCAGCTCGGCAACAACGCGACCAGCACGAGTCCGACCACCGCGTCGGTTGTCGTGCTCTACGACGCTGATCCGGCTCCGCCGGACCCGAGCGTCCCCGACGATCACTTCGACCCCCAGCCGCTCACTGGTGTGGTCCAGGTCGCGGCAGGCGGGTCACACTCGTGTGCGCTGCGCACCGACACCACCGTCTGGTGCTGGGGTCGTAACGCGAACGGTCAACTCGGCGACAACACGACGACTGGGCGGCACCTCGCCACGCAGGTGAAGCTCGTCGACGACCCCGACGACGACCCGCCCGACACCTACCTCACCGGGGTCAAGGCCGTCACGGCCGGGGAACGGCACACGTGCGCCCTCATGGCCGGCGCCGAGGACGGCAAGGTCCGCTGCTGGGGCGCCAACAACCTCGGCCAGCTCGGCGACGGAACCACCGGCGAACGCCACCTGCCGAAGCTGATCCTGACCATCCCGCAGGGCTCCGGAGTCACCCGCAACCCCTTGGCGGTCGCGCTCACAGCGGGTACCTCGCACACCTGCGCCATCATGGACAACGCGAGTGCTCGGTGCTGGGGCGACAACAGCGCCGGTCAGCTGGGGGACGGGAGCGGGGGGCCGGGCAGCTTCAGCGCCAACCCCGTGACACCGGTGGGCCTCGACAACGACACCGCTGACACGATCCGCGACAAGCTGCCAGACGACCAACCGGATGACCTCGTCACCTCGCTGAGCGCCGGCCGCCGCAACACCTGCGCCAGCCTTATCGACATGACCGTCAGCTGCTGGGGCTCGAACAGCTCCGGTCAGCTCGGCGACGGTGTCGGACCGACCCGCAAGACGCCCATCGAGGTGAAGCACCTCGACGAAGGCATCAATGGCAACAGGAGCCCGGCGGCGAGCGACGACACGGCAGGCACGGTGGAGGACACCCAGGTGTCCGTGAACGTCACGGCCAACGACTCCGACCCGGACGGCAACTCCATCTCAGTGCTGCAGGTCAAGGACCCAGCCCACGGTTCGGCCAGCGGTTCGGGTGCGACGGTCACCTATACGCCGGACCCGAACTACTGCGGCAGCGATGCCGTCTCCTACCGCATCTTCGACGGCAGGAACGGCATCGCCGATGCGGTCATCGCGGTCACCATTAGCTGCGTCAACGATCCGCCAGTCGCCGTCGATGACACCGTGACGACGCCCGAGGACGCGGCGGTAGAGGTGCCCGTCCTCGACAACGACCACGACCCCGACGCGGGAGATGCGCTGTCGGTGCTGTCGGTGGACCAGCCGACCCACGGCTCCACCAGCCTGGCGTCCGGCGTGGTGACCTACACGCCGGCGACCGACTACAACGGTCCGGACTCGTTCACCTACGTCGTCCAGGACGACAACGTGCCGTCAGACTCAGACTCGGGCACCGTGGCTGTCACGGTCACGGCAGGAAACGATCCTCCTCTCGCTGTTGATGACACCGCGTCGACGACCGAGGACGCCGCTGTCACCGTGCCGGTTCTGGACAATGACAGCGACATCGACCTCGACACACTGACGGTCTCGTCCGTCACCCAGCCATCGCACGGATCGGCGGTCGTCGTCCCGGGTGGGGTCAAGTACACGCCGACAGCGGACTACAACGGTCCGGACACCTTCACCTACGTGGCCGACGACGGGCACGGTGGCACCGACTCGGCGACGGTGCCGCTGACCGTGTCGCCCGTGAACGACGCCCCGATCGTTCGCGATGACACGGCAGCTACCCAACAAGGTGTGGTCGTGACGGTGCCGGTGCTCGACAACGACTCCGATGCTGACGGCGATGTGTTGACGGTCTCGTCCGCGACGCAGCCGAACCACGGTTCCACCGTCTTCGGTCCCAGTGGTGTGACCTACACACCCGCGGCCGGTTACTCCGGTCCGGACTCGTTCTCCTACGTTGCTACTGACGGCCACAGTGGGACCGGCTCGGCGCTGGTGTCTGTCACGGTCGCGCCGGGGAACTACCCCCCCTCAGCCGGCGATGACACCGCGACCACGGCCGAGGACTCACCGGTCAGCGTGCCCGTGCTGGCGAACGACTTCGATCCAGAGGGGGCGGCCCTGACGGTGTCGTCGGTGACGCAGCCGTCGCACGGGTCGACGTCCATCGTCGGCGGAGCGGTGAAGTACACCCCTGCGACGAACTTCTGGGGCACCGACTCGTTCACGTACGTCGTGTCCGACCCCAGCGGTGGCACCGACACGGCGGCCGTGGCCATGACCGTGACGGCCGTGAGCGACCCGCCGAAGGCCGTGGACGACGCTGCGTCGACGCCAGAGGACGTCGCCGTCACGGTGCCGGTGCTGAGCAACGACTCCGATCCGGATGGCGATGTCGTCACCGTGTCATCGGTGACCCAGCCGTCGCACGGGTCGGTCTCAGTGGTGTCTGGTGGCGTGCGGTACACGCCAGCGTCCAACTACAGCGAGGGCGACTCGTTCACGTACGCGGTGACCGATGGACATGGTGGCTCCGCCTCTGCGACGGTCTCCCTGACCGTCTCGCCGGTGAACGACCCGCCGACGCTCGATCCGATCGGCGATCGGAGCACGCCGTGGGGCTCGCCGGTGGAGGTCGTCGCCACGGGACACGACGTGGAAGGCGACCCCCTCACGTACTCGTTGGTGTCGGGCCCCGCGGGTGCTTCCGTTGACTGGTGGGGCAGCATCGCGTGGACACCGCAGGCGAGCGACGTGGGCGCGCACACGATCACCGTGCGCGTCAGCGACGGCTCGGCAAGCGCCGACCGCTCCTTCAAGGTGACGGTCACGCGGCAGGCGACGACCATCACCTACAGCGGGGTGACGTCGGGTCAGTACTCGGATGAAGCCTGGTTGGTGGCCGAGCTGACCACGTCGGCAGGTGCGCCGGTCGGCGGCGCCGCGGTCGCGTTCACCGTTGCTGGACGGTCGGCGAACGCCGCCACCAGCGCGGACGGGACTGCCAGCGGCTATGCCGTCCTCACGTCGGCACCAGGTTCATCGAGCGTCGTCGCGTCCTTCGCCGGTTCTCCGGCGTACGAGCCCGCGTCGGTGTCCACGCCCTTCACAGTGACCCCCGAGGACGCCACCGTCACCATCACCGGGCCAGGTCTCGTCGTGACCTCGAGCGCTGCTGCTTCGACGCAGCTCTCCGCGCTCGTCCAGGAGGCCAGCGACTCCTCGGCCGGGACGGCCCTCGGCAGTGCCCAGGTGCAGTTCACCGATGTCGCTGGCACGACCCTGTGCACGGCAACCGTCACCTCTTCTGGGGCAGGCTCCGGCACCGCTGTGTGCACCACTGGCGCGCTTGCCGCGGGAAGCCGTGGCTTCGTCGCCAAGCTGCTGTCGACCTCGTACGTGGCGGGAGTCGACGTGGCTGCCTTCAGCGTGGCGTCGGTGCCGACGGGCTCGGCCGCCGGTGGCGGGAGTGTCGCCGACGGCACAGGGCAACGCACTGACTTCGCCTTCCGTGCCAACCCGGCAAAGAAGGGCGTCACGGGCGATGCCGTGCAGGTCTTCCGTCAGCAGGCCGACCTCGGGTACGGGAACCGCTCCTATGCGTTCGTCGTCAGCACCGGCTCGGTGTCGTCGTTGTCGCGGACCTGCACGGCTAAGGCCCCGAAGGTCTGCTCGGCCACGGTTCAGGGCGACAACGGCAGCACCCGCGCGGTTGACCTTGCGACGGGGACGGTGCTCGCCGTCAGCGGCACGGCCACGCTGCGCATCGATGCCACCGACAAGGCGGAACCGTCCGGGGGCGCGACGCCACCCGATCTGTTCGCGGTCTCCATCGTGGGGCCGAGGTCCTTCTCGGTCGGCAGCCCCACTGACCAGCGACTGCTCACGGGCGGGAACGTGCGCATCCCGGCGTAGTTCGCACCCGCCCCGGGCCGAGGCGTCATCGGGTGCGGCCCGGGCATGCTGCCAGCATGCCGAACCGTCTCGCTGAGTCGACGTCGCCGTACCTGCAGCAGCACCAGGACAACCCGGTCGACTGGTGGGAGTGGTCACCTGAGGCGTTCGCGGAGGCAGTACGTCGAGACGTGCCCATCCTGCTGTCGATTGGTTACGCAGCGTGTCATTGGTGCCACGTGATGGCGCACGAGTCGTTCGAGGACGACGCGACGGCGGCGTACATGAACGAGCACTTCGTCAATGTGAAGGTCGACAGGGAAGAGCGGCCGGATGTCGACGCCGTCTACATGGAAGCCGTGCAGGCGATGACCGGCCATGGTGGCTGGCCGATGACGTCTTTCCTCACGCCGAAGGGAGAGCCGTTCTTCTGCGGCACCTACTGGCCCGATGTCCCCAAGCACGGGATGCCGTCGTTCCGGCAGGTGCTCGAGTCGATCGTGCGCACCTGGCAAGAACGACGCGAGGAGGTGCTGGCGGCCGGCGCCGACATCGTCCGCCGGCTCTCCGAGTCAGGGCCCGTCGGTACGACGGCAGCCGTCACGCCCGAGCTCCTCGATGCCGCTGCCGCGTCGCTGCGTTCGTCGTACGACGAACAATCAGGTGGCTTCGGCAGCGCGCCGAAGTTCCCGCCGTCGATGGCGCTGGAGTTCCTGCTCCGGCATGCCGCACGTACCGGCGACGGCCTCGATCTCGTCAGTGGCACGTGCGAGGCGATGGCACGAGGCGGGATGTACGACCAGCTTGCCGGCGGCTTCGCGCGCTACTCGGTCGACCGGCACTGGGTGGTGCCGCACTTCGAGAAGATGCTCTACGACAACGCCTTGCTGCTGCGGGTCTACGTGCACTGGTGGCGCGCGACGGGATCCGACTTCGCACGGCGGATCGCCCTGGAGACAGGGGATTTCCTGCTGCGCGACCTCCGTACGCCGGAGGGCGGCTTCGCCTCGGCTCTCGATGCCGACACCGATGGCGTGGAGGGTCTGACCTACGTGTGGACGCCCGAGCAGCTCGTCGATGTGCTCGGCGACGACGACGGCGCGTGGGCGGCCGCTCAGCTGGAGGTGACGCCCGGAGGCACGTTCGAGCACGGCGCGTCCGTGCTGCAGCGGCTGCAGGAGCCCGACGACCTCTCGCGCTACGAGCGGGCCCGCGCGGCACTGCTCGCCGCGCGCGCGGATCGACCGCAGCCGGGCCGCGACGACAAGCTCGTGTGCGCGTGGAACGGATTGGCCATCGCCGCCCTCGCCGAGGGCGGTGTGCTGTTCGACCGGCCGGACTGGGTGGAGGCCGCCGACGTCTGTGCAGACGTGCTCCTCAACGTGCACTGGGCGAGCGAGGACCAGCGGCTCCGTCGGGTGTCACGCGACGGGAAGGCGGGCGCCCACGCCGGTGTCCTCGAGGACTACGCCGGCTACGCCGAGGGACTGCTCGCCCTGCACCAGGTGACCGGCGACGCGGGCCGACTCGAGGGTGCCAAGCACCTGCTCCGGGTCGTGCTCGAGCGGTTCGGCGACGGCAACGGCGGGTTCTTCGACACGGCGGACGACGCCGAGCAGCTGGTACGCCGCCCGCAGGACCCAGCCGACAACGCGACGCCGTCGGGGTTGGCCGCCGCAGCCGGCGCGCTGCTGACCTACGCCGCGCTGACCGGCTCCGACGACCACCGCGCTGCGGCAGGCGCGGCGCTGGCGACGGTCGCGCCTCTGTTCGCCCGGCACGCCCGGTTCGCCGGCTGGTCCTGCGCCGTCGCGGAAGCACTGCTCGCGGGACCTGCGGAGGTCGCGGTGGTCGCCCGCCCTGATCTGCTGGCCGTCGCCCGCCGTACGACCTCTCCTGGCGCCGTCGTGGTGGACCAAGGCCCCCTGGTGGAGGGGCGTCCGCCGGGGGCGGCGTACGTCTGCCGTGGCTTCGTCTGCGACGCCCCCACGACCGACGAGTCCCGCCTGCGCGACCAGCTCCGCGTCGTGGTGCCCTGATCTTCGTTCGGGGCTTGCACATGTAGAGGTGTAAGTGTGTAATCACCACGGAGGTACGCCGATGAGACACGCACCTGCACGCGCGGATCAGGACGTCCCGGCCGCGGACGGGATCGCGGGGTGGTTCGCCGGGCGGCTGCCGGACGGCTGGTTCGAGGCACCCGCCGAGATCACGATCGACCGTGACGAGATCCTCGTCGTCGGCCGCATCCCGGCTCCGGACGCCGCGGCCGACGATGCCGGCAAGGCCGAGGTCGAGGCCGGCCGCGTCATCCGGTTTCGCGAGGAGACCCGCGAGGCGCGGATGAAGATCGCCCGAGAGGCCGAGCACCGCTTCGGCCGCAAGGTCGCCTGGGGGGCGCAAGCCGGCGACACGACGCACGTGTTCACGACCCTGTCCGTGCCGGTGATGACGCGGCTACGGCAGCCCGAGCGTCAGGTGCTCGACACCCTCGTCGACGCCGGCGTCGCCCGCTCGCGCTCCGAGGCGCTGGCCTGGTGCGTCAAGCTCGTCGGTCGCAACACGGAGGCGTGGCTGGCTGAGCTGCGGACCGCGATGGAGTCGGTCCAGCAGGTCCGCGACCGCGGCCCGGCCTGAGCGGAACTAGTGAAGCGAAAGAGGATGTAACCGCCTAGCTCGAGTACGTCGTGATCGACACGGCGACGTAGTGGGTGGCGAACGCGAGCAGCGTGCAGGCGTGGAACACCTCGTGGAAGCCGAACCAACGCGGGGACGGGTCCGGGCGACGCAGTGCGTAGACGAGCGCGCCTGCTGTGTAGAACAGCCCGCCGACGGCGAGCAGCACCAGCACCGCGACGCCACCCCGGCGCAGCACCGCCGGCATGAGACCCACGGCGATCCAGCCGAGCGCGAGGTAGAGCCCGACGAAGAGCCACCGCGGCGGCTGCCGCAACACGTTGCGCAGCACGACACCGAGCAGGGCTCCACCCCACACCACGGCGAGCACCGCCCACTGCGCGCCCCCGTTCAGCAGCAGCAGCGCGAACGGCGTGTAGGACCCGGCGATGAGCACGAAGATCATCGAGTGGTCGAGTCGGGCCATGAGGTCGTACGCGCGTGGGGACCAGACCCCTCGGTGGTACGCCGCCGACGTACCGAACAGCAGCGCGACGCTGCCGGCGTACACCGCTGTCGCGACCCGCTCACGCGGGCCGTTCGCGAGGCACACGAGCGCCGTACCCGTGACGAGGGAGATGGCGAACGCCGCCTCGTGCAGGACGCCGCGCAGGCGTGGCTTGACCACGGCGCCGACCTCGGCAACGACGTCCGCGATCCGGGCCTCCAGACCGTGATGCGTGTCTGGCACGTGTCCCCCAGGTGTCATGCAGGTGCGGGATCTCACAGGCAGGGGCCCTGTCGTCACGTCTCGTGACGCGGCACACTTCAGGGTACGTCCCCCGCCGTCCGGCCACGATCCTCGATGGAGAGGCTCCCATGACGACCGCATCCACCATTCCCGGCCTGGATCAGGCCCCGACCACGCACGCCAAGCTCGTGGCGTGGGTGCGGGAGATCGCCCAGCTGACCAAGCCGGACCGCGTGGAGTGGGCGGACGGGTCCGAGGAGGAGTGGCAGCGCCTCACGCAGCTGCTCGTCGACCACGGGACCTTCGTCAAGCTCGACGAGTCCAAGCGCCCCAACAGTTTCTACGCGAAGTCCGACCCGACCGATGTCGCCCGGGTCGAGGACCGCACCTTCATCTGCTCCGAGCGCGAGGCCGACGCCGGCCCGACGAACAACTGGATGGCACCCGCCGAGATGCGCGCGACCCTCGCGCCGCTGTTCGACGGCTGCATGAGCGGTCGCACGATGTACGTCGTTCCGTTCTCGATGGGCCCGCTCGGCGGCAACATCAGCCAGCTGGGTGTCGAGATCACGGACTCGCCGTACGTCGTCGTCTCCATGAAGATCATGACGCGCATGGGCAAGGCCGCTCTGGACCTGATGGGCGAGGACGGCTTCTTCGTCCCAGCGGTGCACACCGTCGGCGCGCCGCTCGAGCCCGGCAAGCAGGACGTGCCGTGGCCGTGCAGCGACACCAAGTACATCGTCCAGTACCCCGAGACCCGCGAGATCTGGTCCTACGGATCCGGGTACGGCGGCAACGCGCTGCTGGGCAAGAAGTGCTTCGCGCTCCGCATCGCCTCGGTCATGGCCCGCGACGAGGGCTGGATGGCCGAGCACATGCTCATCCTCAAGCTCACGCCGCCGAGCGGTGACGCGAAGTACGTCACTGCCGCCTTCCCGAGCGCCTGCGGCAAGACCAACCTCGCGATGCTGCAGCCAACCATCCCCGGCTGGACCGTCGAGACGGTTGGCGACGACATCGCCTGGATGAGGTTCGGCGAGGACGGCCGGCTCCACGCGATCAATCCGGAGGCCGGTTTCTTCGGCGTCGCCCCCGGCACCGGCGAGGACACCAACGCCAACGCCGTGAAGACCTTCTACGGCAACTCCATCTTCACCAACGTCGCACTGACCGACGACGGCGACGTCTGGTGGGAGGGCCTCACCGACGAGGCGCCGGCCCACCTGACCGACTGGAAGGGCAACGCCTGGACCCCGCAGTCGGAGACCCCGGCGGCGCACCCCAACGCGCGCTTCACGACGCCGGCCGGCCAGTGCCCGACCATCGCGCCCGAGTGGGAGGACCCGAAGGGCGTCCCGATCTCCGCGATCCTGTTCGGCGGCCGCCGGGCAACCGCCGTACCGCTCGTGACCGAGTCCTTCGACTGGCAGCACGGCGTCTTCCTCGGCTCGACCGTGTCGTCCGAGACGACCGCGGCCGCGGTCGGCGCGATCGGCCAGCTGCGCCGCGACCCGTTCGCGATGCTGCCGTTCTGCGGTTACAACATGGGCGACTACATGGCCCACTGGCTGGAGATCGGCGGCATGACCGACGCCGACAAGCTGCCGAAGATCTACTACGTCAACTGGTTCCGCAAGGATCCCAAGGGCAAGTGGCTCTGGCCCGGCTTCGGTGAGAACAGCCGCGTCCTGAAGTGGATCGTCGACCGCCTCGAGGGCACCGCGCAGGGCGTCGAGACGCCGATCGGACGGCTGCCCGGGCGGGACGAGCTCGACCTCGACGGTCTGGACATCCCCGCCGAGGACCTCGATCTGCTCCTGTCGGTCGACACCGAGGTCTGGAAGCAGGAGGCCGGGCTCATCCCCGAGTTCTTCGAGCAGTTCGGTGAGCACCTCCCGAAGTCGCTCACCCAGGAGCACGCCAACCTCGTCGAGCGCCTCGAGAAGGCCTGACCCGTCAGGCGGCCGCCGGTGCCGGTCGGGCCCGGCTGGTGAGCAGCCCCGCGATCACGGTCAGTGCCAGCAGCGGTGGCACGACCATCCAGAACATCACCAGCGCGGGAAGCATGCCGGCAACGATGAGGGCGTTCGCGCCCCCGTCGCCCCTCCCGGCGCCGAGGGACGTCACGGCCACCGCGACGGCGGCGAAGATGACCACGGCGCCGAGTATCAGCGCGACCCGGGTGCCGACGACCGTGACGGCCACCGCGGTGACAGCGACCACGAGCGTCGGGTAGCCCAGCCGCGAGACTCCCCTGCCGGTGTCAGAGGTGAGGCGTGCGGACGATCGGAGACTCAGGCCGACGGCGACGGCGAGCGCCGCTGTGAAGACGAGCACCGGTCCCACGACGCGTCCCGGCATCGTGCTTGCGCTATCGCTGAGCACCTCCACGCCCATCGCCGCGTCGAACAGGGCGACCAGTACGGCGACCGGCGCCCACCACGCCTGCGTCAGCACCCTCACCACGATCCGGTTGCTGTTCATCCCCCGCGCCACCTCTCGCCGCCAGATCAGGTCGTCCACCGCGCCGCGCACGGTGCGTCCGACCACCGCGTGCCGGGCCGGCCAGGTGCGACCGGTCCCGGAGTCGGCGTACTGCTCGAACACGTCGCTCGCGATCTCGTCCAGCCGGGCACGTCGCAGGCCGTGCGGGAGCCCGGAGGTGTAGAGGCGGACCCACCGATCGGTCAGCATCAGGTCGCCAGTCCCGGCCGGCGCCGCGCCATCGGTGCCGTGGCCGGCGCGACCTGCGTCACGGCCAGCGCGCCCGCACCGGTCACCGTGTAGAGCCGCCGACGCGGCCGGCCCTCCGGCGCCGGGTCCTCCCAGCTGCTCCGCAGCAGGCCTGCGCTCTCGAGCCGGCCGAGGGCCTTGTAGAGCGTGCCGTGCGCCGTGAGCCGCGACGACCCGTGGGCGAGCGCCTTGGCGATCGCGAAGCCGTGGAACTCGCCCGCGGCCAGGCCTTCCTCGAGGATCGCCAGCTCGAGGGGGAGGAGCGCACCGGGTCTGCGTCGTGTCATGGAACAGTTATAGGAAGATATCTGCCCGAACGCAAGAGCCACCTCGGGTGATCTTGTCCCCCGTCGCCGGCGCGGGAAGGATGCCAGCGTGGCGGAGCACACCTGCGTCGACGGGGCGACCCTGGAGGTCCGACCCGTCGCCGTGCTGGACCTGGACGGCACGCCGTACGAGGTCACGCTGACGATGCTGCTGGACGGGCAGGAGTTCGGAGAGGTCGGCGAGCGGTGCGGCTTCTTCGTCGCCGGCGCGGCCCGACGCCTGCGGACGGCGAGGGCGCAGGACCCCGACGGGTTCCCCGCCAGCAGCGTCGAGGCCGGAGTGCGCTCCTACGCCGTCGACCAGACGACCGACCCCGGCAGCACCTGGACCACCCTGTCGCGCTACCTGCCGCGGGACCGTGAGCTGTTCTGCTTCCGGGCCCGCGACCCCGACGACCTCGGCACCGTCGGTGCGCTGAGGGTCGCGCTGGAGGAGGAGCGCACGTGGCTGCCGGGCCCACCCGGGCGGTGGCGCATTGACTGCCGGGCCGTGCTTGAGGCATGGGGTGCGTCCGGCCGCGGTGTGCGGGCGGTGCTCTCGAGCGGCGAGCTGCAGGAGATGCTCGACGCCCTCGTCACCGAGTGCGCCGCCGTGGGTGTCCGGTACGACCAGGACCACGAGGCGGGCCTGCCGCGTCGGCCGGCGGGGTGAGCCGGCGGTCTATCGTCGGTGTCGCGAGGAGCGAGTCGGACGGAGGTCACGGTGGGACTGCGTGACGTCGTGTACGGCGTCTACGAGCGTCGCCTCGCTCGCGGACTCGCGCAGTCGCGCTCACCCGTGCCGCGGCACGTCGGAGTCATCCTCGACGGCAACCGGCGCTGGGCCAGGGCGACCGGTCAGCGTGACGTCAACGACGGCCACCAGCGCGGCGCCGACAAGATCGAAGAGCTCCTGCGGTGGTGCGACGAGGCCGGCGTCGAGCTGGTCACGCTGTGGCTGTTGTCGACCGACAACCTGTCGCGCCCCGCGTCGGAGCTCCAGCCGCTGCTGCGCATCATCGAGGCGGTCGTCACCGAGCTCGCGGCGGCGGGGAACCGCTGGACCCTCAACGTCGTGGGCGCACTCGACCTGCTGCCTGCTGAGACGTCCCGGCTGCTCAAAGAGGCGGCTGCGTCGACGGCGGGCCGGCCCGGCGTCGAGGTCAACGTCGCCGTCGGTTACGGCGGACGCCGCGAGATCGCCGACGCGGTGCGCGCCATGCTGCACAGCCACGCTGCGAATGGCGCGACCCTCGAGGAGGTCGCGGAGTTCCTCGACGTGGAGCACATCGCCGAGCACCTCTACACCCGCGGTCAGCCGGATCCGGACCTCGTGATCCGCACCAGTGGTGAGCAGCGGCTCGGCGGCTTCCTGCTCTGGCAGAGCGCGCACAGCGAGTTCTACTTCTGCGAGGCATACTGGCCTGACTTCCGCCGGGTCGACTTCCTGCGGGCGCTGCGCGCGTACGCCGCCAGGCAGCGCCGCTTCGGCACCTGACCGGCCGACCGCGGCGCATCGCGCGCCTCCCACCCCCGCAGCCGGGTGCGTCCTACTTTCGACGCAGCGGCCGGCGCCCGCCGGTTGCCAGACGGGTGCCCCTATGACCACCTTCGTCCTCGACACCTCGGTCCTGCTCTCCGACCCGGGAGCCATCGGCCGCTTCGACGAGCACGACGTGGTCCTCCCGCTGGTGGTGATCGGCGAGCTCGAGGGCAAGCGCGACCACCCCGAGCTGGGCTGGTTCGCCCGTCAGGCCCTGCGCCTGCTCGACGACCTGAGGATCAAGCACGGTCGCCTCGACGAGCCCTTGCCGGTGGCCAACGGCACGGTGCGGGTAGAGCTCAACCACGTGGACACCTCCGCGCTGCCGGCCGGGTTCCGCGGTGACAGCGGCGACTGCCGCATCCTCGCGGTCGCCGCCAACCTGGCCGCCGAGGGTGTCGATGTCGTGCTCGTCAGCAAGGACCTGCCGCTGCGCATCAAGGCGGCATCGATCGGGCTGAACGCCCAGGAGTACCTCGCCGAGCTCGCCGTCGACACCGGATGGACCGGCATGGCCGAGCTCGAGGTGTCCGCGGAGGACCTGGACACGCTCTACGAGGCAGGACGGATCGAGCTCGAGGAGGCCCGCGACCTGCCCTGCCACACCGGGCTCGTCCTGCTGTCGTCGCGCGGCTCCGGGCTCGGCCGGGTCGCTCCCGACAAGTCCGTGCGGCTGGTGCGCGGCGATCGCGATGCGTTCGGGGTGCATGGGCGCTCCGCCGAACAGCGGGTCGCGATCGACCTGCTCCTCGACGCCGAGGTGGGCATCGTCTCGCTCGGCGGCCGAGCCGGCACCGGCAAGTCCGCGCTGGCGCTCTGCGCCGGCCTGGAGTCGGTGATGGAGCGCAGAGCGCACAAGAAGGTCGTGGTCTTCCGGCCGCTGTACGCCGTAGGTGGACAGGAACTGGGTTACCTGCCTGGCGACGCCTCCGAGAAGATGGGGCCCTGGGCGCAGGCCGTCTTCGACACCCTCGGGGCGCTGGTTGCGGCCGAGGTCGTGGAAGAGGTCATGGCCCGGGGACTGCTCGAGGTGCTCCCGCTGACGCACATCCGAGGTCGCTCGCTGCACGACTCGTTCGTCATCGTCGACGAGGCGCAGTCACTCGAGCGAGGCGTGCTCCTCACGGTGCTGTCCCGGCTCGGCCAGGGCTCACGGGTCGTGCTCACGCACGACGTCGCGCAACGCGACAACCTCCGCGTCGGGCGGCACGACGGGGTGGCCTCGGTGATCGAGGCGCTGAAGGGTCATCCGCTGTTCGCCCACGTCACGCTGACCCGCTCCGAGCGCTCGCCGATCGCCGCGCTGGTGACCGAGATGCTCGAGGGAACGCCTTTCTGAGATTCCCGCGCGAGGATCCGCGCGGATCCACGTTGGACAGGTGACGACAGCTCTCTTCACGGCTGTCCCTGGACCGGGTGCCCGTTCCTCCCTGCTGGGTGGGTGGAGCGGGCACCCGCTCGTCCGGGCCCGCTCGGACCGAAAAAAGTCCGCGAACGGCCGCGAGGTCTTCGCACGGTCTGCGTAGTACCCGGTGAGAGCGGCACACGAGTCGCCCCACGACGTCGGAGGCCCGTCCCCCCTGCTGGGTGGGGGTGCGGGCCTCCGTCATGCTCGCGGGCTATTGCCGCGATTCATCCCCAGGCGCGTGCGCGGGGGATCATGATCTGCGCATGCGTGCGGCGTGGTCCTCCGTGGTCCGTCGCTTGGGTGCGCGCGGCGCACTCACGGTGACGGTCCTGTTCGCTGGCGCGGTCACTGCCGTCGTGGTGCTGCGCGATGTGCGCGCGACCACGGCGGACGCGCAGACCGCCCTGGACAGCGCCGCCGCGATGATCGGCGTGGTGCTCGGGTACCTGCTGCTCGGCAGGTTCTGGGGCAGCGGTCGGATGAGGGACCTGCTCCTGTGCGGCTTCCTGCTCCTGCTCGGGTGCAGCAACGCGGCGTTCTCCGCAGTGCCGCACGCGCTCGGCAAGGAGGGCAGCTCCGGTGCCGCCGCGGTGGCCGGGGTCCTGGCGGGCGCGGCCTTCCTCGCGGCCAACTGGCTCCCGCGGGCGCGCTGGCGCGGACAACCTCGGTACGGCGTTTGGCTCTTGCTGGTGGCCGTCGCCGTCTCCCTGGCCGTGGCCGGCACGGTCGCGCTCGCCGGCGACGGGGTCGGCTCGCCGGACTCGTTCGGAGCCACGCCCGATCTGCCGCTCACGGTGGCACAGCTCGTCGCGGCCGGCTTGTTCGCGATCGGCGCCCTGGGGTCTGCGCGTCACGCGGATGAGGACCCGCTCTTCTCGTGGCTCGCCGCGGCCGGGCTGCTGTCGGTGGGGTCCCGCATCGACTTCGCCGTCTCGCACTCCGTCGACGACGAGTGGTACACGGCCGGCACGTTCCTGCGGCTGGCCTTCTACGCCGTACTGCTGCTCGCCGCGTCCGTCGAGATCCGCGGCTACTGGCGCCGCGTCGCCGCGCTCGCCGTGCTCGAGGAGCGGCGCCGGCTCGCCCGTGATCTGCACGACGGTGTCGCCCAGGAGCTGGCGTTCGCGGCGACGCAGGCGCGCGTGCTGGCGGAGACCAGTGACCACCCCACGAGAGCCCGACTGGTTGCGGCAGCCGCGGAGCGGGCGCTGGACGAGTCGCGCCGGGCCATCGCCGCGCTCACCAGGCCGCTCGACGAGCCGCTGGAGGTGACCCTCGCGCAGTGCGCCGAGGAGGTCTGCGGGCGCTTCGACACCGGTCTGGTGCTCGACGTGCAGCCAGGAGTCGAGGCTGCCCCTGACACCCGCGAGGCGCTGCTGCGGATCCTGCGCGAGGCGGTCTCGAACGCCGCCCGTCACAGCGCCGCGAGCGAGGTGCGGGTGCGGCTCCGACAGGCCGAAGGGCTGTCGCTGCGCGTCGAGGACGACGGGCGCGGGTTCGACACCGCCGATCTCGGCCACCTGTCCGGGCGGTTCGGTCTCATCAGCATGCGCGAGCGCGCGGAGGCCCTGGGCGGTACGTTCGCCGTCGTCTCCCGCCTTCAGGGCGGTACGTCGATCGAGGTGACGCTCCCATGAGCAAGCGGGTCGTGATCGCGGACGATCATCCTCCGACGCGCGCCGGTGTGCGCCTGTCGCTGGAGGAGGCCGGCTTCGAGGTGTGCGGCGAGGCGTCGAACGCCGCAGCCGCTGTCGAAGCGTGCATGGAGGCCCTCCCGGATGTGGCGCTTCTCGACATCCACATGCCCGGCAACGGCATCGTCGCGGCCCAGCGGATCGCGGCTGCTCTGCCCGGGACCGCCGTCGTGATGCTCACGGTGTCCCGTGACGATGCGGACCTGTTCGAGGCGCTACGGGCCGGGGCGCGTGGCTACCTGCTGAAGGACATCGACCCGGCGCGACTGGGCGCGGCGCTCGAGGGCGTCATGGCAGGTGAGGCCGCCCTCCCGCGCAACCTCGTGACGCGCCTGATGGAGGAGTTCCGCGGGCGCGACGCCCGCCCGCAGGGCCCGCTGTCGACGTTGACGAGCCGCGAGTGGGAGACGCTCGACCTCATGCGCGCCGGGTTGTCGACGGGAGAGATCGCGGACCGGTTGTTCGTCTCGCCCGTCACCGTCAGGACCCACATCGCCGCCATCCTGCGCAAGCTCCAGGTGTCTGATCGGCAGAGCGCGATCGAGATCGCCAGCAAGTCCTGACGAAACCGCAAAGAGGCCGGTCTGCGCTATACGCAGACCGGCCTCTTTGCGTTGCATGCTCCGTCAGGGAGTGGTGACCTCAAGCGAGAAGCTGCCGCGTCCACCGCTAACGGTGAGCGTGTAGGTCCCCGCCGCGACACTGGAGGTCAGCGACACCGGCGAGCCGCCGGTTGCCGTCGCGACCGTCCGTCCGGCGGCATCCTTGAGCGTCAGGTCCATCGACGCCGAGCGGCTGAAGGTCAGCGTGGCATCGAGCGAGCCGGCGGCGGACGTGACCGAGAAGCTGCGCGACGGGTTGCCGCCGTTCAGCGAGCCGGTGTACGTCGTGCTCGCCGGCTCGGTGGGGCTGGTCGTGGGGTCGGGCGCCGACGTCGTGCCGAGCGCTGCCATGGCGGCGGCTGCGTCGACTCGGCCGTACTTGACCTTGGTGCCCATCGAGACCGCAGTCGAGGTGATGGCGGATTTGAGCGCGCTGTTGCTCGTGGCGGGCGCGGCTGACTTCAGGAGGCCAACCATTCCGGAAACGACGGGTGCCGCCGCCGAGGTTCCGCAGAAGTTGCTGTTGTAGCCGCCGCCGAGCGATGTCGCGTAGTCGCACCCGGGAGCCGCCACGTCGACCCAAGAGCCGTAGTTCGACCAGCTGTACAGGCCGTCGGTGCTGGTGCTGCCCGCAACGCTGAGCACCTCGGCGTAGCCGGCGGGGTAGTTGTAGGCCGTTGTGCCGCTGTTGCCGGCCGAGCCGACGAGGAACACGCCCTTGTTGGCGGCGTAGGTGATCGCGTTGTGCAGCGTGCTGCTGTCGGTGCCGCCGCCGAGGCTCATGTTGATGATGTCCGCGCCGTGGTCGGTTGCCCAGGTGACGGCGTTGGCAATGGCGGAGTACGAGCCAGACCCGCTCGAGTTCAAGGCCTTCACCGGCATGATGGTGCAGTTCCAGCACATGCCCGCGATGCCGATGCCGTTGTTGGTCGCCGCCCCGATGATGCCGGCGGTCGATGTGCCATGCCCTTGGTCGTCGTCGGCGCGACTGTCGTTGTTCACGAAGTCGTAGCCGGCGACCAGGCGACCCTGCAGGTCGGGGTGCGAGTAGTCGGCTCCGGTGTCGACCACACCGATCACCACGGACGAGGAGCCGGTGGTCGTCCCCCACGCCGTCGGAGTGTTGATCTTGCTGACGCCCCACTGCTGACCGAGGTAGGTGTCGTTGGTGACGTTCGAGCCGGCCGCGTCGGCGAATGCGACGCCATTGCGTTCCGCGTACTCCACCTTGCCCGAGCGGGACAGGGCAGTGATCACGCGGTCTTCTGCGCCCACGGGGACCGCCAGGATCTCCGTCTGCAGCGCGGCGATGCTTCCCACGCGCTGCGCGCTCTGGCCGCGCTCGAGTTCCGCCTGCTCGGCGCCGGAGACGCCCGGGCGGTACTGGACGAGGACGCTGCCCGGGGTGTAGCTGCCGACGCTGCCGGAGGCCTCGCTGGCGGTGCCCTGAGCAGAGGCCACACCGGAGGTGATGAGTCCGACAACGACGATCGACGTGGCCAGTGCGGTCCGGCTGCGGAGCGACATTGCTACCTCCTGGTTGTCACCGGGTGAAGACGCTCTGTTGCCCCGGTTGAACGAGCGACGCCGCTGTTATCGGCACCATCGGACTAGTCCTAATGGCCGAAGGCGGGGGACTGTTCGGGCGCACCAACTGAATGCGGCTCAATCCGAAGAGGAATCTGTAACGTCACTGGCCCGAAGGGCCCACGTAGGACTAGTCACATCCGTGTCGACCTCGATACCGGATCACGCTGCGTGATCGCTCCGGGCGGCGCCAGAGCCCGAGGCAGCGACCAGAAACCGCTTGTTGTCCGAGAGGTCGTAGTCCTCCCCCCCCCCGGCGCTGCGTTGAGGAAATCCCAACGCGGGCGGGTCCTTACGTGGGATGCGACGGAATGTCCGACAGCCGAGCATCGCGGCCAACGAGCACTGCCATCTCGGCGGGGCTCCCGAAGCCGGGGACCACAGGACCGCGGTTCGGTCGAGAAGGGACAGTTCATGAAGCGCTCGAGATTCCTGCTCGCTGCGACTGCGGTCACCTTGATGCTGCCGCTTGCTGGCACAGCGTCCGCTGGCAAGCCGGTTTCGGGCGGTGGAGGTGGCGGTAGCACCGGCAAGAGCTACACGACGTCGTTCCAGCTGCCGGTGAAGGCCAACGTGGCCGTCGGCGAGGACTCCTGGTGCGACAACAGTGGCCCGCACATCACCCTCTACACCGACAACATGTTCGACGGGCTCGCCGCCAACGTCCTGTTCTCCAAGAACAAGAACGATGCCTGGCACAACCCGGCGGAGGGCGAGTCCTTTGCTGCGCTGGGCCTGTCGACCGGCACAGCGACCGCCGGGCTTCCGAAGCAGCCGCCGCTCGGCGGGGTTGGCGGCAACCCGTTTATCTACATCCAGCCCGACGCCTCCGTGGAGGACTACTACTACATCGGGCGGTGCGTGCAGGACGGCAAGATCGGCCACCTCAACCACGGCCGCTGGTCGGTGGACACCAACGTGCTCGCAACACTGGCCCTGAGCCTGCAGGCGCTGGACTGCAGTAACAAGGGCTCCAGTCTCAGCCTCGGCACGGAAACCTCCGCCGACGCCCCGACCGGGAACATTGTGATGAGCAACTCAGACATGGGGCTCAACCCCCAGCACATCGCGAGTGTTGCCGGCGCCTTCGGCTTCGCGCTGGGTCAAGGGCTGAAGATCAAGAAGGGTGGCGGCGTGAACGGGGTCGGCGGCAACCCGTACATCGCGACGCAGCTTGGCACAGTCGACTCACTCGGCGTGTTCTCTGCGGACGCCTCGACCTTCAACAACTTCGGCGGGGTTCGCTGCAACAAGATCTAGCTACACCAGCGTGACGAAGGGGGCCCGGGTGACCGGGCCCCCTTCGGCGTTGTCAGCTCATGTTGGTCTCAACCCTGTGGGCGCCTGGGCTACGCGGGTGGGCGCGTCATCGAGAGGACGTCGAGGGCGGCATCGAGCTGAGCCTCGGTGAGGTCGCCGCGCTCGACGTAGCCGCCTTCCAGCACGACCTGGCGGATCGTCTTGCGCTCCTTGAGCGACTGCTTCGCCACCTTCGCGGCGTTCTCGTAGCCGATGTACGTGTTCAGCGGGGTGACGATCGACGGGGACGACTCGGCGAGCTCGCGACAGCGGTCCTCGTCGGCTTCGATCCCGTCGACGACCCGGTCGGCGAGCAGGCGCGAGATGTTGGCGAGCAGCCGGATCGACTCGAGCAGGTTGCGGGCCAGCATCGGCAGCATGACGTTGAGCTCGAAGTTGCCGGCCGCGCCGCCGAAGGCGATGGCTGCGTCGTTGCCGATGACCTGCGCGCACACCATGCACAGCGCTTCCGGGATCACCGGGTTGACTTTGCCCGGCATGATCGAGGACCCCGGCTGCAGGTCGGGCAGCGCGATCTCGCCGAGACCCGCCCGCGGACCGGAGCTCATCCAGCGCAGGTCGTTGGACACCTTGTACAGCGAGACGGCGATGGTGCGCAGCTGACCGCTGGTCTCGACAAGCGCGTCGCGGGCGCCTTGCGCCTCGAAGTGGTCCCGAGCCTCGGTGAGCGGCAGTCCGGTCGCCGTCGCCACCGCTGCGATGACCGCCGCGGAGAACCCGGCCGGCGTGTTGATGCCGGTGCCGACAGCAGTCCCGCCGAGCGGCAGCTCCGCGAGCCGCGGCAGGGAGGACTGCAGCCGCTCGATGCCGTAGCGGACCTGCGCGGCGTAGCCGCCGAACTCCTGGCCGAGCGTCACCGGCGTGGCGTCCATGAGGTGCGTGCGTCCGCTCTTCACGACCCCGGCCAGCTCGGTCGCCTTGCGCGACAACGACTGCTCGAGGTGCCCCAGGGCCGGGATGAGGTCGTTGACGACGGCGGAGGTTGCTGCGATGTGGATGCTGCTCGGGAACACATCGTTGGACGACTGGCTGGCGTTGACGTGGTCGTTGGGGTGGACCGGCGACCCGAGCTTCTCCGTCGCCAGGGTCGCGATCACCTCGTTGGTGTTCATGTTGCTCGAGGTGCCGGACCCCGTCTGGAAGACGTCGATGGGGAAGTGGTCGTCCCACTGCCCGGCCGCCACCTCGTCAGCCGCCGCGATGACGACCTTGGCGAGGTCCTCGGGGATGACGCCCAGCGAGGCGTTGACCCTCGCGGCCGCTGCCTTGATGCGGGCGAGAGCCTCGATGTGGGCGCGCTCGATGCGCTGGCCGCTGATCGGGAAGTTCTCGACGGCCCGCTGCGTCTGCGCGCGCCACTTGGCCTCCGCCGGGACGCGGACCTCGCCCATGCTGTCGTGCTCGATGCGCCACTCGGTCATGCACTGATTGTCCCGTACGTTCTGACGGATGAGCGACTGGGTCCTGCTCCTGCGGGCGGTCAACCTCGGCCCGCGCAACAAGGTGGCGATGGCCGACCTCCGGGCGATCCTCACCGACCTCGGCCACGGCGACGTGCGCACCGTCCTCAACAGCGGCAACGCCACCTTCACCGGCCGGAAGCGGTCCGCGAAGGTGCTGGCGACCGAGGTCGAGAAGGCCCTGCACAGGGAGCTCGACCTCGACGTACGCGCCTGCGTGCGGTCCGCCGACCAGATCGCCGCGGCCGTCGACGGGGTGCCCGGCGACCTGACCGGCTACCTGGCGGTGACCGTGCTCTTCGACAAGCCGACGCCGGCCGCCCTCAAGGAGGTCCTCGAGCGCGACTGGTCACCTGAGGTCGTGCGGGGCAACGACCAGGTGCTCTACCTGTCGTTCAGCCCCGGCGGCGTGCACTCCTCGAAGCTGCAGAACGCCACGCTGGAGAAGCTGCTCGGCGTGAGCTGCACAGCGCGTACGCCGGCGACGTTGCGCAAGCTGATCACCTAGAGGTCGAGGTCCACGACGATCGGCGCGTGGTCACTGGCGCCCTTTCCCTTGCGGGCCTCCCGGTCGACGTACGCGTCAGTGATGGCTGACGCGACCGGCGCGGAGGCGAGCACGTAGTCGATCCGCATGCCGAGGTTCTTGTGCATCATCCCGGCGCGGTAGTCCCAGTAGGTGAAGGCGCGATCACCCTTCCCGGGCCGTGCCTGCACGTCGGTGAGGCCCCAGTCGAGGAGCCGACGTACGCCGTCCCGCTCGGGCTCGGTGACGTGCGTAGACCCGTTGAAGACCGACCGGTCCCAGACGTCCTCATCGTGCAGCGCGACGTTCAGGTCGCCCATCAGCACCAACGGCTGCGCCGGGTCGTGCTGGTCGGCCAGCTGTTGCGCCAAAGCGCCAAGCCAGGCGAGCTTGTAGTCGTAGTGGGGGTCGCCGAGCGCGCGGCCGTTCGGGACGTACAGCGAGTGGACGTGCAACGGCCCGCACTGCGCGGACACCAGGCGCGGCTCCGGATGACCGAGGAGCTCGTGACGCGGGTCGGTCAGCCCGATCCGGGACAGGACGGCGACGCCGTTCCACCGTCCGTCGCCGGAGTGCGCCGCCTCGTAGCCGAGTGCCTTCAGGTCGGCGTACGGGAACGTGCTGTCCGCGCACTTCGTCTCCTGCAGCGCGACGACATCTGGCTGCACCTCCTCGAGCCACGGCAACAGCCTCGGCAGCCGGGCGCCGATCGAGTTGACGTTCCAGGTGGCTATCCGCACTAGACGGGGCGCGGCGCGGCGTGCTCGAAGTCGATGGAGGAGTACGCCCGGAGCTTGGTGAGCCGGTGCTGGCTGGTGACGCGCCGGATGGTGCCGGACTTGCTGCGCATCACGAGCGACTCGGTCGTCGCGCCGCCGCCGCGGTAGCGCACGCCGTGCACGAGCTCACCGTCGGTGATGCCGGTCGCGACGAAGAAGACGTTGTCGCTGCTGACCAAGTCGTTGCAGTGCAGGATCTGGGTCAGGTCGAGTCCGGCCGCGGCGGCGTTGGTGAACTCGCTGTCCTTCTGCGGCCACAGCTTGCCCTGGATCGTGCCGCCGAGGCACTTCACGGCGCAGGCCGTGATGATGCCCTCCGGCGTACCGCCGATGCCCAGCAGCAGGTCGACGCCGGTGCCTTCGCTGGCAGCCATCACGGCACCGGCGACGTCGCCGTCCGAGATGAACTTGATGCGCGCCCCCGCCTCGCGGACCTGGGCAACGAGCCCCTTGTGGCGGGGTCGGTCGAGGATGCAGACGGTCACGTCCTCGGGTGACGCCCCCTTGGCCTTGGCGACAGCCTGGATGTTGTAGGCCGGTGGTGCGGAGATGTCGACGGCGTCGGCGGCGTCGGGACCGGTGACGAGCTTCTCCATGTAGAAGACGGCCGACGGGTCGTACATAGTGCCGCGCTCGGCTACCGCCATGACCGCGATCGCGTTGGGCATGCCCTTCGCCATCAGGGTGGTGCCGTCGATCGGGTCGACGGCGACGTCGCAGTCGGGTCCGTTGCCGTCGCCGACGTGCTCGCCGTTGAACAGCATCGGCGCTTCGTCCTTCTCGCCCTCGCCGATGACGACGACGCCGTTCATGGAGACGGTGCCGATGAGCTGGCGCATGGCGTCGACCGCTGCACCGTCGCCGCCGAGCTTGTCACCGCGGCCGACCCAGCGGCCGGCTGCCATCGCGGCAGCCTCGGTCACCCGCACGAGCTCCAGCGCGAGGTTGCGGTCCGGCACCTCGGGCGCGTGGGTCATGGTCGAACCCTAGTCATCGCGGGCCGTTCCTACACGTCCACGATCGTGACCTCGGTGGCCTTGAGGCTCGCGAACACCGGACCACCGTCGGCAAGGTGGAGTTCGGCGGCGGCCGCCGCGGTCACCTCGGCGGTGACATCGGGCTGGCCGTGGACCAGGACGCGGACGCGGCCGCCGAGCGGTCGCAGCTCGGCGACGGCTCCTTCGATGACCGTGCGCGCACTGCCCTCGGGACGCTTGCGGTGCAGCGTCACCGCGGACGGCTCGGCCAACGCCAGCGCAGCACGGCCCGCACTTCGAGGTTCGGCGGCGGTCACATGCCCGCCCCCGTCCACGAGCAGCCCCGTGGCGTCGGTCGTGCCTCGCCAGGCGTTCTTGCCGAGCAGTCGGGCGACCCAGGCCGTCGCCGGTGCTGCCGTGACCGCTGCCGGGGTCGCGTCCTGCATCAGCCGGCCACCCTCGAGGACGAGGACGCGATCGGCGAGGGCGATCACGTCGACGACGTCATGCGTGACCACGATCGTCGCCGCAGGCCCGCGCGTCAGGGTGCTGCGCAGGACCCGGCGGATGTCGTCACGCGTACCGGCGTCCAGCGCCGCGAGGGGCTCGTCGAGGAGCAGCAGCTGGGGCGCCGGCGCGAGCGCCCTCGCCAGTGCCACCCGGGCTGCCTGGCCGCCCGAGAGCTGAGCCGGCCGACGTGCCGACAGGTGTCCCACACCGAGCCGGTCCAGCCACTCCTGGGCAGTGCGGCGGGCGGCCCGGCGCCCGACACCGCGGGCACGGAGCCCGTAGGCAGCGTTGGCGAGTGCGGTCTTGCGCTCGAACAGCAGCCGCTCCTGCGGCATCCAGCCGATGCCGCGGTCCGCGGCCGGCAACCCGATGACGTCGCGGTCGCCGAGCAGGATGCTGCCCGTGGCGGGCTGCAACCCGGCGAGCGCCCGCAGCAGCGTCGACTTGCCGGCGCCGTTGGGTCCGATGACGGCCACGACCTCGCCCGGCTCCGCGCGCACGTCTGCCGTCACCCACGGCGTCTGGATGCTGGCTCTCACCGCAGCCTCGCCCGCAGGCTCGCGATCAGCGCGAGGCTGAACAGCAGGAGTACGGCGGACAGCGCGTACGCCGCGGGCGGATCGTCCTCGAGGAGCTGGTAGACCGCGAGCGGCACTGTCTGCGTCGCGCCGGGCAGGCTCCCCGCGAACGTGATGGTCGCGCCGAACTCGCCAAGAGCGCGCGCGGCGGCGAGAGCGGTGCCGGCCGCGACCGAGGGCCCGATCGTCGGGAGCGTCACCGTGAGAAGGGTCCGCAGCGGTCCGGCGCCGAGCGTCGCGGCGACGTCCTCCTGCCCCCGGTCGAGTCCGGACAACGCGCCCTCGACTGTGAGCACCAGGAACGGCATGGCGACGAAGGCCTCGGCCAGGACGACACCGTACGGCGTGAACGCGGGCACGGTGCCGGTCTCGACGAGCAGCGGTCCGAGCACACCATGCCGCCCGAAGGCGAGCAGGAGCGCGACGCCGCCGACGACCGGCGGCAGCACGAGCGGAACCGTCACGAGCGCGCGCAGCAGTCGTCGGCCGGGAAGCGTCGACCGGGCCAGCACCCACGCGAGGGGGACACCCGCGAGCAGCGTGAGCACGACCGCTGCGGCGGTGCACCGGACCGACAACCACATTGCCTCGCGGACCGCGTCCGTGCCGAGCAGCTCCGGCAGCCGCGTCCACGGCGTCCGGCTCAGCAGGGCGATCAGCGGCAGGACGACGATCAGCAGAGCCAGAACGGCCGGCCCGGCAAGCAGCAGCGGAGTGCGCCGCGTCGGTCTGCTCATGACGGCGGCAGGAAGCCGAACGACGCGAGCGTCGACCGGCTCTCCGCCGAGAGCAGGAAGTCGGTGAAGGCCCGCGCGGCGTCGCTGTCCTTCACCACGGCCACGGCATAGCTGTTGCTGATCTGTGACAGCTCCGTGCCCGCGACGGCGCCGCGGGCGGCTTTGACGTCGGTCACGTAGGCGATACCCGCGTCGGCCTCCCCGAGCCGGACCTTGCTGACGACGCCCTTGACGTCCTGCTCGAGCGATACCGGCTCCACCGTGACACCGGCGTCGGCGAGCGCCTCGCGGGCTGCCTTCCCCACCGGCACGGACGGCCCGGCGAGGACGATGCGCAGGCCCTTGCGGCCCAGGTCGGACAGCGTCGTGACCCGCTCGGGGTTGCTCGGCGCCGTGATGATGGCAAGCCGGTTGCGCGCGAACACCCTGGAGTCGGCCAGCCCTGACGACGCCATGGTCGCCGTGTCCGCTGTGGCGAGGACGTCGGCCGGAGCGCCTTGCTTGAGCTGCGCGACGAGCGCCTGTGACCCCGCGAACGAGTAGCGCACCTGCAGGCCGGGATGCGCCGTCTCGAAGGCCCGCCCCTCTGCCGTCAGCACGGCGGTCAAGGACGACGCAGCGAAGACGGTGAGCGTCCGTGCGCCCGACGCGCTGTCGCTGCTACACCCGCCGGTGAAGGCGATGGCCGCCAGAACGGCAGCGGGCACGCGCCTCATGCGCGGAGCCTACGCACCGGCCAGGGGGCGGCCCGTTTCGGGGCATCCCGCCGCAATGGCACAGTGGCCGCGTGCAGCGACGCGACTTCGACCCCGCCGCCCTGGGCCGGAAGATCTACCCGCTGCTCACCAGCGTCGTCGTACCCCGCCCCATCGCCTGGATCTCGACCCGGTCTGCGGATGGCGTCGACAACCTCGCGCCCCACTCGTTCTTCACCGTCGCGGGGGTGGACCCTGGTGTCGTGCAGTTCACGTCGGTGCGCACCAAGGACAGCCTGCGCAACGTCCTCGCCACGAAGGAGTTCGTCGTCTCGCTGTGCACCGAGGAGCTCATCGAGAAGGTCAACGCAACCGGGACCGACTACCCCCCGGAGATCTCGGAGTTCGACGCGGTCGGGCTGACGCGCGAGCCGTCGTTGAAGGTGGCGCCGTTCCGGGTGGCGGAGTCGCCGGTCGCGATCGAGTGCCGCCTGGTGGGCACGCATGTCTTCGGCGAGTGCACGGTCGTGTTCGGCGAGGTCGTGCATCTCGCGGTTGCAGAGGCAGCACTGCGTGATGACCGGCCGGCGATCGACCTGCTCAAGCCGGTCGCGCGCCTCGGTGCCAACGAGTGGTCCACCATCGGCCAGGTCAGTACGAGGAGCCGCGTGCCGTTCTCGGAGGCGGGTCCGTGAATCCAGGAGGTGGGCCGGTGAGCCTGCGTACGACGGGGCGCGCCGCGACCACCCGCGGCGGGCTGCTCGACGCTGCGCGCGAGGTGTTCAGCGGCTCCGGCTTCGCCGAGGCGTCGATCGCCGACGTCGTCACCCGGGCGGGCGCGAGCGTCGGCAGCCTCTACCACCACTTCGGGGGCAAGGGCGAGCTTTACCTCGCGCTCTTCGAGGACTACCAGCAGCGCCAGGAGGCGCGTGCGGCGACGGCCGTCCGGGAGGCCCGGCACACCGGCGAGTCCGATCCGGTCTCGCTCTTCGTCGCGGGCTCGCAAGCCTATCTCGACGGCTGCTGGACCGAGCGCGACCTCGCCCGCCTCTTCCTCGCGGGCGGCGGGCCGCCCGGGTTCGAGCTCGTGGCGCGTCGCCGCTACCGCGAGTGGACCGCGCGCAACGCGACGCTGCTGCGCGTCGACAGCGCCGAGCCCTGGGGAGATGCGCTCGTGCTCGTGCTGACGACGGTCATCAGCGAGGCGGGCCACGAGGTCGCCGTGTGCGAGGACGAGGAGGCCGCCCACCGCCTCGCCGCCGACGTGCTCGCCCTCATCGCGCGGATCGGCACCCCATGAGCCTGTTCGACGACGACGCCCTGCACGCCGCCCCGCGCAGCGGTGCCGACTGGGAGCAGCAGCGCCTGCACCGGCATCCGCAGAGCGGGCCGCCGGCGGACGAGATCGGGATGCTCGCGCTATCCAGCTTTCAGCTCGCTCGCACGGCCGAGGTGGTCGTGGCGGTGCGCGGCATCACGGCGTACTCGGATGGGTTGCACATCGCCGTGGTCGTCATCTTCGCCGACCATGCGCGAAGCGAGGACATCGCCTACTCGCTGCAGGAGTTCAGCCGCAGCCCGGGCCGGTTCCGGTTCGGGCTCGTGTTCTCCGATGGTCGCACCGCCACGTCAGGGCAGCGCGACGCACCCGACGTCGAAGTGGCCGGCGTCGCCCAGCTCAAGATGCTGGGGGCTGCTCAGCAGGGGCTGATGTGGAACGGCGAGTACTGGCTGTGGCCGCTGCCGACTCCTGGACCGCTGGTCGTCGGCTGTCGCTGGCCGGACCGCGGGATCGCCGAGACCCTCGTGCAGATCGACCCGGCCCCGCTGCTCGGCGCGGCCGCGCTGTCGCGCTCCGTGTGGGAGAGCGCCGAGTGACGGCGCACGACGACCTCCTCGAGCGGAGGGCCGACTACCCCGTGCTCGAGCGGTCGACCTACCTCGCCAGCCACACACTCGGCGCGATGCACCGGCGGTCCGCGGACCGGCTCGCGGAGTACACGCGGCTCTGGGCCGAGCTGGGCGTCGTGGCGTGGGAGGACTGGGCGAGTGAGGTCTGGCGGGTCGCCGACCTCGTCGGCGCGCTGATCGGCGCGCCCCCCGGGACCACCGTGATGCGCCAGAGCGTCGCCGACCTGCTCGGTGACGTCGTGGCGTCACTCGACTGGTCAGGCCGGCGCAACCGCGTCGTCACCTCGTCACTGGAGTGGCCCGGCAGCCTCAACACCTGGTCGCAGATCGGTCGGCTCGGCGGCGAGGCGGTCGTGGTCGACGGCGAGCCCGACGGCGTCCACCTCGACGTGCAACGACTGGTCGACGCCATCGACGAGCGCACCCTGCTCGTCGAGTGCTCGCACGTGCTCTTCCGCACGTCGACCCTGGTCGACGTCAAGCCGCTGGTCGAGAAGGCGCACGCGGTCGGCGCGCTCGTGATGGTCGACGGCTATCAGGCGGCCGGCACGGTGCCGGTCGACGTTGTCGACCTCGGCGTCGACGTCTATGTCGGCGGCTCGGTCAAGTACCTGTCCGGCGGCCCGGGCAACGGCTGGATGTACGTCTCACCCGAGGTCTCGCTCGAGCCGGTGACGACCGGGTGGTTCGGCACGGCCCGTCCGTTCGACTTCGACCCCGAGCTCGAGTACGGCGCCGGTGTGAAGCGGTTCCGCGGCGGCACTCCCGGTGTCTCGGCCGCGTACGCCGCGGCTCCGGCGTACGAAGCCCTGAACGCCATCGGCATGCATCGCGTCCGGGAGCGCTCGACGTCGATGACCCAGCCACTGCTCGAGGCTGCGCTCGAGCGCGGCTACACCGTGAGGTCACCGCACGCCGCCGAGCAGCGCGGCGGCCACGTCACGATCGATCCGGGGGATGCGGAGCGGGTGCACCGCTCGCTGATCGACGCCGGGTTCGTCGTCGACCACCGACCTGGTGTGGGCATCCGGGTCTCCCCGCACTTCTACAACTCGCTCGACGAGGCGCTGGCCTGCCTCGACGCGATGTCGGATGTGTCAGGGGCCCTCGCCGACCGCTGAGCGAGGATGTCGGGATGGCGAAGAAGCAACGCGGGCGCGAGTCCGCGGGCGACATGGTGCGCTCGCTGGGGCTCGTACTGCTCATGGTGGGTGCGGTCTTCTTCTTCGCGCGGGCGCCGTCGAGCGACGAGAAGAGCATTCGCGTCGTCGACTCCACGGACGCGATCCAGGCCTTCGCGACAGCCGTGCCGGGCTCCGTCGTCCCCCGCGACCTGCCGAGGGGCTGGCGTACGACCGTCTCGGAGTACGACGCCCGCAGCGGGCTCCTGCGCGTCGGCTGGGTCACACCGAAAGGCGAGTACGCCGAGTACGCCGCCGCGTCGAAGCCGACCGAGACGTTCCTGACCGACATCACCGCCGGCGCACCGCGCGCCGGCACCGTCGACATCGAGGGCAGCGCGTGGACGGAGTACCGGCAGGACAAGGCGATCTCACTGGTCCGCAGCTACGGCGCGACGACGGTCGTGCTCGGCACCCTTCGCGACACGGCCGACCTGGCTGAGCTACGCGTCCTCGCGGGACGACTCGCTCCCTAGGGCCGCGTCGAGCCGCGCCTTCGCGCCGTCGAGCCACTCCTGGCACGTGCGCGCCAGCGCCTCGCCGCGCTCCCACAGTGCGAGTGACTCCTCGAGGCTGGTCCCGCCCGCCTCCAGCCGGCGTACGACGTCGGCGAGCTCGTCGCGGGCAGCCTCGTAGGAGGGGCTGGCAGGCATCTCACTGGCAGACTGGGCCACGTGGGCACCCTACGGCGCGCGACGCCCGCCGACGCCGAGGACCTGACCCGGCTGCGCGGCCTCATGCACCTCGCGATGGGCGCGGCGTCGCTGCCGGACGAGTGGCGGGTGGCCTGCGAGGCGTCGTTCCGGCGGCGGCTGACCGAGCCGGACTTCGTCGCGTTCGGGGTCGAGGAGGCCGGCCGCCTCGTGTCGTGCGGTGCGGGGTGGCTCGAGGAGCACCTGCCGTCGCCCGGTCAGTTCGACGGACGCCGCGGGCACATCGCCTCGATGAGCACGGAGGTCGAGTGGAAGCGCCGGGGCTATGCGCGGCAGGTGTTCGCCGGTCTCATGGGCTGGTTCGCGGAGCAGGGCGTTCCGCGGGTCGACCTGCGGGCGACCGATGACGGTCGCGGCCTCTACGAGTCCTTCGGGTTCCGCGTGCTCGGTGGCGCCACGATGGCCTGGACCGCACCCGGCGTTCGTCCTGGGATGCCTGGGCGCTGATGTCCTTCGACGTGCTGCTGGTGCTCGTCGCGTCGGTCGCCGTCGTGTCGGGTCTGGCGCGGCGCATCGGTGTGCCCGCGCCGTTCGCTCTCGTCGTCGTCGGGCTGGTCGCCGGCTTCGTACCCGGCACACCGCACGTCGAGCTCGACCCCGACATCGTGCTTGTGCTGATCCTGCCGCCGCTGCTCTACGCCGCGGCGCTGAGCACAGCCTTCGCTGACTTCCGCGACAACCTGCGGCCGATCGGGCTGCTGTCCGTCGGGCTCGTGCTCGTGACCACCGCCGTCGTGGGGCTGGTGGCGCATTGGGTGCTGCCCGAGCTGCCGCTGCCGGCAGCCTTCGCGCTCGGCGCCATCGTCGCTCCGCCGGACGCGATCGCGGCCACGGCGGTCGCGCGGCGCATGGCGCTGCCACGCAGGGTGCTCACGATCCTGGAGGGCGAGAGCCTTCTCAACGACGCGACCGCGCTGGTGTCGTACCGGATCGCGGTCGCCGCGGCGCTGGCGGGCGGCACCAGCTGGGGCGACGCGGTCGGGCAGTTCTTCCTTGCCGCTGCCGGTGGGGCCGTCATCGGCCTCGCCCTGGGATGGCTGATCGCCGCCCTTCGACGGCGGCTCGACGACCCGCTGCTCGAGAACACGCTGTCGCTGCTCACGCCCTTCGGGGCGTACCTCGCCGCGGAGCAGGTGCACGCCTCCGGTGTGTTGTCCGTCGTCGTCGTCGGTCTCTACATCGGCCGCCGGTCGCCGACGTTGCTGTCGTCGAGCACGCGGATCCAGAGCCAAGCGCTGTGGTCGATGATCACGTTCGTCCTCGAGGGACTCGTGTTCGCGCTGATCGGCTTGCAGCTCACGACGATCCTCGACGGGCTGTCCGGACTCGACCCGACCGATGTGGCACTGACGGCCGTGTCGGTGACGGCCGCCGTCGTCGTGACGCGGTTTGCATGGGTCTTCCCGGCGACGTACCTGCCTCGACGGCTCAGCCGGCGGCTGCGCGAACGAGACCCGGCGCCGCCCTGGCAAGGGCCCGCCGTCATCAGCTGGGCTGGGATGCGTGGCGTCGTGTCGCTGGCGGCGGCCTTCGCGCTGCCCGAGCGGATGCCCGGCCGCGACCTGATCCTGTTCGTGACCTTCTGCGTGATCCTGGCGACCCTGCTGCTGCAGGGGCTGACACTGCCTTGGGTGGTCCGCCGGCTCGGCCTGGACGACGCAGGCGCGGCTGAGCGGACCGAACGGGAGGTGGCGATCGCGGACCACCACGTCGCGCGCGTCGCACTCGGCGAGCTGTTGCGCGTCGCCGACGAGGAACGCGTCCCCGTCGCCGTCGTCGACGAGCTGCGCGGTCATCTCGAGGAGCGAGTGCGCCGGGCGCACGCGATCCTCGGCGGGTGCCCCGGCGAGGACGAGTACGACGACGGGGCGCGCGACGACGACGCCAACGTGCTGCGTGACGCCCTCACCACGGTCCAGCTGCGCCGCCGGCTCCTCGACGCCGAGCGGGCCGAGCTGCTGCGGCTCTACTCCGCGCGCGACATCGACGACGAGGTGCTCGGACGCGTGCAGCAGCAGCTCGACCTCGAGGAGCTTGGTCTCGGCAGCGCCTGAGTTGGCCAGCGGGCTCGGAGGACGGTGCCTCTAGGCGCACTTCTCGGACCGCCGTACGGATGAATCTGCGGCGTTCGGGTCGCAAGACTCCGTGCGTGGTCACGCGCCGAGACGTTCAGTGGACTGTTGCCTCGAGCTCACCGTTTGCCACGCGAATGCGCAGCGGGTCGCCTGCCCGCACGTCTGCGGGATCGCGGACGATCCCGCCCGTGGCGTCCTGCACGACGGCGTACCCGCGTTCCAACGTCGACTTGGGGGAGAGGGCAAGCACCCGTGCCCGCGTGTGCTGCAGGTCGTGTCCGGCGCGGTCGAGGGCGGCGCCCATGCAGCGCCGGCTGCGATCCCGAAGGCCGAGCACGTCGTCGAACCGGGCCGAGATCAGCGTCCCCGGGTCGGCGAGCACCGGCCGGCTGCGCATCGCATCCAGCCGGGTCAGCTCTCGCTGCACGACCGCGATGGCCACCCGGCGGGCGCGGTTGCGCAGCTGCACGATCCGCGTGACCTCCTCGGCGTAGTCGGGCACGACCCGCTTGCCGGCGTCGGTCGGCGTCGAGCAGCGGACGTCGGCGACCGCGTCGAGGAGCGGGCTGTCGGGCTCGTGGCCGATCGCGCTGACCACGGGTGTGCGGCAGGCCGCGACCGCCCGGCAGAGTGCCTCGTCGCTGAACGGCAGCAGATCCTCGACGCTGCCGCCGCCGCGCGCGATGACGATGACGTCGACGTCCGGCTCGCGGTCGAGAGCGGCGATCGCGGCGATGCACTGCTCGACGGCCAAGTGGCCCTGCACTGCCACGCTGCGGACGTCGAACCGCACAGCCGGCCAGCGACGCCGGGCGTTCTCGAGGACGTCGCGTTCCGCCGCACTCGCCCGACCCGTGACCAGGCCGACAGTGCGGGGCAGGAACGGCAGCGGCTTCTTGCGATCGGCATCGAACAGGCCCTCGGCGCGCAGCACGCCCTTGAGGCGCTCGAGCCGCGCGAGCAGCTCACCGACGCCGACCGGTCGGATGTCCAGCGCCTGCAGCTGCAGCGAGCCGCGGAGCAGGTGCACCACCGGCTGCGCGTGGATGACGACGCGACTTCCCTCGGTGAGCGCAGGCACGACGCCGTCGTACACGCTTCTCGAGCAGGTCACCGACAGGCTGACGTCGGCGACGGGATCGCGCAACGTCAGGAAGACCGTGCCCGGCCGGTTGTTCAGCTGGGTCACCTGACCCTCGACCCACACCCGGCCGAGACGGCCGACCCACTCCGCGATCGAGCGAGCCACCGTCCGGACCGGGAGCGGTGCCTCAGCGCTGTTCTCGAGGGCCACCCCCGCACCCTACGGAGCGGCGTTACGTGATGCGGACCTTGGTGCGCGGCGGGCTGCTGCTGTTCTTCGCGGCCGCGGTGGCGCCGAGCTGCTTCGGCGGCTTGTCCTCGGTGGACGCCTTCGGAGACGGGGTCTCCGCAACGACCCCCGTGGGAGTGCTCTCGCCGTTCGCGAGCTTCGCGATGCGGTTGTCGAGCATCGTCACGACGGGCAAGCGGTCGCCCTTGGACTTCTCGTAGTCGCGCAGCTGCACGAGCTGCTGCATGTCGAGGCTGCGCAGCCGGCCGCGCAAGGAGCCGAGGGTCATGTGGTCGTAGTCGGGGAGCGGCAGCTCGCTGTGGTCGGTGATCAGCGGCGCGTCGACGTTGCCCGCGATCTTCTCTACCTGCTCGATGACCTCGGGCGTCGCCGCGGAGTCGACCTTCGCCGGGCTCCCAGGTGCGCTCTGTGCAGACTTTGGCGGCTCATCGACCGGCAGCGTCTCCTGGACCGCCTTGTCGGCCTCAGCCTGCTCGGCAACGCGTACCGCGGTGGTGGCCACCCCCTCCTTGGCGTTGGCGATCGCGCTGGTGTTGAGGTTCTTCGCGACGCGCGCGATCGACTCCGCGACGTCCTCGAGGGCGTCCTCCGCCATGTCGTAGAGCCCGGCGACCGGCGTGCCCGCCAGCGAGTCCTCGACCTTGTCCTCGAGCTCATCGAACGACGTGCCGCGCAGCCGTGCGAGGAGCCGCTCGCCACGGTCGGCCAGGTCGTCGTACTCGCGCTTGGCGGCGTCGAGGCCCGACAGTGCCGTGCCGACGGCCAGGACGGGCAGTTGCACCGCCTTCTGCGGCAGGCGGCGCACGCTGCCGAGGACGGTGGGCACGAGCCCGAGGACGGCGGCGACGTTCTTCGGGACGGGACTGGCCATGACGGGGGGATCCTCCTGTTGCCGGGGTCCCCACCAGCGTGCCCTGACCGCTCAGGTCTCACACGCCCGGGGGCCGCGCGCGCCGTCCGGCGTAGCCTGGAGGTCATGACGGCGACCCCCTCCACCCCCGCCCGGGGCCGGGTCCTGCTCGCCCGTCCGCGCGGCTACTGCGCCGGTGTCGACCGGGCTGTGCAGACGGTCGAGAGGGCCCTCGAGCTGTACGGCGCCCCCGTCTACGTCCGCAAGCAGATCGTCCACAACGCCCATGTGGTGCGCACGCTGGAGGCCCGCGGAGCGGTCTTCGTCGAGGAGACCGCAGACGTGCCGGAGGGCGCGACGGTTGTGTTCTCGGCGCACGGCGTGGCACCGACGGTGCACACGGAGGCGGCGGCCCGGGGACTGAAGACGATCGACGCGACCTGCCCGCTCGTCACCAAGGTGCACCTCGAGGCGAAGCGCTTCGCCGCCGACGACCTCGACATCGTGCTGATCGGCCACGAGGGCCACGAAGAGGTCGTCGGTACGACCGGTCAGGCGCCCGAGCACATCCACCTCGTCGACGGCATCGAGGAGGCGGCCGCCGTCCAGATCCGCGACCCGGCCAAGGTCGCCTACCTGTCGCAGACGACGCTTTCTGTCGACGAGACCGAGGTGACGGTCGAGGCGCTGCGCGAGCGCTTCCCCCTGCTGCAGGGCCCGCCGTCGGCCGACATCTGCTACGCCACGCAGAACCGGCAGGTCGCGGTCAAGGAGATCGCCGCCGAGTCCGAGCTCGTCATCGTCGTGGGCTCCCGCAACTCCTCCAACAGCGTCCGGCTCGTCGAGGTGGCGTTCGACGCCGGCGCGTCGTCCGCATACTTGGTCGACGGCGCCGACGAGATCGACCCGGGGTGGCTCGAGGGCGTCCGCACGGTCGGGGTAACGAGCGGTGCGTCCGTGCCCGAGGAGCTGGTCAGCGGCGTCCTCGACTGGCTCTCGGCGCGCGGGTTCGGTGACGTCACCGAGGTGGAGTCGGCGAAGGAGAGCCTGCTGTTCGCGCTGCCGCCCGAGCTCCGCCGCGACCTGCGTGCCGCGGCTGCGCCGTCTGCGTGACCCGAGCCCGCACTTTCTTGATCAACGGCGAGCTGTCCGCATCACGAGCCCTGATGCGGACTACTCGCCGTTGATCACGTCGTCGTCGGCGGTCGCCGGGCGGCGGCCGATGAAGCCGCGCACCACGGCGATCGCGAAGGCGAGGCCGGTCGCGGTGAGCAGCACCGGCGCGCCGAGCACGAGCGACACCGCCAGCTCGAGGGCGTTGCGGGTCAGGAACCCGCCGACGGCTACGGTCTGCGAGAACACCCCGGCCAGCAGCGCGATCGCGGCGTAGACCAGCGGCGGCATCACGACGGTAGCGGCGAGGTCCTCGCGGTGGACCTTCAACGCGGCGAACGCGCACCCGGCGATGAAGCAGACCGCGAAGACGGTGCGCAGGCCTTGCCCGGTCATCACGTCGATGAAGCCGCCGGCCGCGCCGAGGAGCAGCGCGACCGTCACGGCACCGACCGCGGTCAGCCCGCGCCGGTCGACGACGTGCACGCCGTGCAGGTGGGAGACCGGGGCCTCCGGTGCAGGCAGGCCGGACGCATCAGCGTCAGTCCACGTCGTCACTCCGAAACGGTACCGCCGCGACAGCCGACTCAAGCGCGTCTAGCGTGTCCCGACGTGTCGCAGCCTGAGCCGTCGTATGACCCCGAGCGCGTGGCCTCCGCCGCGCGTACCGCTGACCCCGGTCTGCCGGAGGAGGACGCCGCGCGGCTCGCGCGTGAGGCGTGGCAGCACCTGCGCGACGTCGGCTGCGACGACCCGCCGGAGATCGCCCGTCGCCTGATGGCCGGTCCGAGACAGACCGGTGCGACCCCGGCCAACGTGATCGCCAAGGCGGCCTGCGACCACTGCACCGAGCTCGGCATCGACCCGCGAGGCTGAGAGGTCACGAGCTGAGGCGCTCGTCCTGGACGGGCACGAGGGTCAGCTCGGGCGAGACGAGGCGTGCCGCAACGGCGTCGACCGCGCGCGGTCCGGCCAGCTCATCGTGTGCCACCCCGAGGTCGGACATCCGTCGCGCCGAGGGGAGCAGGTTGCGCTCCATGGAGGCGACCGTCTTGTTGTAGTCGGTGACCGCAGTGTTGAGCGACCGCCCGAGCTTGTCGACGTGGCCCCCGAGGGTGCTCAGCCGCTGGTAGAGCTCCTTGCCGGCGTGGAACACCTCCTGCGCGTTCTCGGTCAGCGAGTGCTGCTGCCACGCGTAGGCCACCGCACGCAGCAGGGACACGAGAGTCGTCGGTGTTGCGATGTGCACCCGCCGGGCGTAGGCGTGCTCGAGCAACGCCGGGTCGCGCTCCAGCGCGGGCGCCAGGAAGGCCTCGCCCGGCACGAACAGCACCACGAACTCCGGCGCGTCGGGGAACTGCTGCCAGTAGGCCTTCTCGGCGAGCCGGTCGACGTGCTGCCGCAGGTGCCGGGCGTGCGCGACCAGCCGCTCTTCGCGAAAGGCTTCGTCGGTCGTCTCGGCCGCTTCGAGGTACGCCGCGAGCGTGACCTTCGCGTCGACGACGACAGACCGCTTGCCGGCCAGTCGCACCACGAGGTCGGGGCGCAGCGCACGCCCGTCCGCGTCTCGCACGGTCGCCTGCTCGTCGAAGTCGCAGCGCTCGAGCATGCCGGCGTGCTCGACGACCCGGCGCAGCTGCATCTCGCCCCATTGCCCACGGGCCTGCGGCTTGCGCAGGGCGTTGACCAGGGACGCGGTCTCGCGACCGAGGAGCTCCGAGCTCTGCCGCACGGTGTCGACCTGCTTGCTCAGCTCGCCGAACGCGCGGGCGCGCTCGGTCTCGAGCCCGCGCAGCTGCCCCTCGACCCGGCCGAGCTGCTCTCGCAGCGGCTCAACGAGCTGGCGCACCGACTGCTGCTGGTGGGCGAGGTCGCGCTCGGACTCGCCGCGCAATGCGCGCGCGGCGATGCCCTCGAAGGACGCGGCGAGCGTGGTCTCGTCACGCCGGGCGAGGAACCGACCGAGGACGACGCCGACACCGAGGCCGACGAGCAGAGCGAGGAAGACGGTCATGGCCCCGAAGGTGCCACGCGGGTGCGACAGATCAGGCGAGACGCGCTCAGCAGGAGGCGCGGGCGCCGAGCATGCCGACCGGCCAGGTCCTCGGTGGCGCCGTCCGGCTGTCCCCGTTGGGCCCGTTGGTGTCGGCCCGGAAGACTGCCTCGCCGAGCACGCCGGAGGTCACCTTGCAGGCCAGCCGACCGAGCAACAGCGTGCCGGTGGCCGACTTCCCGTAGTCCGCACGTGGGTGCACGTACGTCGGGTCGTTGGACTGGAAGCCGAAGTTCACGCTGTTGGCGATGGGCAGCTGCGTCGTCGCCGTCAGCGAGACCTTGACGGGAACGCCCATCACCGTGCTTTCGATGGTCCCCGTCGACAGGTCGTCCGCGACGTCCGCTCGCCCGTTCGTCATGGCCTGGCGCCAGCGTCCGACAGCAAGGCAGTCCTTTCCAACGCAGCGGTCGAGCGTGACGAGGAGTGGCGTGTCGTCCTCAGACTGCACGGCGCCGGCGACCCGAGCGGCGACCTGGATGTTCCAGGTCGCGCCGTCCGCTCCGTGGATCGAGACCTTGATCGTGTCGACGTACCGGTGCTGGCCGGCGTACGGCCCAGCATCCGCCGGTACTCCGGTCATGCCAACTGCGACAACCGCGCCAAGCGCGGCCAGCCCCTTGCGACTCATGTATCCCCCTGGGGGTGTACTTCGGCGTCGACGGGGGCGTTCCTGCCCCAGGGCGGCCGGTAGCGTCGTACGGCGTGTCCCTCAGCATCGGCATCGTCGGCCTGCCCAACGTCGGCAAGAGCACGCTGTTCAACGCCCTGACGAAGAACGACGTCCTGGCCGCCAACTACCCCTTCGCCACCATCGAGCCGAACATCGGCGTGGTCGGCGTTCCGGACGACCGGATCGCCAAGCTCGCCGAGGTGTTCAGCAGCGAGAAGCAGATCCCCGCGGTCGTGTCGTTCGTCGACATCGCCGGCATCGTCCGTGGCGCCAGCGAGGGTGAGGGGCTCGGCAACAAGTTCCTCGCGAACATCCGCGACAGCGACGCCATCTGCCAGGTCATCCGGGTGTTCACCGACGAGAACGTCGTGCACGTCGAGGGCCGGGTCTCGCCGAAGGACGACATCGAGACCATCAACACCGAGCTGATCCTCGCAGACATGCAGACGGTCGAGAAGGTCATCCCGCGGCTGGAGAAGGAAGCGCGGATCAAGAAGGACGTCGTCCCTCAGCTCGAGGCCGTACGACGGGCGCAGGAGATCCTGGACTCCGGCCAGACCGTCTTCGCCTCCGGCGTCGACCGGGAGCCGCTGCGCGAGTTGCACCTGCTGACGGCCAAGCCGTTCCTCTACGTCTTCAACCTCGACGAGGAGGAGCTGCCCAACGCCGAGCTGCGGGCCGAGCTCGCCGCGCTCGTCGCGCCGGCCGAGGCGGTCTTCATGGATGCCAAGGTCGAGATGGAGCTCATCGAGATGGACGCAGCCGACGCCCTGGAGCTGCTGCAGTCCATGGGCCAGGAGGAGTCGGGGCTGAACCAGCTGGCGCGGGTCGGCTTCGACACGCTGGGGCTGCAGACGTACCTGACCGCGGGGCCGAAGGAGGCTCGCGCCTGGACGATCCGCAAGGGCGCCACGGCACCCGAGGCCGCCGGCGTGATCCACACCGACTTCCAGAAGGGCTTCATCAAGGCCGAGGTCATCGGCTTCGACGACCTGGTCGCGGCGGGCTCCGTCGCCGCTGCGCGCTCCGTAGGCAAGGCGCGCATGGAGGGCAAGGACTACGTCATGCAGGACGGCGACGTCGTGGAGTTCCGCTTCAACGTTTAAGAGCCAGGGGTAGGCCGCGGCGGCCACCGGCCCGCTCGGCCGCTCGCGGCGCCCTGCGGATCAACTTCTGAAACGCCAGGCTCAGCCGTGCGGAAGTTGATCCGTACGACGGCCCGCCACTGGACTCATACGGATCAACTTCCGGGACCGCACGCCCGAGCTTCCAGAAGTTGATCCGTACGGCGAGCGGCGTCTTGGCCGCGGCGCCGTGGAGGCGACTGCCACCGGTGGTACCATATGTGGTATGTCTGTCAAGACCACCCTCTACCTTCCCGACGAGCTGAAAGCAGAGGTCGAGCGCGAAGCCCGTCGCCGAGGGATCGCAGAGGCCGAGGTCATCCGGCTGGCCCTTGCCGCCGGCCTGAGTCGGCCGTTGCCGCGAGCGGCCATCATCGATGGGCCTGCGATCGCCGAGCACGTCGATGAGCTGCTGGCGGGCTTCGGCACGCGGTGATCGCTGACACGAGCGGGCTGCTCGCCTACTTCAACGCGGCCGAGCCGGCGCACGAGCGCGTCAAGGCTGCCGTCGAGGCGGCGACCGAGCCACTGATCGTCTCGCCCTTCGTCATTGCTGAGCTCGACTACCTCCTGGCCGCCAGGGTCGGTGTCTCGGCTGAGTTGGCCGTCCTGGGGGAGCTGGGCTCGGGCGCCTACGAGCTGCCAGCCTTGACTGCTGCTGACATCGCCGCGTGCGCGCAGCTCGTGCAGAAGTACAGCGATCAGGAGATCGGCGTCACGGATGCCTCGTTGGTCCTGCTCGCCAAGCGCTTCGACACTCGCACGATCCTGACGCTCGATCGTCGCCACTTCGATGTGCTCAAGTCACTGCAGGGCAGGAGGTTCGTCGTCCTCCCTTGACCATCCCACGACGGCGACGGCGGGGAGTTCCGGTCACATCGGAGTGTGTGCATCACTAGTGGTGCACACACGATGCATACGTGCGCACCACCGTCGACCTCCCGCCGGCCGTCCATCGGCGGGCCCAGGAGCTCGCCAAGGCCCGTGGCCAGTCCCTGTCCGCCACACTCGCAGAGCTCACTGCCCGAGGGCTGGGTCAGCTGGACGAGCCGGTCGTCGTTCGGACCGATGGCACGTCGGGCTTCCCCGTGGTGAGCATCGGGCGCCGGCTTACCTCTGATGACGTCGCGGCTGCGCTCGACGAGGAGTGACGACCTATCTGCTCGACGCCGACGTGCTCATCGCGCTGACCGTCGAACAGCACGAGCACCATCGACGCGTCGCGGCCTGGCTGGCCAGCGTCGATCGCGTTGCGCTGTGCCCGTCGTTGGGGTGTCAGGCGCGACCGTGCGCGGTTACGTTCGCGGACGTCGCGCTCGCCATGTCCGCGTCAACGTCTGATGCTCGTCGCGGTCAGCCGCGTCCCTGGTCCGGGATGTGGTCGAGGTGCGCGACCTCCTGGGCCACCTCCCGGGCGTTCGGGTACAGCAGCACCACGGCACCGACTCCCAGCGCCGCTCCGAGCAGCTGCATCGCGACGAAGCCGGTGACCGACCCGGGCGCGATGCCTGCGAAGGTGTCGGACAGCGTCCTTGCGAGAGTGACGGCGGGGTTGGCGAACGACGTCGAGGACGTGAACCAGTACGCCGCAGTGATGTAACCGCCCACGGCGAACGAGACGAGGTGCGCTCGCCCGGAGCGGACGACACCGAAGATGACGAGCAGCAGCCCGAACGTCGCGACCACCTCTCCCAGCCACAGCCCGCCACCGGACCGGTCATGCTCGGACAGGTTGATAGCGCTGAGGTCGAACATGAGGTTCGCGAGGACGCAGCCCAGAGCTCCACCGCTGAGCTGGGCCGCGATGAACACCACGGCGTCGCGGCTGCTGATCGCGCCCAGCGCGCGCTCAGCCAGCGTCACCACCGGGTTGAATGCGGCGGACACCGGACCCAGCGCCAGGATGAGCGCCGTCAAGGCGGCGCCGGTGACGAGCGAGTTCTCCAGGAGCTGCTGGCCGACGTCATCGGGGCTCAGTCGCTCGGCAGCGATGCCGGAGCCCACGACGGTGGCCACCAGCAGGGCCGTGCCGAGCAGTTCGGCGAAGGCCTTGCGCCACACGGTCAGCACCGCGCGATCGTGTCACGACAGACCGGTGCGCCTCAGTCTGTGGGGTGGAGTGCGGGTGACTAGTTCAGGACGTGCGACTGCAGGATGAGCGTCTCGACCATCTGGGCCAGCCGGTCTCCGTCGTACGGCTTGCCGATGACTGCGGAGGCACCCAGGGCGTAGCTGAGCTCGACCTCTGACGACTCGGCGGCAGCGGTGAGCATGAGGACCGGCAGCTGCTCGTAGGCAGGCTGGGCGCGCAGGGCCTTCAACACCTGCCAACCGTTCATCTCGGGCATCCGCACGTCCAGAACCACCAGGTCCGGCTCGATGCTGGAGATGGCGAGCAGGGCGGCGGGGCCGTCCTCCGCGATGTGCACCTCGTGGCCGGCCAGGCCGAGCTGCACCGAGACGAGACGTCGGACGCTCAGGTCGTCGTCGACCACAAGGATCCGCATGGCTTGAAGGTCGTCACCATCACGCCTGGACTTGAGCCGCGAACCCGCCCGGATCGGGGCGAGGTTGCGCCCCGAGGCGGGGAGATCGACGATGGCCCGTGGACATCCCCCGAATGGCCCGGCGGCTCGCTCTGGCATCCGTCGTTGCCGCGCTCGTGGCGGCACCGCTCGTGAGCACGGCCACCGCCGCGCCCGCCCCTGCGCAGCTGCGGCACGAAGGGCGGTGGCTCGTCGACGCCGCGGGCCGGACCGTCGTCGTGCACGGGGTGAACGCCGTCTGGAAGCACGCGCCGTACATCGCCCCCGACACCGCTGAGGGCTTCACCGCGAAGGATGCCGCCTTCCTGGCCGACAACGGCTTCAACGGGGTGCGCCTGGGCGTGCTGTTCGCGGGTGTCATGCCGCAGCCCGGGGTGATCGACCACGCCTACCTCGACAAGGTCGACCGCATCGTCAAGCTGCTGGCGGCGCAGCAGATCTACGTGCTGCTCGACTTCCACCAGGACGACTACAACGAGCGGTTCACCGGCGAGGGGTTCCCGGAGTGGGCCGTGCACGACGACGGGGTGCCCTTCGTCCCCACCGGCAGCTTCTTCGCCAACTACTTCACCCCCGCCCTGGCGCGCACCTTCGACAACCTCTGGGCCGACACCGACGGGCTCTGGGACCGGTACGCCGCCGGCTGGGTGGCCGTCGCCGACCGGTGGGCGAACCAGCCGTACCTCATGGGCTACGACCTGTTCAACGAGCCGTCGGCCGGCAGCCAGGCGCTCACCTGCGCCAACCCGAACGGGTGCCCGCAGTTCGACGCGAAGCTGCAGGAGTTCTACGACCACGTCCGAGCCGCGATCCGGACGAAGGATCGCGGCAACCTGGTCTGGTACGAGCCGCAGTTCTTCTTCAACGCCGTGTCGACCAGCCACTTCGGGCACATCGACGACCCGCAGGTCGCGCTGTCCTGGCATGACTACGCGTGCCTGCCGGCGTTCGCGGGCGGCAGCGTCATCCCCGGCGACCCCGACTGCCAGTTCAACGAGCCGCGCGTGATGGACAACGCCGAGACGCAGCGCGCCGAGATGGGTGGCGGGACGCTTCTCACCGAGTACGGCTCGCACGACGCCGTCGACGACCTCGCTCGGATGACAGCGCTCGCCGACGAGCGGCTGATCGGCTGGATGTACTGGGCCTACAAGGTGTGGAACGACCCGACCGGCAACCCCGCGTCGGAGGGCATGTTCGCCAAGGACGACGACCTGTCGACGCTGAAGGCGCCGAAGGCGGACGTGCTGATCCGCCCCTACCCGCAGGCGATCGCGGGGACGCCGCAGTCCCTGTCGTGGAACGTCGCTACGAAGACCATGGATCTGACCTACGCACCGAAGTCCGGCGTGGGACCGACGGACGTGTTCGTGCCTCAGCGGCACTACCCAGGGGGCTACGACGCCGTCGTGACGGGCGGTCGGGTGACCTCGGCCCGCCAGGCCCGCCACCTGCTCGTTGTCGCCAACGGCACCACGCCGGTGCGCGTCGTCGTACGCCCGCATGTTCCTGGCGCCGCAGGTGGCGCGCCTGCCGCGGCGCCACCGTCCGCGCAGCCGCCTGCTGGCGAGCTGCCGGCGACGGGATCTGCGTTATTGCGGCCCCTGATCGCGGCGCTGATCCTCGGCATCGGCGCGCTGCTTCTTAAGCGACGGAACGCGTTGACTTAGGGGGGATTCGGGGTAGCAATGAGGTTGCGGCTCCCTGCCGTTCTTGTTGTGACGCGTGCCCGGTTGCCCTTTGTGGCTTGACGCGTTCCCTAGCGAACGGCCGGATCGATGCCCACGTCCACCTCTGCACGCCATGCCCGTCGTCGGATCTGGGCGCCCTTCGCGGTCGCAGTCCTTCTCACCACCGGACTGTCCACAGGCGTCCTCAGCCTGTCCGCGACGCCGGCGCAGGCGGCTGTGATCGCGGTCAACCAGTGCAACAACGTCGGACCGGGACCGGCCGGAGCGACCACCGGCATGAGCTGCACCGTCGACGTGGTCAACACGATCAGCTCCGGTACGACGTCCTCGACGACGACCGTGACGCGTCAGTGCTCGCTCGACCCCTGCCCGTCCGGCAACGGGACGTTCTCGAGCAGCTCCGTCGACCTCGTCACGGACGTGACGCAGTGCAACAGCTCCGACAACGACGCCGCGCACCCGATCACCTGCACGGTCACCGTCACGAACAACATCAGCTCTGACACGCCAGGGGCGTCCCCGGTGACGGCGGCGACCGTGAACCAGTGCGTCGGCTCGGGCGGTGGCGGCGGTGGCACGGTCAACTGCTCGCCGTTCCCGGCAACGACGTCCGGCGCGACCGTGACCCAGTGCAACGGCTCGGCGAACGGAGGCGGCGGCACCGTCGACTGCGCCGTCGGCACGTCGAACGTGGCACCCGCCATCGCGATCCGCGTCAACCAGTGCAACGGCACCGGCAACCCCGGCGGCAGCACCGTGACGTGCCGGGCGACCATCACGACCAACATCACGGCGCCGGCCGCATCGCCGTCACCTACGCCTTCGCTCACTCCCAGCGCATCACCGACGAGTACGCCGACCGCATCGCCGACAGGTTCGCCGACGCCCGGCGCGGTGCCCAGTGCCGGCTCGACCATCGCTCCGGTCGTTGCCGTGCCGACGCCGACCGCAACGGTCAGCGCGACTCCTGGACCTGACGTGTCCGGTGAGACGACCGGCCCGGGTGGCCCGCCGCAGGTCACTCAGGTCCCGACGGGTGGGGTGCAGGCAGGTGGCGGATCGACGGCCGGGGTCGAGCACCTCCTCCTGCTGCAGGTCGGTGGCGGGCTCCTGCTCGCCGCCGCGCTCGCCGCCCCGCGGCGTCGGCTGGCGCCTGCCCGTCACCCGCGGCGATGCGCGTAGCGGCGCTCATCCCGCGACGGCGCCCTTCGAGGGCGCTGACATCCGCCGCCTTTGCTGTGGCCGGGCTCGCCTGCGTCGCTGTCGTGACGACGCACCAGCAGCGCCAGGTCCAGCCGGCATCAGCGGCGCCGGCGGCCAGCTCGTCATCGCCTCCGTCCGTGCAGGCCTCGGCGCCGGCCCCGTCATCGACTGCGACGGTCATCGCCACCCCGCTGGCTGCCTCGGCGCCCACCCGGCTGGTCATCCCCTCGATCAAGGTGAGCACGCCCCTGCTCATCCTTGGCCAGGCCGCCGACGGGTCGGTCGCGGTACCGCCACCCGGGCCGCACTACGACCAGGCCGGCTGGTACCGGTACTCACCCACGCCCGGCTCGATCGGACCGGCCGTCCTCGTCGGCCACATCGACTCCAAGCAGGGCGGTCCGTCGGTCTTCTTCCGGCTCGGTGAGCTCCGACCGCGCGACACGATCCGCATCGCTCGCGCCGACGGCTCGATCGCGGTCTTCGCCGTCGACGACGTACGGCGGTTCCGGAAGGCCGACTTCCCGACTGCGCTCGTCTACGGCAACACCGCCCATGCAGCGCTTCGCCTCATCACCTGCGGCGGCCCGTTCGACAAGGGCAGCGGCCACTACCTGGACAACGTCGTCGTGACCGCCTCGTTGGTGTCGTCCGCCTGACGGCGGACCGGCCGATCGTCGTTGACCATGCCGGCGTAGCTCATCGACGTGCTGTCGCCCGCGGGCTTTGTCGCCGACAGGGTGAGGGCGTACTCGGTGAACTGGCTGGCGACCCAGTCCTACCGGGTCAGGTCACGCTCCGAGCTGGCCGCGCTGCCGCAGGCCAGGCTGCCCAAGGTCGGCGCGGGCTCCGTCGGTGCGACCGGAGCTGCGGGCAGCACGGCTGCTCCGGGTGCGGCCGGCACCGGCGCCGCGCCATGAGCCGCGGGCGTCGGAGGCGGTCTCGTAGAACGACTTCACCCGCTCGCTCTTCTCGCGCAGCACGAGCGCCGCGGACGGCTCGCCGGTCTGCTCACTCGGACGCGCCTGCTCGACAACGCGCTCGCGAGCCCGCTGCAGACGCTCGCCGACCGCTTCGATGAAGCCGTCGTAGAACGACAGCCGCCAGGACAGGCCGCTGATGCCAGCCGCCCGGTGCTCCCCCTGGTCCATGCGGCGCTGCGCGGCCGCGGCCATCTGCACGACGAGCGACGTCCAGAGCCGCTCGACGACGTCGAGGTCGGCGCGGTGACCGAAGCCGAGGACGTAGCTGCTGTCGTGGGCGACGTTGACCATGACGTCGTTCGGGAACGCGACGGCCGTGTAGAGCAGCACGCGGTGGCGGTTGCCGCGACGGCCACGCTCGCCGACCGCCAGACGCTCCTGGACGAGCGGCTCGCCGCCGCCGCGGTGCTGCCGGTCACGCTGTCGCGCCCGCGCCAGCTCGAGGTCCACCGCGTGCTCGGTCGCGAGCTGCTGCGCACGCTCGACAAAGGCAGCCGCCTCGTGCTCGTTGTCGGTGCCCTCGGCCTGCGCGAGGAGCTTGCCGACGCGGTCAACCAGCCGGTCCTCGCTCACAGCACCCCCACCTCGACCTCGTGCTCGGCGTACGCAACGCGCAGGGCGAACGCTGCCTCGTCACCGAGCGCAGCGCCGACGAGCACGAGCAGAACGGCGGGGTACGGCGCTCGGTGACCGCTGGCCAGGCCCGCGGTCTCGGCGACGTGGTGCGCGAGCTCGTGGAGCAGGACGCACTCCCGCAGCGCCCAGGGCACGCCGTGCTCGGGGATCGGAAGGGCGATGACGCCGGGCGGCTCCCAGTGGGCCGCGCGCTGCCCGCGGCGGGGGCGAAGCTCGGGCGCGGCGATCGGACCCGCCAGCGCGCCGACCGGAGGCAGTCCGAGGACGCGCGCCGCGTAGCTGCGGGCCGCGGCGAGCTCCCCGAACCGCAGCTCGGTCGGCAGCAGCACGGAGCTGCCGGCGACCGTCGCCAAGGGCGCGCCGCGGCGGGCAGCGTCGAGCCGGGCCGACCAGTCGTCCTCGGCGCGGTAGACGCGTGAGCGCTGCGCGTCACGAGGTGGGGAGAGCGGGCGGGTCACGCAAAGGACGCTAGGTGACCGCAGCCGGGCGGCACCGCAGGCGCGACGCGGCTGTGGACGGTTAAGCGGCGATCACCTGATCTCGGAGTAACCGGGTCGCCACACCGGCGGGTTGTCCCGGTTCCTCCGAGGTCAGCAGTTCAGGTCAGCGGCGGCCGGCGGAGACCAGGTCCAGGCCGGCGGAGACCAGTGCCAGGGTGAACTCGTCGGTCCTGATCGGGGGAGGCGTGCGAGGGCCGGGCGTGGACGGCTCGATGGGGTAGGCGGTCGACTCGACGCTGCACAGCACGATCTGGTGCACACCCACGGGCTGGGTCGCGGCGATCGGCGCACGCGGGTGGAGCTCGGACTCGGGCACGTCGGGCTCGTCGTACGGGACGGCCTGCCACTCGCCGCAGACGCCGCAGATGAGCGTGAGCAGCCGGTCCTCGCGACCGGTTCCGCGCAGCCAGGCGCGGAGGCCGCGGCCGGTCTCGGTCAGGATCAGGGGACGCTCAATCTCGCACGGGTCGCACCAGCCGTCCCACCGGGCCAGTCGCTTCACGTCGTTCATGACAGGTCCCCCTCGCGGTGCGCGGCGCTCTGCCACGTCCTAGAGGTCGGCACGGATGTGGCAAAAGTGGACCCCCCAGAGGGGCCATTCCGGAAATGGCCCGCCTGTGCGTACGGCGCGGCAGATGCCACATGTCGGTCGACACGTCCGGCCGGCGTGCGGAAGGCTCGCTGCGTGCCGTCCCCCGCGCAGCGCCTGGTCGCCGTCGTCGGAGCCGCCCTGCTGCGGGACGACCCGTCCAGCGTGCTCGTGAGCCGGCGTACCGGGCCGCCGGCGCTGGCCGGGCTGTGGGAGTTCCCCGGTGGAAAGGTCGACGAGGGCGAGTCCGACGAGCAGGCGCTGGTGCGTGAGCTCCGTGAGGAGCTCGGGATTGAGGCATCTGTAGGCATGCGGCTCGGCGGGGACCTGCCGATCGGCGACACCGCCGTGCTGCGCGTCTACGTGTGTCGCATCGTCGCGGGCGCGCTCACGCTCGTGGACCACGACGAGCACCGCTGGCTGACCGCGGCCGAGCTCGATGACGTCCCGTGGATCCCCGTCGACCTCCCGCTCGTCCCCGAGCTCCGCCGCCTCCTCGCTTAGGGGTGCGGGCGGCGGCCGATCTTGGCGCCGAGCCAGGTCAGCGGGTCGTACTTGCGGTCCACGACGCGCTCCTTGAGCGGGATCAGCGCGTTGTCGGTGATGTGGATGCCCTCGGGGCAGACCTCGCTGCAGCACTTGGTGATGTTGCACATGCCGAGGCCGAAGTTCTCCTGGGCGACCTTGCGGCGGTCGAGGTTGTCGAGCGGGTGCATGTCGAGCTCGGCGATGCGCATGAGGAAGCGCGGGCCGGCGTACACCTTCTTGTTGTCCTCGTGGTCGCGCACGACGTGGCAGACGTCCTGGCAGAGGAAGCACTCGATGCACTTGCGGAACTCCTGCGAGCGCTCGACGTCGACCTGCTGCATGCGGTGTACGCCGTCCGGCCCCTTCTCCCTGGGCACGAAGCCGGGGATGGATGCCGCCTTCTCGTAGTTGTACGAGACGTCGGTGACGAGGTCGCGGATCACCGGGAATGTGCGCATCGGCGTGATCGTGACGACCTCGTTCTCGTCGAAGTCGCCCATGCGCGTCAGGCACAACAGCCGCGGTCGGCCGTTGATCTCGGCGCTGCACGAGCCGCACTTGCCGGCCTTGCAGTTCCAGCGCACGGCCAGATCCCCGGCCTGCGTGGCTTGAAGCCGGTGGATGATGTCGAGGACGACCTCGCCCTCGTTGACCTCGACGGTGTAGTCGCGCAGGCCGCCGCCCTCGGCGTCGCCCCGCCAGACGCGCAGCTTGGCCTGGTACGTCATGCGGGCGTCTCCTTGAACAGGGTGGCGAGGTCGTCGGGCATCTGCGGGAGCGGCTGGCGCGTGAGGCTCACGCTGCCGTCGGCCTCGCTGCAGATCAGGTTGAGCGCCCCCCACTCCGGCGACGGAGTCGGGTGGTCGTCGCGCGTGTGGCCGCCGCGGCTCTCGTGCCGTTCGAGCGCGGCCTTCGCGATGCACTCGGAGACGGTGAGCATGTTGGGCAGGTCGAGGGCGAGGTGCCAGCCCGGGTTGTAGCGGCGTTTGCCCTCGACGGAGAGGTTCTGGATGCGCTGCTTCAGGCTGGCGATCTTGTCGAGCGCCTGCTGCAGCTCGCTCTCGGTGCGGATGATCCCGACGAGAGCGTTCATCGACTCCTGCAGCTCGGCATGGATCGTGTACGGGTTCTCCCCGCCCTGTCGCTCGAGCGGTGCCAGTGCCGCGGTGCGGGCTGCGGCGAGCGCCTCGTCGGTGACCCGCGGCGTCGTCGCCTTCTGCTCGGCGGCGTGGGAGGCGGCCGACGCACCGGCGCGGCGACCGAACACCAGCAGGTCCGACAGCGAGTTGCCGCCGAGCCGGTTGGAACCGTGCATGCCGCCGGCCACCTCGCCCGCGGCGTACAAGCCCCTGATCTTCGCGGCAGCAGTGTCGGGCTCGACCTCGACGCCACCCATGACGTAGTGGCAGGTCGGACCGACCTCCATCGGCTCCTTGGTGATGTCGACTTCGGCGAGCTCCTTGAACTGGTGGTACATCGACGGCAGTCGCCGCTTGATGTCCTCAGCAGTACGCCGGCTCGCGATGTCGAGGAACACGCCGCCGTGCGGCGATCCCCGGCCGGCCTTGACCTCGGAGTTGATCGCCCGGGCGACCTCGTCGCGGGGGAGCAGCTCGGGTGGCCGGCGGTTGTTGCTGTGGTCGTCGTACCAGCGGTCGGCCTCGGCCTCGTTATCGGCCGTCTCGGCTTTGAAGTACTCCGGGATGTAGTCGAACATGAAGCGCTTGCCCTCGGAGTTCTTGAGGACACCGCCCTCGCCACGGACCGACTCGGTGATCAGCAGCCCCTTCACCGACAGCGGCCAGACCATGCCCGTCGGGTGGAACTGGACGAACTCCATGTTGACCAGCGTCGCGCCGGCCTTCAGTGCGAGCGAGTGGCCGTCGCCGCTGTACTCCCACGAGTTCGACGTGACCTTGTAGGACTTGCCGATGCCGCCGGTGGCGAGGATGACCGCGGGCGACTGCCAGACGATGAACTCACCGGACTCGCGGCGGTAGCCGAATGCGCCGACCATGCCGTGCTCGTCGTCGGTGAGCAGCTTGGTGACGGTGCACTCCATGAAGACGTCGATGCCGAGCTGTACGGCGCGCTGCTGGAGGGTGCGGATGAGCTCCAGGCCGGTGCGGTCGCCGACATGGGCCAGGCGAGCGAAGCGGTGCCCACCGAAGTCGCGCTGGGAGATGAGGCCCGCCGGCGTGCGGTCGAACAGCGCGCCCCAGTCCTCGAGCTCGCGGACCCGGTCGGGCGCCTCCTGCGCGTGCAGCTGCGCCATCCGCCAGTGGTTGAGCATCTTGCCGCCGCGCATGGTGTCGCGGAAGTGCACCTGCCAGTTGTCCTCGGGGTAGACGTTGCCCATCGAGGCCGCGATGCCGCCCTCGGCCATGACGGTGTGCGCCTTGCCCAGCAGCGACTTGCAGACGATCGCCGTGCGCGCGCCCTGCTCGTGCGCCTCGATCGCCGCGCGCAGGCCGGCGCCGCCGGCGCCGACGACGACGACGTCGTAGAAGTGCTTCTCGATTGCCAGCCCTGGCAACTCAGCAGCCATCAGAAGAACCTCGGGTCGGAGAAGGCGTTCGTGGCGAGCAGCCGGATGTAGAAGTCGGTGAGCGCGACCCCGAACAGCGACACCCAGGCGTACTTCATGTGGCTGCCGTTGAGCTTGGACACGACCTGCCAGAACTGGTAGCGCACCGGGTGCTTGCTGAAGCTGTTGATCTTGCCGCCGACGATGTGCCGGCAGGAGTGGCAGGACAGCGAGTAGAGCCACAGCAGTGCGGCGTTGCCGAGCAGGATCAGGGTGCCGAGGCCCATGTGGCCCCACTCGCCGTGCTCGTCGCGGAAGCCGAGGATGGCGTCGTACGTGAGGACCACGTTGAGCGCCAGGCCAGCGATGAAGAAGTAGCGGTGGATGTTCTGGAAGATGAGCGGGAAGCGCGTCTCGCCGGTGTACGTGGTGTGCGGCTCGGCGACCGCGCAGGCGGGCGGTGACAGCCAGAACGACCGGTAGTACGCCTTGCGGTAGTAGTAGCAAGTGAGCCGGAAGCCGAGCGGCAGGATCAGGATGTAGATGGCGGGCGTCAGGAAGGCCGGCCCGGAGAACAGCTCGGGGAACGTGTCGCCCTGGCAGCTCTTGGTGATGCAAGGCGAGTAGAACGGCGAGATGTACGGCTCGACGAAGTAATGGGCGTCCTCGAACGCTCGGATCGTCGAGTAGATGATGAAGCTCACGAGCACGGCGACGGTGATGGCGGGCTGCACCCACCAGGTGTCGGTGCGCAGGTGTCGGGCGGCGATCCGGGCGCGGCCCGGGGCGCCGGTACCCGTCGGCGCGGGCGCGGTCGTCGTCATGCGGAGCGGGATCCGTTTCGTCAGGGGACGGCCAGCCCGCGGAGGACGGCCCGTCCCAGGGCCGTGCAGAACCGTAATCCCCGAGGTCAGAGGGGTCGCCAGGCAGGTCTCATTCTGCTCGCCGGGCTGGCGGACGGGAATGGACTGTGAGGCATCCCACCCTCGCGAAGAGGTCAGCCGCTCCAGGCGGCTCGAAGCGTGCCGCCGACCTGCTCGACGTATGTGCCGCTGATGTCCGGCGACGGTCGCGTCGGGAGCGTCCCGGTGCGCGCGTGCGCGACCGCCCGGTCGAGCTCGACCGCCGAGAGCACGCCGTACCCCTCGAACTGCGGCGGTGTGGACGTGTCCGTGGCCGAGTGCTTCAGGAGCAGCTCGAGACCGTCAGCGGTCAGGCTGCGCCCGGCCTTGCGGGCGGCCTGCAGCACCGTCGCGGCGAAGCCGGCCACGAACGGCGAGGCGAAGCTCGTGCCGCTCATGCTGACGTAAGCGTTGTCCGCCTTGATGCTGGGTCCGGTGACGGTGAAGACAGCGGTCAGCTCGGGGTCGGTCGAGACGGCGTACTGGTCTGAGCTGCTCGCTCCGACCGCGAGGACGTCGGGGGAGGACGCGTACCAGCTGGCCCAGCCCGGGTCGCCGGGGATGCCCGCGTTGGCGAAGCCGTTGCCGTTGGACACGACGACCAGGACGCCGGCGCGGCGGGCGGCGGCGATCGCGTCGTAGACCGACTGCGTCAGGACGGACGGGACCGGCACGATGCTGCCGATCGAGATGTTGATGACGTCGGCGCGGACAGACTTCGACGCCCACGTCACCGCGGCGGCCGTCTGTGCTGGGTTGGCCCGGCGGCTGCCGACCATCGACGCGGTGACGCTGCCGTGCCCGTTGCGGTCGTAGGGGTCCGCCACCATCGGGTCCCAGACCTGCCCCGGGGCCGGCGGCACGATCTTCTTCTTCACCTCGTCGGTGAAGTCCCACCAGCCGACGAACTGGTCGCTCGTCGACGCCCGGCCGCGGTAGTCGAACTCCTGATGGCTGGCCCGGACTCGGGTGTGCCTGGTCCACGAGCGGAACCCGGTCCGGTGACGACCGCCCGTAGACTGAGCGTGGCCGCCCCTGCGCGGGCTGCCCCTTCTTCGCGGGGTCCCCGCGCCCACGAACCGAGGTTCCCCATGCCCACCCGTGACGACATCCGCAATGTCGCGATCATCGCGCACGTCGACCACGGCAAGACGACGCTCGTCGACGGCATGCTCCTGCAGTCCGGCGCCTACAGCGCCCACCAGCAGGAGGAAGGCGCCGTCCAGGACCGGGTCATGGACTCGATGGACCTCGAGCGCGAGAAGGGCATCACCATCCTCGCGAAGAACACGGCGGTACGCCGCCTGGAGAAGGACGGCCAGCACCTGCTGATCAACATCATCGACACGCCGGGCCACGCCGACTTCGGCGGAGAGGTCGAGCGTGGGCTGTCGATGGTTGACGGCGTCGCCCTTCTCGTGGACGCGTCGGAGGGGCCACTGCCGCAGACCCGGTTCGTGCTCCGCAAGGCCCTGGCGCTGAACATGCCGGTCATCCTCATCATCAACAAGGTCGACCGGTCCGATGCCCGGATCGCCGAGGTCGTCGACGAGACCTACGAGCTCTTCCTCGACCTGGACGCGACGGCCGAGCAGATCGAGTTCCCGATCGTCTACTGCCAGGCCAAGACCGGCCAGGCCTCGCTCAACCGCCCGGCCGACGGCACCAGCCCCGACGAGCCCAACCTCGACGTGCTCTTCGAGGTCATCAAGAACACCATCCCGGCACCGACGTACGACGAGAACGCCACCCTGCAGGCGCACGTGACCAACCTGGATGCCTCGCCGTACCTCGGCCGTCTTGCGCTGTGCCGCATCCACAACGGCTGGATGAAGAAGGGCCAGACCGTCGCGTGGTGCAAGCAGGACGGCACCGTCGAGCGGGTCAAGCTCACCGAGCTTCTCGGCACCGAGGCCCTCGAGCGGGTGTCGATCGAGCAGGCCGGGCCTGGCGACATCGTCGCGATCGCGGGCATCCCCGAGATCACGATCGGCGAGACCCTGGCCGACCCCGACGACCCCAAGCCGCTGCCGCTGATCACCATCGACGAGCCCAACATCTCGATGACGATAGGCATCAACACAGCCCCGACCGCCGGCAAGAGCGGCAAGAAGCTGACCGCCCGCATGGTCAAGGACCGGCTCGACAAGGAGCTCGTCGGCAACGTCTCCATCCGGGTGCTGCCGACCGAGCGGCCCGACACGGGGGACGTGCAGGGCCGCGGCGAGCTGCAGCTCGCGATCCTCGTGGAGGTCATGCGGCGCGAGGGCTTCGAGCTGACGGTCGGCAAGCCGCAGGTCGTCACGAAGACGATCGACGGCAAGCTGCACGAGCCGATGGAGCGCCTCACCATTGACTCGCCGAGCGACTACCAGGGCGTCCTCATGCAGCTGATGGCGCTGCGCAAGGGCCGGCTCGAGCAGATGGTCGACCACGGCACCGGCTGGATCCGGATGGAGTACATCGTCCCGGCCCGCGGGCTCATCGGCTTCCGCACGGAGTTCCTCACCGAGACGCGCGGCACCGGCCTGCTGCACCACGTGCACGAGCGGTACGAGCCGTGGCACGGCGACATCCGCACCCGGCCGACCGGTTCGCTCGTCGCCGACCGCACTGGGCCGACGACGTCGTTCGCCCTCGCCAACCTGCAGGAGCGCGGCACGATGTTCGTGCCGCCCGGGACCGACGTCTACGAAGGCATGATCGTCGGCGAGAACTCCCGCTCCGACGACATGGACGTCAACCCGACCAAGGAGAAGAAGCTGACCAACATGCGTCAGTCCTCCTCGGACGTGCTCGTGCCGCTCATCCCGCACAAGGCGCTCAGCCTCGAGCAGGCGCTGGAGTTCTGCCGCGAGGACGAGTGCGTCGAGGTGACGCCGGCGACGGTGCGCATCCGCAAGGTCGAGCTCGACGCGACCGTCCGCGCCAAGAACCGCCGTCCGAAGCCCACCTCCTGACCCCTCGAGGGTGCACGATCTAGGACGTAGATCGGCGCGAAGGAGGGCGTGCGGATGGATGACTGGGCCGGGCGGCTCCTCGTGGCCACCCCGCAGCTGGTCGACGGCAACTTCGCGCGCGCGGTGGTGCTCCTGCTGCAGTCCGACGATGAGGACGGCGCGCTCGGACTGGTTCTGAACCGGCCCACCGGCACCGAGGTCGGCGAGGTGCTCGATGCCTGGCACCCGCTGGCGGCCGCGCCAGGGGTCGTGTTCGCCGGTGGGCCGGTGCAGCCCAACGCCGCCATCTGCCTCGGCCACGGTCGACCGGGCGCGCCGCCCGTCGCGTCGTACTCCGTCCTGGAGGGCTCGCCGGGCACGGCGTTCGGGACGGTCGATCTCGACGCCGAGCCGGCCGACGTGCTGACGGCGGTGTCGGAGGTGCGGCTGTTCGCGGGCTACGCCGGTTGGTCGCCCGGGCAGCTCGAGGCCGAGGTCGACGAAGGGTCCTGGTGGGTGCTCGAGGCCCTCCCGGCGGACGCTTTCACCGACCGGCCCGAGCAGCTCTGGCAGGACGTGTTGCGCCGGCAGGGGGCCCCGCTCGCCTTCGCGGCGAGCTTCCCGGAGGACCCCACGCTCAACTGAGCCCAGCGTGGGGCTCGCTTAGGGTCCTTCCTATGAGCGACGCGACCCTGCTGGGCTTCCCGAAGCGGCTGCTGCTCGTCCACGCACACCCCGACGACGAGACGATCGGCACCGGCGCGACGATGGCGAAGTACGCCGCGGAGAAGGTGCTCGTCACGCTCATCACGTGCACCCTCGGCGAGGAGGGGGAGATCCTCGAGCCGGGTCTCGAGCACCTCGCCGCCGACAAGGAGGACGCCCTCGGCCAGCACCGGATCGGCGAGCTGGCAGCGGCGATGGAGGCGCTCGGTGTGCGCGACCACCGCTTCCTCGGTGGACCGGGGCGGTGGCGTGACAGCGGGATGATGGGCACCCCCGCCAACGAGCGCCCCGACTGCTTCTGGCGCGCCGACATCGACGAGGCGACCGGCGAGCTGGTCGCGATCATGCGAGAGGTGCGGCCGCAGGTCGTCGTGACGTACGACGAGAACGGCGGCTATGGCCATCCCGACCACATCCAGGCGCACCGCGTCGCGGTCGCGGCGTTCGACAAGGCGGGCGACCCGTCGTACGCGCCCGGCACGGGGGAGCCCTGGCAGCCGGCGAAGCTGTACTACACCGCCTTCCCGAAGAGCGTGCTGCAGGCGGGGATCGAGGCGATGAAGGCCGCCGGCCACACCGACTTCTTCGGGGTCGACTCGGCCGATGACCTCCCCTTCGGCGTCCCGGACGACGAGGTGAGCACGGAGGTCGACGCCGCCGACCACCTCGACGCGAAGACGGCGGCGATGCGCGCCCACAAGACGCAGATCGAGGTTGACGGGCCTTTCTTCGCGCTGTCGAACCACGTCGGTCAGAAGGCCTTCGGCACGGAGTACTTCACCCTCGTGAAGGGCACGCTCGGCTCGCGGGACGGTGCGAACGGCCGCGAGACCGACCTGTTCGACGGCCTCGACTAAGTGAGCGAGCAGCCGGTCGAGGGTGCGGACGTCCCGGGCGCTCGGACGAGGGAGCCACCTCCGCTCGTCCTCGTCTGCGCGGTGACCGCGGCTGTCGGGGCGGTGCTCGACCTGTTCTGCCTGCTGCTCCTGCCGTTCCGGGTGGCCGGCCACCTCGTGCCGCTCGCGCCAGTGCTCGTCCTCGCCGTCAACGCGGTGCTCGGCACCATCGGGAACCGCGTCGCGGCGGACCGGGTGCCCGCCCAGGTGCTGCTCGGGGTGTCGATCCTGCTGTCGGCCGTCGCCGCCGCCCGGGGCCCCGGCGGTGATCTGCTCGTGACGGCGGACCTGCAGGGGCTGTACCTGCTGTTCATCGTGGCGGGCTGCGCCGGAGCCGGCGTACCGCTCTTTCGCAGAGCCCGCTGACGACCGCGAACGCCCCGATTCGCTACACCCGGACGGCCCAACGGCCGACAACTCCGACGTGGAGACCCCCGCAGCAGTTGAGCCGCGCGCTGAAACGGCCCCGGCGGCGACCGCCGAGGTCGTCCTCATCCGCCTGGGTGGCTGCCGCTACGCGCTGCCGATGCCGGCCGTCGCCGAGGTCGGCCGGCCGCCGCTGCTGACCCGCGTCCCCGGCGTACCGAACTGGGTGGCCGGCGTCGCCAACTGGCGTGGCCGGGTCCTCGCCGTGCTCGACCTGCGCCCCCTCCTGTCGGCAGAGGCCCGCCCGCTCGACCGCCGCGGCCGCCTGGTCGTTCTCACCCGCAACGGCGTCACCGCCGGGCTGCTCACCGAGGGCGTCGAGGGCACCTCCGACGTCGACCCCGACGACGTCGAGCCCTCCCTGGCCCACCTGCCGGCGGTCAGCGGTGCGCTCATCTCCGGACAAGTCACCGATGCAGGCGGGCCGGTCGGCGTGCTCGATCTGGAAGCGGTGTTCGGCCTCGCCGACACGCTCACACGCTCCCGACGCGCCGGGTGAAGTACGAGCCGGCTGACTTCAGCAATGCACCCGTTCGGCCGAGCACGTAGGTAACCCGTAGGAGGGACCGCAGTGGACTTCTCGATCAGGCTGGCACGCGCAGCAGCCATCATGACCTGGCTCAGCCTCGCCATCGGCGTGGGCGCAGCGATCGTGATGTCCGAGTACGGCGCCTACGCCGGCGTGCACGTGCACCTGTACGCCGTCTACGCCTGGACCGCGTTCGGCGTCGTTGTCGCGTCGTTCCTGACCTTCCTGCCGAAGATGGCGATGAAGTCGCACTTCGTCCTCTCCAACATCAACGCCTTCCGGCTCATGCTGCTCATCGCCGACACGGTCTGGGTGACCGCCGACGTCGCCGTCACCGGCGGCATCCGCGGGCCGTTCTGGATCTGCTACCTCGGTGTCATCCTGTTCGCCGCCGTCTCGATGCCGGGCTGGCAGGCCGCGCTGTTCGGCTTCGCCGCCAGCGGTGGTCTCGTCGCTGCCTCCGCCATCTCCCACACGCTCGACCGCAACGCCGTCGCCGTACTGATCCTCGTAGGTCTGACCTTCCCGATCGTGTCGTGGTTCAACTCGACGCTGTCGGCGGCCGTCTGGTCGCTGCGGACGAAGGCGCGCGAGGACCGCAAGGCCCTCGAGTCCCGCGTCGCCGAGCTCTCCGCCGCGCTCGAGCGGGCGGCCGACGGCGACCTGCTGACCGACATCGACTCGGGCGACTCGCAGCAGCTGGTGACGCTGAGCACCGCCTTCAACCACACGCTGTCCAACCTGCGCGAGCTCGTCGGCCAGATCCGCGGCGGCGGTGAGCAGATCGCGGCTTCCGCGGGCGAGCTGCTGGCCACCGCCGAGGAGCACGCCGCCTCCGCGAGCCAGCAGTCCTCCGCGGTGTCCGAGACGACGAGCACCATCGAGGAGCTCGCTGCCACCGCAGCCCAGATCGCCGAGACGTCCGAGGCCGTCGCCCGCTACGCCGCCGAGACCCTTCGGTACGCCGAGCAGGGCCGCGCTGCGGTCAGCGCCTCCGTCGACTCGATGGACACCATCGCCGACCGGGTCGACTCCATCGCCAGCCGTGCGCTGTCGCTGGGGGAGAAGAGCCACGAGATCGGTCGGATCCTCGACGTCATCGACGACCTGGCCGACCAGACCAACCTGCTCGCCCTCAACGCCGCCATCGAAGCAGCCCGCGCCGGTGAGCACGGTCGCGGCTTCGCCGTCGTCGCCTCCGAGGTGCGCAAGCTCGCCGAGCGCGCGCAGGAGTCGACCGGGCAGATCCAGGCCATCGTCGGCGAGATCCAGGCCGAGACCAACTCCACGATCATCGCGTCGGAGGAGGGGGCCAAGGAGGTCAAGGCCGGCACGCAGCTCGCCCGCGGCGTCGTCGAGGCGCTCGAGCGGATCAGCGGCATGGTCGACGAGACCACCACCGCCGCCAAGGAGATCTCCATCGCGACGCAGCAGCAGCGCTCGGCGTCCGACCAGGTCGTGGCCGCCATGACGCAGGTGTCCGACGTGTCCCGGCAGTACGCCGTCGGCTCCCGCCAGGCCGCCGCCGCTGCCGCCCAGCTCAACGTGCTGGCCGCCGAGCTGCGCTCCTCGATCAGCCAGTTCAAGGTCAGCGCCTAACCCGATGTTGGCCTAAGCCCATGCCGACCTGGGCGGACGACCCTGAGCTGCTCGCGACCTTCCGTGCCGAGGTCGAGGAGCGGCTGGCCTCGTTGCAGTCGGGCCTGCTCGAGCTCGAGACGCACCCGTCGCCACGGCAGGTCATCACGTCCCTGTTCCGCGACGCCCACACCGTCAAGGGCTCTGCCCGGATGCTCGGGCTCGACGGCGTCCTGCATGTCTCGCACGGCATCGAGGACCTGCTCGGCGCCCTTCGTGACGGGCGCTTCCCCGTCCGACGGGACCTCGTCGACCTGCTGCTGGCCGCCTGCGACGGCATCAACCGCGCGCTCCCGGGCGAGCACTCTTTGCCGGACGAGGCCCTGACGCCCCTGATAGACGCGCTCAAGCGCGCATGCGACGGCGAGTCCCCTGTCGCGGTGCCTGCCCTTGCCCCGCTGCCCGTCGCTGTCCCGCTCCAGCCCGCTGCCGCGGACGACCACACCGGTCCCCGACACGACTCCGTTCGCGTCGCCGCGTCGAAGGTCTACGACCTGCTCGACGCCGTCGGTGAGGCCGACCTCGGTGCGCGTCGCGTCGAGCAGTCCACCGGTCAGCTGCTCGCACTCGCCGCCGAGCAGGCCCGCTGGGTCAACCAGCTCCGCAAGATCGACGGGCTGCCCCCCGAGCTCGGCCTCGCCCTGCACCGCCTCGGCGGCACCGGTGACGAGATGGCCGGACTCGTGCGGGGGTTGCGCGAGCTGGTCGAGGCACACCGCGGCGGCATGGGTCTGGTCCGTGACGGTGCGATGGGTCTGGCGATGGTTCCGGTACGCCGGGTCTTCGCCGGGCTGCCCCGGATCCTGCGCGACGTCGCTCAAAGCACCGGCAAGGACGTCCGCCTCGTGACGAGCGGTGAGGACGTCGAGCTCGACAAGCAGGTGCTCGACGGCGTCGCCGACGCTCTCAAGCACCTGGTCATCAACGCGGTCGACCACGGCTGCGAGGACGCAGTCACGCGGGTCGCCGCCGGCAAGCCCGAGCAGGCCGTGGTGACGGTGTCCGCGCGCAGCGTCGGCGGCACGGTCGTGCTGGAGGTCGCCGACGACGGCGCCGGGGTCGACGAGCACGCCGTCCGCGCGAAGGCCTGTGCGGTCGGCCTCATCGCCGCCGACAGCAACCTGTCCGGCGCCGCGCTTCTCAACCTGCTGTTCACGCCTGCCTTCTCCACCAGCGACGTCGTCACAGAGACGTCCGGACGCGGCGTCGGTCTCGACGTCGTCCGCGACGCCGTCGAGGAGCTCGGCGGTGCCGTCGAGGTACGCAGCGAGCCCGGCGTCGGCACTGCCTTCGTGCTGACCCTGCCGATCACCCTCGGCGTCCTGCGCTGCCTGGTCGCGCGGGTCGGCGACGAGCGCTACGCGGTGCCCGTCCCGGGCGTCGTCGAGTCCATCTCACTGCGCGACGCCGAGCTCCACACGCTGGCCGGGGCGACGGTCGTCGTGCGGCACGGCGTCTCGGTGCCGCTGCTTGATCTGGGTGCCGCACTCGGGACACCGCGCAACGCCGGTGACACCCCGCGCGCGGCACTGATCGTCAGGCACGCCAGCAGCCAGGTCGCCTGGGCCGTCGACCGGCTCGAGGGCGAGTCGGAGCTGGTGGTGAAGGACCTGGGCTCCTTCCTCGGCCGCGTCCCGAACATCGCCGGCGCGACGATCGACGGCGACGGCTCGGTCGTCTGCCTGCTCGACGTGCGCGAGCTCGCCGACAAAGCGATCGGTACGCCGATGGCCGGCGTCCCCGCTCCCGCGCAGCGCAAGCCCGCGGCCGCGGCCGGCGCCCGCAAGCCGCGCGTCCTCGTCGTCGAGGACTCCGTCGGCGTCCGCGAGCTCGAGCGCGTCATCCTCGAAGGCGCGGGCTACCAGGTCGAGACGGCCGTCGACGGTCTCGACGGCGCCTCGCGCCTGCGCGAGGATGCGGCCGACCTCGTGCTGTCCGACATCGAGATGCCCGGCATGGACGGGTTCGAGCTCACCCGCACCATCCGGCGTACCAAGGGCTGGGAGAACGTCCCGGTGATCATCATGACCTCGCGAGGGGAGGATCACGCGAGGCAGGCTGGGCTGGACGCGGGGGCGTCTGCTTATCTACTGAAGAACGAGTTCGACCAGGAGCAGCTGGTGCAGACGGTGAGAAGGCTGGTGGGTCGCTGATGGCGACGATCGTGATCGCGGACGACAGCCCGACCCTGCGGCGGATCGTCAGCAGCGTGCTCACGCGCGAGGGCCACGAGGTCGTGCAGGCGGAGGACGGGATCGGCGCGGTGCAGGCGGTCTTCGCCCACCAGCCCGACGCCGTCGTGCTCGACGTGCAGATGCCACGGGTCTCCGGCTTCATCGCGGCCCGGCTGCTCAAGGACGACTGGCAGACCGCGGACATCCCCGTCGTCATGCTCACCTCGCTCGATGCCGCCTCCGACCGCTACTGGGCCGGCCAGGCCGGCGTCGACCGCTACCTCACCAAGGACTTCGAGGCCCCGGAGCTCGCCGGCACCATCGAGGAGGTGCTCCTGGCGTCAACCGCCGCCCGCGGTGGGCGCGAGCGACTCGCCCCCGAGAAGCTGGACCTCTCCGAGGAGGACGTCCTCTCGCGGGTCTGCGACCTGCTGGACCGCAAGCTCTTCGAGTCGTCGGTCGCGCAGTCCGTGACCGCGATCGCCGCGACCGCGCAGGGCCTGGAGTCGACGGTCGCTGCGCTGCTCGGCGTGCTGAACCGGTTCGTCGGTTACGACCTCGCGGCCGTGCTGCTCGGTGCCGAGCGGCAGGCCTACGTCGCCGTCGGCAAGCCGACCGCCAACAGCCACTACGCGGAGTTCCTCGAGCGGTCGGCCGAGGGGCTGTCGTCGTACTCGAACGAGACCATCACCACCAACGCACTCGCGACGATGATCGCGCAGGCCGGCGGCACGCTGGTCGAGGACCCGGACGAGCTCCCGGCCGGTCCCGAGCAGGAGAAGATGTCGACCTTCTTGTCGATGCCGCTGCGCGGCCACGGCGGGACGGTCGTCGGCGTGCTGGCTCTCTCGAGCGCGATCAAGAACGCGTTCGGCGAGACGGCGTTGTCGACCCTCAAGCTCATCGAGGGACCCGCCGCCATCGTCATCGACAACGCGCGTCTTGCGGGAGCGCGCGCCGGCGCGTAGTTGGCGGAGCGAACACCAGGGCCGCTAGGTACGCTCTGGGTCTGATGCGGCGCCTGACCCTCCTGCTCGGCGCGCTCGTCGCCGTTGTTCTTATCGGTTACGCCGCCTCCTTCCTGCTGTACGGCGACAACGTCCCGCGCGGTGTCCATGTCCGCGGCATCGACCTGTCGGGCCGTTCGCCCGCGCAGGCCACCACGATCCTCGCCGACCGGCTCGCCGGGGTCGCGGGTGCACCGCTGGTGCTCGTCGCCGACGACGTGCGGTCCGAGCTGGTGCCGGCGCGTGTCGGGCTCCGCATCGACCTCGACGCGACCGTGGACGAGGCGCACTCCGCCGGGCCGCTCGACCGGCTGCGCGGACTGCTCGGGGCGCGGCGCGACGTCGAGCCGGTGCCGGTCGTGCACGAGGACCTCCTCGCCGCCGCGCTCCAGCACGTCGCCGACGAGGTGGAGCGCGACCTGCGCGAGGGCTCGGTCACCTTCACGGGCACGACGCCGGTCGCGGTGGAGCCGCTCGCCGGTCGCTCGCTCGATGTCGCCGGCGCGATCGAAGCGATCCGCGACGGTTACCTGGACAACGGCGAGATCGAGGTCCCCGTCGACCTGACCGAGTCGAAGAGCTCGTCGGACGACATCGCCGAGGCGATGGACGCGGCAGAGGTCGCCATCTCGGCGCCGGTGACGATTGACGTCGAGGGCAAGCCGTTGGAGCTGTCCCCTGCCGATGTCGCTCGTGGGCTGACGTTCGTCGCGTCGGAGGACGGACCGCTCGAGCCGCGCGTCGATGCGGAGAAGGTGCTCGATGGCCTCGGCCGCCGGCTGGAGGCTGTCGAGCAGCTGCCGGTCGACGCAACGTTCAAGGTCGCGTCCGGCAAGCCGGTGCTCGTGCCGAGTCGAGAGGGCCGCACCGTGCCGCCGGAGGAGCTGAGCTCCGCGCTTCTCGATGTCGTGGATGACGACGCCCCTCGCCGGGCGTCGGTGTCGCTGAAGGTGACTGCTCCGCGGGTCACGACCGAGAAGGCGCGCACCCTCGGGGTCAAGGAGGTCATCGGGACGTTCACGACCCGGCATCCCTGCTGCGCCCCCCGGGTGACCAACATCCACACCATCGCCGACATCGTCGACGGCTACGTCGTACTGCCCGGGGAGACGTTCTCCCTCAACGGCGTGGTCGGCAAGCGCGACACCGCACGCGGGTTCGTGCAGGCGCCGCAGATCCTGCGCGGGCAGTTCGTGAAGGACGTCGGCGGTGGGGTCTCGCAGTTCGCGACGACGATCTTCAACGCTGTCTTCTTCAGCGGGCTGAAGGACGTGCAGCACACGCCGCACAGCTACTACATCAGCCGCTACCCGCCGGGTCGCGAGTCGACGGTGTCGTTCCCGGAGCCCGACTTCCGCTTCATGAACGACGCGCCGACCGGCGTACTGATCACGACGTCGTACACCTCGCGCTCGATCACCGTCACGTTCTGGGGGACCAAGCGCTACGACATCGACTCGGTGACCGGGCCGCGCACGCGGGTCCGCCCGTTCGGCAAGGAGTACGTCGACCGGCCCGACTGCACGCCGGCGTCCGGTGCTGAGGGCTTCGACATCGTCGTGACGCGCATCTTCAAGGACCTGACCGGCACCGTGCTGCGGCGCGAGCCGTTCAAGACCCGCTACCTGCCCGAGCCCAACTTCATCTGCGGCCCGCCCCCGCCCGGCCAGCCTGCCAAGCAGCCCCCACCGGCGTCCGGCTGACCGGCTGGCCGCCTGAACTCGGAGCAACCGGGCGACACGCCCCGCGAGTCGGCCCGGTGCCTCCGAGATCGGCGAAGGCGCGGTGGCCGCCGGGTCAGGCGACGGACCACTCCTGGCCTGCGGGGGTGTCCTTGACGACGACGCCGAGGGCGGCGAGCTCATCGCGGAGTCGGTCGCTGGCGGCGAAGTCCTTGCCGTCCCTGGCGGCAGCCCGCTCGTCGAGCAGCGCCTGCGCGCCCACCGGCAAGGCCGCAGGCACCTTGCCGATGTCACGGGCCAGGTCGAGCCCCAGGTAGGCGTCGACCCACAGGAAGGTCTCGAGCTTCGACCCGGCCGGCAGGTCCGCCTTCTCCAGGCGACGCAGCACCTGCACGGCGCGGGGGGTGTCGAGGTCGTCCTCGAAGGCCTCGCGCAGCTCGGTGGAGTAGTCGGCGCACATCGGCTTCGACGGCGACTCCGCCCACTCCGCGACCGCCGAGCGCCAGCGGCTGAGCAGCTTGTCCGCTCCGGCGATCGCATCCCACGACAGGTTGGCCTGCTGGCGGTAGCGCTGCTGCAGGTACGCCAGTCGCAGGGCCAACGGGTCATGACCGCGGGCCGCCACGTCGCTGACGAGCACCACGTTTCCGGTCGACTTCGACATCTTGCGGTTCTCGAACAGCAGGTGCTCGCCGTGGACCCAGTGCCGGACGACCTCCCTGCCGGCGAAGCAGTCGCTCTGCGCGCGTTCGTCCTCGTGGTGTGGGAAGCGCAGGTCGATCCCGCCGGTGTGGACGTCGATGGTCGTGCCGAGCAGCTCCAGCGACATCGCCGAGCACTCGGTGTGCCAGCCAGGGAACCCAGGACCCCAGGGCGAGTCCCACACCATCTCTCGCTGCGCGCCGGCGGACTTCCACAACGCCCAGTCGGCGTGGAACCGCTTGCCCGCGGCCAGCACCTCGGCGTCCTCGCGATGACCTGCGCGCAGGTCCTCGAGCCGGTTGCCCGAGATGGCGCCGTACGACGGGAAGGACTGCGCGGCGAAGTAGACCGAGCCGTCGGTGCCGACGTACGCGTGCTCCTTCTCGATGAGGCCGGCGACGAGCCGCAGCATGCTGTCGATCCACTCGCTGGCGCGGGGGTAGGCGTCCGCCGGTCGGACGTTCAGCAGCGCAAGGTCGGTGTGGAACGCGTCCTCGTAGAAGCGCGCGATGACGAACGGGTCCTTGTTCTCGGCGCGCGCCGCGGCGAGCAGCTTGTCCTCGCCGGTCGAGTCGACGGCGGTGTCGTCCTGGAGGTGACCGACATCGGTGATGTTCTGGACCAGCTTGACGCGCAGGCCTGACTGCTCAGCAGTACGCCGGATGAGGTCAGTCAGCAGGAAGGTCCGCAGGTTGCCGACGTGGGCGTAGCGGTAGACGGTCGGCCCGCAGGCATAGACCGTCAGCAAACCGGGCGTCGAGGGCGTTATCTCCTCGACCTGGCGGGTCCGGGTGTCCATCAGGTGCAGCACGGACCGAATCTACGAGGCGAGCACGGCGTCTGCTTCGTGACCTTTTGTCCGGTATCGCCCTCGGAGCGAGACAACGTCACCCGTATCTCGAGGATGAACTCGTCGTTCTACCCAGGACCGGGCCCCCTACCCGTCGAATACCTGTCGAACTTCCGGAAATTTTGTTGCGCCCGCCCAGCGCTTGATGCAGGAGAACCCATGCCCCGGCTGCTCACGTCTCGACGCGCGCTCGCGGTTGTCGGCTCTGCCGTTCTCGTGGCGGGGTTGGTTCCCGCGCTCACCAGCCCGGCGTACGCCGCCGGCCCGGTCATCCAGACCCTGACCAACCCGATCAACAGCGCGAACCAGTCGGCCGTCACCGCCACCGGCACCGCGGCGCCCGGGCCGGTGACCTTCACGCTCGACGACACGAACCCGATGACGCCTCCGGCCGTTGCGCCACCCACGGTTGCCGGCCTGACCGGGCAGTGGAGCGCGACGCTCAACGCCAGCACTCTCAGCGACGGCACCAACCTCACGGCCACGGTGACCGACGCGGCCGGTTCGACCACCCAGGCGGGAGTCCGGAAGGACACCGTCGCGCCGGTCGCGCCGACCGTCGCGGTCTCACCGTCGCCGGTGAAGAACGCGAATCAGAACGCCGTCACCGTGACGGCGACAACCTCCGAGAGCCTCACCGCCTTCGACACCGTCACGCTCAAGATCGGGGACGGTACGACGACGCTCCCGGCCGTGAGCATCAACGGCAACGCGCCGCCGTACACGCACGTCTTCGACGTCAGCTCCCTCGCGGACGGCACTTTGACGGCGACCGCCACGATCCGCGACGGCGCAGGCAATACGACCAGCGCCACGAGGACCGCGCCGAAGGACACCGTGCTCCCGGTCGTGACCGGTCTCACCGCAACGGGCACGACCCCCAACGCGCAGAGCAGCACTGTGTCCGGCAGCACCGAGCCCGGCTCCACCGTGCGGGTCTCGGCGACCGACGGGACGCACACGGTGTCGAGTGGTGACCTGGCCACGGCGCCCGCTCCTGCGCCGCTGAGCGATGACCCTGCCGAGGGCAGCTTCACGACCAGCCTCAACCTGACCGGCTTCGACAACGGGACCATCACGTTCAGCGCGATCGCCACGGACAGCGTCGGCAACGTGGGCCCGACGGCCACCACGACAGCCGGTCGTGACCTCGTGGGGCCGGTGATCAGCGCGCTGGCGGCTTCCGACACCAACAGCACGACGACGAGCAGCACGGTCATCGGCGACACCGAGGCCGGCGCGAGCGTCAGCATCACCGCCACGGACGGCTCGGCGACCAGCACGGCCACCATCACCGCGGGGTCGAGCGGGCACTTCAGCCGGGCGGTGTCGTTCGCCGGGTTGGCGGACGGAGACATCACCGTCACCGCTGTGGCAACTGACACAGGTGGGGCCACCGGGCCTGCGACGTCCACCCACGCCACCAAGGACACCAGCGCGCCGACGGCCGGCGTCAACCCGATCGTCGGCGCCGTCAACGCTGCCAACGTGGACGCCTTCGTCGTGGCCGGGACGGCCGGCGAGCCCGGCGCGCAGGTGACCGTGACGGTCACGGACTCGCCTGCCGCTCCGCCGCTGGTGGAGACCGTGACCGGGTCCGGGACCGCAGACAGCAACGGCGACTACCGGGTCACCCTCGATCTGTCGAGCCTGGCCGACGGGGTGCTGTCTGTGGTGGCGAAGGCCACCGACGGCGCGGGCAACACTGGTCCGGACTCCTCCACCCGGACGGTGCAGAAGGACACGGTCGCGCCGGACCTCAGCGGCTTCCAGGCCGGTCCTGACCCGGCTACCTCGACCGCCACGATCAGCGGCGAGGTGAGCGAGCCCGGCAACGTGACCATCACGCTGACCAACGGCGGTACGTCGACCCCGCCCGTCAGCGTCGCCACCGGTGCCGCTCACGGCCTGCCGACGAGCCAGACGTTCCCGTTCACAGCCACCATCGACTTGTCGCCCCTCGCCGACGGCACGGTGACCGCCAGCGCGACCGCCGCGGACACCGCCGACAACGACAGCACGCCGGCGACGGCGTCCTTCGTCAAGGACACCAGCGGTCCGGGCATCGCGGGTCTTGCGGCGACCCGCACGAACGCGACGACCCGCAGCACCACCATCACCGGCACGACGCAGCCCGGCTCGAACGTGCAGCTGTCCGCGATGACGCCCGACTCGCCCTCGCCCGCGCCCAAGACCGGATCCGCCACGGCCAATGGCAGTGGCGCCTTCTCCGCCACGCTCAACCTCGACATCCTCCTCGACGGTCCCGTCACGGTCACGGCGACCGCGACCGACCCGGCGGGCAACCTTGGATCAGCGGCGCAGGCCTTCACGACGAAGGACGCGACGCCGCCGGGTGCACCGACGATCACCGGGTTCCCGAACGTCAACGTCGCGAACGCGAACGGCGTCACGATCACCGGTACGGCGGATCACGGCGCCACGGTCACCGTGACGATCAGCGAGCCGGCTGGTGCCGGGCCGCTGGCTCCGCCCCCCGCGACGGCTTCCGCCTCCGGGCCTGCAGACAGCGACACCGGCGAGTTCAGCGTCGTCGTGGACGTCCACCAGCTCGCCGACGGCGCGCTCGACGCGACCGCAGTGGCGAAGGACGGGTCCGACAACACCGGCTCCGCCAGCCCGACAATGACGAGCACGAAGGACACGGCCGGACCGTCGGTCAGCAACCTGCGGGCCACGAGCACGACCAGTGCGACGCCGACCGCCACGATCACCGGTTCCGCCCCCAACGGGTCCACGATCGAGATCACGGCCACACAGGGCAGCGCGGCGCCGGTGACCCAGACAGGCACGTCCAACGGGACGTTCAGCATCCCGCTGGACACGAGCTCGTTCGCGGACGGGCTGATCACCTTCACCGCCCGGCCCACGAGCGCGGCCGGCAACTCCGGCCCGGCCATGTCGACCACGGCCGACCACGACGCCCACGACCTGCAGCTCGTGTCGACCTCCCCGTCCGGAACCGCTGGGCCGGGCACCAAGGTAAGGGCGACGTACGACGAGGATCTCGTCTCCGGCAGCGCGCAGATGCTGGTCCGGGATGCGGGCAACAACCCGGTTACCGGTTCGACGTACGTCGTCGACGCCAACCGCACCGTGCAGTTCACACCCGCGTCCCCCCTGCCCAGCGGCACCTACTCGGTGCTCGTTGACGTCACCGAGTCGCGGGCCGGTGGCGACCACCGGACTGACTCCTTCACCTTCACGGTCGACGCCACCGCGCCCGATGCCCCGCTCATCACCGGCCTGACGAACCCGGTCAACATCGCGAACCAGGCAGCGGTCGTGCTCTCCGGCATCGCCGGTCCCGGCTCCACCGTGAGTGGCACGCTCAGCGGCCTTGCGAAGAGCCAGCCGCCGGCGCCCCTGCCGCCGACGGTGGAGACACAGACGAGGAGCGCGACGGCAGATGCGACGACCGGTGCCTTCAGCATCACGTTCGACGCGACGACCTTCGCCGACGGCACGCTGAGCGCCACGGCGACGGAGACGAACACCATTGGCGTCACCGGCCAGACCTCACTGCCCAGTACGACGGAGAAGGACACGGTTGCCCCGGCCGTCACGGGTCTTGCGGCAACAGGCACCAGCACGTCCGCGCCCAGCACGACGGTCACGGGTTCCACCGAGCCGGGCTCGCACGTCGCCGTGCAGGCCTCGGACGGCACCCTCACCGTCACGGGATCCGCCACGGCCTCCGGCTCGGGTGCCTTCTCCGTGCAGGTCGACCTGTCGTCACTCAGCGACGGCCAGATCACGGTCACGGCTACGCCGACCGATGTGGCCGGAAACCCGGGCAGCAACGCGTCGACGACGACGAGCAAGGACACCGTGGGGCCGTCCATCACCGGTCTGGGTGCGACACCCACGAACGGCTCGCAGCGGTCGTCGACCGTCACCGGCAGCACAGAGGGCGGCTCCTCGGTGCGGATCACCGCGACGGACAGCGGCGCAGCGACCCGCACGGTGACCATCACCGTCCCGGGCTCTGGCAGCTTCAGCACCCCGCTCGACCTGACCGGTATGGCCGACGGCGTCATCAGCTTCGGCGCCGTGCCGACGGACACCCGCGGCAACACCGGCCCGACTGCGACGACGACGTCGAACAACGACCAGACCAACCCCGACGCGCCGACGCTGATCGTCGCCGGTCCCGCGAAAGCGACCAACCAGACGGCCCTTCCGGTGAGCGGCGTGGCGGAGAGCGGCGCGACCGTCACCGTCACCATCAGCGGGCCCGTGACCAGCGGTGGTCCGATCCCGCCGGCGACGACGACGACCGAGTCGGTCACGAAGACCGCCCAAGCCGGCAGCGACGGCAGCTACGCGACGACGGTTGACGTCAGCCAGTTCGACGACGGGCCGCTGTCGGCCTCCGCCAAGGCGACGGACGTGCCGGGCAACACGGGGGCCTCGTCCCCGGCTCAGTCCGTCACGAAGGACACCCTCGCGCCGTCGGTCAGCGGCTTGGCAGCAACGGCGAGCACGTCGGACACCCCGACCAGCGTCATCACCGGTACGACGGAGCCCGGAGCCACGCTGGCGTTCACCGCCACGTCGCCCGGTTCGGCCAACCCGGTCACCGGATCGACGGTTGCCGGCTCAGGCGGAGCGTTCAGCGGCGCGCTCGACCTGTCGTCGCTCGCCGACGGGACGGTGACCGTCCAGGCCCGCGCCACCGACGCTGCCGGCAACACCGGCTCGCCGGCAACGACAACGACGACCCGCGACGGGACGAGCGCGTCGCCGTCGCCCTCTCCGACGACGAGCCCGACGGCGTCGCCGACGACGAGCCCGACGGCGTCGCCCACGGTGAGCCCCTCGGCCAGCCCGACGGCGTCGTCCGGAGGCGGCGGAGGCGGCACCACCGGTGGCACGACCGGCGCAACGACCTCGTCCAGTCCGTCGGCGAGCCCGAGCCCGTCGGCGAGCCCGAGCCCGTCGGTCAGCCCGAGCCCGTCGGTGAGCCCGTCGCCGAGCAGCAGCCCGCGGCAGAGCCTCACGCTGCAGGCGCTCACGCCGAACATCCCGGCCGGCACCACCGCCACCCTGGCGGCGACGGGTGCCGCCAGCCAGGCGTACTCGCTGCAGTGCTACTCGCGGCCGTCGACGACCTACACCGAGGCGCGCAGCGGTGCCTTCGACAGCGCCGGCAACCCGGTGAGCTTCACACTCAACCTCGGCCGTAACACGCGCTGCTTCCTCCAGTACACGAACGGCAGCGACGGGCAGTCGGCGTCGGTCGTCGTGAACGTCCGCACGGTGTTGAGCCTCGGAGCGGCGCGGAGCAGCGCATCACGCACCTACGTGTTCCAGGGGCGCAACCTGCCGCGGATCGCCGGGCAGTTGATCACGCTCTACCGCGTGAACGCCAACGGCGCCGAGGTCCGCACCGCGAACCTCCGCACCGACGCGACTGGCATCTACCGCCTGACGCGGGCGTTCACCGGGACCGGCACGTTCCGGTTCCGGGTCCGCACGCCGCCGACCTTGAACAACGCTGCCGGTGTGAGCAACACGATCACCGTCACCATCCGGTAGCGGCAGGCCGTCAGTTCAACCGCGCCCGGGCCTGCCGGGCCTCGCGGCGGCAGTCCGCTGCGACCGCCTCGTCGACGTCGTCGACGAGGCCCGCGTAGGTCTCGAGCTCGGCGGCCCCCTCGATGTGCGCACCGAGCCGCACCATCAGCTCCCCGCGCTCGCGCCGCAGCTCCAGGGGATGCGTGGGCACCAGCAGTGACAGCTCGACCGCCCACAGCCGCGTGCGTGCTGCGTCGAGCGACCGCGGCTGTCGCGCGGTCAGTGCCCGGATGTTGGTCAGCAGCCGCAGCAGCAGCTCGTGCGGGCCGACTGGCTCCACCACCGCGTCGAGGACACGGCCGGTGAACGGGTCGACCACGACGTGCTCGTCCTCCACGTCGCCGAGCACGACCACGATCCGCCCCGGGACCATCGCGTACGACGCCGACAGCGAGAGCCGCGCCGCCACCTCGACCCAGACGATCGAGAGCAGCAGCGGCAGCCCGCGCCGGCGCCGCAGCACCTCGGTCAGCAGGGACGAGCGCAGGTCCTCGAAGTCGTCCTCCGACCCGCCGTACCCGCTGAGCGCCTGCCGGAGCCCCGCAACGTCCCGGGGATCCGCCGAGGCCGCGAGGCCGTCGAGCACGGCAAGGAACTCGTCGACGTCAAGGGTGGGCTCGACCTCAGCGCCGATGAGCAAGGCGGCCAGGCCGACGTCGACCGGCTCGGACCGCACGACCTCTGCGAACCGGGCGCGTGACGCACCGGTCACGGCGATCCCGGCGTCCGGCGTACCGGTGGGGGAGGGATCCGCCGGGTCGCGAGCACGTCGCCCTCTGCCAGAACCACCCGCTCGCCCGATGCCCGAACCACGGTCACGACGCCGTCCGCCCACGACTCCAGCACCCCGAGGACGTCACCGAGCTGCCCGTCCGGATACCGCCGCCGCAACGAGATGCGTACGCCGGCATCGCCGGGGCCGACCTCGCGCGCGTAGCGCACCCCGACTGGCTCGTCCCCGCTCACATCAGCGACACTAGAGGGGCAGTCACACTTCTAGGCACCGCCGAAGCAACACCGGAAGGACACCCTGACGTGACCTACGTCATCGCCGAGCCCTGTGTCGACCTCAAGGACAAGGCCTGCATCGAGGAGTGCCCGGTCGACTGCATCTACGAGGGCAAGCGATCGCTGTACATCCACCCCGACGAGTGCGTCGACTGCGGTGCGTGCGAGCCGGTCTGCCCGGTCGAGGCGATCTTCTACGAGGACGACACCCCGACGCAGTGGAAGGACTACTACCGGGCCAACGTCGACTTCTTCACCGAGACGACGAAGATCGGCTCACCCGGTGGCGCCAGCAAGGTCGGTCCGGTCGACGTCGACCACCCCGTGATCATGGCCGTCCCGCTCGGCAAGAACACCGAGGGCCTCTAGGCATGCGGCCGGGATGGGCCGCCCGCGCGGCTCTCCCGGAGTTCCCCTGGGACCGGCTCGCGCCGTACGGCGAGAAGGCCCGCGCACATCCTGACGGGATCGTCGACCTGTCCATCGGTACGCCGGTGGACGCGACGCCGCAGGTGGTGCAGGACGCGCTGCGCGCCGCGTCGAATGCACCCGGCTACCCGCTCACGATCGGTACGCCGGCAGTCCGCGCCGCCATCGTCGGCTGGCTCGCGCATCGCCTGGGCGCGACCGTCACCGAGCAGCAGGTGGTGCCGTCCATCGGCAGCAAGGAGCTCGTGTCGCTGCTGCCGTCGCTGCTCGGCCTCGAGCCGGGCGTGAAGGTGCTCATCCCGGCGTTGGCGTACCCGACGTACGACGTGGGTGCCCGCCTCGCCGGCTGCGTGCCGGTGCCGGTCGACGACCCGACGTCGGTCGACCCTCGCGGGGTCGGCTTGGTGTGGCTCAACTCGCCGTCGAACCCGACGGGTGCCGTGACCACAGCTGAGGAGCTCGCGCGCATCGTCGGGTGGGCGCGATCGCACGGCATCCTGGTCGCCTCCGACGAGTGCTACGTCGAGCTCGGCTGGGACGTGGAGCCGGTCAGCGTCCTGCACCCGTCCGTCTGCGGCGACACGGTGGACGGCGTGCTCGCGCTTCACTCGCTGTCCAAGCGCAGCAACCTGGCCGGCTATCGCGCGGGGTTTGCGGCGGGCGACACCGCGGCGGTGGCGGCCGTCATCGAAGCGCGCAAGCACATCGGGCTGCTCGTCCCGGGACCGGTGCAGGCAGCACTCGTCGCGGCGTTTCACGACGACGGGCACGTCGCAGAGCAGAAGAAGCGGTACGCCGACCGCCGCGCCCGGCTCATGCCGGCGGTGCTGTCCGCGGGCTTCCGCATCGAGCACTCCGAGGCAGGGCTGTACCTGTGGTGCACACGCGACGAGCCGTGCTGGGACACCGTCGAGGCGCTGGCGTCGCTCGGCATCCTCGCCGCTCCCGGCGCCTTCTACGGCGACGCGGGTGTGCGCCACGTCCGGATGGCGCTGACCGCGACCGACGAGCGCATCGACGCAGCGGCGGCCCGGCTGTCCGGCTGAGCTCTCAGTTGGCGTGCAGCGCGGCGTTGAGCTCGACGGTCTTCCCCGCCCGCGCGGTCGCGCGGATCGCACCCGTGACGGAGTCGCGCAGGTAGAGCAGCCCGGAGGAGCCGGACAGGTCGCGGCCCTTCACGACCCGTCCGTCGTCGAGGGTGACCTTCGTCCCCGCGGTGACGTAGCAGCCCGCCTCGATGACGCAGTCGTCGCCGAGGCTGATCCCGGTGCCGCCGTTGGCGCCGACCAGGCAGCGCTTGCCGATGCGGATGACCTCCGTGCCACCCCCGGACAGCGTGCCCATCACCGAGGCGCCACCACCGATGTCGCTGCCGTCGTCGACGACCACTCCCGCGCTGATGCGTCCCTCGACCATCGACGTGCCGAGCGTCCCGGCGTTGAAGTTGACGAAGCCCTCGTGCATGACCGTCGTGCCCGGCGCCAGGTGGGCCCCGAGTCGCACCCGGTCGGCGTCGGCGATGCGCACCCCGGTCGGCAGCACGTAGTCGACCATCCGCGGGAACTTGTCGACGCCCAGCACCGACACCGCACCACGTGCCGCGAGCAGTCGTCCCCTCGTCGCCTCGAAGCCCTCGACGGCGCACGGGCCTGCGCTGGTCCACACGACGTTGGCGAGGATCCCGAACAGCCCGGTGAGATCGCAGCCGTGGGGCGCGACCAGCCGGTGGGAGAGCAGGTGCAGCCGCAGGTAGGCGTCGGGCGCATCGGCGGGTGGGGTGTCGAGATCGATGCTCCGCTCCACGACCTCGCGGCGTACCTGCCGTGCCTCGTCCTCACCGCTCAGCTGCGCCAGGCCGTGGGGAGCCGGGGAGCCGTCCGGCTGTCCGAGCTGGGGCTCCGGGTACCAGGTGTCGAGGATCTGGCCGTCGCGGGTGAGCGTGGCAAGGCCGACGCCCCAGGCGGAGCGGGTCGCGGAGGTCATGCGCCCAGCCTAAGGACGCACAGCCTTCCTGCAGTCATCCACAGTCGTGCCCATGCGCGTTCGCGCGACTGCGGCAAGCCACAGACTCGGGGCACCGCACCTGCGGCTGGCGAAAGAGAGTTGCCAACGTGCAGTATGATCAAAGTATGACGGCACGGATCACGGTGAGCCTTCCCGACGAGCAGGTGGCCTTTCTGCAGCAGTCAGTCCGGGAGAAGCACGCGACGTCGGTCTCCCACATGGTGTCCATCGCCGTGCGGCAGGCCATGCAGGAGGACACGCTCGAGGCGTTCGTTGCCGATTTGATCGCCGTCCACGGGCGCCCGTCTCCCGAGGACTACGCGTGGGCCAAGCAGGCACTTGACGGCTCGTGAAGGGGCTCACGCTGGACGCCGGCGCCCTCATCGGGCTCGACAATCAGTCGGCAAGGATGCACGCGCTCCTGGACACGGCGCGTGCTGAGGGGCTGCAGGTCCGTATACCTGCGCCGGTCCTGGCCCAGGTCTTCCGGGACGGGCGACGCCAGGCCGCGCTGAGCCGGCTCATCAAGCTGCGCCTCACCGAGGTCGTCCCGTTCGAGCAGCATGAAGCCCGGGCCGCTGGCGTGTTGCTGGGCCTGAGTGACAGGTCAGATGTCGTCGACGCTGCTGTCGTCGTGTGCGCGCGGCGGCACCACGACACGGTGGTGACATCGGACCCCGCCGACATGACGGCTCTCGACCCAAGCCTCAGGCTGATGATCCTGTGACGCTCGACCTCACCGCCGACCCGATCGACCTCACGGCGGCGCTGGTCGACGTCGAGAGCGTCTCGGGCAACGAGCAGGTCATCACCGATCTCGTCGAGACCGCGCTGCGCACGACCGCACTTGATGTGCAGCGGGACGGCAACGTCGTCGTCGCGCGCACCGAGCTCGGACGAGACCGGCGCGTCCTGATCGCCGGGCACCTCGACACCGTGCCCACGGCCGACAACGTGCCGTCGCGTCGCGAGGGCGGGCGCCTGTTCGGCTGCGGCACGAGCGACATGAAGTCGGGCGACGCCGTGCTGCTGCATCTGGCGGCAACGCTGGCCGAGCCGTCGTACGACGTGACGTACGTCCTCTACGACAACGAGGAGGTGGAGGCGGAGCGCAACGGACTCAACCGCATCGCCGCCACGCGACGCGAGTGGCTCGACGCCGACCTCGCGATCCTCATGGAGCCGACGAGCGGACAGGTCGAGGCCGGTTGCCAGGGGACGCTGCGGGTGTCGGTGAGCATCCCGGGGCGACGCGCGCACAGCGCCCGCGGCTGGCTGGGTGAGAACGCCATCCACGCCGCGGCTCCGCTGCTCACCACCCTGGTTCGGTACGACGCGCGCGAGGTCGACATCGACGGATGCGTCTATCGCGAGGGGCTCAACGCCGTCTCGGTTACCGGCGGCGTGGCGGGCAACGTCGTCCCCGACCTGTGCACCGTCGTCGTGAACTTCCGCTTCGCGCCCGACCGCTCCGAGGCGCAGGCGCTCGACCACGTGCGCGACGTGCTTGCGCCGTACGACGTCGTACTCGTGGACAGCGCACCGGGGGCCCTGCCCGGGCTGAGCGCGCCGGCGGCCGCGCACTTCATCGACGCCGTCGGCGAGAAACCGGTCGCGAAGTACGGCTGGACCGACGTGGCGCGCTTCGCAGCGCTCGGCATCCCGGCCGTGAACTTCGGGCCGGGCGACCCCAACCTCGCGCACACCCGCGAGGAATCGGTCGAGATCGACCGGATCACCCGCTGCACGGACGTCTTGCGGCGGTATCTGACGGGCTAGCCCCGTCGGGCCATGGGCGAGCGGGTTGGGCGGTTCTAGCATCCGAGGCATCGACATAGGAGGTCTCATGAGCGTCAACATCGACAACACCAAGCGCGCGTACGCCGCCTTCGGCGAAGGTGACATCGCCACGCTGACCGAGCTGATCGCGCCGGACTGCATCTGGCACGTCGGCGGCCGCAGCCAGCTCACGGGCGACTACGTCGGCCAGGAGCAGATCCTCGGCTACTTCGCCAAGCTCTACGAGCTCACCGACGGCACGTTCTCCGCGACGCTGACGGACATCGGCGAGACCGAGGCCGGTCTGGCCACCTGCATCGTCACCCTGCACGGCCGCCGCAACGGCACAAAGCTCGAGACCCGGATGGTCGAGATCGGGCAAGCCAACGCGGCCGGTCAGGTCGCCGAGTGCTGGTGGTACGCCGAGGACGCGTACGCCGTCGACGAGTTCTTCGGCCCCGCGCAGATCGTGCTGCCCGAGCAGTCGCCGGTCAGCGCGAGGGTGTAGAGCCACGAAGGGCCGGTCCGAGAGCCGGGCCGGCTCTTCGCGTTGCCCTGTCAGGCGCGGCTGTCGAGCGCCTTGAGCCCGGCCGTGGCGACCGGATGGTCGGGGGTGAGGGCCAGCGCGCGCTCGAAGGCCTGCCGGGCCTTGGCGTCGTCCCTGCCCGCTGCGTGGACCTGACCCCGCGCCGCCCACAGATCCGCGTTGTCCGGCAGCGCGCGCAGGCATCGGTCCAGGGCTGCGCCGGCCCCGGCGAGGTCGCCGTGCCCGGCGTCGTAGGCCGCGGCGTCAAGCACGATCGACGCGTCGGTGGGGTCGAGCCGGAGCGCCCGGTGCAGCAGCCGGCCCTGGAGCGCCTCGTCCTGCTGGGTCCCGGCCAGCTTGGCCCCCGACACGAGAAGGGGGACGTCGTAGGGGTCGTGCTTCGTGCCGCGGCGATAGGCATCGAGGGCCATGGCCGGTTGCTGGACTGCCTCCAGCAGGGATGCCGTCTTCTCCCAGTACTGGCCGACGCCGGGGAGCAGTCGGGTGGCCTTTTGGTACGCCGCCAGCGCCGTGTTGCCGTCGCGGCCGGCCAGCGCCTCGTCCCCGTTGCGCGCGGCGGCGCTCGCCCGCATGGGCAGCAAGGCGAACCACAGCGCCATCAGGCAGCCCACTGCGACGGCGCTCGCGATCGCGGTGTCGGCCGCTGACCACGCTCGCTGTGGCGGCGGTCCACCACGGCGCCGACCGGTGGCCTCGACCGGGCGAAGCGCGCCGGGCAGGCGCAGCTCGCGGGCCTCCGCGCCCGCCAACGCGACAACCGCCCCCGCAGAGACGAACAGCACGGTGAGGAGCGGCACCTGGTCGATCGAGACGGCGGCCTGGACGACGTAGGCCAGCCAGACGCCGCCGACGGCGCCGAGGGTCAGCCGCGCCTGGCCCTGCAGCCGACGCAGCCCGCGGACGAGGGCGACCCCGACCAGGACGAGGAAAGCGAGGTAGATGACGCCGAGGACGACGCCCCCCTCGGCCAGCATCTGCAACGGCACGCTGTGCGCGGCGTCGGTGAACTCCGGGCCGATCCTGCGCGTCGTCTCTGCCGGCCGCACCTGACGCCAGTAGGCGCCGAAGTGGTCGAGGCCGACCCCGAGAACGGCGTGGTCGCGCCACATGTGGATCGCGCCCTGCCAGTACCACCCACGCGCCTCGCCGCCGCCGGTGGCGAAGGTGGACGTCAGCGGGCCGCGGTGGGCCGCACCCGCAGCGACCAGCCCCGCCCCGGCCAGGATGAGCCCGGCGAGCGTCGCGAGCCCCCGGCGGGCGGTGGCTCCACCCCGGTTCAGCAGCCACGCGGCCGCCAGGACAGCGACGCCGGCGGCGGCTGCAGCGGGGCCCTGGATGGCCGAGGAGAGGCCCGCTGTGAGCAGGCAGAGCGCGCCCGCGGCAGCACACGCCAGCCTCGCAGGCAGCGCCCAGCCCTGCTGCAGCACGCCCCAAGCCGCCGCGGGAACGCAGATCCCGACGTACGCCGACGCGAAGTCGGGGTTGCCGAGAGCGCCGATGATCGGGTTGAACGGATTGCTCCAGCCGATCGCGTCGATGCCGGCGTACTGGAAGAGGCCGTAGACCGCGGTGAACAGGCCGCCGGCGAGGAGCGCGAGCAGCAGCAACGGCGTCGAGGCGACGTCCCACGCGCGGGCTCCCAGGAAGAACAGCAGCAACGCCGCGGCGTAGGCCACCAGCCCGTTGTTGCGGCCGTAGGTCCCGATGACCGCCGTCGTGGTCGTCGGCGCGGTCACCGCCGTGAGCACGAGGGCGAGCAGGAGAGCGGCGCCTGCGTAGACCGCAGGGCTGCGTGGCACCCGCACGATGCGCTCCTGCAGCACGCGCAGGACGGCGCACAGCCCGGCCACGAGCGCGCAGAGCACGAGGACGGTCAGCTTGACGATGTTGACCGGGTCGGCGAGCGCCGGCAGGAACAGCACGGCGGTGAGCGTGGTGGCGCTGGCGATGCCCACCCGCTCGACCGTGAGCAGGGCGCTGGGCACCGGGTCACCTTATGCACGGTTGACGTCACGCTGCCCTGCGCCCTCGGCCGCACCACGCCGTAACGCGTGGGGCGTTTGTTGAAATCGGACATCAGGGTAGGGTCGCCGACGGACCCGACCCGTTTGACGGGACGGATCCCGTTTGTCACGGATTGGTCACAGGCGGCGACACCACGTCGTCAGTGGCCCGGTGACGGCGGAAGTCGCGCCCCGATGGGCGACCGAAGCCGGGCGCAGTCGTCCAGGACAAGTGGTGGGCGTCTCCATGAGCCCCCTGCACGACGGCACGGGCTCGCTCTCCACCCGGAGGTCGAGGACACGCTGATCAGGTGCCCCCGACAGGGCCAGCAGGGCTTGAACGGGACTCGAGGTGAAGCGCCTCTTGCCCGGATGGAGGACCGCGCGGTCCTCCATACATTCGGAAGGAACATGCATGTCTGTAACTTCGACAGCGCTCAAGCGCTTCGGGGTGCCGGCTCTCGCTGCCATCACGATCTTCTCGGGGATTCCCGCGTTCGTGGGCACGGCGAGTGCCGCGGCTGGTGACACGATCACCATGACGCCTGCCGCGGACTCCGCGTCAGCCGGCACCTGTAACCCCTTCACCGTCACCACCAAGAACTCCGCGGGCGGCGTCGCCACCGGCACTGTTGATGTCGTCATCCGGCAGCGCAACAACGGCCTGGCCACCGCGGCCGACACGTTCGACGTCAACTTCTGCGCCGCAAACACCACGACGCCGAACCAGATGCCCACCGCCACCGCTTTCACGGGCACGCCGACTGGCACGGCTCCGGGTGAGAACTCGGACTCCGACACGCGTCGCGGCGAGTTCCAGCCGGACCCGGTTACAGGCGTGTTCACGTTCGGTGTCATCGGCACCGAGGCCGGTGTCGCGGATATCGACGCGTTCATCGACAACAACAGCAACAACGCGATCGACACCGGCGAGGCCAAGGCCACGTCTGTGAAGACGTTCACGGCCGGCACTGCGGCCGACGTCAAGACCATCACGGCGACGCCCAAGACGGCGACCAACTTCGTCGGCGAGACCCACACCATCCTGGCCACGCTGAAGAACGGGGCCACGCCCGCCGACACGGTGGCGGGAATCACCCCGACGGCCGACATCACGACCGGCCCGAACAACGCAGTCACCCCGACCTGTGGTGCGTCGAACAACGACGGTGTGTCGACCTGTACGTACATCGGCACCCTCGTCGGCACCGACTCGATCGTGGTGTTCCTCAACCAGGTGAACGCCGACGCCAACCCGGCCACCCCGGACACCACGGGCCCGGACGCCGGCGAGCCGCAGGACACCGTCCAGAAGACCTGGGCGACTGCTCCCACCGGCCTGACGATCGACACCACCTGCGGTGCGGCCACCACGCCGCGCAGCGGTCCCGAGGACTGCTTCAACCCGCTGTCCGACAACAACGAGACGTTCTCCGCTCTCGTCAAGAAGGCCGACGGCAGCGTTGCTGCCGGCGCGCTGGTGACGTTCGCCATCACGAACAACAACCCGGCGACGAACACCACGACCAACCAGGTCGCGACCCTCAGCGCCACTGAGACCACGACCGACGCCAGCGGCATTGCGACGGTCACCCTGACCAACCCGCAGACGATCGCCAACGAGGAGATCACGGTCACGGCTACCGTTCGTGGTCAGACCCCCGTTACGGCGGACGATGCGCGCAAGACCTGGCGCACCACCACGACGGGTCAGCGCAACATCGTTCTGACCCCGGAGACCGCGACGACGAGCACGGGCACCTTCCGTACGTTCAGCGCCAAGGTCACCAACGTCAACGGCGAGGCCGTTCAGGGCGTCACCGTCACGTTCGACGAGTCCGGCGCGGGCGCCTTCCGCAACGGCAACTCGCAGACGATCGCCACGACCGACATCAACGGTGTCGCGACGGTGGATGTCACCGCGGGTGCGAACGAGTCCGGCACGCAGACCATCACCGCCACAATCGGTGGTGCTGAGTGCGTGAAGCTCGCCGGTGACCCGGCCGGCTCCACGGCCGGTAACTGCACCGACACGTCGACGAACACGTTCGTCGTCGGCACGCCGAGCCCGACGGCGACGGGTGGGCGCGCTGCGCTGACCCTGACCGTGCTCACGCCGACCATCCCGGCCGGCTCCACCGGCCAGCTCCGGGCGACCGGTGCGGCCAACGAGCTGTACGAGCTCCGCTGCTACACGCGTCCGTCGACGACGTACTTCACCGCTCGCAGTGGCGCGTTCGATACCGCTGGCAACCCGGTGACATTCACGCTGTCGCTCGGCCGTAACACGCGGTGCTTCATCCAGTACGCGACCACGCCCGCTCAGGGCGCCTCTGGGTCCGTCGTGATCAACGTGACCACTGTGCTGAGCCTCAGCACCGTGCGCACGGGGGTCCGTACGTACATCTTCCAGGGTCGCAACCTGCCGCGTGTTGCCGGTCAGCTCATCACGCTCTACCGCGTGGACGCTGCCGGTAACGAGATCCGCACCCCCAACCTGGTGACGGACAGCTCGGGTATCTACCGGGTGACGCGTACGTTCACGGGCACCGGCACGTTCGGCTTCAAGGTCCGCACGTCGCAGACCATGAACAACGCTGCCGGCGTCAGCAGCACGATCACGGTGCGCGTCTACTAGTCGCCACCCAGCACCACCGCACGTCCCTCAGGGGCGGTCCCGCAAGGGGCCGCCCCTGAGGCGTTCTCGCCTACAGTGACGTGACCGTCATGACCGAGGAGGAGCCCCCGTGCGGGACCGACATGTCGTTGTGGTCGGCCAGGGCTACGTCGGACTCCCGCTGGCCGTCGCCGCGAGTCGCTCCGGCCGCACCGTCATCGGCGTCGACCTCGACGCGGCCCGGGTCGACGAGCTCAACGGCGGCCGCAGCCCGGTGGGCGACGTGTCCGACGCCGAGCTGCGCGAGCAGCTCGATGCGGGGCGGTACTCCGCGAGCACCGACTTCACCAGCGCCAAGGATGCCGACGTCGTCGTCCTGTGCGTGCCGACGCCGTACCACAACGACGCACCTGACCTGTCCTACATCGAGCACGCCGCCCAGCAGGTCGGCGAGTGCCTGGCGCCTGGGACGCTGGTCATCCTCGAGTCGACGACCTACCCCGGCACGACCGAGGAGGTCCTGCTGCCGGTGCTGGAGCGCGCGTCGGGGCTCGGCGGTGGTGTCGACCTGCAGGTCGCGTTCAGCCCCGAGCGGATCGACCCGGGCAACCCGACCTACGGGCTGCACAACACGCCGAAGATCGTCGGGGGAGTCACGCCCGAGGCCACCGAGCGCGCTGCCGCCTTCTACCGAGGCTTCGTCGAGACGGTCATCCCCGTGAGCGGCCCGAAGGCCGCCGAGATGGCCAAGCTGCTCGAGAACACCTTCCGGCATATCAACATCGCCCTCGTCAACGAGCTGGCGATCCTGTCGCAGGACCTCGACGTCGACGTCTGGGAGGTCATCGACGCGGCGGCGTCCAAGCCGTTCGGCTTCATGCCCTTCTACCCGGGGCCCGGAGTCGGTGGGCACTGCATTCCCGTGGACCCGATGTACCTGTCGTGGCGGGTCAAGCAGTTCGGCGGCGCCGCGAAGTTCATCGACCTTGCGCGGGACGTCAACGCGGCCATGCCGCTGTACGTCGTCACCCGAGTGCAGGACCTACTGAACGAACGTGAGCGGTCGCTGAAGGGCTCGAAGATCCTTATCGTCGGTGTCGCCTACAAGCCCAACATCAGCGACATGCGGGAGTCGCCCGCGCTCCCGCTCATCGACATCCTGCGCGCGAAGGGGGCCGTGGTGTCGTACAGCGACCCTTACGTTGCGAACCTGCAGCTCACGGATGGAACCACGTTGAGTGGTGTCCCCCTCGACGACGAGGGCCTGTCCGCCGCCGACTGCGTCATCGTGGTGACACCGCACGCCGACGTCGACTACTCACACGTCGCCGGCGCGGCCGGGCTCGTCTTCGACACGCGCAACGTCGCTCCCCGTGATCGACCGAACGTGCACCGGCTCTGACGAGCCGGCTCAGCGCACCTTCCGAATGATCCTGTTGGCGAGGTACTGGACAGCGGTCGGGTGGCTCCTCAGTCGCGAAGATGCAACGGGGTCGAGAACCTCGACGGGGACGAGCGTCGAGCCGTTGAGAACGGTCCGCACGGCCGCGATCAGGTCGGGTAGCCCGGCGGCCAGCTGCAGGAGCGGGTAGGTCGCGTAGGAGTCGTCAGGCGAGACCGTGATGAGGCGCTGCGCCAGGACAGGACCGGTGTCGATGCCGGTGTCGACGACGTGGACTGTCGCTCCCGCGAGGTCCGGCCTGCCGTCGGCCAGTGCCCAGTAGGCACCATGCACGCCGCGGTACTGCGGAGTGATGCCCGCATGCAGGTTGATGAACGGCGCGCGGGTGGCCGCGAGCGTCTCCGCGCCGATGATGCGGGTTCCGTTGATGACGACGACGTCTGGTTGGAGCTGCCGCAGCGCTGCACGCGCCTCGGGCGAGTTCACCGAGACGAATGTCGTGGACACGTCTGGTGGCGTCTGCTCGTCGAGTTCGTGCTGGCGGCAGATCTCGCGGGCGCGGTGCTGTGCGGCGCGTCGCAGGAAGGGCGCGATCAACGCCAGGAAGGCAAGCTGTCCCACGACTGTCCTCGCTCCCAGTCGACGCAGTCGCCGCCGGACGAGCTCGCCGCGTGGCACAGGTTGCTCGAGCAGGACCGCCACGTCACCGACCTGCCGCCGCAACGCGTTGGCGAGTATCGCGGTGGCGTTGTCCGGAACCCCCAGCAGGACGACTCGCCCCGCGCGCTGCCCGCTGGCGGGTTCGGTCACCGCGTCGTCGTCCCGAGGACGCGGTTCAGCTGTCGCTTCACGCGGGCACCGCCCTGGGTGTCCTTGAGTCGGATGGCGTCACAGGAGCCGTCGAGCAGGCGCCGGAAGGTCCATGGGCCGACGGGCTCGCAGTTGTACCGGCGTACTGGATGGCCGGGACGCAGCTCTGCCGATCGGTTCCGGCCGGGGATGGTGACGAATGCGGCCGTGTAGCCGGCTGCGGACACCTCCGCCGCCAGGTGGTCATCGAAATGCCCGACAGAGCCCTTCGGATAGCTGAAGAAGTCGACGCTGCTGCCCGTCTTCTCCTCGATGACCCGCTTGGAGTCGTGGATCTCGGCGCGCGCGGTCTCGAACGGGAGTGTCGTCAGCACGCGGTGACTGCAGCCGTGGGACCCAAGGGTGAACACCGAGCGGATGCGGTTCGCCTCGGCCCACGTCAGCGCTGGGTTGGGCACCGACAGCTTCTCGTCGTGCGGGAACGTGCGCGTCGTATCGATGAAGTCGGTGGCCAGGAACAGCAGCGCCCGCGAGCCGAGGTCGGCAAGCACCGGGAAGGCATGCGTGGCGTTGTCGCGATACCCGTCGTCGAAGGTGATCAGCACGGGGCGCTCTGGCAGCGTTGCGGCCCCGTCGAGCACATCCTTGAGGTGCTCTGGCGTGATGACGTTGTTCTCCGCGTGCAGGATCTGCATCTGTCGGCGAAAGACATCTGGCGGAACGGTGAGGGAGTTCGCGGCCAGGTCATTGACCTTGTGGTACATCACGACCCGCAGGTCGTGAGTGTCCAATCCGCGCCACAGCGGTGCAGCTGACGCGTAGGACAACGCGCCCAGCGACGTGTACACGCTGTTCTTCAGCCATTGCTTGCGTCCGAGCGCGGCGGCTCCCGTCACGCTGCCTCCCGCCGGAGGAACCCCTCGAGGAGCAGGAGGCTCCACAACCTCTCGCCGTGGTCCCGAGCGCCGCTCGCATGCTCGCTCAACAGGGACTGGACCGCGTTGGGCTCGAGATGGCCGCGCAGGGCCGAGCCCGGGCCTGCCAGCGTCGCGCGTGCGGTGGCGGCCAGCGTCCCTCGGAACCACTCGTCCAGTGGTACGCCGAAACCGCGCTTCGGCCGCTCCAGGACCTCGTCCGGTACGAGACCACGAGCGGCCGCCTTGAGGGCTCGCTTGAGCGAGGTGCCGCGCATCTGCTGGTCCGGGGGGATGCGCAGTGCGAAAGAAAGCAGTTCCGTGTCCAGCAGCGGGCTGCGCACCTCGAGGCCGTGTCGCATCGACATCCGGTCGGCCTTGACCAGTAGGGCTTCCGGCAGGTACGTCTTCACGTTGAGGTGGAGCAGCCGAGTCAGCGTCGGGGTGCCGGCGGAAGCGGCCCAGACGTCGTCGTGCGCACGCTCGACGCTGCTCGCCGCCGGGACGAGGGCAGCCACCTGCTCAGGCGAGAAGACAGCCACGAGGCGCTCGTAACCGCCGGGAAGACCCGCGGATGCCGCACTCAACGCTCGTCTGGAACGCTCTGGCAGCGACCGCGCGCGGGCGAGCCGGGAGGTCACCGGAGCGAGCAGGCTGGCCGCAGGACCCAAGCGCCCGAGCAGGCTTCCGGCCGCGAACCGCTCATACCCCGCGAACAGCTCGTCTCCTCCGTCTCCGGAGAGAGCGACCGTGACGTGCTCACGCGTCATCTTCGCGAGGAGCCAGGTGGGCAGGGCAGCCGAGTCGGCGACCGGCTGGTCGCAGGCATCGAGGACCTCGGTCAGGAGCACGCCGGCGTCGGCGTGCACGACGTGCTCCACGTGCTTCGTGCCGTAGCGACGGGACACCAGCTGCGCCCAGTGCCGCTCGTCGTAACGCGGGGACTCGAAGCCTATGGAGAACGTCCGCACCGGCTCGGCGAGCTGCTCGGCCATCAACGCCACGACCAGGCTGCTGTCGACGCCCCCGCTCAGGAACGCGCCGAGTGGGACGTCCGCGACGAGTCGCTTCGACACTGCCGTCCGAAGCTGCTCGCGCAGGTGCTCCGCGAGTGTCTCGCCTGTTTCGCGGAGCCAGTCATCTGGACCGGGCAGCGGGACGTCCCAGTAGCGCGTCAGCTGTGGAGCTGCCCCAACCGTCATGGTGAGCACGCAACCCGGGGGCAGCGCGAGGACGCCCTCGAAGAAGGTGTCCGGCCCGGGCACGTAGCCGTGATAGAGGTACGACGGGATGACATCTGTCCGGACGCGACGAGGCACCCTGTGGTCGGCCAGCACGGCCTTGATCTCGCTGCCGAAGACGAGCTCGCCGTCGCCGTACCAGTAGTAGAGCGGCTTCTTGCCGAGCCGGTCGCGGCCCAGAGTCAGGGTCGCGGTGCGCTCGTCCCAGATCGCGAAGGCGAACATGCCGTCCAGGCGGGCGGCGAGAGTGGCTCCGCTGTCCTCCTCGGCGAGGTGGGCGAGCACCTCCGTATCGCACGCGGACCGGAAGGTGTGCCCGCGCTCGCGCAGCCCTTTCATCAAGGCTCGGTAGTTGTAGATCTCGCCGTTCAGCGCCACCCGCACCTGACCCGACTCGTCTGTGAGCGGCGGGTCGCCGCGCTCCACGTCAATGACGGACAAGCGGGTTTGGCCGACGGCGCCAAGACGCCCGGGGATGAAGCCTTCCGCGTCGGGGCCGCGGCGCCTCAGCTGGGCCAGCTGTGCAGAGACGGCCGCCCTACGGGCGGCGGAGTCTGCGCCCGTCCCGCCTGCGATCCCGCACATGTCGCGAGCCTAGTTGGCCTGCGAGGGTCTTCCGCCTCCCCTGGCCGGCGCCAGAGGTGCAGGGCCGGCTAGCAGATTCACGACCCGGTCCGCCACGCGAGGAGCCCAGACCCGGGTGCAGTAGTCGCGTTCGCTCCGAGCGCGCGCCGCCTTGCTCATCCGGGACCACGTCTCGTCATCGTCCAGCAGCAGACGCACGGCATCCTGCCACTCTTCGGGCGTCGTCGCGTGCAGGCCTTCGACGCCGTGCCTGACCAGGCGCTCGACAGCAGGGACAGGAGTCACGATGCTCGGCAGCCCGTACGCCATGTAGAGAACGGCTTTGAACCCCGCGCGAGCTGCGGCCAGCGGGTGATCGAGATCAAGGGGGTACAGCCCGACCCGGGCTGAGCGGAGTGCCTCGTCCTCGGCACTCTCCGACCAGCGGACGCTGGTCACGCGGGTGCGTCCGGTGCTGGGGACATCCGCGCCAACGGCGGTCACGGCGAGGCCGGAGACGTTGCTGTCGTCGAGATGGGCAAGGGCGTTCCCGAGGAAGCCCCCTGTGCTGCTGCTCCCGACCCACACCGCGCCGTGCCGCGTACCGAGCGCCGGGGGGACAGGCGGCAGCTCCGGCACTGTCGGGAGCACCCAGACACCGGCCCTGGTGTGCTGCCTGCACCAGTGCGCGATCTCGTCGCTGCCGGCCCAGATGTCGCTCGCCAGCTCGGCGATACGCACGTACTTGTGCTCGCTCCGCCGCAGCCTCGCCGGCAGCCGGCTGAGAAACATGCGCGGGTACGGCGTCCAGATCGCGTCGTCGACGTCCCACACGAGCATCGACCTCGCGGCGATGCGTCGCTCCAGGGCCGTCGACCCGACGGGTGCCACTTCGCGGAGCACGACGACGACGTCATAGCGGGGGAGGACGACGTACAGGCGGACAGTGCGGAGCACCGCCTTGAGCAGGAGCAGCGCGCGGACGCGCCGTCGCCGGCACTCGAACCAGCGCTCGGAGTCCCCTGGCGCGAAGAAGGACCAGACCTCAGGTGTCAGATCCCGCGCGCGCAGCGCGTCGCACCATGCCTCAGCGCGCAGCCGGGTGCCTGCCTGGGACGCGGAGTACAGGGCCGTGAAGAGGACCCGCGGCTTCGTCGGACCTGTCCGATTCGGGCTAACATGAGCTCTCACGTCACGGCCCCGCTGAGCGCGCTGGACCGGGCCGTGCCTCGAAGCGTCTAGGAGCACTGTTGTCGGTGGTGGCGGACGCCCAGCGGGCAGTGCAGTCTGCGGCGCGCCTCGGTGAGCGCTGGAGCTCGCATCCGGTTCTCACGGTGGCCATCGTCGCACTCGGCGTCCGCCTCGCCGCTGCCGTGCTCATGCACGTCGTCGGTGTCTGGCCGGTGGAGCCCGACGAGCAGCAGTACATCGATCTCGCGGGCGTGATCGCGTCGGGTGCGCCGGCGTCGGCATGGGATCCGGCGTGGGGGCACGATCTGTTCGTCCAGACCGCGACGTACCTGGTCCCCGTGATCACCCTCTTCAAGGTCTTCGGCGCGCACGCCCTGCTTGCTCAGTCCGTGTCCGCTCTCGGCGGCGCCGTCGCTGCCGCTGGTGCCTGCCGGCTCGCGTTGGAGCTGCTTCCCGTCAGGTGGGCGGTGGCGGCCGGGCTGCTCGTCGCGGTGCTGCCCTCACAGGTCCTGTGGTCATCGCTCGTGCTGCGGGAGTCCGCGGTGTGGGCTGCTCTCGCTCTTCTGGCCTTGTGCTGCGCCATCGGCCTTCGGACCTACCGAACGGCGCATCTGCTCTGGCTGTTGCTCGCCGCCGGGACATGCCTGTTCGCGTTAGGTCACCTGCGGCCTTACGTCCTCATCGTCGCCGCTTGGTCGCTCGTGCTGGCCACGTGCATCGCGGGGGCGGCCCGACGAGCCGTCGTGCCCGCCGGCGCGGCTGTGCTGATGCTGGTGGTCCCGATCCTCACGGGCGCCGGTGTCGGAGGAATCACGTTGGTCGCCGAGAACGTGCCCGTCCTCGCGTCGATCCAACGGCATCTCGCGGAGGGCGCGGACTCGGCCATCGTCAAGCCGGCACCGTCTCCGTCGACAACCGTGACTGCTCAGAAGCCGGCGGGTGCACGCCCTCTCCCTGACACGGAGGGATCGACGGCGCGGGCAGACCTCCGCGACCTACCCGTCGGCCTGGTCTCGGTCTCCCTGCGTCCGTTCTTGTGGGAGCGCCCGACGGGGCTCGGATCGCGGTTCGCACAGCTCGAGAACCTGCTGTGGTTGGTCCTCTACGCCATGGCTGCCATCGGCACGTGGTGCATGCGCGCGTCGCGGCGCGTGGTCGCCTTTCCGGTGATCTTCACTCTCGGATTCCTCACGATGTCGGCGTTGTTCGAGGGCAACCTCGGTACCGCCTTCCGGCACCGGGGGCAGGTCCTCTGGGCCATCGGCGTGCTCGCGTGCGTGGGGGCCTACCACCTCGTGCACCGCGTCCGTGAGCTTCCAGAGGACCCGGTCCGCGCCTGACGGCTCGCCACGGTCAGCGGTCGAGGCGGACCTTGCGTCCGCCGAGCTCGTCATCGAGCTGGGTGATGTCGGCGTCGACCATCAGCTGGGCCAGCTGGTCGACGTGCACGGTGGCCTCCCAGCCGAGCAGGGTCCGCGCCTTCGTCGGGTCACCCGCGAGCGCGTCGACCTCGGTCGGTCGCTGGTAGGCGGGATCGAGCTTGACGTGTGCTGACCAGTCGAGGCCAGCGTGTGCGAACGCGCCTGTGGCGAACTCACGCACGGTCGAGCCACGTCCCGTGGCAAGGACGAAGTCGGTGGGTTCGTCGTGCTGCAGCATCCGCCACATCCCCTCGACGTACTCCGGGGCGTAGCCCCAGTCGCGCACGGCATCGAGGTTGCCGAGGTAGACGTGCTCCTGCATGCCGGCCCGGATCCGTGCGATCGCGCGAGTGATCTTGCGCGTCACGAACGTCTCACCGCGGCGCGGCGACTCGTGGTTGAACAGGATGCCGCTGACCGCGAACAGGTCGTACGCCTCGCGGTAGTTGACCGTCACCCAGTGCGCGTAGAGCTTCGCCGCGCCGTAGGGGCTGCGGGGGTAGAACGGCGTCAGCTCGCTCTGCGGGGGCGGTGACGCCCCGAACATCTCCGAGGTGGAGGCCTGGTAGAAGCGGCAGTCGAGCTTGGCCGACCGGATGGCCTCGAGCAGCCGGATCGTGCCGATCCCATCGACCGATCCCGTGTACTCCGGCATTTCGAAAGAGACCTTCACGTGGCTCATGGCGCCGAGGTTGTAGACCTCGTCCGGCTGCGTCTCACGTAGGAGGTTGACGAGGCCCACGCCGTCGTGCAGGTCGCCGTAGTGCAGGTACAACCGCCTGTTGCTCTCGTGCGGGTCCTGGAAGATTCCGTCGAGTCGCTCGGTGTTGAACGACGAGGAACGGCGGATGACCCCGTGCACCTCGTAGCCCTTCTCGAGCAGCAGCTCGGCGAGGTACGAGCCGTCCTGGCCGGTGATGCCGGTGATCAGCGCCGACTTCACGCCGCACCTGCGGAGACGTCGTCCAGAACCCGAGCCAGCAACTGAAGCTCCTCGTCGAGCGGGTAGTGGTGGTTGCCCACGAAGAGGCCGTCGCGGTCGATGCGGCCTGCGTTGGGCAGCTCGCCGGCGATGTCGTGTGGCATCAGCTTGATGACAGGATTCTTGGTGAAGTCACCGGCGACGATGGGGCGGCACTCGACGTCGGCAGCGGCGAGCGCCGCAGCGACCTGAGCGCGACGTCCCTCCAACGGCCCGCTGAGGACGAAGGAGAAGCCGAACCACGACGAGTCACCCGGTGGTTCCTGGATGATGACGTCGTCTCGACCACGGAAGAGGGCGAGGAACCGCGTCGCGTTGGCTCGTCGCTCGGCGAGCATGGACGGCAGCTTGTCGAGCTGCACCAGCCCGATGGCCGCTTCCATCTCCAGCGGACGCAGGTTGTACCCAGGCAGGACGAAGCGGAACAGGTCGTCGAAGTCATTGCCGACCTTGGGGTGCACGAGGTTGTCGTCACCGAGCTCGCGCGTCCACCCGTGTGCACGAAGCGAGGTCATCAGCTCGGCCAGCTCGCGGTCGTCGGTGACCGACATCCCACCTTCCATCGTGGACATGTGGTGCGAGAAGAAGAAGCTGAACGTCCCCATCGCGCCGAACGTGCCGGTCTGCCGACCGGCGAAGCTGGCTCCCAGCGCCTCGCAGTTGTCCTCGAGCAGCAGCAATCCGTTGTCCGCGCACAGCGACTCCAGCTGGTCGAACTGGTTCGGCGCACCGAGGAGGTTGACCGCCAGGACGGCGCGCGTCCGCGGCGTCACAGCCGCGGCGGCCTGCGCGACGTCGAGGTTCAACGTCCGCAGGTCGACATCGACGAAGCGCAGCCGCAAGCCGTATTGCGCCACGGGGTAATACGTCGTCCCCCAGCTGACGGCAGGGACGATGACCTCGTCGCCCGGCCTGAGTGGTGAGTCGGCACGGTGACACGCGGCGGCGACCATCAGCAGGTTGGCGGACGAGCCGCTGTTGGACATGACGGCGTACCGCGACCCGACGAACGCCGCGAACGCCGACTCGAACTCCCGGACCCGCTCACCCATGGTGAAGTGGCCGCTTGCCATGACCGCCCGGATCGCCTCGAGCTCTCGCTCGTCCCAGGACGTCGTCGCGAGCGGATAGCTGGTCACGAGACGCCGCTCGCTGAAGGCGCAGCGTGCTCCAGGTACCAGCTGTACGTCTGTCGGAGCCCGTCAGCGAGCGAGGTAGCGGGACGCCATCCGGCGGCGGCCGCGAGGGACGAGTCCATCAGCTTCTGGCGCATCCCGACGGGGCGGGAGGTGTCGAAGGTCAGCTCGCCGTCATAGCCGACGACATCGCTGATCAGCTCGTAGTACTCACGGACGCTGTGATCGGTCCCCGACCCGGCGTTCACCGCAACGGGCAGCTCTTCGAGCCGGCCGAGGACCTGACTGACCCAGGTGGCGAGGTCATCGACGTAGGTGAACTCGCGTCTCGCAGTGCCGTCACCCCAGACCTCCACGGTCGGAGCACGGTCGGTCTTGGCGCGGTGCACCTTGGCGATCGCCGCCGCCACCAGGTGCGCGCGGGCGGCCTCGAAGTGGTCGTGCGGCCCGTAGAGGTTCGAGGGGATCACCGTCCGATAGGTCTTGCCGTCGGCGGCGGCGTACCGGCACAGGCGCTCCGTCATGATCTTCGCGATCGCATAGCCCTCGTTCGTGGGCTCGAGCGCTCCTTGCAGGAGGTCCTCCTCGACCAGCGGCTGCCGCCAGTCCCGCGGGTACATGCATGAGCTGCCGATGTTGAGCAGCCTCGCTACGCCGGTGTCCAGGGCACTGCCGACGACGTTGATGCCCATCGCTGCGTTGTCGCGCAGGAACGTGACGGGGTCGGCGATGTTGTCCGCGATTCCGCCGACCCGGCCGGCGGCGTGGATGACGACGTCCGGCTGGTGCTTGGTGAAGTACCTGGCCACCTCGGCCCGATCCAGCAAGTCGAGCTCGTCCCGGCGGGGGGTGAGCAGCTCGGCGTCGGTGGGCTGATGAAGCCGGGCGACGAGCGCTCGGCCCACCATGCCACCAGCTCCGGTCACCAGGACCCGCATGCCGCTCTCGCTCCTCGTCCCGCCCTGACCCCCGGACTTCCTCAGCGGCCCAGCCTATCCGTCGACACGAGGCGGTCAGGTCTACGGCTGGGGCAGCCGTGGGCGGAACTGCCGGCGTACCCAGAGCAGCAGCGCCAGCCCCGGGATACGGCGCTGGACCAGCCTGCGGTTCAGCCAGGACGAGTACGTCGCGGGGTGGCGTTCGATCATCAAGGCGACAACTGCGGCGTACTCCTGCGCGCTGTTGATGTTCCGGCTCGCCGCCTCGTGTCGGCGGTAGAGGAACAGCGACTCCGGCACGTGCAGGCCGCGGGAGCCGGCCTCGACGATCCGGAGGAACAGGTCCCAGTCCTCGTGGCTGCGCTGAAACGCCGGGTCATAGCCGCCGGTGGCCAACGCAGCGTCCCGTCTCAGCAGGCAGCAGTTGTAGATGTAGTTGCCCAGTGCCAAGGCCCGGTGGTTGAAGCTGCGTGCGCGCAGCACCCCTTCGGCTGCGCCGACGACGCGTGCGTTGGTGTAGACCACGGCGACCCTGGCGTCTGCACGCTGGCTCCACGCGCCGTACGTCCGTTCGATGAAGGTGGGCAGCAGCTCGTCGTCGCTGTCGAGGAAGACGACCCAGTCGCCCTGTGCCTCCCGCAGGCCACGGTTGCGGGACGCGACGATCCCCTGGTTCGCCTGGAACCGGAGCCGGACCCGGGAGTCCGTCGTGAACTGCGCGAGGCGCTCGCGGCTGTCGTCGGTCGAGCCGTCGTCGATGACGAGAACCTCGAGCGGCGGAGTGGTCTGGCCGAGAGCGCTGCCGACGGCGGCCTGCACGTAGGCGGCGTGGTTGTAATTTGTGACGACGACCGACACACGCGGCTCGCGCGTCGAGTGCATGTGACGAATCTGCCACATGACCAGCGAGGGACCCATGCGGATCCTGTACGTCGCCTACCGCTACGACTACGGCCATCAGGACCGCGGGCCCAGCTTCGAGCACAGCAACTTCTACGAGTCGCTGGTCGCGATGGGTCACGACATCGACTACTTCGACACCGGCACCCTGCTGGCGGGGCTCGGTCGCGATGCCATGAACGCCGAGCTGGCCCGTCGAGCGATGGCCACCACGCCCGATCTGCTGTTCGCCTGCTTGACCAATGACGAGCTGGACCCCGACGTCGTGTCGGGCATCACGAGCAGCGGGATCCCGACCTTCAACTGGTTCTGCGACGACCACTGGCGGTTCGAGTCCTTCACGCAGCGGTGGGCGCCCTGCTTCACCTCGGTGTCGACGACCGCCGCGTCCGCCCTGCCGAAGTACGCCGCGATCGGCTACGACAGCGTCATCAAGACCCAGTGGGCGGCAGCTGACTCGCTCTATCGCCGGCGAGGGCTGCCGTTGCGCTACGACGTGACGTTCGTCGGGCAGTGCTACGGCGACCGCCCCGAGACGCTGCAGCGCCTACGTGAGGCCGGGCTGGACGTACAGCGGTGGGGTACGGGTTGGGACGTCCGCTTCGCGGACCGCGTGATAGCTCGGCTGCCCGTCATCGGCGCGAGTGGCGGGCGCGACCGCCTCGAGCGCATCCGGGCCCGGACCCGCTGTTCGCAGGAGTCCATGCTTGAGATCTTCGAGCAGAGCCGCCTCAACCTGAACCTCGTCGAGGCGTCACAGGGCGGCGAGCCGCAGATCAAGGGCCGCACCTTCGAGGTGCCCGCCTGCGGTGGCTTCCTGCTCGACGGGCGCACCGAGGGCATCGAGGAGTACTTCGAGCCCGGCGTGGAGATCGCCCTGTACGACGACGCGGAGGACATGGTCGCGCAGGCGAAGCACTACCTCGGTCATGAGGCTGAGCGCGCCAGGGTGGCTGCGGCAGGTCACCGCCGGACCCACGCTGAGCACACCTACCGTGCCCGGTTCGCTGCCATCTTCCGCACGATGGGCGTGAGCTGACGTCGCATGACGCGCCCGAGTCCCGGCACGACGACCAGGGGGCACAGCAGGAGAACAGGTGCGAGCCGTAGCACGGCGCTCCAGCGTCCGCGTCGTGCGCACTCACGCAGCAGTGAGAGGTGCTGGCGGACGTATGCGGACGCGAGCGACCGGCCCAGGTCCCCCGTGGACAGGTAGCGACGGACGTCGCTAACGACCTGGGGTGGTGACGGCGGCTCGAGAAGGGCTGTCTGCCAGACCCGGTCTCGGACAGCTTCCGCAGCGAGCTGGCCCCGGCTCTTCGGGGTGTTGCCGGGGTGCACGCGGTACTCGTAGAGAGCCTCGGGGAGATTGGCCACCCGGTGCGCGGCCATCACCCGGCTCCACAGGTCGTAGTCCTCGGCGGGGACTGCTCTGGCGTCGTAGCCCCCGACTTCGAGCAGGACCTGTCGCCTGGCCACGACGGTGCCGTGACCGAATGGGCAGCGCACGAACAGGTCGCGCCGCAGCTCTTCATCGGCGAGAAGGGTGGGGACGAGATCGAGCCGGTGTCCGTCGTCACTGATGCTGTAGAAGCTCGCACCGAGCAGCGCCAGATCGGGCTCGAGCTCGAGGCGCCCCAGCTGTCGCGACAGGCGGTCGGGCAACGAGCGGTCGTCGGCGTCCATACGTGCCACGTAGCGGCCGCGCGCCGCCTTGATGCCTGCGTTAAGCGCGCCGGCGATCCCCGTGTTGCGCTGGCTGAGTACGCGAACCCGGTCATCCGACTGTCGTCGGAGGATCTCGGCGGTTCCATCTGTCGACCCGTCGTCGACAACGACCAGCTCCAGGTCGGTCCAGGTCTGCCCGAGGACCGAGTCCAGTGCCTCCTGCAGGTAGCGCTCACCGTTGAACACGGGCATGACCACCGAGACCATGGGCGCGCTCATCTGCTGACCCAGCGGTTCACGAGCCGCCTGTGGAGTGCGGCCGGCGGTTCTGGCCGCAGTGACACGGCGGTGCGCGGCTGCTCGAGCGCTGCCGCGTCGGCCTCGATGAGCGATGCCAGCAGCGGGAAGAGCTGGAGCTCGTCGAGGTAGCGAGCCTTCGCCTTCGCCAGCACCGGTTGCGACCTCGGGAAGTGGTCCTCATCCGAGAGCAGTGCCTCGATGCGACGGGTCGAGCCGTCAAGGTCCGCCACGTCGATGGCCGCGAACGAATCCCGCGCGAAGTAGCGGTCGGCATTGGGGGCACCGTGGTACAGCGGAAAAGTGCCGGTCAGGTAGCAGTCCGGCAGCTTCTCGGTGAGCCAGTCGCGGAAGACGCCGTTCTCGGCAGCAACCGCGTAGCGGGCGGGCGCCAGCACGTCCCACTTGTCCTTGAAGTCGGCGATCCCGCGTCCGACGAGCTGTGCATCGTCCCCGAACCGCTCCTTCAACGCCAGAGCGAACTCGAATCGCTGGCGATGCCCGCGCGAGAACGCCTTGTCCGACGTGATGATGACAAGCGGCACCGTTTTCGCAGGTGGCGCCGCGTGGCGCAGCTCGTCATAGCTCCGCCCGACGAACCAAGGATGGCCTTGCTGGCCGCGCGAAACGCGAGGGTGCCGTAGCCGGGGATGGCAGGTGAGCACCTGTCCGAACTGCTGCAGGAAACCCGGCTCGTAGGCGGGGCGCACGCCGGCGGGCGGCTCCCACGTGACCAGAAGGGTGGCGCCGGATCGGCACTGCACGGTCTCGGGCGCGGGCAGCCCCTCGAAGACGACCCAGTAGTCGCATTCCTCGACCGGCTCATTGACAGCGAACCGGTAGCGCCCCCACGTGCCGCTGCTCCCGGGGGTCTGGCGCAGCAATGGCCAGTCGGGGTGCTCGGTCGTCACCTTCACCAGGACGTCTGGCGATCTCACGTCGAGCCTCCGTCAGCTGCCATACCGCTGCGTCAGTATGTCGGTCGATGCGGGCTACGGTGCATCGACCCGGCACGCGCGGCTCGTTCGCCGAGCTGCCTAAGGACTGCGGAGCGGGGTGAGGACAACGGGGGAGAGGCGCTCGCTGCGGCTCAACGTCCTCGCCATGGGCGGCTTCACTGTCGTCCGCGGGCTCCTCGCGTTTGCCGCCTCGCTGGTCATCACCCGCGGGCTGTCGACTGACGACCGGGGCGTCTACGGCTTCGTCACGGGGACAACGACTGTGCTGTTGATGCTTGCGGGTCTTGGCATCGGCAGCGCGATGACCCGGGCGCGTGCCGCTGACTCGGCGACGACGCAGGACCTCTACCGCGCCTCCTTCGCGATCGGCGCTGCTAACGGGCTGCTCGCCAGCGGGCTGTTCTTCCTCGCCTATGTGCTGGGGCGAGCCTCCCTCTTCAGTGGGGTCACGTGGGGCGAGGCGGTCACTGTCATGCTGGTGCTGCCACCGATGCTGGTACTCAGTCACTGGACAGTGGTCTCCTACCTGGACGACCGGATCGTCGAGATCAACCGGGCGTACACGGTCGCCGGACTCTTGCTGCTCGTCGGCGTCGGCACCGTCGGACTCGCCGGCGGGCTGACCGCGGCGACAGTCGTCATCGTCTGGGCGGTTGCCGGCCTGCTGCCGCTGCTGACCATGCTCCGGCCGTCCCGGGTCCGGGGCGCCTTCAGCCGTGTGAGTCTCGTCGGGCAGCTGGTCGGATTCGGGTTGCGTGCCAACATCGCGACAGTGGCATTGGTGCTCGTCTGGCGTGTGGACGTGTTTCTCGTCAAGGGCTATCGCGGCTTGACTGAGCTGGCGATGTACGGCGTCGCGGTAGCCCTCTGCGAGATCATGTTGTCGGTCGCCGTGTCGTTGCGGGTCGCGCTGACGCCGCGCCAGGGTGATCGTTCCGACCGTGCCGGGCTGGTCGCTGCCATCTCCACCGCGACCCGTTTGACGATCGCGGCCGGTGTGACAGCAGCACTGGTGCTAGGTCTGCTCGCCGAGCCCATCGTCGTGCACCTCTACGGCGAGCGGTACGCCGATGCGGCGGGTGCCATGCGCTGGCTCGTTCCGGGGATCGTCGCCCTCGTCGTGCAGGGGCCGCTCCTGGACTTCCTGCTGGCCGAGGGCAAGGTTGCCGGCGTCACCGTGATCACGGTGGCATCAGTAGTGATCAACATCGCCCTCAACATCACGCTGCTGCCGGATCACACGTTCGTGGCTGCCGCGGTCGCCTCGACTGTCACTTATGCCCTCAGCTCTGTGCTGATACTCGCGCTCTTCGTCCGCGAGGCCGCTGTGGGCTGGCGCCGCATGCTCGTGGCAACCCCTGCTGATGTTCGCGCCGTTGTGCGCCGCTCGCACTCGACCTGACGGCTTAGCTTCGCCTGCTCCAGCTCTCCCAGACGAACGGGAAGTCCCACGCCAGTTCATGTGTGAGGCGAAGCTCCGCCCGAATGCGTTCCCGACGGTTGACGGCGTCGGGCGCGAAGTCGTGGAACTGGATCTGCAGGAAGCGAATCGATGACTGCAACCCCGCGGCGAGGAGACTGTCCAGGACGTTGTACTCAAGTCCTTCGATGTTCAGCTTGAGGAGGTCGATGTCGCCGAGTGCCTGAAGCTCCGCGACCGCACCCTTGAGGGTGATGAGCTCGCCGCCGTCCGCGGCCGGGCTCAGGGCCGACGTCTGGTCTCCACGAACGTCCAACCGCTCGGTGCGGTCGGCTCCGGCGAGGCCGTACGCGTGCACGTAAACGCTTGGGTTGTGCTCGAATCGATGTGAGATGCCCTGTGCGAACGAGGCAACGGGCTCGTAGACGTGGACCTGGCAACAGAACCGGCCGAACACGTCGCTGGCGTACTGCCCCTTGTACCCGCCTACATCGACGACGACGCTGTTTCTCGCCAAGGGGTAGTCGAGTCGGTAGGTGTGGTCACCGTCCAGCTCGTGGATCCAGTGCTGGGCCAGTCGATCCCGATCGGTCATGCTGCGGGTCGCGACCCACCGATAGGCGGCCCGTACCCAGCCCCTGGGCAGGTCCTTCAACATTCCAGCGACCATAGCCGCTACGTCGTGCGGCAGGCGCGCGCCCTGGCTCCTGGCCGTGCATCGTTGGCTGGCGATGTTCGACGCGCATAGAGTCGGCGCTCAGGATGGTCGGAAGGCGGTGGTTGCGCCGCTCCTCGGGTTCACGAGAACAGCAAACGGAGGCGAGGGTTCTGATGGGCATGCGAAGCCATGCTGCTCGAATCCCAGTGGTAGGCCCGGCTGCCCGGCGCGCATTCGGCAAGCAGCGCTGGTTTCCAGCTGAGTTCGCTGACGACGAGATGGACTGGCGCACCTACACGCGCGACTACAAGAGCGAGCTCGTGTCCATCGAGACGGAGCACACCACACGCCTTCGCCCGGGTGATGCGGTTGTCATGGACGGTCGCTTGACCACGACTGCCGGGCTGCTGCCTCTGCATCCCAACCACCGGTTGCTCTACGAGACGATCGGACTCCTGGCACCCAGCTCAGTGCTCGAGGCTGGCTGTGGCGGCGGCGACCATCTGCACAACCTGTCCGTGCTGTATCCGCACATCGATCTTGCGGGGTTGGATCGTGCGGCCGGCCAACTCGACCTCCTCAGGCAGCGCAATGCGGGAATCGGCCATGTAGTGCAGGAGGTCGACCTCACGCTCCCTGCTCCTCGGGCCATCCGACCGCGTGACCTCGTCTTCACACAGGCCGTGCTGATGCACATCCACACCGGCAACGGCCACAGGGTCGCCTTGAGCAACCTCTTCTCGCTGGCTATTAAGCAGGTAGTGCTCATGGAGCACTGGTTGAAGCACGATTTCTGGAGCGACGTCAGCAAGCTCCAGGCGGCGGGAGTCATTGCCTGGCCCGAGCTTCATCCATATATCCGACGAGCTCCTGAGCTCGGGGACAGCCCACACCTGCTCGTGATCTCGGCCGAGCCCCTCGACTGGGAGCCGTTGACGGACTATGACGTGTTGGCGTCACCGCTGCGGTCCGCCCGCGGCCGAGCCTGACCCGAACACAGTTACCCTTTACGCGGCAGCAGCGGTATCGGCAGCGAGGCAGGTATGAAGGCACTCATCACGGGCGGGGCCGGGTTCATCGGGTCCCACCTTGCCGACCTGCTGCTGGAGCAGGGTCACTCGGTCATTGCGCTCGACAACCTCTCGACGGGTCAGCACAAGAACATCGAGCACCTGCTGGGCCGCACCGACTTCGAGTTCGTCCTCGGCTCCATCCTGAACGCCGACCTCGTCGACGACTGCGTCAGCCGGTCCGATGTGGTCTTCCACCTCGCCGCCGCTGTCGGCGTCAACCTCATCGTCGAGAAGCCGCTCGAGAGCCTCGCCACCAACATCCGTGGCTCCGAGATCGTGTTCGAGAAGGCACACAAGCACGGCGCGAAGGTGCTCGTGACCAGCACGAGCGAGATCTACGGCAAGAACACCTCCGACTGCCTCGGCGAGGAGGACGACCGCATCCTGGGCTCGCCACTCAAGAGCCGCTGGTCCTACAGCGAGGCCAAGGCGATCGAGGAGATCCTCGCCTACACCTACTACCGGCAGAAGGGCCTGTCGACGTACATCGTCCGGCTCTTCAACACGGTCGGGCCGCGGCAGACCGGCCACTACGGCATGGTCATCCCGCGCTTCGTCAGCCAGGCAGTACGCGGCGAGACGGTCACGGTGTACGGCGACGGCTCGCAGACCCGTTGCTTCTGCTTCGTCGGGGACGTCGTCAAGGCACTGCTCGCCCTCGTCGAGCACCCCGAGGCCGTCGGCCGTGTCTTCAACATCGGCGGCAACGACGAGATCTCCATGGACGCGCTCGCGCACCGGGTGATCGAGCTGTCCGGCTCGACCAGCAAGGTGCGCTACGTGCCCTACGAGGAGGCCTACGAAGAGGGCTTCGAGGACATGCAGCGGAGGGTGCCTGACACCACGAGGGCGCGCGAGCTCATCGGATTCGCCCCCACCGCCGGCCTCGACGACATCATCAGGATGGTCGTCGAGTACCACCGCGCCTGATGACCCTCGGTCCGGCGGAGTACGCCGCCGCTTTCGTCGTCTCCGTCGCGCTCGCTTGGGTCCTGACGCCGCTGATGCTGCGGCTCGCGCTGCGCCGTTCGATCCTCGACGTCCCTGACAACCGCAAGGCGCAGAAGTCGCCCGTGCCGTACCTCGGCGGCGTCGCGATCGTGCTCGCGTTCTCGCTCACCGTGCTCGTCGCCGGCCTGCTGGTCGCGCGTACGGACGGCGTCATCTCGCTGGCCTGGGTCCTCGGCGCCGCTGTCGTCCTGGCGGTCGTCGGCCTCGTCGACGACCTGCGCGGGCTGAACCCGTTCATCCGGCTCGCGCTCGAGATCGCGGCCGGCCTCGTCGTCTACGCGACCGACCCCGGCATCGCTCTCCCTGGCCCGCAGTGGCTCGATGTGGTCATCACCGTCGTCTGGGTCGTCGGCGTCACCAACGCCTTCAACCTGCTCGACAACATGGACGGCCTCTCGGCGGGCGTCGCGTCCATCGCCGCACTGACCTTCTGCCTGATCGCGGGGATGAACGGCCAGTTCCTCGTCGCCGCCCTCAGCGCCGCCGTCGCGGGCTGCGCGACGGGCTTCCTGCGGCACAACTTCCACCCAGCCAAGATCTACATGGGGGATGCGGGCAGCTTGTTCCTCGGCTTCCTGCTGGCGGCGATCGCGGTGCGGCTCAAGCTCGTCGAGGCGCCGCAGACCGTCGCCCTCTTCGTGCCCGTGCTTGTCCTCGGCGTGGCGCTCTTCGACACGACCCTCGTCACGGTGAACCGCCTCTACCACCGCCTCAACCCGATGAGCGGCGGCCGCGACCACATGAGCCACCGGCTCGTGTGGGTCGGGATCCCCGTCCCGGTCAGCGTCGGCCTCATCTACGGGCTGGCTGTGTCGCTAGGGTTCCTCGGCGTGCTCCTCGCCCGGTTGGACACCACCTCAGGGCTGATGCTGGTCGGCTTCGTCCTGACCGTCGGCCTCGGCACGATGGTGCTGCTGTCGGCGGTCCCGGTCTACGACAGCAGCCGTCAGCGACAGGCCATGCTGCGCGTGGTCCGTGAGCACGAGCTCGAGCCGCTCGCCGGCGCATCCTCAGCCCGCGCGGAACCAGGCAAGGGTGTCGGCTAGACCCGTCCGCAGGTCGGTGGCGTTGACGTCGGGGAACAGCGCGCGCAGCCGTTCCGACGAGGCCTGGGAGTCGCGCACGTCGCCGGTCCGCGCCGGCACGTGCGCCCGCTCGACCGGGTGCTCGAGCAGGTCCTCGATCTCCGCGATGAGGTCGAGCAGGCTCGATCGCGTGCCGAACGCCAGGTTGACCGGTCGGTCCGACGTGACTCGCCCCACGACGGCGTCCGCGAGCACGCGGCTGACCGTCCCGACGTACGTGAAGTCACGGGTCTGCAGCCCGTCGCCGTGCACGGTCAGCGGCTCGCCGCGCAGCGCAGCGTCGAGAAACGCCGGCACGACCGCGGCATACGCGTGCCCAGCGGCCTGAAGCGGCCCGTAGACGTTGAAGAACCGAAACACCAGCGCGTCCAGGCCGAAGCTTGTCCCGTACGCCAGGGCATAGCTCTCGCACGCCAGCTTCGAGACGGCGTACGGCGAGAGCGGTCGGGTCGGCAGGTCCTCCGACTTCGGGAGCACGTCGGTGTCGCCGTACACCGAGGAGGACGAGGCGACGACGACGTGTGCCCCCGCCTCACGTGCTGCCTCGAGCACGTAGAGCGTGCCGGTCGCGTTGGCCTCGTGCGACGCGACCGGGTCGATGAGCGAGCGCGGGACTGACGGTCGGGCCGCGAGGTGCACGACCGTCGTGGTCCCTGCGAGCAGCTTGGACAGCAGCGGCCGGTCCAGGATGCTGCCCTCGACGAGCTCGACGTCGAGCCCCGCGAGGTTGTCGGTGAACCCGGTCGACAGGTCGTCGAGGGCGACCACCTCGGTGACGTCGGCCCGGGTGAGCAGCTCGCGGCACAGGTTGGCACCGATGAAGCCGGCCCCACCGGTCACGACGACGCGCATTACAGGCCCTTCTCCGCTGCCAGCTCTTCGTAGAGACGCTCAGTATCGGCCACGAGGCGAGCCCGGCCGAACGCGGCGGCGGTGTGGCTGCGGGCGGCGTCGCCGAACGCCGGCAGCGCGGTCGACGTCAGCGCTGCGTCAACCGCCGCCGTCAGGGCGGTCACGTCCGGCGGGCACAGCCAGCCGCTGCGGCCGTCGAGCACGACCTCGCCGACGCTGCCCACCGCGGTGGCCACCGCCGGGACACCGCACAGGGCCGCCTCGATCAGGGAGACGGGCATGCCCTCGTTGTCCGAGGTGAGGACCACCAGGTCGCTCGCGGCGTAGACGACTTCGACGTCGCCGCGCCAGCCGAGGAAGCGGACGTTGGACGGCGCGCCCGTCTGGAGCTCGGCCAGCAGGTCGCCCTCGCCGACGACGACGAACGCGGCGTCGGGATGGTCGGACTGGAGGCGCCGCGCGAGCTCCAGGAAGCGCTCGGGCCGCTTGATGGTCGTCAGCCGCGCGACGAAGACGACGACCACCGCGTCCAGCGGCAGCCCGAGGGTGACGCGGGCCTCGGCTCGGGTCGGTGGCGGTGGCAGCCAGATCCCCGGCGCGACTACGGCGTACTGCTCCGATCTTCCGATGCCGGCCGCGAGGAGGTCGTCGCGAACCCGCGAGCCCACCGACACCAGACGGTCCGTGCGACGGGCGAGTGCGCGCTCGGTCTGGATGACCGCTTTCGTGATGGGCGGTGAGAAGTACCCGTGCAGCAGGTGGCCGTGGAAGGTGTGCACCAAGGCTGGTACGCCGGCCACCTTCGCCGCGACGCGTCCGAGCACGCCGGCCTTTGCGGTGTGGGTGTGCACGATGTGCGGCCGGAACGCCCTCATCTCGCGCACGAGCTGCCGCAGCGCCCGCGCGTCGTCGAGCGGCTTGGGCGAGCGGCCGAGGCCCTGGATCGTCGTCAGCGGCAGGCCGGGCGCACGCAGCGAGACGTAGTCGGCCTCGCCGGGCCCGACCGACCCCGTCAGCAGCCGGTGGTCGAAGCGGGCCGTGTCCATGCCCTCGACGAGGCCAGTCACCTGCAGGGCGGGACCGCCGACGTTCATGCGCGCGATCACGCGGAGCACGCGCAGCCGGCCGGCCCGATCGGTCATCCGGCGAGGCTATGCGTCAGGGCGCTGGTGCGTCGGGCTAGATGCCCTCGTAGACCTCGCCGAGCGCGGCCAGCTGCTTGACGGCGTTCTCGCGCTGGGCCGCGGTCGACCCGCCGAGGAACTGCACGTCGACCACGCCGTCCTTCAGGTCGGCGGACTGCACACCCGGCATCAGCCTGAGCTGGTCGATCGTGGCCTGGATGTCCTTGGCCGAGACACTGCTCTTCGGCCTCACGAGGTACTGCCCGATGTCGGTCTTCACCGCGCTGGCGATCGGCGCCGGTAGCGCCTTCGCAGGATCGGGCGCATCGCTGTTGCTGCCGCTGATGTTCGCGCAGCCCGACAGGGCGAGCGTGAGAGCGGCAGACGAGGTCAGGGTCCAGCGGGTGAAGGCGAGCACGATCTCAGGTCTTCCTGGTGGGAGTCGGCGGATACCGTCAAGGCTATGCCCGCTTCCGTCGACCCTGACCGCCTGCCGCCGGATACGCCGGAGAAGCAGCGTGGTCCGGTCACCCTGCGGCGGGGGCAGGTCCAGCGCAGTACGACGGACCAGCGCCTGCTCGACACGCGCGGGCCGACGGACTGGGTGCACGCCGACCCGTGGCGGGTGCTGCGCATCCAGTCGGAGTTCGTGGAGGGCTTCGGCCTGCTCGCGGAGCTGCCCCGGGCCGTGACCGTGTTCGGGTCGGCGCGCACGGCGACCGACGCCCCGGAGTACGCCACTGGCCTGGCGCTCGGCAAGGCGCTGTCCGATGCGGGCTGGGCTGTCATCACCGGCGGGGGACCGGGTGTGATGGAGGCGGTCAACCGCGGGACGAGTGAGGCCGGCGGTCTGTCCGTCGGGCTGGGCATCGAGCTGCCCTTCGAGCAGAACCTCAACGCCTGGGTCGATCTCGGCTTGAACTTCCGCTACTTCTTCTGCCGCAAGACCATGTTTGTGAAGTACTCAAGTGGGTTCGTGATCCTGCCGGGCGGTTTCGGCACGATGGACGAGCTGTTCGAGGCACTGACCCTCGTGCAGACCCACAAGGTCAACCAGTTCCCGGTCATCCTGCTCGGCTCGGCGTACTGGTCAGGGCTCGTCGACTGGCTGCGCGACACCATGCTCGGTCACGGCTACATCCGTTCCGGCGACATCGACCTGCTCACGGTGACCGACGACGTCGACGAGGTCGTGCAGCGCCTGGACGAGGCCGAGGCGCGCCGGCCGGACCGGCAAGTCGCGAAGGTCGCGACGGGGGACGAGACGCCCGGCGACGAGGGCTGATGGCGTCCATCTGCGTCTACTGCTCGTCCAGCACGGCCATCGACCAGCTCTATGTCGACCTCGCGGCTGAGGTCGGCACGGAGCTGGCTCGTCGCGGTCATCGGTTGGTGTCCGGCGGCGGCGACCTGTCGTGCATGGGCGCGGTGGCTCGGGCGGCTCGCGCCGGGGGCGCGCACACGACCGGGGTGATCCCCGAGGCCCTGCTCGACCTCGAGGTGGGAGACCAGGACGCCGACGAGCTGCTCGTCGTCGACGACATGCGCACCCGCAAGGGCCTGATGGACGCCCGCAGCGACGCCTTCCTGACCCTGCCCGGCGGGCTGGGCACGCTGGAGGAGCTCCTCGAGGTCTGGGTGGCGCGGTTCCTCGGCATGCATGCCAAGCCGGTCGTGGCCCTCGACCCGGACGGCTTGTTCGCGCCGCTGCGCGAGCAGGTGCAGATCCTCGTGGACAAGGGATTCGTACGGCGGGAGTCAGCCGAGGCCCTCACCTGGGCGGCGACGGTGACCGAGGCGTTCGACGCCGTCGAGGCGCAGCTGCTGGACAGCACGCCCATGGCCCCGCACGCGGACGAGGCGCTGGAGGCCGAGCCGACCGGGTCCTGACTGCCGCTCGGGCTGCCCGCGTGGAAGGATCGCCGCTGTGCTGACCGTCTTGTCCGTCCTCGGGGTGCTCGCCGTCTTGTTCGTGGCGGCGGTCTTCGCGACGCGCGAGGGGCCGATCCTCGCCGAGGCGCCGGTCGACATCGCCGACGTCGAGCTGCCGGACGGGCCGCTGCAGCCCGAGGACCTGCGGGCCGTGCGGTTCGCCCTGGCCGTGCGCGGCTACCGGATGGACGAGGTCGACCGGGTCGTCGAACGCGCCGCCACCGAGCTCGCCGAGCGCGACGAGCAGATCCGCGCGATGCAGGCGGAGACGCGCAGCGGGGCCGCCGCAGTGGCAGAGCCACCGGTGGAGCCCGCCGCAGAGCCCGAGCCCGTCGTCCCTTCGGTTCCGACCGAACCGGTTGTGCCGATTGAGCCGCCACTGGACAGCCCGCCGCCTCCTCCGGTTGAGCCCGCCGAGCCCGACGAGCCCGAGCCGTCCGAGCCGGAGGCCGCAAACGCCGCGGACGACGCGATGCCGGCGGAGGTCGTTGCGGCGCTCGACGTCGCTGCAGAGGACGTCCCGACGGAGGTCGTCGCCGGCGCTGTCGATGTCGATGACGTCGCCACCGAGGACGTCGCTGTCGGCGCGGTCGACGTCGACGACGCGACAACCGAGGACGTCGTGGACGCGCAGTCGCCGTCCGGTTCCGAGGACGCCGGACCGGCCGACGCGGACAGCGACGCGACCGAGACGGCCGGCGATGCCGCCGACCGGGAGCCGGTCGCGTCACTGCTCCCGGATGCCGACGACGACCCCGAGGCCGCGGTGTCCGACGAGGAGGTCGACCCGCCGCCGGCTCCACCGATCCAGGTCGCCGTCGTACGGACCGAGGTCGCGCCGTTGCCGACCAGCACGTCCGTGCCCAGCGACGTCCAGGACGAGCCGACCAAGGACTGAGGCGCGGCGGTCTTGGCTAGTCCGCTACCAGGTCGGGGTGCGACCGGAAGTAGTCGATCGTCCGGCTGAGTCCGTCGCGGAACTCGACCTTCGGCTCCCAACCGAGCTCGGCCTTCGCGAGCGCGATGTCCGGCTGACGAACGCTCGGGTCGTCGACGGGGCGCTCGATGAACGTGATCTCGCTCGAGCTCGACGTGAGGTCGCGGATCGTCTCCGCGAGGTGCAGCACGGAGACCTCGTGCGGGTTGCCGATGTTCACGGGTCCGGCGAGGTCTGACCGCAGCAGTCGCATCACGCCCTCGACGAGGTCGTCGACGTACATGATCGAGCGCGTCTGTGACCCGTCGCCCGCCACAGTGATGGGACGCGACGTCAGTGCCTGTGAGATGAACGCCGGTATGGCGCGACCGTCGTGGGCCCGCATGGACGGTCCGTGCACGTTAAAAATTCGCACGATCGAGGTGTCGACGTCGTGGGTCCGTCGATACGCCATCGTCAGGGCCTCGGCGTACCGCTTCGCTTCGTCGTACACGCCTCGCGGTCCGACGGGGTTGACGTGACCCCAGTACGTCTCCGGCTGCGGGTGGATCTGCGGATCCCCGTACGTCTCTGACGTGGAGGCCAGCAGAAACCGTGCGCCCTTCTCCTTGGCGAGACCGAGAGCATGCAGTGTCCCGATGGACCCGACCTTCAGCGTCTCGATCGGCAGCAGCAGGTAGTCGACGGGGGATGCCGGTGACGCGAAGTGCAGGACCTGGTCGACCGGGCCTGCGACGTGCACGAAGTCGGTGACGTCCGCCCTGATCAGCCGGAACCCGTCACGTGGCATCAGGTGCGCGACGTTTTGCGGCGTACCGGTCAGGAAGTTGTCGAGCGCGAGCACTTCGTGTCCGTCGTCGAGCAGCCGCTCGCACAGGTGTGAGCCGAGGAAGCCGGCGCCGCCCGTGACCACAGTTCGCATCTCGCGAACGTACCGGCAGACTGGGACAGTGCCCCGCCTCGCGCTGTACGTCGACGTCGATGCCCCAGTGGAGGCGACGTGGGCCGCTGTCGTCGACTGGGAGGCGCAGGGCGAGTGGATGCTCGGTACCCGGGTGCGACCCGCCCACGCGTCAGGTCAGGGCGTAGGTGGTCGGGTGGAGGCGTTCAGCGGCATCGGGCGGGTGGGGTTCCTCGACCCGATGGAGATCACGCTCTGGCAGCCGCCGCGCGCGTGCCACGTGCTCCACACCGGACGCGTGGTCCGCGGGACTGGTGCCTTCGAGGTCGAGCCCCGGGGTGACAACCGCAGCCGCTTCCACTGGCGCGAGGATCTCGATCTGCCCCTGGGTGCACCCGGCCGGATCGGCTGGCTGCTGGTGCGACCCCTGTTCGTGTACGGCGTCCGGCTCAGCCTGCGGCGGTTCGCGTCGAAGGTCGCCAACGCGAACACGGCAGGTTCCGGAGTGGCGTACCAATAGACGTACGTCTATCCTCACCGAAACACGTACGACTCTCGATGAGGTCTCATGGACACGGTCACCACGACAGAAGCCCGCACCGCCCTGAGCCAGGTGCTGGCCACCTTCCGTGCACAGGGCGTCGCCGCGCAGCCCCTGGTCTTCGGCGACCACCGCCGCCCGGAGGGAGTCGTGCTGCCGTTCGAGGTCTACGCCCAGCTCGAGGACCAGATCGACCAGCTCCGGTTCGAGGCAGCGACCGTGGTCGTGGAGCGGATCGAGCACGTCATCGCCAAGCCCAAGACAGCCGTGAAGGCGACGCGGCGGCGTCGGTAGCCCTTTCGTGGCCGAGCTGTACTGGGAACCCGAAGCAGCACGGGTCTACGAGTCTCTCAACGATGCGCCGGCTCGGCTGGTCGCGGCCGTTGAAAACGTCCTTGACCAGCTCGTCGACGACCCCGGTCACGAGTCCGTCCGCCGCCGCACTCGCCGTACTACCAAGGGCGACGTCATCTGGAAGGTCGACCTCCGGCGCAGCGTGGAGGACTGGACCGTGCTGTGGATCCATCATCCGGCGAAGCCCGGCGACGTGCTCGTGCTGTACCTCGGCCCGGCGCAATACCAGTGACGGCTACGTCCCGCTGAACACCGGCGGCTTCTTCGAGAGAAAGGACTGCACGGCCGCGGCGTGATCGGCCGTCGCACCGGCGCGCGTCTGCAGCTCGTCCTCCTTCGCCAGCGTCTCGGTCAGGCTCGCGTCGGCGCCGTACAGCACCGACTCCTTCACGCAGGCGTACGCCGCGGTCGGTCCGGCCGCCAGCCGCTGCGCCAGCTCGGTCGCGGCGGGCAGCACCTGCTCCGGCGCGACGCACGCGTTGAGCATCCCCATCTCCAATGCTTGCTCCGACGTGAACGGCTCGGCCAGCATCAGCAGCGCCACCGCGCGACCGGACCCGACCAGTCGCGGCAGCGTCCAGGACAGCCCCGAGTCGGCCGTCAGCCCGATCCCGGTGAACGCCGTCGTGTAGCGCGACCCGGCGCTGCCGATGCGGAAGTCACAGGCGCACGCGATGCCGAGCCCCGCACCTGCGGCGGCGCCGTTGATCGCGGCGATCACCGGCTTCGGCATCGTCACGAGCAGCTCGATGAGCGGGTTGAAGTGCTCGGTCACTGTCGACAGCGGTGCGGGATCGCCCGACGCGATGAGCGCCCCGTGCTCGCGCAGGTCCTGACCGACGCAGAACGCGCGGCCGGTGCCGGTCAGCACGACTGCCCGCACGCTGTCGTCGGAGGCAGCGGCGGACACGGCAGCGAGCAGGGCCTCCTTCGCCTCGGTCGTGAGCGCGTTCATCGCCTCGGGCCGGTTCAGCGTGATGGTGGTGACGCCGCCGGCGATGTCGACGAGAACGGTGTCGGACACGTGAGCTCCTCCTCGAGGACTAGACCAGGCAGTCGTCGACGAACCGACGAGCCGCTGCCAGCAGCCTGTCAGCCTCCTGGTCGAACCACGCAGCGGCCTTCGTGCCCGGCCAGTCCAGCGGCAGGAGGGCAGGGGGAAGGCCGGGATCGACGAACAGGAACTTGCGCCAGTCGTGGACGAGCTCGCTGCGGGCCGTGAACGCGCCGACGTCGGTCGAGCTGTCCACCTCGCTGAGCAGGACGGCCGCCTCGTCGAGGAACCGCGAGTAGGCGCGGGCCAGCCCGTCCAGGTCCCACGCGCGGGCGATCAGTGCCTGCGAGTCCCCGTCGTGCGTCGCGGTGAACCGCTCGGCCCGGGCATTCGCCTCGGCCAAGGTCGCGTCGAGCTCGGGAGCCGGTCGCGGCGACACCCAGGTCGAGCCGCCGATCGACCCGTAGCCCAGGAACTGCAGCTGCGCGTGCAGCCGCTCACGGTCGCTGCGGCCCGCGGGTGGAGCCACCACGAGCAGGTGCCAGGTGCCGTCCCACTGCTGCCGCGAGGTGCGGTAGATCCGCTCCGCCGCCTCGTCGAGCCGGCGTACCGCCCGAGGGGTGAGCGCGTAGCCAGGACCGGTCGGCAGCTTGACCGCCGTCAGCCAGCCCTGCCGCACCATCCGGGAGACGGCGGTGCGGACGGCGGGTGCCTGGACCCCCAGCGGCGCCAGCAGCTTGACGAGTGCCGCAACCGGGACCTGCCCGCGGAACTCGTCCTCCCGAGCGCGCAGGTGGTCGCCGTACAGGTCGAAAAGCGCCGAACGCGCGTCCACCGCCCACCCCCCGATTCAAGCCCGTCCTCACCCTCCCACGACCGACCCCGCCCGCGCTGCACCCCTTGAATGCCCCCTCCGTTGCCCGCCCCGCGCCGACATGCGGGACAATGGACGCAACGCGTGCGGACGACCGCACCTGAAGTCGATGGAGGTTGGTCCATGGCGGCCATGAAGCCGCGGACAGGCGACGGTCCGCTCGAGGTCACCAAGGAGGGGCGCGGCATCGTCATGCGCGTCCCGCTCGAAGGTGGCGGGCGCCTCGTCGTCGAGCTGAACGCGCAGGAGGTCAGCGACCTGGCCGACGCGCTGAAGGCCGTCCTCTCCTGACCGGCAAGCCGCGGACCACGTTCCCGGCCGCTGCGCTCCCCACCGTCTCGCTCGCGACGAAGGTCCCGACCGCCGCGGTCGTGGCTGTGCTGGTCCGGCCAGGCGACGGCGGCGTGACCGTGCTCGGCAGCCCGCCCGTGGAGCTCGACGGCCTGCTCGCGCGCGAGAAGGCGAAGGGCGACGCCGGCGAGGTCATCGGCTCGCCGCAACCCGGTGACGGGCCGCTCGAGCGGGTGCTCGCGGTCGGCATCGGCGACGGCACACCGGCTGCGTTGCGCAAGGCCGGCGCGGGTGTGGCCCGGCGGAGCAAGTCGGCGGCCAGCCTCGCGGTCGACCTGCGTCAGGCGGGCCTGGACGCTGCGGGTGTCCGCGCCTTCACCGAGGCGGCGCTGCTGGCGTCGTACGGCTTCACCCGCAAGGAGAAGCCCGAGCCCCGGGCACTGCAGACCATCACCCTGGTCGTGTCCGACGCGAAGCGGCTGCAGCCCGCGGTGGACCGCGCGATCGCCGTGGCGCGCGCGACCGCCGCCGCACGCGACCTCGTCAACACCCCGTCACTCGACAAGACGCCGGACTGGCTGGCCGACGCGGCGACGACGCTGCTCAAAGGCCTGACGGTGAAGGTCCGCGACGAGAAGGCGCTGGCGAAGGAGGGCTTCGGCGGCATCGTCGCCGTCGGTCAGGGCTCGACCCGGCCGCCCCGTCTGATCGAGGCGTCGTACGAGCCGCCCGGGGGCAGTAAGGGCGGCAAGCCGCATGTCGTGCTCGTCGGCAAGGGCATCACCTTCGACACCGGTGGGCTGTCCCTCAAGCCGAACGAGGGCATGCTCGCCATGAAGACCGACATGGGCGGCGGTGCGGCCGTCCTCGGCACGCTGCGGGCGGTCGCCGACATGAAGCTGCCCATCAAGGTGACAGCTCTGGTCGCCGCCGCCGAGAACATGCCGAGCGGCTCGGCCCAACGTCCCGGTGACGTCATCAGGCAGTACGGCGGCACGACCGTCGAGGTCCTCAACACCGACGCCGAAGGACGCCTCGTGCTCGCCGACGCGATCGCCTACGCCGACCGCGACCTGAAGGCCGACGTCATCATCGACATCGCCACGCTGACCGGCGCCATGCCGGTCGCGCTCGGCAAGAAGACCGCGGGGATGTTCTGCAGCGACGACGCTCTGGCCGCGCAGCTGAGCGCGGCGGCCGACGCCAGTGGCGAGCGCGCCTGGCGGTTGCCGCTCGTCGAGGACTACCGCGTCGCGATGGACTCGCCGATCGCCGACCTGCGCAACATCGGCGACCCCCGCAAGAAGCTCGGCGGTGGGTCGATCACGGCCGCGCTGTTCCTGCGCGAGTTCGCCGGCGGTCGGTCCTGGGCCCACCTCGACATCGCGGGCACCGGGCGCTCGGACGCTGACGACGACGAGGTCACCAAGGGCGGGACCGGGTACGGCGTACGCCTGCTCACCGCCTGGCTCGAGGCACTGTGCGCGAGCCCGAAGCGCAAGGCGGCGTGATGTACGGCCTGACGATCCGGTGGTCGCTGACGCATGCACCCGCAGGTGTCGACGCGGCGCTGCGCGAGTACGTCCGCGACGAGTCGCTGCAGCGGTTCACGGGCATGGCCGGGCTGCACTTCAAGACCTGGCAGGTCGTGGACGGCGGCTTCTTCGCCGGGGTCTACGTGTGGTCGACCGAGGCCGCGCGGTCGTCCTTCCTGGAGGGCTTCCGCTCCACGCCGTCGAAGGTCTCGCAGCTCCTCGGTCACGACCCGGACGTCATCCAGGAGTGGGACGTCGCCGGCATCGCCGTCGGCGCCGAGGGCTTCCCCGCCTGACCGACCCGAGCCGCCCGCCGCCCCCCGCCCAGTCTCCCCGATGTTCGCGGTTCTACCCAGGTGATAGCAGGGGTAGATCCGCGAAGATCTTGGGGCGTCAGAGGAGCACCGCGCGGAACTGCGTCGCGAGCTGCACCTCTTGGTGGCGCATGTTGCCCGCCGTCACGCGCAGCAGCAGCACGCGGTCATCGCGTGTTGCGACCAGCACCTCGTTCGAGCGCATTGCGTCGTCGTCCCACGACCCGACGTCCATGTGATGGGCGCCGTCGATCTCCGCGGCCACCCGCTGCTTGTCCCACCATGCGTCCAGGTAGCGCACGCCGTTCGCGCGGACCTTGAACTGCAGCGTGTCCGGCATCGGCAGCTCGTTGCGTCGCAGGAACGCCAGGAAGTCCAGCTCGGTGCGTGCATGCGCTCCGAGCTCAACGTCGTCGAGCACGAGCCGGATCCCGCGTCGCCGCGGCAGCTTCGGGAGCTGCTGCAGCGCATCTCGGAGCAGCGAGACGGTGACGAGTCGGCGCTGGACCGCCGCGGCCACCCGCCACTTTGCGGCGCGGTCCGTCGGAGCCCACGCCGCCGCGTGCAGGACCGCCGGAGCGATCCGGATCTGCGGCGGAACGCGCACCGGGTGGGTGAGATCCGCCAGTCGGCTGCAGCGATGCGGGACGAAGAAGCTGTACGGCGCGACCTGGCGGGAGGCCGCGACCGCCACATCGATCGACGTCGGGCCATCGCCACGCGGCTTCGTGAGATGGATCAGGGCGTCTCCGGACACGGCAGCGCCCTCGCCGCCGTACAGGACTGCGGCCTGGACCTTCTGCTCGAACGTGACCGTCCCGTTGTGCGCGACCACCACGCCGGGAAGCACCACGTGCCAGGTCCCACGCGACAGCCGCCAGTCCAGGGCAGTCTCCGTGAGTCCCCCCCGCAACCGCCTGCGCCCGCTTCAGGACGAGGGTCTGGCTCTCCAGAACGTCGTCCCAGCGGGGCGGCGGCTGCTCGTCGTCGTCGAGCGGCACCGGCTGGGTCACACGGGCAGCGTCGGCGACCGCGTCGGTTCAGTGCGCGCTTCCGGCGAAACTGTGGGCGGCGGGGCGGCTACATCAGGTCGAAGCGGTCCAGGGTCATGACCTTGTCCCACGCGGCGACGAAGTCGCGCCCGAAGCGCTCCTTCGCGTCGTCGAACGCGTAGGTCTCCGCGATCCCGCGCAGGATCGAGTTCGACCCGAAGACCAGGTCGACGGCGGTGGCGGTGCGGCCGCCGCTCTCGTAGACGCCGGCATCGTTGACGGACGTCGTCCAGTCACGGCTCGCGAGCAGGTTGACGAAGAAGTCGTTCGTCAACGTCCCGACGCGGTCCGTGAAGACCCCGTGCGCAGAGCCGCCGGCGTTGGCGCCGAGCACCCGCAGGCCGCCGACCAAAACCGTCAGCTCCTTCGCGGTGAGCTCGAGCATGTACGCCTTGTCGATCAGCAGCATCTCCGGCGCGAGCTTCGACCCGGCCTCCAGGTAGTTGCGGAACCCGTCGGCCCGCGGCTCGAGCACCTCGAACGACTCGACGTCGGTCTGCTCGGCCGACGCGTCCGTGCGACCGGGTGCGAACGGCACCGTGATCTGCAAGCCCGCGTCTGCTGCGGCCTTCTCCACCGCGGCGCAGCCGCCGAGCACGATCAGGTCGGCGAGCGAGACCGGCTTGCCGAACGACCCCTGGATCTCTGTCAGCTTCGCGAGGACCGGTGCGACACCGGCGTTGGCCTTCCAGTCCTTCTGCGGCGCCAGACGCAGCCGCGCACCGTTCGCGCCGCCGCGCTTGTCCGTCGTACGGAAGGAGGAGGCAGCCGCCCATGCCGTCAGCACGAGCTGCGAGACCGACAACCCCGACTGCAGGATCGTCGCCTTCAACGACGCGATGTCGGATGCACCGATGAGCGAGCCCTCGACCGGCGGCACCGGGTCCTGCCACAGCTGCGGCTCCGGCACCCACGGGCCGAGGTAGCGCGAGACAGGGCCCATGTCGCGGTGCAGCAGCTTGTACCAAGCCCGCGCGAACGCGTCGGCGAACTGGTCGGGGTTCTTGTGGAAGCGCTCAGAGATCGCGCGGTACGTCGGGTCCGTGATCAGCGCGAGGTCGGTCGTCGCCATCATCGGCGCGTGCTTCACACCGGCGACGTGCGCGTCCGGCACCGCGTTGGCTGCGGCGCCGTCCTTGGGCTTCCACTGCTTCGCGCCGGCCGGGCTTTCGCCGAGCTCCCACTCGAAGCCGAACAGGACGTCGAAGAAGCTGCTGTCCCACGTGGTCGGCGTCGGCGTCCACGCGCCCTCGAGCCCGCTCGTGATCGTGTCCTTGCCCTTGCCGGTGCCGAACTCGTTCTTCCAGCCGAGCTGCTGGGCCTGCACGGGGCAGCCCTCCGGCTCGATCCCGACCAGCGACGGGTCGCCCGCGCCGTGCGTCTTGCCGAACGTGTGCCCACCGGCGATGAGCGCGACGGTCTCCTCGTCGTTCATGGCCATCCGCGCGAACGTCTCGCGGATGTCGCGGGCCGATGCTGTCGGGTCCGGGTTGCCGTTGGGCCCCTCGGGGTTGACGTAGATGAGCCCCATCTGGACAGCGCCCAGCGGACCGGAGAGGTCGCGTTCGCCGCTGTAGCGCGCGTCACCGAGCCAGGTGTCCTCCGGACCCCAGAAGATCTCCTCGGGCTGCCAGACGTCCTCGCGGCCGAAGCCGAAGCCGAAGGTCGGCAGGCCCATGTCCTCGATCGCCACGTTGCCGGCGAGCACAAGCAGGTCCGCCCAGGAGATCGCGCGGCCGTACTTCTGCTTGACGGGCCACAGCAGGCGGCGGGCCTTGTCGAGGTTGCCGTTGTCCGGCCAGCTGTTGAGGGGAGCGAAGCGCTGCTCGCCCGCCCCGCCGCCACCGCGGCCGTCGGCGATCCGGTAGGTGCCGGCGGCGTGCCACGTCAGCCGGACGAACAGCGGCCCGTAGTGCCCGTAGTCGGCCGGCCACCAGTCCTGCGAGGTGTGCATCACCTGCACGATGTCCTGCTTCAGCGCCTCGACGTCGAGGGTCGCGAACGCCGCCTTGTAGTCGAAATCAGCACCGAGCGGGTCGGAGTCGCGCGCCGGCTTGTTCAGCACCTGCAGGTCCGGCTGGTTGGGCCACCAGTCGCGGTTGGTGCGTGGGCGGGTGTCCTTGACCGTCGGACTGTCGATCGCCGGGCTTTCGCTCTCGCTGTTGCTCTCGGTGGGGCCTTTGTCGGTCACGTCGTCGTTCACGTGGGTCCTTCCTCGGTCTCTCGCGTCGTCTGACAGGTGGGGCACAGCCCCCAGTACGTCACTTCTGCCTCGTCGATCCTGAACCCGTGCGTCTCGGAGGCTTCGAGGCAGGGCGTCTCGTTCACCGCGCAGTCCACGTCGCCGACCGTCCCGCAGAGGCGGCAGACGACGTGGTGGTGGTTGTCGCCGGTGCGGGCTTCGAACCGGGCGGGGGAGCCGGCCGGCTCGATCCGGCGTACGAGCCCCTGCTCGGTGAGCACGCGAAGCGCGTCGTACACGCCTTGGGTGCTCGCCCTGCCGAGCCGGTGCCGTACGGCGGTGGCGATGTCGTCGGCGTCGGCGTGCGGATGCGCCACAACGGCGTCGTACGCCGCCAGCCTGGGCGCGGTGACGCGCAGGCCGGCGGTGCGCAGGTGGGTCGCGGGGTCGATGCGCTGACGCTAGTCCACTTATCTGGAACGATGCAAGACAACCTCAGGCGAGTACGCCCACGAGCAGGCCGGTGCCGACCGGGATGAGCGCAGAGGTGAGCCGTTCGTCGTCGCGGACCGTCCTGGCCAGCTCGCGCATCGACACGGTCTCGGCGTCGCGGGCCGTCGGCTCGGCGACCCGGCCGCCCGCGAGCGCACCGGCGAAGACGACCATGCCGCCCGGGCGGAGCAGCGTCAGGGCCGCCCCGAGGTAGTCGGCGTTCTCCGAGCGGGCGGCGTCGCAGAAGACCAGGTCGTACGCCGACTCAGACAGCCGCGGCAGCACCTCGAGGGCCCGGCCCTGGATGAGGCGGACCCGCCCGCTGGCCACTCCCGCGTCGGCCAGGGACGCCTTCGCGAGGCGCTGGTGCTCGCCGTCGGAGTCGACGCTCGTCAGCACGCCGTCGGCGGCGAGGCCGCGGTGCAGCCACAGCGTCGACACCCCCGCACCGGTGCCCAGCTCCACGGCTGCCTTGGCGCCCACGGAGGCCGCCAGCAGGCGCAGGACGGCGCCGGTGGCCGGGTCGACGGCGGGTACGCCGACCTCCGCGGCCCGGGCGCGCGCTGCGGTGAGCGCGTCGTCCTCGGGCTGCCAGTCGGCGATCCAGTTGCTCACGTCAGGAAAGGCTGTCTCGACCACGCGCCGACCCTAGACCCGAGGGAACGCTGCCCGCACCGCAGGCGTTCAGGCAGGTGACACCTCACACCGGCAACACAGGAGGCCAGGCACCATGGGACCGTGCGGCGGGCTCGCAGTGCGGGCGCTGCCATCGATCCCTGATCCCCTCGGAGCCGACGTGACCGACGAGCCCTGGACGCCGCCGTCCTGGGACGAGGTCGTCCGCACCCACTCGGCCCGGGTCTACCGCCTCGCCTACCGCCTGACCGGTAACCAGCACGACGCCGAGGACCTCACGCAGGAGGTCTTCGTTCGCGTCTTCCGGTCGCTGTCGAGCTACACCCCCGGCACGTTCGAGGGCTGGCTGCACCGCATCACCACCAACTTGTTCCTCGACATGGTCAGGCGCAAGGCCCGGATCCGCTTCGACGCGCTGCCCGACGACGCCGAGCGGCTGCCGAGCAAGGAGTTGTCCGGTCTGGGCTGCCCGGCCCAGATCTACGACGAGACGCACTTCGACGCTGACGTGCAGGCGGCGCTCGACGCGCTGCCGCCGGACTTTCGCGCCGCCGTCGTCCTGTGCGACCTCGAAGGCCTGTCGTACGAGGAGATCGCCGCAACCCTCGGCATCAAGATCGGGACGGTGCGCAGCCGGATCCACCGCGGCCGCAGCCAGCTGCGCGAGGCACTGGCCCACCGAGCTCCGGAAGGCCGCTCTCCGGAAACCAGTGCGCCGGCACCTGAGGACAACGCATGAGCTGCCCCGGCGACCTGCTGTCCGGCCTCGTCGACGGCGAGCTCGACCACGCGACGCGGGAGCGCGTCCTGAGCCACCTGATGTCCTGCCCGCCCTGCCACCAGGAGGTGGAGGGCCTGCGCTCCCTCAAGACCCGGCTGGCGTGGGCAGGCGCGGAGACGCCGGTGCCCTCGGAGGAGCTGGTCGCCCGGTTGCTCCGGATGGAGGTGCCCGGCACGTCGCCGGCCCCTCGCCTGCGCACCGGCGTACCTCGCCCTGTCAGCGTCCGGCCGTCGGGTCGTGCCCCGGCTGCCTCCGGTCCGCGGCGCGCACGCCGGCTCCGGCGCCGCACGGTCGGCGGGCTCGTGGCTCTCGGTCTCAGTGCCGCCTTCGTCCTCGGCGGGCCGTCGTCCGGCGGCGCGCGGGTGCCGATCGACCCGACCACCGACCAGTTCGTCACCGACTACGTCGACGCGACGGTGGAGGTGCCGCTCAGGGAGCCGCTCGAAGCAACTCTGGTGGAGTCCAGGCCATGACCCGGCTGCGCCTCCTGCTCGCCGTCGCCGGAGCGGGGACGCTGCTCGCGGGGACCCCGGCGCACGCCGTCGTCCGCACCCAGCCGGAGCCGACCCCGACGGGCGCGCAGGCCGGCGAGGCGCGCGCCCTGGAGCTGCTGTCGGCTGCCTCCCGGGCTGCCAGGACGCGCGTCTACAGCGGCACGCAGTACGTCTCCACGTGGCGCGAGGACATGGCCACGTCGAGCGTTGCGGAGCTCAGCCACACCACCGCCGAGGGGTTCGTCGTCCGCGTCCTGCCCACGGCGGGAGGGGAGGTCGACGGAACGGTCACCCCGGCGACCGACCTCGACCCGAGGCTGCTCCACCTGCTCGCCGAGCACTACGTGCTGACGCTTGCCGGCGACGACACCTGGGTCGGTCGCAGCGTGCGGGTGGTCGAAGCCCGCCACCCTGGCGACGGGCTCGTCAGCGGCCGGTTCTGGATCGACGTCACGTCCTCCCTCGTGCTGCGGCGCGAGCTGTTCGACCGCGCGGGACGCCTTGTCCGCAGCAGCGCGTTCGCGACCCTCGAGGTCGGTCCTGCCGCGCTCGACGTGACGTCCGCCCGCTTCGCCTCCGACCAGCTCAACCCCGCCGGGCTCGACGCGCTGCGCCACGACGGCTGGCAGATCCCCTCGTCGCTGGCCGGTGACCTCGAGCTGTTCGACGCGCGGATGCGCACCCACGACGGGCAACGTGTCCTGCACCTGTCGTACTCCGACGGGCTGTCGGCGCTGTCGCTGTTCGTGCAGCGCGGCCGGCTCGGGGCGGCTCGGGTGCCGGGGTTCACCAAGCAGAAGCTCGGTCGGTCCGCGGTATGGGTCCGGCCGTCCTCACCGGAGCGCGTCGTCTGGGGCGGTGGCGGGCGGGTCTTCACCCTGCTGTCCGACGCGCCTCCGGACGCGACCCGGGCGGCGGTCACGGTGCTGCCGCACGACAAGGCCCAGCGCACCGGTGTGCTCGCCCGCATCGGCCGCGGCCTGGCTCGCCTTGCGTCCTGGCTCAATCCCTTCGACTAGTCCGGCAGTGCGCCCCCTGTCCGGGTCGGCTGAGGGGCTCACGCCGACCTCACGGGCGTCGCGGCAGACTGGACCCATGAGCAAGGACGCGCCTGACGCCGCCACCCCACCCCCCGGCCCGTGGTGGTCGCGGGCCGACACCGAGCAGTGGGGAACGCCCGCCGAGGCGCCGTCGACCGCGCCGTACGGCGAGACGACGGCCTTCGGTGCGCAGCCCTACGGCACGGCCCCGTACGGCGCGACGAGCCACCACGAGCCGTACGCCGGGACCACCACGACCGCGACCGCTCCGCTCTGGGGCGAGCCGGTGGCAACCGGCGCGCCGGCCTGGGGCTACCCGACCGACACCATCGGTGGCCCCGCGCCGGGTCCGGCGCCGAAGCGCGCGGGTCTGCTCGCCGCGGTGGGCACGTCGCTCGCGGTCGCGCTGGTCGCCGGCGGGACGGCGGGCTACGTCGCCGGGCGGCAGTCGGACAACGGCGCGCTGACCGATCCCTCCGCGAGTCTGGGCACCGGTGGGGCGACGGCGTCGACGCTGAACCGCGCGCCGGAGTCGGTGGCCGGCATCGCGGCCCGCGTGCTGCAGTCGGTCGTCAACATCTCGGTGTCGAGCCCGTCAGGAGAGTCGGGGACCGGCTCCGGTGTCGTCATCCGCTCGGACGGCTACGTGTTGACGAACAACCACGTCGTCGACGCGTCGGGTGCGAAGGTCACGGTGTCCTTCAACGGCGCCGAGAGCGTCGAGGTCCCGGCACAGATCGTGGGCCGCGACCCCGACACCGACCTCGCCGTCATCAAGGTGCAGACGAGCAAGACGCTGGTGCCGGCTGCGCTCGGGCAGTCGCGCAGTCTCGTCGTCGGCGACCCGGTCGTGGCGATCGGGTCGCCACTGGGTCTGGCCGGGACGGTGACCACCGGCATCATCAGCGCGCTGAACCGCACCGTGAACGTGCCCGGTGAGGGCGGCGGCCGCACGCCGCTGTTCAACGCCATCCAGACCGACGCCGCGATCAACCCGGGCAACTCCGGCGGTGCCCTGGTCGATGCGAAGGGGCAGGTGATCGGCATCAACTCCGCGATCGCCACTCTCGGCGCGGGGGGCTTCGGCAGCGACCAGGGCGGCAGTATCGGCGTGGGCTTCGCGATCCCGATCGACGAGGCCAGGTCTGTTGCCGAGGAGCTGATCCGCACCGGAACGGCGACGCACCCGGCGATCGGCGTCAAGGCCCTGCGGTCGCCTGACCCCAACAAGCCGGGCGCGGTAGTCCAGGAGGTTCTGCCCGGGGCGCCGGCAGAGCGGGCCGGTCTGCAGCCGGGCGACCTCATCACCGCCGTCAACGGCACGCGTGTGCAGAGCGTCGACGAGCTCATCATCGCGATCCGCGAGCACAAGATCGGCCAGACGGTGACGCTGACCTACTACCGCAACGGCAAGAAGTCGACGGTGCGGGTGACCCTCGAGGACAACCAGGGCAACTAGCGCCGCCGTAGGCTTCGGGGGTGTTCAACTCCCTCGGCTGGCCGGAGATCTCGGTGCTGGTCGTGCTGGGGCTGTTCGTGTTCGGCCCCGAGCGGCTTCCTGGCATGGCGGCCGACGCCGGCCGCGCCCTGCGGCGGGTCCGGGTGTACGCCAAAGGCCTGACCGCCGACCTCAAGGCCGAGCTCGGCCCCGAGGTCGGTGACCTCGACCTCGCGTCGCTGAACCCGAAGACCTTCGTACGCCGTCACCTGCTCGAGGACGACGACGACTGGGCATCTGCAGCGACCGCGCGGCCGCGGCCGCTGTTGCCGACCGAGCCCGCCCCCTGGGACCCGGACACGACCTGACGTGGTGTCTTACCGGTTGGCTGGGGTCAGGCCCAGTGACAGCCCGGCGAGGCCGCGTGGCTTGCCGGTCAGCGCGTCGGTGATGGCGAGCAGCTCCTTGGCGGCGACCGAGTCGGGGTCGGACAACACGAGTGGGGTGCCGTTGTCGCCACCCTCGCGCAGGCGCACGTCGATCGGGATCTGACCGAGCAGCGGGACCCGCGCGCCGAGGGACCGCGTCAGCGAGTCGGCGACCGACTGCCCGCCGCCGGAGCCGAAGACGTCGATGCTCTCGCCGCAGTGCGGGCACGGCAGGTAGCTCATGTTCTCGACGACACCCGCGATCCGCTGATGGGTCTGCAGTGCGATGGAGCCGGCGCGTTCCGCCACTTCCTTGGCGGCCAGCTGCGGCGTCGTCACGACGAGGATCTCGGCAGTCGGCACGAGCTGCGCGACCGAGATCGCAACATCACCCGTGCCCGGCGGGAGGTCCATCAGCAGGACGTCGAGGTCACCCCAGTAGACGTCGGCAAGGAACTGCTGCAGCGCCCGGTGGAGCATCGGTCCGCGCCACACGACCGGGGTGTTGTCCTTCGTGAACATCCCGATCGAGATGACCTTCACGCCGTGCGCGGACGGCGGCATGATCATCGACTCGACCTGGGTCGGGCGGTTGGCGACGCCGAGCATGCGCGGAATCGAGAAGCCGTAGATGTCGGCGTCGAGCACGCCGACCGACAGGCCCTTTCCCGCCATCGCTGCTGCGAGGTTGACCGTGACGCTCGACTTGCCGACACCGCCCTTGCCCGAGGCGACGGCGAACACGCGGGTGAGTGACCCCGGCTGGGCGAACGGGATCTCCCGTGTCGGGTTGTCACCGCGAAGCAGCGTCTGCAGCTGCTGGCGCTGCTCCGCGCTCATGACGTCGAGCTCGACCTCGACGCGCGTGACGCCCGCGAGGGCGCCGACGGCTGCGGTCACGTCGCGGGTGAGGGTCTCCTTCATCGGGCAGCCGCTGACGGTGAGGTAGATGCCGACGTGCGCGAGGCCGTCCGCGTCCACCGTTGCCGACTTGACCATGCCGATCTCGGTGATGGGACGGCGGATCTCGGGGTCGATCACCGTCGAGAGCGCGGCGTGGAGCTGCTCGGTACTGGGCGTCGTCATGGTGCGTCCCAGGCTACGTGCTTCGTCAGAGGGCGGCGATGGCCTCGGCGACGGAGAGGGTGCGGCGGGCGTTGTCGACGTGCAGGTTCTCGATCATCCGGCCGTCGACGGTGACGACGCCCCGGCTGTCGCGCTGAGCCTCGTCGAACGCCTCGATGACCCGGCGCGCGTGGTCGACCGCCTCGTCGGTCGGCGCCCACACCCGGTTGGCGATCTCGACCTGCGACGGGTGGATCAGCGTCTTGCCGTCGAAGCCCATCTCCATGCCCTGCCGGCACTCCGCCTCGAAGCCCTCGAGGTCCTTCACGTCGTTGTAGACGCCGTCCAGCACCATGACGCCTGCCTCGCGGGCAGCGAGCAGCGTCGTCGCGAGGTGCGGCAGGAGGGGGGCCCGGCCCGGGACGAGCGCCGCCCGGAGCTCCTTCGCCAGGTCGTTGGTCCCCAGCACGAGCACGGAGACGCGCTCGAAGCCGGCGATGTCCCGGACGGCGAACACCCCCGCCGGTGTCTCGACCATCGCCCACACCGTCAGGCTGTCGGGTGCACCGGCGTCGCTCAGCCCGTTGACGACCTGGGTGAGGTGATGGGCTCCGCTGACCTTCGGGATGACGACGGCCGACGCGCCTGACCGGGCCGCGGCCGCGAGGTCGTCGTGCCCCCAGGGCGTGTCGAGCCCGTTGCACCGGATCGTCAGCGTCCGCTCGCCGTAGTCGTGTGACCCGGCCGCGGCGCAGGCCTGCTCGCGCGCGAGCTCCTTCGCGTCGGGCGCAACCGCGTCCTCGAGGTCGAAGATGATCCCGTCGGCCGCGATGGTCTTCGCCTTCTCCAGCGCCCGCGCGTTGGAAGACGGCATGTAGAGCACCGACCGGAGTGGCCGCATCGTCGTGGTCACAGGTCGTAGGCCTTGGCGAGGTCCTCGTCGCGGGCGGCGAGCTCTTTCGCCAGCGCCAGCACCACCTTGCACTGCTTGTACGTCGCGTCGTCCTGCATCTTGCCGTCGATCATCACGGCGCCGCGGCCGTCCTCGCCCATCTCCTCGACGACCCGCTTGGCCCACGCGACCTCGTCGGGCTCGGGGGAGAAGACGCGCTTGGCGATCTCGATCTGCACCGGGTGCAGCGACCACGCACCGACGCAGCCGAGCAGGTAGGCGTTGCGGAACTGGTCCTCGCACGCGACCGTGTCCTTGATGTCGCCGAACGGCCCGTAGTACGGGTAGATGCCGTTCATCGCGCACGCGTCGACCATGCGCGCGACCGTGTAGTGCCACAGGTCCTGCTGGTAGGTCAGCCGGTCGGCCTCGACGTCACCCCCCGGCGGGTCCTGGCGCACCAGGTAGCCGGGGTGACCGCCACCGACCCGCGTGGTCTTCATGCGGCGGTTGGCGGCGAGGTCCGCCGGGCCCAGGGAGATCCCTTGCATGCGCGGGGAGGCGGCGCAGATCTCTTCGACGCTGGCGACGCCGCGCGCGGTCTCCAGGATTGCGTGCACCTGCAGCGGACGCGAGATGCCCGCCTTGGCCTCGAGCTGTGCGAGGAGGCGGTCGACGTAGTGGATGTCCTCGGGTCCCTCGACCTTCGGGATCATGACGACGTCGATCTTCTCGCCGGCCTCCGTGACGAGGGTGGTGAGATCGTCGAGCACCCAGGGGCTGCCGAGGTCGTTGACGCGCGTCCACAGCTGGCACTGGCCGAGGTCGACGCTGTTGGCGACCTCCACCAGGCCGTGCCGCGCGGCTTCCTTGTTGCTGGCCTGGATCGCGTCCTCGAGGTTGCCGAGCAGCACGTCGACCTGCGTCGCGAGGTCGGGGACCTTCGCGACCATCTTCGGGTTCGACGGGTCGAAGAAGTGGATCATCCGGGACGGCCGGAACGGGATCTCGCGCAGCGGGGTCGGAGCACCGACGGCGAGCGGGCGGAAGAAGTCCTTCGGGCTCTGCACGGGGCCAGCGTAGGTCTGCGTGATCACCCGGAACAGACCTACCCTGGCGAGATGCTGGTCACGTCCGCGCGCCTCGCCTCGGTGAGCACCCCCTGACAGCACCTGACCGCCCGGCCGTGCTCCGCAACGCACTGGGTATCGGCGTGGCCACCGGCGCGTACGCCGTGTCGTTCGGCGCCGTCGCCGTCGCCGCTGGGCTCTCCGTCCCGCAGGCCTGCGCGACGTCCCTGCTGCTGTTCACCGGCGCATCGCAGTTCGCGCTCGTGGCGGTGCTGGGCTCGGGGGGCACGGCACTCGCGGGCGTTCTCAGCGCCCTGCTCCTCGGCAGTCGCAACACGCTGTACGCCGTCCGCATGGCCGATCTGCTGCGCGTCCGCGGGCCGCGTCGGCTCGTCGCGGCCCAGATCACGCTCGACGAGTCCACCGCCATGGCGATCGCCGCGCCGGCAGGGCTCGAACGGACCGCCTTCTTCGCGACCGGCGCGGCCATCTACGTCCTGTGGAACCTCGGCACGCTGCTGGGCGCGCTCGGTGCCGCGCACCTCGGCGACCCGGCGGCGCTTGGACTCGATGCCGCGGTTCCGGCGGCGTTTCTCGCCCTGCTGGCCCCGCAGCTGCGCGACCGCACGTCGTTGCGGGTCGCCGCCGCCGGCGGGCTGCTGGCGTTGGCGGCCGTCCCGTTCGTGCGGCCCGGAGTGCCGGTGCTCATCGCGGGGCTGGCGGTCGTCCCGTTGCTGGTCCGTCGATGAGCACGTGGAGCGCAGTGCTTCTCGCGTCGGCGGGCTGCTACGCGTTGAAGCTGTTGGGCTGGACGCTGCCGAGCCGCGCCCTGGACAACGCACGGGTACGTCGCCCAGCCCTGCTACTGCCGATCGCGCTGCTCGCCGGACTCGTCACGGTGCAGACGTTCGGGGCGTCGCGCGCGCTCGACCTCGACGCGCGCGCCGCCGGGCTCGCCGTGGCGGCAGTCGCCGTGCTGCTGCGCGCGCCGTTCCTCGTCGTGGTGGCCCTGGCGGCGGTGACGGCCGCGTTGCTGCGACTGGTGTGACCCGTTAGCGCCGCACGGTCGTGCGAATCAGCTCGAGCACCCGCTCCTCGAGCAGTTCGGGCTCGACCGGTTTCGTCAGGTAGTCGTCGGCACCGGCCCGGCGGGCGTCCCTCTCGAGGTCGGGGTTGGCACTGCCCGTGAAGAGCACGAGCGGCAACGTCAGCGTCCGCGGGTCGGTGCGCAGGAGACGGATGAGCTCGATCCCCATCAGGTCGGGCAGCACGTTGTCGATGAGCGCGCCGTCGTACTCGTCCTCGCCGACTGCCGTGAGTGCGGCCTCTGCGGTGCCCGCGGAGGTCACGTCGGCGGAGCCGGCGAGCGCAGCGGTGACGAACGAGCACACGCTCGGGTCGTCGTCGACGACGAGCAGTCGCGGGAGGCGTTCCTCCTTCGCGGGCACCAGCGGCGGGGGAGATGCGGCCGGCGTGCGGCACCACGGACACGTCTGCCACTGCGGGTCCATCGCGCGGTCGCAGCCGGTGCAGCGGTTCTGACCGATCGCGGTGCCGTCCCACGGGCAGCAGACCATGTCGTCGGCGAGGACCCGCGCGCAGGTCGGGCAGCGCGGTCCGGCGACGTCGTCGATGTGCGTCGCCCGCAGCACCTCTTCGTACGTCGTCTCGCCGACGTGCGCTGCCGCCAGGGCCGACGTGCGCAGCGTGGCCATGCCGTGCGCGCGCGCAGCCGCACCGATGGCGGCCTCAGTGGGCGTCGTCAGGAGCACGTGGCGCATCTCGGCCGTGACGGGGAGCACCTCGAAGACACCCGTGCGGCCCCGGTAACCGGTGCCACCGCATTCGGCGCAGCCCTTGCCGCGCTTGGGCGTGGCGCCGGTCAGCTCGGCCTCGGAGATGCCCAGTAGCGTCAGCGTCCGCGGCGACGGGACGTAGTCGGTGATGCAGGACGAGCAGGGGCGACGGACGAGCCGCTGCGCGACCACGAGGCTCAGCGACGACGCCACGAGGAACGGCTCGACGCCCATGTCGACGAGCCGCGTGACGGCACTGACGGCGTCGTTGGTGTGCAGCGTCGTCAGCACGAGGTGACCGGTCAGTGATGCCTGCAGCGCCAGTTCGGCGGTCTCCTGGTCGCGGACCTCACCGACGAGCACGATGTCGGGGTCCTGTCGCAGGATGCTGCGCAGACCCCGGGCGAACGTCATGCCGGCGCGCTCGTTGACCTGCACCTGCGTGATGCCGGTGACCTGGATCTCGACCGGGTCCTCGAGCGTCACGATGTTGCGGTCGGGAGTGCTCACCTGCTGGATGCCGGCGTACAGCGTGTTGGTCTTGCCGGAGCCCGTCGGCCCGGTGATGAGGATGAGGCCCTGGCTCTGGACGAGGGCGGTCGTGATCGCTTCGAGCTGCGCACCCGTCAGCCCGGTCTTGTCCAGCCGGGGGATGTTGTCCGAGCGAGGCAGCAGGCGGATGACGGCCTTCTCGCCGTGCAGCGTCGGTAGCGTCGACACGCGGGCCTCGACCGTGCCGTTGTCGACGGTGAGCTTGGCCCGGCCGTCCTGGGGGCGACGGCGCTCGGCGATGTCGAGGCCGGACACGATCTTGATGCGGCTGATGGTCCCCGCGGCGGCGTTGCGGGGCACCGTCATGACGTCGCGCAGCAGGCCGTCGACGCGGTAGCGGATCCGCAGCTCGCCGGCCTGGGGCTCGAAGTGCACGTCACTCGCCCCGGAACGGACGGCGTCGGCGAGCACGACGTCGACGAGCTTCACGATGGGCGCAGACTCGGTGCCGGCGTCGGCGACGTCCTCGAGCGACTCCTCCGGGGCGTCGATCTCCTCGAACATCGTCGAGACGTCGGAGTCCTGCGACAGCGACCACGCGCGCGCCAGGTGCTCGCGGACCTGCACCTCCGTGGAGACGAGGATCTGCACCTCGGTCGCCCCGGTGTAGAGCTTCACGTCGTCGAGCGCCACGACGTCGGTCGGGTCGCTCGTCGCGATGGTGACCCGGTTGCCGACCCGCTCCAGGACGAGGATGCCGCTGCGCTCCGCCACCGGCCGGGGCAGCGAGCGGACGACGTCGGCTGCCATGGGGAGCTCGCCGAGCCCGGTCACTCTCAGCCCGAGCGCGGCCGCGAGCGCCTCGGCGATCGCGCGGTCGGTGGCGATGCCCGCCTCGACGAGCACGACGCCGAGCCGGCGCCGGCGCTGCCCCGGCAGCACGTCCGCCTGGATCGCGAGCGCATCCTGGAGCTGCTCCTCGGTGAGCACCTCCTGCTCGACCAGGACCTCGCCGAGCCGGCGCCGCGGCGGCATGCCCGGGCGCGGCGCGGAGCCTGCGTTGGCACCGGGACGCGAGGGGGTCATGGTTGGTCCTTCGATGGGCGGGAGCGCCTGGTGTAGTCCATCAGCCTGCCTCGCTGTCGCCGACAAAAGGGTCGCCGAGGCTGGCTACCGCCGGCTGCTCCTCGGTGCGGTGCTCACGGCGCTTCTTGCGCTCGGCCTTGCGCTCGCGCTCTGCCTTGCGCTCGCGGGCTTCCGGGTCGTACGCCGGCCGTGCCCCGGTGCCGCCGCTCGACCGCGCGACAACCTCGTCGGCCACCTCTCGCAGCTGGTCGCGCAGGAAGTCGCGCGTCGCGACCTCGCCGAGGGCCTGGCGCAGGGAGGCGACCTCGCGGGTGAGGTACTCGACATCGGCCTGCAGGCGGGCGTTCTGCCCGCGGTCTTCCTCCTGGCTGATCCGGTCGCGGTCTGCCTGCCGGTTCTGCGCGAGCAGGATGAGCGGTGCGGCGTACGACGCCTGCAAGGACAGCAGCAGCGTCAGCAGCGTGTAGTTCAGCGCCCGCGGGTCGAACTGCAGGTCCTCCGGAGCCAACGTGTTCCACGACAGCCAGACGACGACGAACAGCGACATGTAGACGAGGAACCGGGCGGTGCCGAGGAAGCGCGCGAACTGCTCCGACACCCGGCCGAACGCCTCGGGGTCGTAGTGCGGGCGCGGGATCGAGCCCCGACCCTCCATCGGGGTGTCGAGCCGACGGCGAGCCGGCCGGCGCTCAGCCATGAGTCACCCCGCGGGACTCGCGCCAGTCGGCGGGGAGCAGGTGGTCGAGGACGTCGTCGACGGTGACCGCGCCGAGCAGTCGCTGCTCGCTGTCGACCACCGGAACGGCAACCAGGTTGTAGGTCGCGAGATGCCGCGTCACCTCGGCCAGTGGGCAGTCGGCGGCGATCGGGTCGATCATCGTGTCGACGACCGACGAGATGAGCGACGACGGCGGCTCGCGCAGCAGGCGCTGGAAGTGCGCCGTACCGAGGTAGCGGCCGGTGGGCGTCTCGTAGGGCGGGCGCACGACGTAGACCTGAGCCGCCAGCGAGGGTGACAGGTCGGCGTGCCGGATGCGGGCGAGCGCCTCGGCGACCGTGGTGTTGGGCGGCAGGATGACCGGCTCGCTCGTCATCAGACCGCCGGCGGTGTTGTCGGCGTAGGCGAGGAGCTGACGGACCGGCTCGGCCTCGTCGGGTTCCATCAGCTGCAGCAGCCGCTGCGCCTCGGCGGGCGGCAGCTCGCCGAGCAGGTCGGCCGCGTCGTCGGGGGCCATCGCCTCGAGCACGTCGGCGGCCCGCTCGTCCTCGAGGCCGCCGAGCAGCTCGACCTGCTCGTCCTCGGGCATCTCCTCGAGCACGTCGGCGAGCCGCTCGTCGTCGAGGGCGGCAGCGATCTCCGCGCGGCGCTTGCCCGACAGGTCGTGCATCACCCCTGCCAGGTCGGCCGGCCGGAGCTTCTCGAACACCGCGAGCAGGTTGGCCGCACCCTGGCCGTCCTCGGGCAGCGAGAAGCCGTCGACCTCGTCCCACTCCAGCTGCAGCACCTCGCCACGCCGCCGGCCGCGCAACCCGCCGCTGTGCCGGCGTACGGCGACCCGGGTCAGCAGCCAGTCCGTGCGCGTCTCCTCCATCGCGATGTCGAGCACGGACACCGCGTCACCCGACTCGCGCAGGGTCACCTTGCGGTCGAGCAGCTCGGCGAGGACCAGCGTCTCGCCGGGGCGCTTGTCGAAGCGGCGCAGGCTCACGGTGCCGGTCGAGAGCAGGACCGCCTCGGGGTCGACGCTGGTGACGCGGCCGATCGGCACGAAGATGCGGCGGCGGGCCTGGATCTCCACGACGAGCCCGAGCACGCGCGGCGGCGGCTCGCGGCCGATCCGCAGCGCGACCACGACGTCGCGGACCCGTCCGACCTGGTCGGCATTGGGGTCGAAGACGGGCAGACCGGCGAGGCGCGCGACGAAGACGCGCGTGCCTGTGCTCATGCGTCATCGCCTCCTTCCGCCCCGCGCGAGGCTACCGCCGGGGCGGGTTCCGACCGGGGACCGCGCGCGGGGCACAATGCCGAAAACCGAATCATGTTCTAGGAGCTGTGATGACCGTTCTGGACCGCTTCCGCCTCGACGACAAGGTCGTGGTCGTCACCGGGGCGTCGTCCGGGCTCGGCGTCGCGTTCGCGCAGGCGTTCGCGGAGGCCGGTGCCGACGTCGTGCTCGGGGCCCGTCGTGTCGAGCGGCTGGTCGACACCGGCAAGCTCGTCGAGGCCGCCGGTCGTCGCTACGCCGCGGTGCAGACCGACGTCGCTGACCCTGACCAGTGCACCGCTCTCATCGCCAAGGCGGTCGATGAGTTCGGCCGCGTCGACGTGCTCATCAACAACGCAGGGGTCGGCACGGCCTACCCCGCCACCCGCGAGACCCCCGAGCAGTTCCGCCAGGTCATCGACGTCAACCTCAACGGCGCCTACTGGTGCGCGCAGGCGTTCGGACGGGCCGCCAAGAACGGCGGCTCCATCGTCAACATCTCGTCCGTCATCGGCCTGCACCCGGGGACCATTCCGCAGGCCGCCTACGCCGCGTCCAAGGCCGGGCTCATCGGGCTGACGCGCGACCTGGCGACGCAGTGGACCGGGCGCAAGGGCATCCGCGTCAACGCGCTCGCACCGGGCTACTTCCCGTCGGAGATGACAGACGACCTGGACGAGAGCCAGCTGGAGCTGATCAAGATGGTCGCGCCCGCCGGCCGGGTCGGTGATCCCATGGAACTCGCGGCCGCAGGGGTGTTCCTGGCCAGCGATGCCGCGTCGTACATCACCGGTGTCACCTTGCCCGTCGACGGCGGCCTGACGATGCCGTGACTGGCCGCCACCTGTCCTACGAGGTCGTCGACGTCTTCACCGACCGCGCGTTCGCGGGCAACCCGCTGGCCGTCGTGCTCGACGCCGACGACCTGTCGACGGCGCAGCTGCAGTCGATCGCCCGCGAGTTCAACCTGTCGGAGACATCGTTCCCGATGAAGACCGATGAGGCCGGGGCGGACTACCGGCTGCGCATCTTCACGCCGGCCCAGGAGCTGCCGTTCGCCGGACACCCCTCGGTCGGCGCGGCCGACGTGCTGCTGCGGCTCGGGCGGATCGCGAGCGGGCGCATCGTGCAGTCGTGCGGGGCCGGCCTGCTGTCGCTCGACGTGACGCCGGCTGCGGTGACGCTCAGCGGCGGCGAGCCGTCGTGGGGCGAGCCGTTGGCTGCCGAGGGCCTGCTGGCCGCCGTCGGCCTGGACGCCGCGGACCTCGCCGGCGTCCCGAGAAAGGCCAGCTGCGGCCTGGAGTTCACCTTCCTTCCGGTCGTGCCGGCGGCGCTCGCGCGCGTCGACGTCGACCTGCGCGCAGTCGCGGCGTACGGCGGAGCCGGGGTCAGCGTGTTCGCGTGGGACGGCGCCAGCGCGAGGGCACGGGTCTTCGCTGCCGGAGCGGGTGTTCCGGAGGACCCCGCCACCGGCTCCGCGGGTGTGGCGCTCGGGGTCTACCTCGTGGTCTCGGGGCTCGTTGCCGCCGACGGCGAGACGTCCTACGACATCCTGCAGGGCGTGGAGATGGGCCGGCCGTCCTTGCTGCGGTGTGCCGTCAGCGCCTGCGCCGGGAAGCCGGTCGAGACCCGCGTCAGCGGATCCACGGTGCCGGTCGCTCGCGGCGAGATCAGCGTGCCCGCAGGCGCGTGACGTCGCATCCCCACCCCCTGCCGAGCCGCACCGACGCGCTGCTCATCGCGGTCGCGCTGACAGCGGTCTCCACGTCCGGACCCCTGATGGCAGCGACGGCCGCTCCGGTGCTGGCCATCGCGTTCTGGCGCAACGCCCTCGGTGGCGGCGTCATGCTGGCCGCGGCACTGCTGACAGCGCGGGACGAGCTCCGTGGGCTCACCTCCCGAGAGCGGCGGGTCGCGCTGCTGGCGGGGGCATTCCTCGCACTGCACTTCGCGACGTGGGTGCCTTCGCTGAGCTACACGTCCGTCGGCTCGGCGACGGCGCTCGTGGCGACGCAGCCGGTGTGGGCCGCCCTGATCTCCCGGCTCCAGGGCTTCGACGTCGGCCGGCGGATGTGGATCGGCATCGGGGTGTCGGTGCTCGGTGCCGTCCTGCTGACAGGAGCCGACTTCCATGTCAGTGGCCGGGCCCTGGTCGGTGATCTGCTAGCGGCGGCGGGCGGGCTGTTCGCCGCGCTGTACATGGCCGCGGGCAGCGAGGTGCGCCGGTCGGTCTCGACGACGACGTACACCGCGGTCTGCTACTGCGCCGCGGCGGTGATGCTCCTGGTCGCCTGCGTCGTCGGACGACAGGCGCTGACCGGGTACGACGGGCAGACGTGGCTCAAGCTGCTCGCCATCACCGCGGGCGCGCAGCTCCTCGGCCACTCGCTGTTCAACCTCGTGCTGCGGACGACCAGCCCGACAGTGGTGAGCCTGACTCTGCTCGTCGAGATCCCCGGGGCGGCGTTGATCGCGGCCCTGTTCCTCGATCAGCGCCCGTCGTTGCTCGTGCTGCCGGCCGCCGCGCTCCTGCTGGGCGGGCTGGCGCTCGTCATCCGGGCCACGACGCAGCGGACCGCGCCGAGCATCCCGGTCGAGTAGGCGCCCGAGATGTCCGGTCCGGTGGCGGCGCCACCGGACCGGACATTCGGGCGCAATAGCGCTCTGCACACCCGTCCGGCTGCATCTTTCGGCGTAACGCCTAGTCCTAACAGGCCAGCACAGGACCATCCGGTCTAGCCAGTGTGCCTAGCGCTCCTTCACCCCACGCTATGGATCGATCACATCACGTGAGCACCTTGGGGGCCGAGCAATGAGCCAATCCGTGTCCGTACGACGGACCGCCGGGAACCTCAGCGTCGCTCTCGCGGCCGCGCTGGCGCTGCTCGCCACCGCGGCACCCGGCCTGGCCCCTCGCCCGTCGGACGGACCGATGGTGTCGGTCCTCGTGCGCGAGGTCTCCCCGGTCACCGGCCTCGCGGAGCGGATGGTCGCATCAGTCGGTGGCACCGTCACGAACCAGCTGCCGATCGTCGGCGGCTTCGCCGCCAAGGTCCCGGCCGCCGGCGTCGACGCGCTGAGGTCGCTGACCGGCGTCGTCCGCGACGTCACCGCTGCCGGGAAGATCAACTTCGAGGGCTCGTACGGTCAGAACAGCGGCGTCGCGAGCGCGGTCTACCCGACGGTCGTCGGCGCTGACAAGGCGTGGAAGAGCGGCTGGACCGGCTCGGGCATCGGCGTGGCCGTCATCGACACGGGCATCAACGACACGGGCGACCTGGCCGGCAAGGTCGTGTACAGCAAGGACTTCAGCGGCGACAACGACAACTACGACCACTTCGGTCACGGCACGTTCATCGGTGGTCTGATCGCCGGCAGCGGAGCGGCCTCCAACGGCGGCGTCAAGGGCGTCGCGCCGGACGCGAACCTGATCGCCCTGAAGATCGCCGGCGCCAACGGCTCCGCCGACATCACCCACGTCATCGCCGCGCTGCAGTGGGCCGTGTCCTTCAAGGACGTCTACAACATCAAGGTCATCAACCTGTCCCTCGGTACGGACTCGACGCAGGACTACCGGATCGACCCGCTGAACTACGCGGTCGAGAAGGCGTGGCAGGCCGGCATCGTCGTGGTGGTCAGCGCCTCCAACACCGGTCCGGCCGCCGGCACGATCACCAAGCCCGCCGACGACCCCTACGTCGTCACGGTCGGCGCCGTCCGCGACAACACCACGGTCGGCACCAACGACGACACGGTCGCCGACTTCTCCGGCGCCGGACCGACGGCCGCCAACGGCTTGGTCAAGCCGGACATCGCGGCTCCTGGTGGCTCGCTCGTCTCGACCCGGGTGGCCGGCTCCTCCATCGACAACGCCTACCCGTCGGCGCGGATCGGCACGTCGTACTTCAAGGGCTCGGGTACGTCGTTCGCCAGCGCCATCACGTCGGGCGCTGCGGCTCTCGTGCTGTCCCGCAACGCCGTCCTGACGCCCGACCAGGTCAAGTCGCGGCTGATGACCACGGCGCGTCCGGGTCCGGTCAACGACCCGAACCGCGTCGGCGCCGGCGTCCTCGACGCCTATGCTGCGACCGCGAGCAACTCGCTGACGGCGGCCAACCAGGGCCTGACGCCGTCCCTGGGCACCGGCTCGCTGCAGCTGAGCCGTGGCAGCACCGGAGTGAAGATCCAGACCGGCCTGCTCGAGGACGGCGCCGGCAACGTCATGCCGATCCTGACCGACGTCGTCGGCGAGATGACGGCGCAGAACCAGCCCTTCGACCGGGTCGGCTTCTACGGCGCGTGGACGGCCTCGAGCTGGTACGCCTCGAGCTGGTACGCCAGCAGCTGGTACGCCTCGAGCTGGTACGCCAGCAGCTGGTACGCCTCGAGCTGGTACGCCAGCAGCTGGTACGCCTCGAGCTGGTACGCCTCGAGCTGGTACGCCTCGAGCTGGTACGCCAGCAGCTGGTACGCCTCGAGCTGGTACGCCAGCAGCTGGTATGCCAGCGACTGGACGTGAGACCCCGCACCGGCAACCGCGGCCTGACCGCGTTCTGCCTCCTGACCGGCGCCGTCGGGGTCGCGACTCTCGTCGCGGCCCTGGCGGCCGATCCGGCCCTGCCGTCCGGTGCGCAGCTGTGGCTGTTCCTGGGTTTCGCCGTGGCCCTCACTGCCGCGGAGCTCTACCCCTTCCACCTGACGCACGAGGCGCAGTCGGAGGCGCTGCGGCTGGAAGAGGCTTTCTTCGTGCCCATGGCGGTGCTGCTCCCGCCCGCGCAGACCCTCGTCGTGATCGCGATCGCGATGGCGGTCGCGAGTGCGACGTCGGCCCGCCGGTCCTGGCTCAAGGGCTCCTTCAACGTCGGCATGATGACGACGTCCGCGGCCGTCGGGCTCGCGGTGAGCCGGTTGCCGTGGCCGGGCGGTGCCCTCACGGGTGCCGCCGTCGGTGGGCTGCTGTTCTGCGCGATCTCCGCGCTGTGGGTCTCGGGCGTCCTGTCGATCGCGCAGGGGGAGCGTTGGCGCACCCTCGTGCTGGACGGCATCTTCGTGCGGGTCGCGACCTGGCTCGGGTCGCTCTCGCTCGGGCTGCTCGCCACCCTCGCCGCGCGCAATGCGGACGCGCTGCTGCTCGTCGCTGTGGTGCCGCTCGTCGTCCTGCAGTTCGCGTACCAGAGCGCCCTGAAGCAGTGGCGGGAACGACGCAACGCCGATGCCCTGTACGACGCAGCGGCTCGCATCCACCGCGCTGTCGAGTCCGACGAGGTCCGTGCGCAGCTCGTCGCCGCCGCTGGTGAGCTGCTCGCCGCCGGCAGTGTGGCGATCCTGCCGGCGGACTCGACGGTCGCGGCAGGGTCGATGGCTGTTGTCCTCGACGACGAGTCGACCGTGGTTGTCGGCGAGCGCGCGACGGGCGGGCACTGGTCGTCGGGTGACGAGAAGCGGCTGCAGGCGCTGACTGCCGTGGCGCGGGGCGCCCTGACGAACGCACTGCTGTTCGAGCAGATGCAGGCGATCACCCGCAGCCTGGGCGAGGGCGTGCTGGCCCTCGACGAGCGCGGCATCGTCACCTTCGCCAACCCGGCCGCCGAGTCGCTCCTGGGCTGGCGTCGCGGTGAGCTCGTCGGCCGCGAGATCGCCGAGTCCGTCGACCCCGACAGCCGGGACGACGGCAGCGGCAACGCGGAGTGGGTGCACCTGCCGCGACTGCGTGCCGGTGAGACGCTGCGCATCGACGAGCACGTCGTGACGCGCAGCGACGGCAGCCCGCTCGACGTCGCCCTGACCGCCAGTCCCGTCCTCCGCGACGGCGACGTCGTCGGGGCGGTCGTCGTCTTCCGCGACGTCCGTGACCGCAAGACGCTCGAGCGCCGTCTCGTGCACCAGGCCTTCCACGACCCGCTGACGGGCCTGCCGAACCGGGCCCTGTTCCTCGACCGGCTCGAGCACGCGCGTGCCCGCAGCCTGCGCGACGGCGGGACGCAGGCGGTGCTCTTCATCGACCTGGACCGCTTCAAGGTCATCAACGACAGCCTGGGCCACCGCACCGGCGACCAGGTGCTGCAGACGATCGCGTCCCGACTCGTCGGCGTGCTCCGTCCCAGTGACACGGTCTCGCGCTTCGGCGGCGACGAGTTCACCGTGCTCCTCGAGCAGGTCGTCGACGCGAGCGAGGCCGCCCAGACGGCGGAGCGCATCCTGCGAGCGCTGCAGCTGCCCATGGAGGCCGCTGACCGCGACGTCGTCATCACGGCGAGCATCGGCATCGCGATCGCCGAGCCCGGCAACGCTCCCGGCGACCTGCTCGCCGCGGCCGACATCGCGATGTACCAGGCCAAGAGCCGGGGGAAGAACCGCTACGTCGTGGCCGCCGCGGATGCGGACGAGCGCGCTCTGGCACGGCTCGACCTCGAGATGCAGCTGCGGCGCGCGATCGACGACGGCGAGCTGGAGGTCCACTACCAGCCGGTCGTCGAGGCGAAGACCGGTCAGCTGTACGGGCTCGAGGCGCTCGTGCGCTGGCGGCACCCGACGCTCGGGCTGCTCGGCCCGGCCCACTTCATGGACGTCGCCGAGGACACTGGCTTGGTCCTGCCGCTCGGTGACTGGGTGCTGGAGCAGGCCTGCATCGCCGGGGTCGACTGGCAGCGCCGGCACCCGGACTCACCCGTCGTGATGGCCGTCAACCTGTCGGCGCGCCAGTTCCAGCAGCCCGACCTGTGCGACCGCGTGGCGCAGGTGCTGAACAGCACCGGTCTCGAGCCGAACCTGCTGGCGCTCGAGATCACCGAGACGGTGGTCATGGAGGACACGACGGCGACGCTCGCCACACTGCGCAAGCTCAAGCAGCTCAAGGTGCGCCTGTCGATCGACGACTTCGGCACCGGCTACTCGTCGCTGAGCTACCTCAAGCGGTTCCCGGTCGACGCGGTCAAGATCGACAAGTCCTTCGTCGATGGTCTCGCGTCCGGACCGGTCGACCGCGAGATCGTCCGGGCCGTCATCCGGCTGGCGACCGCAGTCGGCATGCAGACGATCGCCGAGGGCGTCGAGACGACTGCGCAGTGCGAGCAGCTGCGGCTGCTGGGCTGCACGATGCTGCAGGGCTTCCTGCTGTCGCGGCCCGGTTCGCTCGAGGAGGTCGAGCGGCTGGTCGCGCCGGGACCGGCCGGCCGCGTGCCCGCCCCCCGCGGGGGCGGCGTCAGGGTCCGCCTGGGCTGAGGCCCTACTTGCCGACGGCCACGCAGGACGGCGTACCGATGACGTAGCTGCCACCGGTCGCGTCGTCCAGCAGCACGTTGAGGCCCGACAGCGGCACGCGCGTGCCGCCCACTTCCTGCGACGGCACGAGGCCCTGGCCACCTTGCCGGTAGACGCGGGCGCCGATGCCCTTGAGCTTGGTGCCGGACGCGAGCTTCACCTTCGCCCCATCGATGAAGCCCTTGAGCGGCGCGGAGACGCGGACCTCCTTCTTGGCGACGTCGACGACGCCGGTCGCCTGGCCGAGCGTGTACGACGTGTTGACGCCCGACGTCGGGTCGACGCCGCTGTAGCCGTAGGACCAGATGACGCCCGTCGGGTAGGCCCGAGCCTGGACGAACAGCACGTCGGGGCTGCCGGGGGCCGTGAACTCGGCGAAGTACGCGCGGCCGTTCAGCCACTCCGGGTCGTTCGCCGCGAGAGCCGCCATCCGGACGACGCCGGTCAGCGTCTTGCCGTCGCTGGCGAAGTCGGCGGACACGATGTCGTCGCCGGCGCCGCCCGGGGCACCGCCGAGGTTGGCGTCGCCGGTCGCGTCGGTGACGAGGTTGCACACCGGCTTGCCCTTCGCGTCGGCGGCAGAGACGGCACCGACCGCACCCGTTATGAGCAACGAGGCGGCGAGCAGGGTGGCCCGGGTCTTCATGGTTCCTCCGACGGTCATGGCGCTGGGTGGCATCGGACACTTCGCCGTACAAGGCTCATCTCCTGCCGAACGGCGTGGGCAGGATCACGCGCCTCGCATGGCTGCCGGCGTAGGGCCGGTGGGAGACTTGCGCGACCCACCCATCACGGAGACCGGAGCAGCATGGCCCGCCTCGCCGCCACCGAGGGCCTCACCGAGGTCCAGCAGGAGATCCTCTCGACCGTCCGCGGCTTCGTGGACAAGGAGATCCTCCCGTACGCCACCGACCTCGAGCACAAGGACGAGTTCCCCGAGGCGATCGTCGAGGGCATGAAGGAGATGGGCCTGTTCGGGCTCATGATCCCCGAGGAGTACGGCGGGCTCGGGGAGTCGCTGCTGACCTACGCCCTTGTCGTGGAGGAGATCGCCCGCGGCTGGACGAGCGTCTCGGGCGTCATCAACACGCACTTCATCGTCGCCTACATGCTCAGGCAGCACGGCACCGACGAGCAGAAGTCACGCCTGCTGCCCCTGATGGCGACCGGCGAGCTGCGCGGGGCCTTCTCGATGAGCGAGCCCGGGTGCGGGTCCGACGTCGCGGCCATCAAGAGCAAGGGCGTGCGCGACGGTGACGACTACCTGCTCGACGGCCAGAAGATGTGGCTGACCAACGGCGCGCGCGCCGGCATCGTCGCCACCCTCGTGAAGACCGACGAGGGCGGCGACTCGGTCTACAAGAACATGACGACGTTCCTCATCGAGAAGGAGCCGGGGTTCGGGTCGAAGAACGGCCTGTCCATTCCCGGCAAGATCGAGAAGATGGGTTACAAGGGCGTCGAGACCACCGAGATGGTCATGGAGGGCGTGCGCGTCCCAGCGTCATCGATCCTCGGCGGCGAGGACGGCCGGGGTCGCGGCTTCTACCAGATGATGGACGGCATCGAGGTCGGTCGCGTGAACGTGGCCGCCCGCGCCTGCGGCATCTCGATCCGCGCGTTCGAGCTGGCGATCGCCTACGCGCAGCAGCGTCAGACGTTCGGCAAGCCGCTCACCGGTCACCAGGCGATCCAGTTCAAGCTGGCCGAGATGGCGACCAAGGTCGAGGCGTCACACGCGCTCATGGTCAACGCCGCGCGGCTGAAGGACTCCGGCAAGCGCAACGACGTCGAGGCCGGCATGGCCAAGCTGCTCGCGTCGGAGTACTGCGCCGAGGTGACCCAGGAGTCGTTCCGCATCCACGGCGGCTACGGCTACTCCAAGGAGTACGAGATCGAGCGCTTGATGCGCGAGGCGCCGTTCCTGCTCATCGGCGAGGGCACGTCCGAGATCCAGAAGACGATCATCAGCCGCGGCCTGCTCAAGGAGTACAAGGCCAAGACCTGACGCCGGCCCGCTACCAAGCGGTCGCGGGCGCTCCTACGGATCAACGTCCGCAGGCCGCACGCTGGGACGTCCAGAAGTTGATCCGCATGAGCGCGAGTGCTCAGCAGGCGGGGTTGACGGTGCAGCTCGGGCGGGTCTTGCTGGTCGGCGTCGGCCGCTTGGTCATCTTGCCGCCGGACTTGGCAGCGATGAAGATCGGGTTGCCGACCGGCTTCGGGCCACCCAGCGCGTTGGGGATCGTGGTGTCGCCGCCGACGATGAACAGCCGGCCGTCCTTGTCGTAGTTGACGGTCAGGAAGTCACCGAGTCGGCGGTCGCCCTCGGGGAAGCTCGGGCTGGCGTTGCACGCCGTGCCGTTGAGACAGATCGGACCCTTGTGCACCGGCTTCTTGGACGCGTTGGCGACCGACCAGAGCGGCTTGATGAACTTCTTCGTGCCGTTGGCGCAGGTCACGGTGGTCCCGTGCGCGTTGAGCGTCTGGGCGACGTAGACGTAGAACTCCGTGGGCTTGCCGGGTTTGCTCTGCAGCCAGGTCACGGCGACCCGGCCGTCGTCGCCGGCGATGACCCACGGCCAGAGCATGTCGCCCTCGCCGGTGGGGATGGTCAGGGAGTCGTCGCCCCACTTCTTGGTCTTGCGGTCGAAGTAGTTGAAGGTGACCTGGCCGTCGGGCTTGCGGTCGCTGGAGCCCTTGTAACCGCCGGCGGCCGCGCGGTAGACGTTGCCCGCCTTGTCGACAGTGATGGCGCCGAAGAAGTCGACGTTGGAGCCGAGGCCCGCGCCGTCGTACGCCTTCCAGGTCTTGCCCTGGTCGGCGGAGATGGAGACCCCGTTGTCGTTGTGCGGGCCGAGCAGTCCGGCCTTCTTGTTGAGCGGGTCGATGTACATCTTCGCGTCCGGTCCGGCCGCGTTGTTCATGCTCTGCAGCGTCCAGGTGAGACCGCCGTCGCCGGAGCGGAAGATCTGCTGGCCGGTGTTGACGTAGAGGTAGACCTCGTTCTCGCCGCCGCCGGTGAGCCATGGGCGGTCGCCGCTGGTGACCTCGGGGTTGCCGCGGCTGTAGGTCTGCCCGTCGTCGCCGCTGGAGAAGACGGCGACGTTGGCCAGGTTGATCTCCGTGTTGTAGATGCGGCCGGAGGAGTCGATCGCGTAGTCGGGGTCGGAGAAGCCGGTCGACGTGGCGCTGTGGGGACCGGCGTTGACGATCGGCAGGCCGACGTACGACCAGGTCTTCCCGCCGTCGGTCGAGCGCCAGTTGAGCGTCTCGTTGCTGTAGCCGACCAGGAAGTCGCTGGCACCGGCGAGGGCGGTCGGGTCCTTGTAGATGTGGGTCGTTCCGGCGTGTGCGGAGACGCTGATCGAGCCGTCCTTGGCGACGATGCTCACGGGCTCGCCACCGGCGCGGTTCTTGTCGATGTAGACCCGATCGCCGAAGGACAGCGCGGGTGGCTTGAGGTGGCTGCCGCACGCCGGTGCAGAGCCGATGGCGGCACCGGCCAGCGGCAGCCCGGCGGCGAGGATCGCGGCGGGCAGCAGGACGACACGACGACGGACCATGCAAGGACCCCCAAGAGACGACCGAGATGTCTGCTTTCGCCGCGGGGAGCCCGAATCCTGCTCCTACGATCTTGCTGTGGCGGACCCCGACAGCCTGCTCGGTGAGGTCCTCTTCCGGGTGGAGGCCCATCTGGTGGGCGCCCTCGGGCCGGACACCGGCCGCGCCGGCGTCTCCTTCGTCGGCGCCGATCCGATCGACGTGCTGCGGTTTGGCCCCGACGCGACGGGACTGGTCCGTTACGCCACCGTCGGGATGTCTCGTACGCCGATGACCGACTCGGCGGCTGATGTGGTCGCGGTGGACGGGCCGCGGGCGGAGCTCGTCCTGTCCGTCCGGGGTGGTCGGGACACGGCGCTGCGCCGGCTCGCCGTTCTCGCCGCCGCACCGGTCGTCGAGGGCATCGTCGTCACATCCGGCGCGGGTCTCGACCTCGGCGAACCGCTGTGGGACGGCGGCCGCTTCACCGCCGTGCTTGTGGGTGCGCCCGGTGGCCTGGTCCCGGATCTCCCGATCGGCAACGGCTTTGCGCCGGTGCAGTTCCTGCCGCTGCTGCCGATGACGCGCAACGAGGCGGCCTGGAAGCGGGTGCACGGTGCGCAGGCCCTTGAGGAGCGCTGGCTCGCGGCCGGCACCGACCTGCGTGACCCCGACCGGCCGGAGGTCGACCTGTCCTGACGCTCCGGCGTCAGCTGCCGAGGGCCTCGGCAGCGAGTGCCAGCGCAGCGACGCGATCGAGCCGTATACCCGCGAGCCGCTGGCTGTCCGCGGCGGTGCCGAGTGCTTGCGCGAGCCGCCGTTGCAGCCACTCGCGCGCGGCCAGCTCCAGCGGTGCGCCGAGGTACGCATCGGCACGCAGGTGGTCGGCGGCGCCCGCCAGCCGAGCGGCCGTGGCGTGCTCGCCCTCGTGCACCAGGAATGCGGCGGTCAGCTCCAGCACGAAAGAGAGCATCGACGCGTCGGCGGTGTCCACCACCTCGGCGATCAGCTCGCGCAGGTAGCGCTTCGACTCCGGCAGCTGGCGCATGACCAGGTGCGTCTGCGCGAGGATCCGCAGCATCTGCAGCCGCCCGTAGCTGGTGAGGTCGAAGCGTCCCTCGACCGACTCGTGGCAGAACGCGATCGCGTCGTCGAAGCGCCCGCACAGGGTCAGGGCGTCGGCGTACAAGTTGGACAGCGCGATCGACCAGGCGGTGTACCCGGTGTCGGTGCGTACCGCTTCAGCGCACAGCGAACCCCCGCGCTCGGCTTCGCCGAGGTTGGCGAGCACCCAGCCGGCGAACGCCAACGCCAGCAGCCGCTCGGTCGGGCGCGCGGCGGCATCGGCGCGGACGGCAAGGCTGTTGGCGACCTCGCGTGCCACCTCGGGCTCGCCGCCGCGCAGCGTGGCGAGGGCCAGCGCGATCAGGGCCGTCACCGGTGCTTGCGTGCCGGCGGCCTGGTGCCGCGCGACCACGGGTCCGGCGACGGGGCCGGCGCGGACGCCGGTGCTGAGGAAGAACAGCAGCAGGGCCGCCGTGCCGCGGATGACGTCGCTGTCGTCGTCGTGCATGTCTGCGCACGCGACCACCGACCGCTCGAGGAACGGCACGACGTCCGTCGGGCGGTCCTCCCAGCACAGCTCGGACACATCTGTCAGCGCCTGGCGCAGCCGCGGGAGGTCGGCGATCTCGGTGAGGTGGTCGATCGCCGCGAACACGTCCGCGGCGATGGCGCGCATCCCGGTGCGGCGCGCCAGCACGCCGGTGGCGTCGTACGGCAACGCCGCGAGGTGACTGGTGCGGGCAAGGATCAGGTCGACGTGCCGGTCTCGCGCCGTGCTGAGCCGGTCGCGCTCCTGCAGCCGCTGCTGGCCGTAGGCGCGGAAGGTCTCCAGCAGCCGGTACGGCGAAACGTCATCCCGTCGCAGCTGGACGAGGGAGGCCGCGACCAGCTCCGCCAGGTGCCCGATGACCTCGGACCCTGCAGATGCGACTGCCTCCGCGGCGTCCACGGTGAAGCTGCCCGCGAAGACCGACAGCTCCTCGAAGAGCTCCCGCGCCGGAGGCGACAGCAGGTCATAGCTCCAGTCCACCGTTGCGCGCAAGGACCGGACGCGGGAGTCCTCTCGGGCGGCAGCCGTGTCGTCCAACAGCCCGAACCGGTCCGACAGCCGTTCGCGCAGCACCGTCAGGGGAAGCTCCCCGACCCGGCTCGCGGCGAGCTCGATCGCGAGCGGCATCCCGTCGAGGCGGGCGCAGATGTCCACGACGACGGGGGGCGCGCTGCGGTCCCTGCTGATCCCGGGCGCGACCTGCTCGGCGCGATGCAGGAACAGCTCCGCCGCAGAGCCTTGCGGCGAGCTGGTGTCGAGGGCAGCCACCGCGACCGTCGTCTCGCCGGCCACCCGCAGCCGCACCCGGCTGGTCGCGAGGACGCGCGTGGTCGCGTCGGCTGCGGTGACGACCCGGGCGATATGGGCTGCTTCGTCGATCACGTGCTCGCAGTTGTCGAGCAGCACGAGGATGTGCCGGTTCTCCACGTGTGTCGCCAGGGCGACGTACGGGTCGCTGCCGTGACCCAGCCGCAGCCCGAGCGCGCCGGCGACAGCGGCAGCGACGAGCTCGGCGTGGGCGACCGTCGTCAGGTCCACGAACCGGATGCCGTCCGGGAACGACGCGTGCAGCGAGCGGGCGGTCTCGACTGCAAGCCGGGTCTTGCCGACACCGCCGGGCCCGAGCAGGGTCACGATGCGGCTCGATGTCAGGTGCTCGGTCACGGCGCGCTGCTCATCCGCGCGGCCGACGAACGACGTGCTCCGCGCGGGCAGGTTGTCCGTGCGCAGCCCCGGCAGTGGCGGGAAGTCGTCGTCGAGATCCGGGGCGACCAGCTGCCACACCCGCTCGGGTTCGGCGAAGCCCGGCAACCGCTGGTGACCGAGGTCGCGAACAGCGACGCCGGGTGGCAGCAGGTCGTGCACCACGTCGCTGAGCAGCACCTGCCCGCCGCAGCCGAGGCCCATCACGCGGGCCGTCTTGTTCAGGGCCGCGCCGAAGAGCAGCCCGTCGCGTTGTTCGGCCGTCCCGGCGTGCAGACCCATCCGGACCCGCACGCCGGTCTGCTGCAGCGATCGCTGCCCGTCGATTGCCGCGGCGATGGCGTCCTCCGGGCGATGGAAGGACACGGCGAACGAGTCACCGGCTTGAGAGAACGCACGTCCGCTGTGCCGGGTGAAGACGGCCCGCAGCGCTGCGTCGTGCGAGGCGAGTGCGGCGCTCATGGCGGCCGGCTCGGTGTCCCAGCCGCGCGTGCTGCCCTCGACATCGGTGAACAGGAAGGTCAGTACGCCGGCGTGCTCGTCGCTCACGAGCCCCCCCAGGCAGTCCTCCGGTTGGCGTGCACACCGTAGTGCTGAACGGTACAACCCGGACACGTTCGCACGCGCTCGCTACCGTCGTGCCGTGACCGACCTGCCAACGCGGTTCCGCGCACAGGCGGAGCAGTGTGGGCTGCACGGTAGCCCGCTCACCGCGGCACTTCTGTACGGCGCCGCTGACGACTACGACGGCGGCGGTCCGCTCCGCGACCTGCTGGCGCCGCTCGCGGAGGACCCCAGCGGCACGGTCCCCTCGCTGCGATTTGCCGGCGCCTTGCACCGGATGGTCCTGGCCGGAAGGGCACCAGCCCTCGCCGTCCACTACCCGAGCGCAGGCGGCACCGTTGGGCCCGCGGGCGCCTGGCCGGTCGCCCGCCGGCTCATCGAGGACAGCGGCGACGAGCTCGCCGCAGACCTCCAGCGCCCGGTGCAGACCAACGAGGTCGGCCGCGCCGCGGCGCTCTACGGCGGCCTGCTGCACGTCACGGCCGACTGGCACCTGCCGATCCGCCTGCTGGAGATCGGCGCGAGCGCCGGCCTGAACCTTCGCGTCGACCGGTTCACCTACGACCTGGGTGCCGGCGTGGTGCTCGGGGTCCCGCAGTCAGCGGTCCGCCTGCGCGAGCCGTGGCGCGGTACCTACCCGCCGCAGGCCCCTCTCGACGTCGTGACGCGTGCCGGCTGCGATCCGGCCCCGCTGGTCCCTACGGACGAGGCGGACCGGCTCACGCTTCTGTCGTACGTCTGGCCGGACCAGCTCGAGCGGATCGACAGGCTGCGGGCTGCATTGCGGATCGCCGCGGAGCAGCCGATCACCGTCGAAGCCCTGCCCGCGTCCGACTTCCTGCGTCGTGAGCTGTCCACACCACGGCCCGGCAACGCGACGGTCGTCTGGCACTCCGTGGTACGGCAGTACCTCTCACGCGAAGAGCGGGTCGAGGTTGACGCCCTCATCGGTGCGGCGGGTGAGCGCGCCACACCCGATGCCCCACTGGTCCGGCTCTCACTCGAGCCGGAGAAGAAGGTCCAGTCGACCTTCCGCTTCCTCGTGGAGATGACCACCTGGCCCGGCGGGGCGTCGCGGTTGCTCGCCGAGTGCCTCGGGCACGGACCCCCGGTCACCTGGCAGTAGTCGCGCTGGGAGACTGGGGCTTCCGGCGTACGAAGGAGTGGTTGTGCAGTTCGGCCGTTACTACGAGGAGTTCGAGGTCGGCGCTGTCTACAAGCACTGGCCGGGGAAGACCGTGACGGAGTACGACGACCACCTGTTCTGCCTCATCACGATGAACCACCATCCGCTCCACCTGGACGCCAACTACGCGACGACGACGCAGCAGGGGAAGAACGTCGTCGTCGGCAACTACGTCTACTCGCTGCTGCTCGGCATGTCGGTCGCGGACGTGTCGGGCAAGGCGATCGCCAACCTCGAGGTCGAGTCGCTCAAGCACGTGTTCCCGACCTTCCACGGCGACACGATCTACGGCCAGACCGAGGTGCTCGACAAGACCGAGAGCAAGAGCAAGGACGACCGCGGGATCGTGTACGTCGAGACCAAGGGCTACAACCAGGACGGCGTGCTGGTCTGCGTCTTCCGCCGCAAGGTGATGGTGCCCAAGCGCTCCTACGGCGACGCCCACGGCGGCGAGCAGCCCGGCCGCCCGGAGCTGACCACGTCCTGATCATCGGGGCTTCACCCGTCCGGCCGGATTGCTGCGGCCGTCTGCGGGGGAGACCCGGAGCATGATGACTCTCGCCCTTCTCGCGGTGGCCGTGCTCGTGCTGGTTGCGCTCCTCGTGGCCGGCGGCGCGCTGGATCGCGTCCGACCGGCCCGCCGCGTCATGGTTGACCGTCCGGTGACCCGTGAGCGCATCGTGGAGCGCCCGGTCGTGCGTGAGCGGGTCGTCGAGCGGCCGGTCGAGACCGAGCGCGTGATCGAGGACAACCCGCCCAGGGCTTGACGCCCCTCGGCGCCCTGGCGCACCTTGCACCTGTGGTGAAAACGTGAGCGTGCCCCCTACCTGTCCACGCTGCGCCGGTCCGTTGCATGCCCCGGGCCTCATGACGAGCTCCTGGGACTGCGAGCGGCACGGCCCGGTCCACCCGGTGCACGTCGTCGCGAAGCCGGCTGTCGAGGCGCTTCACAAGGTCGCGGCGACGGCGGGCGTCCCGCTGTGGGTCCCGCTGCCGTTGCTCCCCGGCTGGTCGCTGACCGGCATCGCGACGGCGGGCGACGACCGCAGCGCTGCCAAGGCGACCGTCGTCGCGCTGGCCGGGCCGTCGCCCCTTGGTGGACCGGCCGACCTGCTCGTCATCGCCGAGGAGCCCGGCGTCGGACTCGGAGCGCGTTTCGCCGGTTTCGACGGGATCGATCCCGGCTTGTCGGCTGCGGGGGCACCAGACGCCAAGGTCGAGGCGGCCGGCCACCCGACGGCGCTGTGGCGCAGCCCGTCTGCCGACGACCGGGCTGCCTTTGTGGGCGAGGCGATGGGGGTCTGGCTCTGGGCGGTCTTGTGGCCACCGGCCGCGGAGCTCGTGCTGCTCGAGCACGTCGTCCTGCACGACCTGCGGGCGGTCGCGCACGAGTCGGTCGACCTGCCGATCGGCGCCCCGTCGCCGCGGCTGCACGCCGCCTGACCGGTTCGGGTCAGTACGCCGTCGTCGAGGTGAACGTGAAGCCCGACAACCGCACCGGCGGGGCGAGTGCGCCGCCGCCGAAGTCGCCGGCCGTCAGCTCGGCCTCGGAGCCGACCGCCTCGCAGCCTGCCAGCGCGTCCAGGATCGACTGGGTGAAGCGCAGGTTGCGCACGCCACCGACGATGCGACCGTCCTCCACCAGGAACGTGCCGTCGCGGGTCATGCCGGTGATCGACGTGGTCACGGGGTGCACGACGTTGAGGTAGTGGAACCTCGTCACGTACAACCCCCGCTCGAGGCCGGACACCAGCTCCTCGATCGTCTGCGTGCCCGCGGCCATGAGCAGGTGGTGAGGCACGCCCCCCTCCGGGTTGGGCGCGGGCAGCGCGTGACCGGTGGAACCGGAGCCCGCGACCGCCCCGGTCGTGCGGTCGTGCGCGACACCGACCGCGACGCCGGCCTCGATCAGGGAGGTATGACGGGTGGCCGTGCCCTCCGCGTCGAAGGGCGTGCCCGGCAGCCGCGGCGACAGCGGATCGTCGACGATCGTCACGAGCGGCGAGCAGACCTGCTCACCCAACCGGCCGGAGAGCGCCGAGCGCTCCTCGTTGTAGGCGCGGCCCGGGAACGCCAGCCAGCCCAGCCACTGCACGAGGTCGCTGGTGGCACCGCTCTCCAGCACGACTGGGTACCGCCCCGCCGGCAGCTCACGAGGCTCGGCACCGAGCCCGACCTTCTCTCCGGCGCGGCGGCCGAAAGCCGCGCAGTCGAGCCCTCCGATCGCCGTCGCGGCACCGTCCGCCCATCCGCTGCTCGTCGGTCCCTGTGCGAGCACCGACGCCGCCGCGCCCGTCTGCGCGGAGTAGACGTGTATCCCGGTCGAGGTGACGACGGAGTGCTCCCGCAGCGACGTCTCGACGGTCCCCGCGGCCTCGACGCCCGTCGGCAGCTCGGCGAGCATCGCGGCCACGAGCTCCGCGCGGCGCTGCGGTGGGCAGCCGACTGTCTCCTCGTCCGGCCCTGCGGTGCGGCCGTACGGCTGGCCGGCCGGGGCGAGGCCGGCGAAGTGCGGGTCTGCCGGCGCGAACGAGGCGATCTCTACGGCCTTGAAGGCCGCCGCCCGGAGGCCGTCGCGCGAGAGGTCGTTGGTGACCATCACGCCGACCCGGCCGTCGAGCACGACGCGCACGCGTGCCTCGCCGTCGAGCCGGCTGGTGTTCTGGTGGATGCGGCTGCCGGCGAACCGGGTGAGCGCGCTGTCGGTCCGCGACAGCACGACCTCCACGTCACCGTCCAGCGAGAGCGCACCGTCGGCCAGCCCTGTCAGCCGATCCTCGCCCCACATCAGCGGACGCCGACTGTCGCGCGGAACCGTCCCGTGGATGCGCCGTGGGCGACCCGTGCGGTCTGCGAAGGCTGACCCTTGCCGCAGTTGGGCACGCCCCACACCTTCCAGTCCGACGGGCCACCGAGCGCGTCGCAGGATCCCCAGAAGTCGGGAGTGCGGCCGGCGTACGTCGGGTTGCGGTACATCCGGCCGATCTGACCGCGACGTACCTCGTACGCGACCTCGCAGCCGAACTGGAAGTTCAGCCGCTTGTCGTCGATGGACCACGAGCGGTTGGTGTGCATGAGCACGCCGTCGTCGGTGTCGGCGACGATCGAGGCCAGGTCGCCTTCCCGTGGCTGCAGCGACACGTTGTTCATGCGGATCAGCGGGATCGCTCCCCATGAGTCGGCGCGGGCGGTGCCGTTGCTCTGCTCCCCGAGCGCCGCCGCGCTCTGCCGGTCGGTGAGGTAGCCGGTCAGCACGCCGTCGGTGACGATCGGCGCCTGCCCCGCCGGCACGCCTTCGTCGTCGTACCCGAAGGTCCCCATCGCATGCGGTGTCGTCGCGTCGGCGATCACCGTCATGAGCGGCGAGCCGTAGCGCAGCGAACCGCGGTCGGTGGCCGCCACCCATGACGTGCCGGCATAGGCAGCCTCGCTGCCGAGGATGCGGTCCAGCTCGACGGCATGCCCGACCGACTCGTGCACCTGCAGCGCGAGCTGGCTCGACTCCAGGAGCAGAACGGCATCCTCGCGCAGCGGGAGGTCAGGGCAGTCCAAGAGCAGTACGGCGTCACGGGCGGCATCGGCGGCGCCGCCGATGAGATCGAGCAGGAGCACGCGCTCCCAGCCACCTGTCTCGTACTGCCCGCCGAAGGAGTTGGGGTAGGAGCGGCGCTGCACCTCGCCACCACCGATCGCGTACGCCGCGAGGCCGCCCCCGACCTGCAGGACGAGCTGGTCGACCGCTCCGCCGCTGCTGTCCCGGTACGCCGTCGCCGTGCGCCACGCCTCGGTCGTCGCCTCGACGTAGGAGACGGCTGCGGCGTCACGTGCCGTTGCGGTCGCCGACATCAGGTGGTCGACCTTCTCGCTGAGCGGCACCTCGAGCGGGTCGCGCTCATGGGGAGTCGTGTACGTCCCGACACTCGGCTGCCGTTCGTCGAGCTGCGCCCGCGCTCCATCGCGGCCGCGGACCATCGCACTGGCTCGCGCCACCTCGACAGCCTGCTGTGCTGCGCGCCGCACCGCATCCGCAGACCCGTCGCTCGTGGCGGCGAACCCCCACGCGCCGTCGTGGATGACGCGAATGCCCACGCCACTGCTGCTGCCGTGGCTCACGCCCTCGACGACGTCGTCGCGCACCTGCACCGACTCGCTGTCCTCCTGGCGGGCGCGGACGTCGGCGTGCTCCACCCCGAGGCGGGTCACCTCCGCGAGCGCGAGGTCGGCGAGGTCGGCAAGGTCACGGGTCTGCACGCGCGAACCCTAGGGGTCGGGCTGGTTAGGCTGGGCGACCACTTCTCCTGCCAGGAGCGCCGACCTGTCCGCCCGCCGGATCGACCTGCACACCCACTCGAGTGCGTCCGACGGGACCACCCCACCGGTGCAGCTCGTGCGGGAGGCGAGGGATGCCGGCCTCGACGTCGTCGCACTGACCGACCACGACACGACAGCTGGTTGGGAGGATGCCGCCGCGGCCCTTCCTCCCGGGCTGTCCCTCGTCCGCGGCACGGAGCTGTCGTGCAGCCGAGGCGGCATCTCCCTGCACCTGCTGGCCTACCTGTTCGACCCGGCTGAGCCCGAGTTCGCGGCGGTCCGGCGCGGGCTTCGCGACTCGCGGGTGAGCCGGGCCGAGCGCATGATCGAGATGCTGGCGGCCGATGGTCACCCGGTGAGCTGGCAGCAGGTGCGCGCACTCGCCGAGGGAACCGTCGGGCGCCCGCACATCGCCCAGGCGCTGATGGCGCACGGGCTGGTCGGCTCGGTCGACGAGGCCTTCGCGCCGGAGTGGATCGGCACCCGGGGGCGCTACTGGGCGGCCAAGTCCGAGCTCGACGTCGTCGAGGGCGTGCGGCTCGTCGTCGGCGCGGGAGGTGTCGCGGTCTTCGCCCACCCGGCCGCGTCGCGCCGCGGCCGGACCGTCGGCGACGATGTCATCGCGCTGATGGCGGACGCAGGGCTCGCCGGCCTGGAGGTGGACCACGTCGACCACGACGACGACGAGCGCGCGCACCTGCGCGGCGTGGCCGCCGATCTCGGCCTGCTGGTGACCGGGTCGAGTGACTTCCACGGTGACAACAAGACCGTTCGGCTCGGCGACCACGTCACGAGCGAAGCGGCGTACGACGACATCGTCGCTCGAGCGACCGGACTCGAGGTGCTCGCCTCATGAGTGACGTGTTCGACCCCACGCTGTTCGGCGAGGTCGTGGTCACGCTGTCGGTCATCATGGATCCGCTCGGCAACATCCCGCTGTTCCTCGGGCTCACCGGCGGACGCAGCAACAAGGCTCGACGGCGGCTGTCGTGGCAGGCCGTGCTCGTCTCGCTCTTCGTCATCTCGCTGTTCGCGGTGCTGGGCCAGCAGATCCTGTCCTACCTCGGGATCGGCATCCCGGCCCTGCAGGGCGCCGGTGGCTTGCTGCTGATGATCGTGGCGCTCGAGCTGCTCACGGACAAGGCGGAGGACCCCTCCGAGGTCCGGGACGTCAACGTCGCCCTCGTGCCGCTCGGCACACCGCTGCTCGCCGGACCCGGGGCCATCGTCGCGACGATCGTGTTCGTCCAGCAGGCCGACGGGCTGGAGTCCTACACCGCCATCGCGGCCGGGATCGTCGCCGTGCACCTGATGGTCTACCTGTCGCTGCGGTTCAGCGTCGGCATCACCCGGGTCATCCGGGAAGCGGGCATCGTGCTGCTGACGCGCATCTCCGGGCTGCTGCTGTCGGCCATCGCCGTGCAGCTCGTTGCCGACTCGGTGCGGGCGTTCGTCGAGCAGGGGTAAGACTCCGGCCATGAGGCCTCTGCGCCTGCTGGCCACGGCCGTGTCGCGACAGCTCGGGCGGGGCACCATCCTGATCGCCCTCGTGGGGAACCAGCTCGTCGCCGTCGCCTCGCCCGGCGCGGGACTGGCGAGCGGGCAGGCCCCGGGGCGGTGGCGGGTGTCACCGGCTCACCGACCGATCGTCTCGTCGCTGCGGTCCGCAATGTCCAGGACCTCCCCGTGACCGGTGGCGAGTTCTGGGAGACCCTGCTGATGACCAGTGTGCTGACCGGCGGCTTCGGGGGCGGGTCCGGTGGCGGCGGCTGCGAGCGCGGTTATGAAGAGGGCGTCGAGGACGCCCGCAAGGCCGGTGACGACGGCGGCGAAAACGGCTGGTAGCCGCAGGTCACGACCCGGGTGGCTCCCGTATGGCGGGGTCCTGGCGGTAGAAGCGGGCCAGTACGTCGTACAGCTCGGGTTCGTACGCGGCGAGCTCGCGCGACTGCTCGAAGAAGAGCTCGGTCGCGACGGCGAAGAACTCACCCGGGTTCGTTGCGCCGTACCAGCGCAGCGGTGGGCGCGGGTGGCCAGCCACCAGGTCGTCGTACACGTCGGTGCACACGCGCACCCAGTCGGCGCGCAGCTCATGGGGCACCAGCGGCGTTCCGTCGATGCTGCCGTCGAGCATGTCGAGCTTGTGCGCGAACTCATGCAGCACGACGTTGTGGCCGGGCTGCTCGCGGTGTGCTCCGGCCAGGGCCTGGTCCCAAGCGAGCACGACCGGACCGCGACGGTCCTGTGCCAGCCCGAGCACCGCCTGCGGATCGGCGGTGACCGTCCCCGTCGACGGTCCCGGCCGCACGCCCGTCGTCACGAGCGTCGATGGATGCACGACGATGCCGCTCACCTGCCGGTACTGATCGGTGGTGAGTCTCAGGACGAGCAGCGCTGCCTGCGCCGCGATGACCACTCGCACCGTGTCGTCCAGGGTGAAACCCCGGGCTGCCTCCCATCTCTTGTGCGACAGCAGCTCGTCGGTGATCTGCAGCAGTCGCTCCTGCTCCCGACGGAGGAGCAGCGGCCAGACTGCGAGGTGCTGCGCGACGATCGCTGGACCGGCCGGCGGCAGCCCGCGCCGCCCGAACCTCACTCGCACGCAACTCTCACCGGTACAGGTCTACATGCTCGCTTTCTTGGCATACCCGTTCTGCTGCGTCACGTGCTCAGCATGGCCGTCGGTCCCGCTCGACGCCAATGTCGGGGCAGGGTCAGGTCTGCGGGCTCCGGCGCCCTAGGCCCGGCAGGCGCGCCGGACCCGCACGACCTGGGCGAGCAGCGTGATCCACACCATCGCCACCAGGGCGAACAGGACCCCGATCAGGACCCGGCCCACGCCCGCGAGAGGCCTCGGTGACGCCGGGTGGTACGCGGAGCGGGCGACCTTGACGGTGAGCGTGGTGCTGGACCGGACAGGCTCTGCGCCGGTCGCCGGGGAGTAGGTGGCGACGAACTCCTGCGGACCCGTGACCCGCGCTCGGTAGATGAACCGTGCGACACCGATGTTGTCCGTGGTCACCGATGCCAGCGGGACGAGCCGCCCCTGGGACCCGAACACCGTGGTGGTGAGGAGGAACGCCACCTCGGCGTCGGCCTGGGGCAGGCCGTTCGGGCCGGTGAGCGTCGCAGTGAGCTGCACGAGCCCTTCGGCCTCCACCCCCGTGATCGTGAGGGCGGGTGCACGCTGCGGCGTCGAGGCGCTCGCGGGCGCGATCGCGAGCAGGCCGAGCATGAGGCCCAGCACCGCGACGAGCAGCCCGACACCGACCGACCCTCCGTCGCGCGCAGCCTCCGGCGTACAAGCTGTCGGCACGGCGTCCGCCTCCTCGATCTCGTCGATCGACAGCAGCGGGACGACGCGGAAGAGCAGCATCAGCAGCAACGGGACCGCAGCCACTCCCGCCAGGGTGATGGCTACTGCGACCCAGGTGAAGTGGTACCCCCCCAGTGAGCCGGTCACGGTGTCGTGGTTGGCCGGGTCGACGATCATGAGCATCCGCTTGACCCACATCGCAGGGGTGACCAGGGCAGCGGCGATGACGATGCCGACCACGTTCCTGGTCCAGGGCAGAGCGACGATCAGCAGCGGC
>JAENVS010000010.1 GCA_016650445.1 Frankiaceae bacterium | reverse complement strand
GCCGGCCGACCCCGGGCTCGTCGTCGAGGAGGTCACGACCGGCTGGTGCGGCGCCGTCGTCGAGTGCGACAAGGAGCGCGTCTCACTCGAGGACCGCAGGGGAGCGGTGCGTGTCTTCCCGCTCGACCCGGCCGGCTTCCTGCTCGACGGGCAAACCGTCACGCTTGTCCGCCCGCTGACCGGTGCTCCAGCAGCCCCACGCACGACCGCATCGGGTTCGGTTGCACTGCAGCGGCAGCGGGCCCGGGTGGCACGCGGGAGCCGGATCTGGGTCGAGGGCAAGCACGACGCGGAGCTCGTCGAGCGCATCTGGGGCGACGACCTGCGCATCGAGGGCGTGGTCGTCGAGCCACTGGACGGCGTCGACGACCTCGCCGCAGAGGTCACGAGGTTCGGGCCGGGCCCGCAGCGACGGCTCGGCGTCCTGGTCGATCACCTGGTCCCGGGCAGCAAGGAGAGCCGCATCGTCGCGGCAGTCACGCATCCGCACGTTCTGGTCAACGGGCACCCGTACGTCGACATCTGGCAGGCCGTGAAGCCGGCGTCCGTGGGCATCACCGTGTGGCCGGAGGTCCGGCCGGGCTCGCCCTGGAAGGAAGGCATCTGCTCAGCCCTCGGGTGGGGCGAGCCGTGGGAGGGCTGGCGCCGCGTTCTCGCCGCTGTCGACTCCTACGCCGACCTCGAGGTCCCGTTGCTGCGCGCCGTCGAGCACCTCATCGACTTCGTGACCACCGAGTAGCGTCCGCCTCATGCGCCGTCTGGGGCTCGGAGTCGCCCTCGCGGCGTCGCTGGCGACCGGTCTCGCAACACCGTCACCGGCTGCCGCCGTCGACGAGGTGATGGCCGGCGTCGGCCGCGCCGACATCACCTCACCCACCGGCTACTACATGCAGGGCTGGGTACGCAGTGACGCGGTGCTGGACGGTGTGCACACGCGCATCCAGAACCGAGCCGTCGTGCTCTCCCGCGGCGGTCAGAAGCTCGCGCTGGTCGCCAGCGACCTCAACGGTATCGCCGGCGGCGTCGTCGCGGCCGCCGCCGAGCGACTGAAGTCCCGCGGCTTCTCCGAGGCCAACATCATCGTGTCGGCCAGCCACACCCACGCAGCGCCCAGCGGCTACTACCCGTTCACGACGTACAACACGGTCTTCATGACGACCAGCACGCTGACGGACCAGAACGTCGCCGGCACCCTCGACCCGCAGCTCTACGCCTTCGAGGTCCGCCAGCTCGTCCTCGCCATCACTCGGGCGGACGACGACCTGGCTCCGGCGAAGGTCGGCTGGGCGACGGCGCAGCTGCAGGGCCTGACCGCCAACCGCAGCATTGAGGCGCATCTGCGCAACCACGGCGTCGTCAAGGACTTCGGTGCGGGAAAGGTCGCCGACGACCCCGCCGGTTACGTGCACACGATCGACCCCGAGGTGCAGGTGCTGCGCGTCGACAAGAGGATCGGTACGTCGTACAAGCCGGTGGGCATCTGGTCGACCTTCGCCGACCACGGCACGGTCAACAAGTACACGTACGGCGTCTACAACGCCGACCACCACGGGTCGGCGCTGCGGGTCGTCGAGGACACCATCCGCCGCGAAGGCGGCGTGCCGGCGTCGCAGGATGTCGTCAACGCGTACGGCAACACCGACGAGGGTGACCAGTCAGCCGGCCTGACGCGGTCGGGGCCGGCCGAGGCGGATCTCGTCGGGCGGGCTGAGGCGGCCCGCATGCTCGCCGCCTGGCGGGACGCCGGACGTCGGCTCACGGCGACGCCAGAGCTGGGCGTGCGGTGGACGCGGGTCTGCTTCTGCGGCCAGACGACGGCGGGCGGCGCGGTGTCGATGAACGCCGCGACCGGGCTGCCGCTGTTCACCGGGTCGGAGGAGGGTCGGGGACCGCTCTACGACCTGACGCAGGAGCCTTTCGAGGGACGCACCAGCCCGGTCGACTACCCGCTCGACCCGACGCAGGGCCACAAGATCGTGGTGACCAACGCGCAGCTGACGGGCGGCAACTCGACGCCGAAGGCGGTGCCGCTTGCGGTGGCCCGGGTCGGGGAGCGCGTCATCGGCACCATCCCCGGCGAGATGTCGGTCGAGATGGGACGCCGCGTCCGCGCGGCCCTGCGCACAGCCGCTCCCGCCGGGATCACCGGCGTACAGCTGTCGGGGCTGGCCAACGAGTACCTGTCGTACTTCGTGACACCGGAGGAGTACGACGCGCAGCACTACGAGGGCGGGTCGACGCTCTACGGCCGGCAGGCCTCCGTGCTGATGCAGGAGGAGCTCGTCAAGCTCGTCGGGCAGCTGCGCAGTGGGCAACCGGCGACCGCGCCGTACGCAGCCGACCCCCGCAACGGCGTCGCGGACACGGCCGCGGCGTTCGGCACGGGTGCCAGCTCTGCGACGGCGGCGGCCCAGCCGGCGACGACGCAGCGGCTGGCACGTGCCGCCTTCTCCTGGACCGGTGGCCCGCAGGGCCTGGACATGCCGCTGGGCAAGGCGTTCGTGTCGGTGCAGCGGCTCACCGGCGGGGCGTGGGTGCCGGCGACGGACGACTCCGGCCTGCAGATCATCTGGCGGGTCAACGACGACGGGCGGTACGACGCCGCGTGGGAGGTACCGCGCGACGAGCCACTCGGTCAGCACCGGTTCGTCGTGACCGCGAACCACTATCGGTTGGTCTCGCAGTCCTTCGGCGTCGTGCCCGCCACCACGCTGTCGGTCGAGCAGACCGCGGCCGGTGCGGTGCGGGTGCGCTACCCGGACGCCGTCGTCGAGCAGGACATCACCTTCCGTCCGGCGCTGGCAGACGGCGCCACCGTGCGTCGGACGGGTGCCGCGGTGCCGGCTGGTGGCGCCCGGGACCGGTACGGCAACTGCAACGGCGCGGCAGTCACGCTCGCACCGGGCAGTCACGGCGGATCCGACCTGGCGGCGGACCCGGCCGTCTGCGCGGCCGCCGCGAGCCCGTCGCGCCCGGTCGCCGGCCCCGCTCCCGGCCAACTCCCCGCCACCGGCGGAATGCCGCTCGCCGGGCTGACGGCAGCCTTCCTCGCAATCGTCGCGCTGCTCGGCGCGGCCGTGCTCCGCCGTTTCCCGGAGCGATGACTGCCACCTGACCGGTTGGGACCGGCCGGGCGGTGCTGCTTACGCATACGGGGCCCGGCCGCGAACTGGCAGTCACTTGCCGCGCGTAGGGCAGGAAGTCGGGCGTAAGCGGCGAAAGGGACAGCGAGTCTGCCTCTTGGAGCCGCTGTGAAGTCCTCGACCGTCCTCCGCCTCGGCCTCGTCGCCGGACTGACCGGCCTCCTCGCGGGCGGCCTGCCCGCCGGCGCCGCCGGCACCCCGCAGGTCACCATCGGCAGCCCGTCGGTCCCCGGCACGATCAAGAACTTCCAGCTTGTCGGCCACACCGACCTCGCCAACCGCGGCATGAACTCGCCGATCGCGCTCGCGGGGAAGTGCGCCTACCTCGGCGACCGAAGCGTCACCGGCGCCCGGCCCAACGCCGGCATCGCGATCGTCGATGTGTCCAAGCCGTCGGCCCCGCGCCAGGTCGGCCTCATCGCGCCACGCAAGGGCTCGACCCAACGCGAGCTGCGCGCCGATGCCGGACTCGGCCTGCTCGTCGTCGAGGACTACTCGACCAGCATCGGCGGAGCCGGCACGTCGTACTCCGGCAACGACTTGCAGATCTACGACATCTCGAAGGACTGCACGAAGCCGAAGCTGCTGTCGACGTACGACTTCGGTCCCCGCGCCCCGCACGAGTTCTTCCTCTGGAAGGACCCCAAGCACCCCGGCCGGGCGCTGGCCTACGTGACGCACGCCTTCTACGCGCCCGACCTCACCGTCATCGACCTGTCGGACCCGACGGCACCGAAGCTCGTGTCCGCTTTCATGCTGCCGCAGGAGGTCGCCTCCGGCATCGGTGACGTCGTGGACACCCAGAACCCCGCGTCGTACATCCACTCCCTCGCGGTCAGTGACGACGGGACCCGCGCGTACGTCGGCAACTGGGACTACGGCACCTTCGTCGCCGACACCAGCGGCCTCGCCGACCCCGCCGGGGTCCCGGTCATCACCCCGCTGTCCGTGCTGCCGCTCGACTACGGCGCCAACGTGCACGGCAACGTCCCGATCCCTGGCCGCCCGTACGGCGTGATGGTGCAGGAGGAGTACGCCGCGGCGGGCCGCAGCTGCCCCTTCGGCTGGCTGCGCATCGCCGACATGACTGACCCGGCCGCGCTGAAGCTCGGTGGCGAGTACAAGCTGCCCGAGAACGACTGCCCGAAGGCGCAGGCCGCCAACGGCACGTTCACGGCCCACAACCAGACGACGTTCCCGTCGGTGACGCTGCTGACCTGGTACTCCGGCGGCCTGCGCGCCGTCGACACGACGAACCCCAACCGGCCGGTCGAGGCGGGCGTGTTCGTGCCCAAGGCGACCAAGGACGCCCCGATCGAACGGGACACGCGGCTGTTCTTCAGCGGCAACCGCAATGACCGGCGTACGGGGGCGATGTGGAGCTACCCCGTCGTCCAGGACGGGTTGATCTACGTGGTCGACATCGACCTCGGGCTCTACATCCTGCGCTACACCGGGCCGCACGCCGCGGAGGTCGGCAAGGCCGCCTTTGTGGAAGGCAACTCCTCACCGGCGCGCTACACCGCCAAGGCGCCGGTGATCAAGCGCCCGGCGGCTGTTGCTGCGAAGATCGCCGCGCAGCAGGCGCCGACCGTCGTGCGCGACACCGTCCCGCTCAAGGACCGCCACGGCCATGCCATGACCTTCATCTGCTAGCCACCCGCCCGACCCCTTAACGATCACCGCCGGTTCGCACGCTCGCGCCGGACGCTGAGACGGCGGTGATCGTTAAGGGGGGGCGTGGCGGGGCTGGGTTGATGCGCGGCTGGGCGTGTCTCGGGCGGCTCGGGGGGCAGGGCTCGCCTAGTCTCGGGACGACCGTGACAGCAGCCCTCACCCATGACCCGGTGGTCCCCGCGCCGCTGCGCACGTGGCAGCGCGCGGCCCTGGTGTCCTACCTGCGGCAGAACCCGCGCGACTTCCTCGCCGTCGCCACGCCGGGCGCCGGGAAGACGACCTTCGCGCTGCGGATCGCCGCCGAGCTGCTGAGCTCCGGTGCCGTCCAGACCATCACGATCGTCGCGCCGACCGAGCACCTCAAGACGCAGTGGGCGCTCGCCGCGTCAGCCGTCGGGATCAGCCTCGACCCGACGTTCCGCAATGCGATGGGCTCGACGAGCAGCGAGTTCCACGGCGTCGTCCTGACCTACGCGCAGGTGGCCGCGCACCCGGCGCTGCACCGTGCGCGCACGACCCGTCGCCGGACGCTGGTGGTGCTCGACGAGGTGCACCACGCGGGCGACGCGATGTCGTGGGGCGACGCGGTGCGGGAGGCCTTCGAGCCCGCCACCCGACGCCTCGCCCTGACCGGCACGCCGTTTCGCAGCGACACCAACCCGATCCCGTTCGTGCGTTACGAGCGCGGCAAGGACGGCATCACCCGCAGCGCGTCGGACCACTCCTACGGGTACGCCGATGCGTTGCGCGATGGCGTCGTACGGCCCGTGCTCTTCCTCGCTTACAGCGGTACGGCGACGTGGCGAACGCGAGCGGGCGACGAGGTGACGGCGACCCTCGGTGAGCCGTTGACGGCCGACCAGACCGCAGCCGCGTGGCGCACCGCCCTCGACCCGCACGGCGACTGGATGCCCGCGGTGCTCGAGGCGGCCGACCGGCGGCTGTCGCAGGTGCGGGCCGGGGGCATGCCCGACGCCGGCGCGATGGTCATCGCCAGCGATCACAAGACGGCCAAGCTGTACGCCGAGATCCTGCACGGCATCACCGGCAAGAAGCCGGTCGTCGTGCTCTCCGACGACAAGTCGGCGTCGAAGAAGATCGGCGCCTTCGGGGAGTCACGCGACCGCTGGCTGGTGGCCGTACGGATGGTGTCGGAAGGTGTCGACATCCCGCGCCTTGCCGTGGGTGTCTACGCCACGAGCGTGTCCACTCCGCTGTTCTTCGCGCAGGCCGTCGGGCGCTTCGTCCGCGGGCGCCGCCGGGGCGAGATGGCCTCGGTGTTCCTGCCATCGGTGCCCACGCTCATGGAGCTCGCGGCGCAGATGGAGGCCGAACGCGACCACGCGCTCGACGGTCCGACGAAGGAGCAGTTCCTGGCCGACGAGCTGCTCGCGGCGGCCAACCGCGAGCTCGACGAGGCAGGGGAGGACGAGCCGGCGTTCCAGGCCCTCCAGGCCTCGGCGCACCTCGACCGGGTCATCTACGACGGCGGCGAGTACGGCACCGGCGCCGCCCCCGGCAGCGCCGAGGAGGAGGACTTCCTCGGGCTGCCCGGCCTCCTCGCACCTGACCAGGTCGCGGCCCTGCTGCAGCAGCACCAGGCCCGGCAGCTCAAGGCGCAGAAGGGCCTGAAGGTGCCCGCCCCCGCACCGGAGGCGGTGACGACCTACCGGGCGTTGCAGGAGCTGCGCAAGGAGCTCAACGGCCTGGTGGCCGCCTGGCACCACCGCACCGACCTGCCGCACGGCAAGGTGCACGCGGAGCTGCGGGCAACCTGCGGGGGGCCGCCGAGCGCGCAGGCGACCGCGACACAGCTGCAGGAGCGCATCGACACCATCCGTCGATGGGCCCGCGAACGCGGGGGAGTCCGTGGCCGGTAATCTCGCCGACGTACATCCGGATCCGGGAGGCACATCCATGGCCGAGGGCCATCGCTCCAAGCCCACGTCATGGGCGGCCGTGCTCGTCATCATCGTGGGGTCGATCATCCTGGGCTTCGCGCTGCCGATGCAGTCGGTGCTCATCGGCGTCGTGGGTGCTGTCGTCTTCCTCGCCGGCGTCGTCATGGCGTTCGCGTTCCGGATCATGGAGGACTTCCACTAACGCTCGCAGGGGCGGCGTGCCGATGACCGTCGAGGTCGACGACCCGGCCGACGCGAGGCTGGCCGACTACATCGGCCTGACCGACAGCGTCCGCCGGCTCAAGCACGAGCCGGCAGCCGGCTTCTTCCTCGCCGAGGGTCAGCTCGTCATGCGCCGCGCCGCTCAGGCTGGGTGCCCACCGCGGTCGCTGCTGCTGGCGCCCAACCGAGTCGATGACCTGCTGCCGGAGCTCGCCGCCCTCGAGTGCCCGGTCTACGTGGCATCCGCGGAGGTTCTGCACGCGGTCACCGGCTTCCACGTGCACCGCGGTGCCCTCGGCTCCTTCGGACGGCTGCCCGTGCCGGTCGCGGCCGACGTGCTGGCCACCGCGCGACGGATCCTGGTGCTCGAGGACGTGAACAGCCCGACCAACCTCGGCGCGCTCTTCCGCAGCGCCGCCGGCCTCGGCATGGACGCGGTGTTCCTCAGCCCGACCTGCTGCGACCCGCTGTACCGACGGGCCGTGCGGGTGTCCATGGGCGAGGTGCTGGCCGTGCCCTACGCCTACCTGGACCCGTGGGGTCCCGGGCTCGCATCGGTGCGTGCGGCCGGCTTCCGGGTGCTGGCGCTGACCCCCGCCGCCGACGCGGTGCCGCTCGACCAGGTCGATGTCGGACCGGACGACCGCGTCGCGGTGCTGCTCGGCGCCGAGGGTCCGGGTCTGACGGCGAACGCACAGGCGGCCAGCGATGTTCGGGTCAAGATCCCGATGGCCGCCGGCGTCGACTCTCTCAACGTCGCCGCGGCCGCAGCAGTTGTGTGCTGGGCGCTCGGCCGGCGGCCCTGACAGGATGACCGCATGAGACGTGTCCTGGTGCTGGTTGTGCTCCTCGTCGCGGCCTGCGATGTCAGCGGCGGTCCGGTGAAGAAAGGCGCGAAGGACAGCTACCTCACGCAGGCCGAGGGCATCTGCTTGAGGGCCAACGCGCAGGTCACCGCCGCGAAGAAGAGCCCGCCGGCGGGCATCGCCGAGGTGCCGCCGTACGTGCACACGCTTCTCGACCTCGCGAAGAAGACCCTCGAGGACCTCTCACGGCTCTCGCCGCCGGGGGACGACGCTGCCGAGGTGAAGACGAGGCTGCTCGACCCGCTCGGTCAGCAGCTCGCCGACGGCCAGGCGTTCGCCGCCCAGGTCGACGCCGCCGCGGCGAAGAACGACTCGGCGACGTTGACGCAGCTGGTCTTCAACCCGCCGACGAAGACCCGCGTCGACATCGCCTGGATGAAGACCTACGGGTTCAAGCAGTGCGTCATCGCGGCCGACACGGGTGCCGCCTCGAAGTGATCGTGCGCAAGGTCGAGCAGTACGGCGGGGAGCCGCTGCAGATCGGCGAGTGGTGGGTCCCTGCCACTGACGGTCCGCTGCCGACCGTCGTGCTGGTGCACGGCGGCTTCTGGCGGCCGGGGTTCGACCGATCCCTCGAGGACGCGGTTGCCGAAGACCTGTGCGCCCGCGGCTTCCTGTGCTGGAACATCGACTACGCCGCCGCCGACCACCCGTGGCCGACGACGCTGCTCGATGTGGCGGCCGGCTACGACCACCTGCTGACGTCCGACCGGGTGGACCTCGACCGCATCGCCGTCGTCGGTCACTCGGCAGGCGGGCACCTCGCGCTGTGGCTGGCTTCGCGCCACCGGCTGCCCGACGGCGCACCCGGCGCGGCGGGCCCGGTGATCCCGCGCCCGCGGTTGTGCGTCGCGCAGGGGGCGGTTACCGCCCTCCGCATCGCCGCCCGGCAGCATCTCGGTGCCGGCGCCACCCAGGTCATGCTCGGCGGGGACCCCGACGAGGTGCCGGAGCGTTACGCCGTCACGGACCCGCTGGCCCTGCTGCCGACGGGGGTGCGCACGGTCCTCATCCACGGCACCGATGACGACGACGTGCCCGTGAGCCAGGCAGAGCGGTACGTCGCGGCGGCGACCGCTGTCGGTGACGACGCGACGCTCATGAAGTACTCGGGTGGGCACTTCGAGCACCTCGACCCGGAAAGCGTTGCGGGCGATCTACTCCGGCAGGCTCTCGTCGACCAGGTCTAGCGCCGCGCCGACGATGCTCGCAGTGTCGAGGCCGTGCAGCCGGTAGACGTCCTGCAGCCCGCCGCCCTGCCCGAACATCGACACGCCGAGGCAGGACACCGCCGTCGCATTGACCGTGCCGAGGAAAGCCAGCGTGTGCGGGTGGCCGTCGAGCACGGTCACCAGCGGCGACGCGCGGAAGACCCGCTCGAAGACCGACTCGTCGATCCCGTAGGTCGACCCGGTCAGCAGACCGCGTCGTGACTGCAGCGCACGCCACAACCGGTCGTACGACGTGACGACCACGACGTCCGCAGCAACGCCGAGCCGGGCCAGCTCGTCCGCGGCCGCGACCGCCTCGGGCACCAGCGCACCGACGACGGCGATCGTCACCGCCGGCTCCGGCTCCGCCGTGCGAAGCCGATAGGCACCGGCGAGAACGTCTTTGCGACGCTGCGCCCGTCCCGCGGCATCATCCGGAAGCGCCGCGAGCGACTGGTCGATCGGCCGCGTCGTCAGTCGCAGGTAGGCCGACTCCCCGTCGTGCCGTCCGAGCCTGGACAGCGCGTCGAGCAGGCACCACTCGGTCTCGACGGCGAACGCCGGCTCGTAGCAGGTCGTGCCCGGTGTCTCGAGCCCGATGGACGGCGTCGTGATGCTCTGGTGGGCGCCGCCCTCCGGCGCGAGCGTGACGCCGGACGGTGTGCCGACCAGGATCGACTGGCCGCCGGCGTACGTCCCGAAGACCCACGGCTCCAGCGCCCGTGCGACGAACGGGTCGTAGACCGTGCCGATCGGCAGCAGCGGCTGGCCGACGCGCGACCAGATGGCGCCGAGCTCACCGAGCAGTCCCACGAGGTTGACCTCGGCAATGCCGAGCTCGATGTGCTGACCGGTCGACGTCTCACGCCACCTGACGAGGCGGTCACCGTCCTCCGCGAACCAGTCGTGCCGGTCCTGCGGCGACCAGACGCCGACCTTGTTGATCCATCCACCGGTGTTGGTGCTGCTGGCAACGTCGGGGGAGACGGTGACGATGCGGGCGGCGACGTCGGGTGCGTCGCGCGCGAGGTCGGTCAGCACCCGGCCGAGGGTCGCCTGCGTCGAGTGCACGCCGCGATAGGTCCGGCCGAGCTCGAGCGGGATATCCGGCGGCTTCGCCTCGGGCAGCGCCGGGCGTTCCAGTCGAGCAGCCGTGTCGCGGCACAGCCGGCCGGCCGGGGAGTCGGCGTCGAAGGCCTGCCACGGGTCGTCGCCGTCCTGCCCGAGTGCCTGTGCGAGTGCGGCGTACTGCTCCTCGTTGAGCAGTGCCGAGTGGTTGGCGGGGTGGCCTTCGACCGGCAGGCCACGGCCCTTGATCGTGTAGGCGAAGACGACCGTCGGCCGGTCGTTGTCGACCTCCCGGAAGGTACGGCGCAGCTCCACGAGGTCATGGCCGCCGAGGTCGCGCAGTGCTGCGGCGATGTCGTCGTCGGACAACCCGGCGAGCACCGCGCCGACGTCGAGCCGGGTCCGCAGCTCGGCTGCCGGTGACCGCAGCAACCACTGGAACTCCTCGTTGCCCATCTCGTCGATGCGGTCGCGCAGTCGCTCACCTCCGTCGCGGGCGAAGAGCGACTGCAGCAGCCGCCCGTACTTCACCTCCAGCACCTGCCAGCCGGCCGCGCGGAACAGCCCGGCCCACTTGGCCACCTGGATGTCCGGCACGATCCGGTCGAGCGACTGCCGGTTGAGGTCGACGACCCAGAGCACCTCGCCGAGCCGCTGCACCATCGGGTCGTTGACGCACTCCCAGATCGCGCCCTCGTCGAGCTCGGCGTCTCCGACGAGCGAGATCTGCCGACCGCCGGCGGCGACGTCGAAGTGCGCGCTGACGTACCGCTGTGCGAGTGCACCCCACACCGGTGCGGTGGCGCCGATCCCGACCGACCCGGTCGAGTAGTCGGGGACGTCCGGGTCCTTGGTGCGGCTCGGGTAGGGCTGCAGTCCACCGAGTTCGCGCAGGCGGGGCAGGTACGACGCATCGAGCCGCCCGAGCAGGAAGCTGATCGCGTGCAGCACCGGTGACGCGTGCGGCTTGACGCTGACGCGGTCGGCCGGAGTCAGGGCGTCGAACCACAGCGCGGTCATGATGCTGACCATCGACGCGCTCGACGCCTGGTGACCGCCGACCTTGACGCCGGAGTCGTTGGGTCGCCGCGCGTTGGCGGCATGCACGATCGATGTCGCCAGCCACAACACCCGGCGCTCGACCTCGCGCAGCGCCTCCTCGTCCTCGGTCACCCGTCCATTGTCAGGCCGTGACAGGCTGCGCGTGATCGAGGGGGCGTGCATGAGCTCGGTAGTCGTGTGTGGTGGGGGGATCGTCGGGCTGTCGGCCGCGATGATGCTCGCGAACGACGGCCATGAGGTCACCGTCCTGGAGTCCGACCCGGCCGCGCCGCCCACCGACCCCGCGCAGGCATGGGACGACTGGGAGCGGCGGGGGGTCGCGCAGTTCCGGCAGCCGCACAACCTGCTTCCCGGCGCCCGCGTCGTCATGGACGCCGAGCTGCCGGGGATGTGCGACGAGCTCGTCGCGGGCGGCGCGACGTGGCTTGACCTGCTGGCGGTGCAGCCGCCGAGCATCCCGGACCAGCAGCGGCGCGATGGTGACGAGCGGTTCCGCTGCCCGACCGGCCGGCGTCCGGTCGTCGAGGCGGTGTTCGCGGCCCGAGCGGAGCGTACGCCGGGGGTGATCGTGCGCCGCGGGGTCGACGTCGCCGGGTTTCTCACTGGCCGGCAGGCGCTACCCGGTAGTCCGCACATCACCGGCGTACGACTGACGGACGGCGACGAGCTCACCGCCGACCTGGTCGTCGATGCGATGGGCCGGCGCTCCCCGGCCGCGCAGTGGCTGGTCGAGCTCGGTGCCCAGCCGCCGGTCACCGAGTCCCAGGAGTGCGGCTTCCTCTACTACACGGTCAACTTCGCCGGCGCCGAGCCGAGACGCACGGGGCCGATCAGCGCGGCGATGGGCAGCTTCCAGCTGCTGACCCTGCCGGGTGACAACGGCACCTGGTCGGTCACCCTCGCCGGCTCCAGTGCGGACACGCCGCTCAAGGAGCTCCGCCGTCTCCAGACGTTCCTCCGGGTGGTCGGCGCGTGCCCGCTCGCCGCGCACTGGGTCGACGGCAAGCCGATCACCGATGTTCTGCCGATGGCCGGTGTCCTCGACCGCTACCACCGGTTTGTCGCGGACGGCCAGCCGATCGTGACCGGGTTGACCCCGGTCGGGGACGCGTGGGCCTGCACCAATCCCTCCGCGGGTCGTGGGATCAGCGTCGGTCTGCTGCACGCGCAGGCCCTGCGCGACGTCGTGCGCGACAAGCTCGACGATCCCGTCGGCTTCGCGTTCGCCTGGGACGAGGCGACCGAGCAGCGCGTCACACCGTGGTACCGCGCGCAGCTCGTCAACGACCGTGTGCGGATCGCCGAGATGGAGGCGCTCCGGCGCGGTGAACCCGTGCCACCACACCCCTTGACGCGGTTGTTCGTCGCCTCCGGTCGCGACGGGGAGGTGTTCCGTGCGCTGATCGAGATCATGACCGGACTCGGCCTGCCTGACGAGGTGCTGGCCCGTCCGGACATCGTGGCGCGCATCGACGAGCACGGCGACGGCGAGCTCAACCGACTCCCGGGGCCGGACCGCGAGCAGTTGCTCGCCCTGCTCTCGCCATGACCGACCCCCAGGACTTCGCCGGTATCCGCGGGGTCGCCCTCGTCGCCGGCGGCACCGGCGGTCTCGGCAGTGCGATCGCCGGCCTTCTCGTACGCCGAGGTGCGGACGTCGTCGTCACCTATCGCAGCAACAAGGCCCGGGCGGCGGAGCTGGTCCACGAGCTCGGACTGCGCGCCGACGCGCTCGACCTCACCGATGCGGCCGGGACGTCGGCGTACATCGAGAGCCTGGGTGACGTGCACACGCTCGTGTACGCCGCCGGCCCGCACGTGCCGCAGCAGCACCTCAGCCGGATCTCGCCCCAGGACCTGAGCCGCCAGCTCGACGACGACGTCACGTCGTTCTTCACCCTCGCGACCGCCGCGCTGCCGGCATTGCGCCGAAGCCAGGGCAGCCTGACCGCGGTCACGACGGCAGCGACCAGTCGCTACGCCGTACGTGACGGTTTGTCCGCCGTTCCCAAGGCTGCGGTGGAAACCCTGGTCCGCGGGCTGGCCGCGGAGGAGGGCCGCTTCGGCGTCCGGGTCAACGCCGTCGGTCCCGGCATGCTGATCGACGGCATGGCCGAGCGGCTCATCGCCTCGGGTGACCTCGACGAGCGGGCGCTGGAGGCAGCGAGGGCCAACACCCCGCTGCGCCGCTTCGGCACGGCCGCCGACATCGCCGAGGCCGTTTGCTTCCTCGCGTCGCCGCGAGCCGGGTTCATCACCGGACAGAAGCTCGACGTCGACGGCGGCTACTCCGTCTGACAACGACAAAGCCCGGCGCCCCTGTGGGGGAGCCGGGCCTCGACGTACGCGAAGTCTTAGAGCGCTCGGACGTTCTCCGCCTGCGGGCCCTTCTGGCCCTGCGTGATGTCGAACTCGACGCGCTGGTTCTCGTCGAGGGACTTGTAGCCGTCCGACTGGATAGCGGAGAAGTGGACGAACACGTCAGCACCGCCCCCGTCCTGGGCGATGAAGCCGAAACCCTTCTCGGCGTTGAACCACTTCACAGAGCCTTGAGCCATCGATCTATCTCCTTGTAAACAGGTCGGTCGCCACACGTCGCGGCTCCCGGGCTGCTCGTACATGTCCTCACCTAGGGGGCGGGACCGGAGACGACGCAGAACGCCGGCGATCACACTCCGCGGGCGTTCGTAGAACGTGCGTGGGAAGCAAGCCGTGGACAGGGTAGCGCGATTGCACCCATAGCACGAGGGACAGGCCCGAATTCACGTGGACAGCGACGCCAGGACGGGTCCGAGCTCGTCGAGCAGCTCCCGGAAAGGAAAGCCCCCGGTGGCGCCCTCCAGCACGTCTCCTGATCACCGCCAGGGGGCTTCCCCGCCGCAGCGAGGGCTATGCCCGGGTAGCGTCGACGGGGTGTGGAGACGGCTGCTGACCGCGCGCTGGCTGGTGGGTCTGGCGCTGACGCTGGTCGGTGCCGCCGGGATGATCGGCCTCGGCTACTGGCAGCTCGGCCGCGGCGAGGCCAACAACTCGATCCAGAACTACAGCTACGCCGTGGAGTGGCTGCTGTTCGCCGCCTTCACGGTGTTCTGCTTCGTCAAGCTGCTGCGCGACGACGGTGTGGATGCCGAGGACGAGCCGGTGCCGCCGTCGGTGGTCCTGCCGCCTCCGCCCGCGACAACCGAGCCCGAGGACGACGAGCTGGCGGCGTACAACGCCTATCTCGCCCGGCTCAACGCGCAGAGTTCATGACAGCAGAGCTCGTGAGCACCCGCTTCGGCCGCTACCGCGTGATGGCCTACGTGACCGGCGTGGTGCTGCTCATGGCCTGCTTCGTCGCGATCCCGCTGACCTACGGCTTCGACCGTCCCGGGTTCGGCAAGGTCGTGTGGACGCTGCACGGCTGGTTGTACCTGCTCTACCTGATGGCAGCTGTGCACCTCGCGATGGCGCGGCGCTGGCCGGCCGGCCGACTGGTCCTCGTGCTGCTGGCCGGCACGATCCCGTTCCTGTCGTTCGTGATGGAGCGCCGGCTCAGCCGCGAGCAGTCCCCGCAGGCAGCGCAGCCCTAGCCGCCGCAACGACGCGCTCGCTGTCCGCCGCCGTCGTGACGGTCACGCGGATGCCGTCGCCGTCGAACGGCCGCACGAGGATTCCGGCCTCGTCGAAGACCCCGGCGACCCGCATCGTGTCGGCTCCCGTTGGAAGCCAGACGAAGTTGCCCTGCGACGGCGGTACGTCGTACCCGATCTCGAGCAGCCGGTTGCGCAAGGGCTCACGCTCCTGTACGACGGCTCGCACGCGCTGCAGCAGCTCCTCCTCGGCCGCGAGGCTCGCGAGGGCGGCTGCCTGGGCGGGGATCGAGACCTGGAACGGCACCGCCACCTGCCGCAGGGCCGAGGCGGTCTCGGCCGCACCGGCCAGGCAGTAGCCGATGCGCAGGCCGGCCAGCCCGTAGGCCTTGGAGAAGGTGCGCAGCACGGCGAGGTTGGGGTGGTCGGCCAGCAGGCGCCGGCCGTCGACGGCCTCGGGGTCGTCGACGAACTCGGCGTACGCCTCGTCGAGCACCACGAGGACGTGGTCCGGAACCGTCTGCAGGAAGGTGGCGACGTCGGCCGCGCGCAGCGCCGGCCCCGTCGGGTTGTTCGGCGAGCACAGGATGACCAGGCGCGTGTTGTCGGTGACCGCGTCGGCCATCCGCTTGAGGTCGTGCTCATAGCCGTCGAGCGGCACCTCGACCGGTCGTGCGCCCGAGACCTTCACCAGGCTCGGGTACGCCTCGAAGGAGCGCCACGCGTAGATGACCTCGTTGCCCGCGTCGACCGAGATCTGGACCATCTGCTGGATGAGCGAGACCGAGCCGCAACCCACGGCGACGCGGGACTCGTCGATGCCGTGCTTCGCGGCCAGCGCCGCGGTGAGCTCCACGGCGGCGGGGTCGGGGTAGCGGTTGCCGTCGGCGACCGCCCGCGCGACCGCGTCGATCACGCTCGGCAGCGGACCGAGAGGCGTCTCGTTGCTGGCCAGCCGGGCCAGGTCCTGTCCCGGTTGCGGCCGTCGACCGGGCACGTACGCCGGCAGGCCCCGCAGCAGGGGTCGCAGCTTGGGAGTCATGCCCGCGACGGTACCGGCGTCACCCCCTGGCTGCGTCCGGATAACCGGGCGCCTGGGCGCCATGCGCTAGCGGCCACAGGTACCCGGACGCAGGCTGGATCGGGCAGACTACGACACGCTCAGGCGTGCTGACCGCGCGCCACGACTCCGTCCGGGAGACTAGGCACGTGCCCTTCACGCTGGTGGCGTTCCACGCCCACCCGGACGACGAGGCGCTGCTTACCGCCGGCACGCTGGCGCGGGCGGCCGCCGAGGGGCACCGCGTCGTCCTCGTGGTCGCCACCGCGGGGGAGGCCGGCCTGGTGCGGGGCGGTGGCACCGGCCCCACCCTGGCGAGCCGCCGGCTGGCCGAGCTCGAGCGCTCGGCCGCCGCGCTGGGCTGCGCCCGGGTAGAGGTGCTCGGCTACGCCGACTCCGGCCTGCACGGTGAGTCGGGCGGCGAAAACGCGTTCGCGCGGGCCGATGTCGACGAGGCCGCCGGCCGGCTGTGCCGGGTCCTGGAGGACGAGTCGGCCGATGTCCTGACGGTCTACGACCCGGCGGGCGGATACGGTCATCCTGATCATGTCCAGGTGGGCCGGGTCGGTCTCCGGGCCGCCGAGCTCGCCGGGACCCCCTCCGTCCTGGAGGCGACCGTCGACCGCACGGCCCTGCAGCGCGTCCTCCGGCTGGTGCACCGCCTGCCGGGGATCCCGGCCGACTTCGCCCCGGGCCGCTTCGACGCCGCCTACACCGCCCGTGACCAGCTGACCCACCGCGTCGACGTACGGCGGTACGCCGAGGCGAAGCGGGCCGCGATCGCGGCGCACGTCAGCCAGGCGGGCGCCGATGAGGGCACGCGCACGCTGGCGGTGCTGCTGCGGCTGCCGCGGCCGCTCTTCCGGCTCGCGCTCGGCCACGAGTGGTACGTCGAGCGGGGCCGACGCCCTTCGGCGCCGCTGCTCGACGACGTGTTCGCGACGGTCAGAGCGTGAGGAACGCGCGCCGGGCGCTGCACGCCGGCCTCTCGCTCAGCCTCGTCGTACTGCTCCTGGGCTTCGCTCTTCCGAACGTGACCGGCGCGGAGTGGGCTCCCGTCGTCGACCTCCTGCAGCTGCTCACGGCGCGCCAGGTCGCGCTGCTCCTCGGGCTCTGGCTGCTCGGTCTCTACGCACACACGTTCCTTGCCACGGCGGCACTGCCCGACCTCACGCACCGACAGGCACTGCAGCTCAACCTCAGCGGCAGCGCGGTGTCCAACCTCGTGCCGTTCGGCGGTGCGCTGGGCATGGGGCTCAACTACGCGATGGTCCGCTCCTGGGGCCACGGTCCGGGCAGCTTCGGCCCGTTCACCGCGCTGACGACGCTGTGGAACGTCCTGGTCAAGCTCGCCCTGCCGGTGGTCGCGCTCGGCCTGCTGCTCGTAGCCGGCGGACTGCCGACACCGGGCCTCGCGCTGGCTGCGGTCATCGCGGCCAGCACGCTGTTCGCCGTCCTGCTCCTGGTGATGGTCGCGCTGGCCAGCGAGAAGGCCGCCGGACTGCTCGGGCGGGTCTGCCAGGTGATCGGCACCTCGGCGCTGCGGTTGGCGCGCTCCTCGCGCGAGCTGTCGGCAGAGCGGGCGGTGCTCGACCTGCGGCACCGGATGACGTCGCTGCTGCGGCGCCGGTGGCACCGGATGCTGCTCGGCATGACCACCTACGCCGTCCTTCAGGCGACGCTGCTGTGGCTGATCCTGCACATGCTCGGGAGCTCGCTCGGGATCGTGCCGGTGTTCGCCGGGTTCTCGTTCGGCCGGCTGCTCACCCTGCTCGTGGTGACCCCGGGCGGGGTCGGCATCGCGGAGACCGGAAGTGCGGCGCTGCTCGTGGCGCTCGGCGGCGACGCGGCCGTCGTGGCCGCCGGCACCCTGGTCTTCACGGGGATCACCTTCGCGCTGGAGATCCCGGTCGGGGGCGTCTGCGGGCTGCTGTGGTGGCGGCGCGCGACGAGGACTGCCGGTCTGGGCGGCACCGCATGAGGATCGCGCACGTCACCGACTTCTACCTGCCCCGTCTCGGCGGCATCGAGATGCACGTCAGCGACCTGGCCCGTCGCCAGTACGCGATGGGGCACGACGTGACGGTCGTGACGTCGTCACCCGGGGAGGGACATCCCGACCCGGTGGACGCGCCGTCCGTCGTACGCGTGACCGAGCGGTTCCGGCGGCCGCGGGCCATCCATCCCCGGGCTCCGTTCGCCGGCGCCGAGGTGCTGCTCGACGGTGACTTCGACGTCGTGCACGTGCATGCGGGCGTTGGCTCGCCGCTGGCGTTCTGGGCGGCGCTGCGGTGCTCGCGCGCGGGCATCCCGACCGTCGTCACGGTGCACTCGCTGTGGGCGTGGGCGCACCCGATCTTTCGCACCCTCAACGCGATCGCCGGGTTCTCGCGGCAGCCGATCCGCTGGACCGGTGTCAGCGAGGCTGCCGCCGAGCAGGTCCGGCGGGTGGTCCGGTCCGGCGGCGTGGTGACGGTGCTGCCCAACGGGATCGACCCGGAGCGGTGGGACGTCGTGCCGGCACCGCGCTCCGCCGACGACGTGCTGCTCGTCGGTGTCATGCGCCTGGCTGTCCGCAAGCGGCCGAAGCAGCTGCTGAAGATGCTGCGGGCCGCCCGCCTGGCCGTCCCCGCCGGCGTCAGGATGACCGCCGTCATCGTCGGCGACGGTCCGGCTCGGCCCGCCCTCGAGCGCTATGTACGCCGGCACGCGATGACCGACTGGGTCTCCCTGCCCGGTCGGCAGGACCGCGACCAGATCCGCGACCTCTACCGCCGGGCCGACGTGTTCGTCGCCCCGGCCGACCTCGAGTCGTTCGGCATCGCCGCGCTGGAGGCGCATTGCGCCGGCGTGCCCGTCGTGGCGAAGGCCGGCAACGGGATCGCGGAGTTCGTACGCGACGGCCGCGACGGGTTGCTCGTCACCGACGACGAGGCGATGACGCAGGCACTGATCCGTCTGTGCACCCAGCCGCTTCTCCGGCGGGCGCTGGCGGGTCATGCCGAGGCGCGCACGAGCCCCGTGAGCTGGACGAGCACTCTCGAGCTCACGCAGGCGGCGTACGACGAGGCGGCGGTGCTTGTCGGTCGCGCGGTCGCTCGCCCGGTCGAGGTGGCCTCATGACCACGCTGATCGAGACCCGCCCGCTGCTGTACGTGCGGTCCATCGCCGCGCGCCGACGGCCGCACCTGCTCGGCGAGCTGCTGATCGTCTTCGTCCTGCTGCGGGTCTACGACATGGCCCGAGCCAGGGCGGAGGTGCGGCAGGGAGCAGCGCTCCAGCACGGCCAGGCCATCCTGGACCTCGAGCGGTGGATGCGCATCGACATGGAGCTCGCGACCAACCTGTGGGTGACCGCGCACCAGGCGCTGTCGCTGACCGCGAGCTACTTCTACCAGTTCGCACACGTGACGGTGACCTTGACCGTGCTGGGCTGGTGCTGGTTGCGCCGGCCCGAGATCTACCGCGCAGCGCGCAACGCTCTCGTCATCACCAACATCTTCGGGCTGACCGTCTTCCTGCTTCTGCCGGTCGCGCCACCGCGGCTGCTGCCCGGTGAGGGCTTCGTCGACGCGGTCGCGCTCGCCGGCTTCGGTGCGACGCATGGCGGGCCCGTGGCCGCCGACCAGTACGGCGCGCTGCCGTCGCTGCACTTGGCGTGGGCTGTCTGGGCGACCGTGATCGCCATGCGGATGCTCGCGTCCTCGCCGCTGCGGCGACTGTGCTGGCTCTACCCGGTGCTCGTGACGGTCGGTGTCGTGGTGACGGGCAACCACTACTTGCTCGACGCGGTCGCGGGCACCGCGGTGGCGCTGACGGCGCTTGCGATGGTTCAGGGCAGCGAGACGTACTTCCCGAGGAAGGCCCGCGCCGCGGCGGTGTCGAGGCGGTAGTCGACGTTGGTCGAGACGCACTGCGCGTCGCCGGTGATCGTCGTCGCCACCAGCAGGGTGGAGTCCGACCCGCCGAGGAAGTTCGGCCCACCGGAGTCGCCGTAGCAGGTGCCGCCGTTGCCGGTGGATGCGTTCTGGGACAGCTTGAGCCAGGCGGTCGTCAGGCTGTTGAAGCTGCCGTGCGCCTGCTGGCGCACGTCGTCGTAGAAGTACGTGTAGCCGCCGGAGCCGTTCTGCGGCGCGTAGGAGCCGTAGCCGACCGAGGTGAACGCCGACGTCTGCAGCGTTCCGTTCTTCTTCAGCTGGTCGAGCAGACCGGCCCGGGGGAGAGTCGCCGGGGTGATGCCGCGGATCGGCTTGGCGAAGACCACGACAGCGATGTCGTGCGGGTCGGACTGCGCGCCGCGGTAACCGGGGTCGGGCCGGTAGGAGCCGGTGTAGACCCGGTCGCCGTCCTGGTACGCCGTGGAGAACGACACGCGCGCCGTCGTCTGACCGGGGTCGCCGCAGTGTGCCGCGGTGAGGAACACCGTCGGCGAGATCAGCGTGCCGGTGCAGTAGACCCAGGTGCCGTCCGCGTAGACGTGGTCGGCGATGAGGGCGCCGACCTGGGGATGGACGGAGCCGTCGGGCGTACCGCCCGTGATGGCGGAGGCGGTGCCGACCGAGGCCACGAGGCAGGCGGTGGTCAGCAGGACAAGGGCGCAGAGGCGACGTCGCATGAGTGCACGGTAGGCCCCCTACGGTGATCCGGTGGGGACTCTGCTGAACGCGCTGCGCAGGGCCGTCGGCGACGAGCACGTGCTCGTCGACCACGACCTCAAGCGGGCCTACGAGACCGACTGGACCGGTCGGTTCAGCGGCACGGCGCATGCCGTCGTGCGCCCGGCTGACACGGCCGAGGTCGTGGCCGTTGTGCGGGCCTGCCGCGAGGAAGGCACGCCGCTCGTCATCCAGGGCGGCAACACGGGTCTCGTCGGCGGTGGCGTCCCGGCCGGAGGAGAGGTGCTCCTCAGCCTGACCAGGCTCACCGCCGTCCGTGAGGTTGACGTACCTGCGGCGCAGGTGACCGTCGGTGCCGGGGTGACCCTGGGCATGTTGCAACGGCACGCCCGTGTGCACGGGCTGGATGTCGGCGTCGACCTCGCGGCGCGTGACTCCGCCACGATCGGGGGGATGGTCGCGACCAATGCCGGCGGCGTACGCGTGCTGCGCTACGGCAGCATGCGCGCCCAGGTCGCCGGCGCCGAGGCGGTGCTCGCCGACGGAAGTGTCATCTCCCGGCTCGGCGGACTGGCGAAGGACAACACCGGATACGACCTCGTGTCGCTGCTCTGCGGGAGCGAAGGCACCCTCGGGATCCTCACGCAGCTGCGCGTGCGGCTGGTCCCGCAGCTGCCGGCCGCGGCTGTGGCGTTGCTCGCCCTGTCCGACACTGCGACGGCCGTGGACCTTCTCCCGGTTCTGCGGGCCGGCCTCCCATCGCTCGTCGCGGCCGAGCTGTTCCTCGCCGACGGCCTGGCGCTGGTGCGGGCCCACGCCGGGTTGCCGCCGCCGTTCCCGTCCGCGTACCCCGCCTACGTCCTGCTCGAGTGCGCGGCGGTCACCGATCCGACGCAACGGCTGGTGGACGTGGTCGCGGAGCTGCCCGACGTGCTCGACTCCGCGGTGGCGACCGATGCCGCCGGTCGGCGGGCGCTGTGGGCCTACCGGGAGCAGCACACCGAGGCGATCAACGCGGCCGGCGTACCGGTCAAGCTCGACGTGACCGTCCCGTTGGGCTCGCTGCCGACGCTCGTGGAGCGGCTGCCCTCGGCGGTCGCAGCGGTGGCACCGGAGGTGCGGCTCGTGCTGTTCGGGCACGTCAACGAGGGCAACCTGCACGTCAACGTCCTCGACGCGGCGACGCGTGCCGACGCCGTCACCGATGTCGTCCTGCGGCTGGTCAGCGAGCTGCGCGGGAGCATCAGCTCGGAGCACGGGATCGGTCGGGCGAAGGTGCCCTGGCTCGGGCTGTCCCGCTCCGCCACCGAGATCACCGCAATGCAGGCGGTGAAGGACGCGCTCGACCCGCGTGGGCTGCTGAACCCCGGCGTGCTGCTCGCTGCGAGAGTGACGCCGTGACAGCGACGGCAGAGCGGCACCGGGTCGTCATCGTCGGGTCGGGCTTCGGCGGGCTGTTCGCCGCCAAGCGGCTTCGCCGTGCCGCTGTCGACGTCACGCTGATCGCGCGGACGACGCACCACCTGTTTCAGCCGCTGCTCTACCAGGTGGCCACCGGGATCCTGTCCGAGGGCGAGATCGCCCCGACGACCCGCGAGATCCTGAAGCGGCAGCGCAACGCGCGGGTGCTCCTCGGCGACGTGACCGAGATCGACGTCGCGGCCCGCACAGTCGCCTCACAGGCGCCGACCGGGACCACGCTCACGCCCTACGACAGCCTCATCGTGGCGGCGGGCTCGACGCAGTCCTACTTCGGCAACGACCGGTTCGCGGAGTTCGCCCCTGGCATGAAGTCGATCGACGATGCGCTCGAGCTGCGCGGCCGCATCTTCGACGCGTTCGAGCTGGCCGAGCTGGCGAGTGACCCCGACGAGATCGACCGGTGGCTGACGTTCGTCGTCGTGGGCGCAGGAGCGACCGGCGTCGAGATGGCCGGCCAGATCTCCGAGCTCGCCCGGCGCACCCTGCCGGGCGACTTCCGCAGCATCGACCCGGCCACGGCGCGCGTGGTGCTGCTCGACGCAGCCGATGCCGTGCTCGGCAACTTCGGCGACAAGCTGTCGGACAAGGCCTTCCGGCAGCTGCGCCGCATCAAGGTAGACGTCCAGCTCGGCGCCACGGTCGTCGACCTCGACGCGACGGGCATCGAGGTCGAGGACCGCGACGGCACGAGGCGACGTATCCCGTCGATGTGCAAGATCTGGGCGGCCGGCGTCGCGGCGTCGCCGCTCGGTCGGCAGCTCGCGGAGCAGACGGGCGCGGCGACGGACCGCGCGGGCAGGGTGCACGTCGAGCCCGACTGCTCGCTCCCCGGCCATCCGGAGGTCTTCGTCGTCGGCGACATGATGGCTGAGCAGCCCGGCGTCGCGCAGGTCGCCATTCAGGCCGGGCGGTACGCCGCGGGGCAGATCCGGCGGCGGACCCGCGGCCGTGCGGCGGGCAAGCCGTTCGCGTACTACGACAAGGGGAGCATGGCCACGGTCTCGCGCTTCCACGCGGTGGCGAGCATCAAGCGGCTGCAGTTCGCCGGCTTCATCGCCTGGCTGATGTGGCTGGCCCTGCACCTGTTCTACATCGTCGGCTTCAAGAGCCGGGTCACGACGCTCCTGCACTGGAGCGTCAGCTTCGTCGGGCGTGGCCGGTCAGAGCGGACCACGACGCAGCAGCAGGTCTACGCGCGCCGGGCGATCGAGCAGGTCGGCCGAACCTAGCGCTTGGGCAGCGGGCGACCGCGGATCGCGGCGTACAGGATGTCGTTGAGCAGCTGCTCGTCAACCAGGTCATACGTCGAGAAGTCGAGCGTTGCCGACAGGTCCGCGCCGACCGCGCCTGGTTCGTTGATGTTGAACGGGATCTGCGCCTTCACGGCGACGTACGGCGTGAGGTTGGGCTTGTCGCGCAGCGACGGCAGGAAGGCCTCGTGCATCGGCGTCGCGAGCCGGTCGAACAGGCTGATCGGCGCGATGCCGAAGATCTGCTCGATCGTGCGCAGCAGCGACGGCATCGAACCCCACTGGTGGTTGGGTCCGGGCTTCGACCACGGGCTGGACACCTGCAGGTAGTCGCGCAGTGCGGAGATGTGGTCGCCGGAGACCTGCGTGTCGTCCTCGGTCTGCATCACGGCCGTCGACTTCCAGAACGGCGAGTGCGACAGCGCGTCGACGAGCAGGCCGACGGCGTAGTCGTTGTCGGCCACCATCGACTGCGGCGTCGGGTTGCCCAGCGTTGTCGCCAGCGTGTGGTTCTGCGGGAGGGACATGTAGATGAAGCTCGGCATGATGTCGCGACCGGTCTTCTTGTAGACGTCGGTCCAGTGCTTGAGGCTGAACGCGTCCGCGAGCTTGCGGCCGTCGCAGTCGTTGGTGGCGAAGCTGGCCGGTCCGCTGCCCGCGGAGAAAGCCGGTGACGGGCCGTCGGGCGCCTGCCCGTCGCGGAAGCTCAGCACCCGGCAGGTGTCGGAGTACGAGATGTCGCCGTCTTTCCAGCCCGGCGCCTTGTAGGCGTCCATGTTGCCGGACTCGCGGGCCGTGGACTCGCCGTAGATGCCCATCGAGAGACGGCCCGGCTTGTCGCGCGGCGGCGTGGCGCCGGCGCGCTTGAACGCCTCGAAGATGTAGCCGCCCTCGGGATCGTCGAGCTCGTCCTCCGCGGCCTGGATCTCCTCGCCCTGCGGGCCGGCGAGCTTGCCCTTGAGCGGGTCGCCGTTGCCGTGGCTGCCGCGGATGCCCTCGTCGTAGTCGGCCGGCCAGGTCTTCTCGTTGTGGTCGGTGGCGATCGCGCCAGAGGTCCAGGAGTGACCGGTCACCGAGACCTCGGCGTCGGAGAAGAAGTTGTCGCCGAGGCTGTAGGGCCCGGCGAGCTTGTGGTGGTTGGGCGTGACCTGCTCGCCGTACAGGAGGAACTTCGGGTCGGACCGGTAGCCGTTGTCGGAGGCCGGGAGGTCGCCGAAGTACTGGTCGAAGGTCTTGTTCTCGGTGACGACGTAGACGACGTGCTTGATGGGCGACGTTGTGCCCTTGGGCGGGCAGAGCACCTGCGAGATGCGGACCCCGCGACCCGGGGAGCACGGATCGACGTTGGCGTCATCCAGTCCGTCGTTGGTGACGACCGTCTCGGTCCAGCGGTTGGCGGTCGATGCCGCGACCGGCAGGTCGACGACGTTGACGCTGCCATTGGTGGCGGTGCCGTTGGCCAGGACGCTGCCGTTGTAGCCCATGCTCGGCCCGACGCCCTTGGCGTTGGTGACCCACAGCTTGTACTTCTTCGCCGTGCCGGTGACCGCGAGCGCGGACGGGTACCAGCCGGTGGGGATGTAGACGGGGTGGCCGGCGACGCGGGCGCCGGTGCGGCCGTCCCGGACCTCGACGGCGTTGAGCCCGGCGAGGGCCACGAACATCGTGCCGCCGTCGGGGGAGAGCGCGAGGGCGTCAGGGTGTGCGCCGGCGGGCGCCCCCTCGACGGCGCGGACGCTCTCGGTGGCGACGACGCGGGGCGTGCCCGTCACGTCGAGCACCGACAAGGTGTCGTCGTTGGTGTTGGCGACGAACAGCCTGCGTCGGTCGGCGGACAGCAGCACCGCCGACGGGTGGTGGCCGACGCGGGTGAAGCTGAGCTCCTTCGGCGCGGTCGGCTTGCTGATGTCGACGACCGACACCGTGCCGACGCCGCGGCCGCGGCCGGACTCGTCGGCCCAGTTGCTGACGTAGAGCCGCTTGCGGGTCGGGTCGAGCGCGAGTCCGTAGGGGTCGAGTCCGACGGCGGCGCGGCCGACGACCGTGTCGGTGCGGCTGTCGATGATGCTGACCCGGCCACAGACGTTGCGCTTGGTCGGGCAGGCGCCGTCGCTGGGTTCGCTCAGGGTGCCGGCCGCGATGACGTAGTCGCCGTACCGCTGAAGGGCGCCGGGGTAGTTGGTGACGCGGATGCCGTCGGCTGCGGGCAGGGCGCCGCCGCCGGCGGGCAGGCGGGTGATGACGCCGTCGATGCCGCCGTGGATCGGGAAGGTCGCCTCCTCCGTGAGCTCGGTGCTCTTGAGCTGATCGCCCGCCCACTGGTAGCGGAAGACCCGGTTGGCGTTGCCGCCGGAGGCGTAGACGCGGCCGTCAGGGGTCTCCGCCAGGCCCTGGAAGAGGTTGCCGGCAGTGGTCTGGCTGGTGCCGAGCGTCGCCTGGTCGATGACGGTCAGCCCTTGTACGCCGCCGCTGTTGGAGGTGACGACGACCTTGCCGTTGGACGTCGGGATGATCCCCATCGGGAAGCGCAGCACGTCGACGCTGCGGCCGGCCGGTCGCAGGCACCAGCCGTTGGGCAGCGTGCCGACGGTCTCTGGGTCCTTGGTGCAGTCCTCGCTCGCGGCCGCGGCGGTGGCGGACGGTGCCATCGCGTCGTCACCGTCCGCCGCCTCCGGCGAGTCGCCGGTGAGCGACAGGAACCGCTGGTCCGGGCTCTGTGTCGGGAGCGGCGCGGGCGCCGTGTTGCCGCCGGTCAGGACGACCGCAGTCAGCCCTGAGGCCGTGAGGGCGGCGCAGGAGAGCACGGCGAGCAATGCGCGTCGGGACAAGGCGGGGCTCCGGCGATTCGAGGGACCTGCGGTTACCGGTCAGTTCGCCGTACGCCGGCGAAACCCTGCTCGTTGGGCCTCGCGCGTCAAGGCCTCGCACCAGATCTGTGGACATCTAGACTGTGCTGGGAGTTGCTGTGGATTAGGCGGTTTTGTCGGACCGGCTAGTTATCCTTCGCTCATGTGTTCGATCGGTTCTCTCGAGGCGGAGCTTGGACGCGCTCGCGGCCGTGCGCGTCGAGTCGCTGCCGATCGGAGACCTGCAGGCCTTCGTTGCACGAGGTGCGCAGGCGATGAACCGCTTGGCAGGCCTGACCTCGCGCGCGGTGGGCGAGATCCAGGTCCGCGGCGGCGGTCTGGTCCCGGACACCGGTGGAGCCTCGGCGCCCACACCTGCGTGGCTGCGGTCGGTCACGAAGGAGACAGGTGCTGCGGCCGGACGCCGCGTCCGGACGTCGGTCGCCCTGCGCGAACTGCCGCTGGTGCGTGACGCGATCGTCGACGGCGACGTGACTGAGGAGCACGGTCGTGTGCTGGCCCGTCTGGTCGGAAAGATCGCACCAGGTGCGTTGCTCGAGTCGCAGGAGTCGCTGCTGGAGGTCGCACGCCGCTGTGATCCCGACCAGTTGGCCAACTTCGTGCGCCACCTGCTGGCCACGTGGTGCGAGCCAGACCTCGAGGCTGAGGAAGCGTCTGCGGAGGAACGCCGGTTCTTGCAGCTGCGCAACACGCACAAGGGGTCGTGGCGGGGCACCTTCGAGCTGCCCGATGCTGCGATGGAGGTCGTCCTCACCGTGCTCGAGGCGCTCGCGCGCCGCGAGGGCAAGGACGACAAGCGCACCTCAGGTGTACGACGTGCCGACGCGTTGCTCGATGTGTTCGGGCTTGCCCTCCGACACGGCGAGCTGCCTGACACGGGCGGGGCACGGCCGCGGGTCAGCTACGTCGTTCCGGCTACGTGGGCCTTGCGCTTGCCGTCGGCTGCAGAGCGCGCAGTCGGCGACGATCCGACCGCAGGCTTCGTGGTCGACGTGGATCAGCATCCGGGCGCCGACTGCGCGACTGCACCGTGGACCGGTCCGGCGACGCGTGCGCAGCTCGAGCGACTGCTGTGTGACGCGCAGGTCGAGCGCGTCGTTCTCGACGCGGCAGGTCAGGTCGTCAGCCTGACCAGCGTCACAGATGTCATCACCGCCGCGCAGCGTCGTGCCGTCGCCGCCCGAGACCGCTGCTGTACCGCCAAGGGCTGTAGCAAGCCACCGGCCTTCTGCGACGTGCATCACCTTCGGTCGCGAGAAGACGGCGGACCGACCGAGCTCGGGAATCTGGTCCTGCTGTGTCGACGGCACCACGTGATGTGGCATCGCGGGCTCATCGACCTCGTTGACCTGCGAACGCCGTGGCTGAGACTCCCTCGTCCGCGGGCCCCCGCACTCGACTGACGCGGGCTTGCCCGCCATCGCCAACCCGCCGTTCGATTCCCTGTAGCCATTGCGCGCACAGCCGGTTGTCGGTACCTGCGCCGTTCCGCGGAATCAGGTTGTCCACAGCGGCGGTAGCCGGCTGCTTACTGTTCTTCGCTGCTTCCACCGCGGCACCCCAGCACTCCTGAGGGTTCAGCAACCGACCGCCGCTCATGCGGTGCGCCGGCGGCGTACGACGACAGCCAGCACGAGCAAGCCGAAGGCGGCCATCGGCAGCCAGGGGGTCGGGCCGGTCGCGGACAGGTTGCCACCTGCGGTGGGGGCGGGGCCAGCGGCCGGCGGAGCGACGGGCGGAACCAGTGGCGCGGACGGCGCTGCCTTTGCGTCGGGCCAGGCACCGTTGGTGATCTTCACGGCGTAAAAGCCGGTGTAGGCCTCGGAGTACCAGACCTCCTTGCGCTCGGGCACGAAGGTCGGCATCGAGTAGGCCCAGTTGGAGCCCTCCGGAAAGGCCCTCGTCTGCACCGGCGCCGTGAAGTAGGCGGCCTCGTAGGGGTGGTAGGGGTCCTCGATGTTGAAGATCCGCAGGCCCGAGACGGCCATGCCGCAGGCGACGATCGGCGGGTCGACCAGGGTCGGCACGTTGCAGAAGTGGCCGGTGTAGTCCTG
>JAENVS010000009.1 GCA_016650445.1 Frankiaceae bacterium | reverse complement strand
TCTCGCCCCACTTATCCGACGGCACGCCGATGACAGCGAGCTCGGCGACCGCGGGGTGGGAGAACAGCGCGTCCTCAACCTCGATCGACGAGACGTTCTCGCCGCCGGTGATGAAGACGTCCTTCTTGCGGTCGGAGATCGTCACGTACCCCTCGTCGTCCAAGATGCCGCCGTCACCGGTGTGGAACCAGCCGCCCTCGAGGGCGTCGGCCGTCGCCTCCGGCTGCTCCCAGTAGCCCTCGAGCACGACGTTGGACCGCGCGAGCACCTCGCCTTGGTCGGAGACCTTGATCTGCACGCCGAGCGCCGGCATCCCCGCGCGGGCGAGCCGGCGCGACGCCTCCTCGAGGGGCAGTGCGTCCTCCTCCGCCCGGCGACGGTTGATGGTCAACAAGGGCGAGGTCTCGGTGAGGCCGTAGATCTGCAGGAACTCCCAGCCGAGCTCCTCCTCGATGCGCGCGATGGTGCGCGACGGCGGCGGCGCGCCGGCGCAGATGACCCGCACCCGGTCGCGCCCGGGGATCTCGCCCTCCCAGGTCTGCGCCGCTTCGAGGATGGAGGCGACGACGGCCGGCGCCGCGCACATGACGGTGACGCCGTACTTCTCGACGCGACGCAGGATGTCGGCGCCGTCGATCTTGCGGATGACGACCTGCGGCACGCCCATGCCGGTCATCGCGAACGGCATCCCCCAGCCGTTGGCGTGGAACATCGGCAGCGTGTGCAGGTAGACGTCGCGGTCGGTGACGCCGGCGTGCAACGCGAATGTGACGGCGTTGACCCAGAGGTTGCGGTGGGTGATCTGCACGCCCTTGGGTCGCGCCGTCGTACCGGAGGTGTAGTTGATGGTCGCCGTCGCGTCCTCGGACAGGTCCTGCCAGGGTGCCGGATCGGAGTCCGGTCGGAGCAGCGCGGCATCGGAGTCCTTGCCGAGCAGGAACCGGTGCTTGGCCGAGACTGGGCCGAGGCTCTCGTCGAGCTCCGGGTCGACGAGCAGCACGGAGGCGCCGGAGTGGCCGACGATGTACTCAACCTCCGTCGGCGACAGCCGGAAGTTGACGGGTACCAGCACGCGGCCGGAGGAGCAGACGCCGAAGAACGACTCCAGCAGTCGTGCGCTGTTGTGCGACACGATCGCGACGCGGGCGCCCGGTTCGACGCCGAGCTCGTCCAGCCCGGCAGCCATCGCACGGGCCCGCCCCGCGATCGCACCGTAGGTCAGCGAGCCGAGCCCACCGTCCTGGAAGGCGCCGGGCTCATCGACGACGCCCGTGCGATCCCGGTAGCAGAGCTCTGCCCGGTCGAGGAAGTCGGACGTGCAGAACGGCACCTTCACCGCGACACTCCTTTGCCCAGGCGACCCACGGAACGCAACTATGTTCTGCAGAGCATGGAGCAGTACGGCGAGGACGAGCACCTGCGGGTCGGTTCCGCGCCCGAGCACGCCGCCGGGGTGCCCGCCGTGGTGCGCTCCCTGCGCATGCTCCACGACCAGGTGGGCGTCGCCCGCGGGACGCGAGCGCTGCTGCGCATCAACCAGAAGCACGGCTTCGACTGCCCCGGCTGCGCGTGGCCCGAGGGGTCCACGCATCGCAAGGTCGCGGAGTTCTGCGAGAACGGCGTGAAGGCCGTCGCAGAGGAGGCCACCGAACGTCGCATCACTGAGGACTTCTGGAACGAGCACCCGGTCAGCGACCTACGAGAGCGCTCCGGCTACTGGCTCGGTCAGCAGGGCCGCCTGACGCAGCCTGTCTACAAGCCACCGGGCAGCGACCACTACGCACCGATCGGCTGGGACGACGCCCTCGATCTCGTCGCGGCTGAGCTGCGGCGGCTCGACAACCCCGATCGCGCGGTGTTCTACACGTCGGGCCGCACCAGCAACGAGGCGGCGTACCTCTTCCAGCTGTTCGTCCGTGCCTACGGGACGAACAACCTGCCCGACTGCTCCAACATGTGCCACGAGTCGTCGGGCTCCGCGCTGACCGAGACGATCGGCGTCGGCAAGGGGACGGTGAGCCTCGAGGACATCGGGATGGCCGACCTGATCCTGGTCGTCGGTCAGAACCCCGGCACCAACCACCCCCGGATGCTCACCGCCTTGGCCGCTGCCAAGAGGAGCGGCACGAGCATCGTCACCATCAACCCGCTGCGCGAAGCCGGCATGGTGCGGTTCAAGGACCCGCAGCGTATCGATGGCGTGCTCGGGAAGGGGACAGAGCTCTCCGACCAGTACCTGCAGATCCGCATCAACGGCGACCTGGCGCTCTTCCAGGCGCTGGGGCGCCGGCTGCTCGACGCCGACGCAGCCGCGCCGGGGAGCGTGCTCGACCACGACTTCATCACCACGTCGTGCGCGGGCTTCGCGGCGTACGCAGAGCACGTACGCCGGATCGACGATGACATGGTGCGCGCTGCCGCCGGGCTGCAGGATGCGGAGATCGACGAGCTCGCCGACCGGCTGATGCGCAGCGACCGGGTGATCGTCTGCTGGGCGATGGGACTGACGCAGCACAAGAACGCCGTCGCGACCATCCGGGAGATCGTCAACGTCCTGCTGCTGCTGGGGAGCATCGGCCGGCCCGGAGCCGGCGTGTGCCCGGTGCGTGGCCACAGCAACGTCCAGGGCGACCGGACGATGGGCATCTGGGACAAGCCACCGCCGGAGCTGCTCGACGGGCTCCGTCGCGAGTTCGGCTTCGAGCCCCCGACCCACGACGGCTGCGACGTCGTGGAGAGCATCCGCGCGATGCGCGACGGCAAGGTCGACGTGCTCATGGCTATGGGCGGCAACTTCGTGGCCGCGACACCCGACACCGCGGTGACCGAGGACGCCGTGGCACGTTGCCGGTTGACGGTCTCGGTCTCGACCAAGCTCAACCGGTCGCACGCCGTCGTCGGGAGTGCCTCACTGATCCTGCCGACCCTGGGACGCACCGAGCGCGACGAGCAGGCCGGCGGTCCGCAGGCCGTCACGGTCGAGGACTCGATGAGCTCGGTGCACCTCTCTCAGGGACGGCTGGCACCGGCGAGCGAGACGCTGCTCAGCGAGGTGTCCATCGTCTGCCGCCTTGCCCGCCGCGTCCTCACCGACGGCCCTGTGCTGCCGTGGGCGGAGTTCGAACGCGACTACCGCACCATCCGCGAGAGCATCGGCCGCGTGGTGCCGGGCTGTGCCGGCTACGCCGACAAGGTCGAGCAGGACGGCGGCTACGTGCTCGCGAACGGTCCGCGCGACAGCCGCACTTTCACGACCCCGGACGGCAAGGCCCACTTCACCGTCAACCAGCTCGAGGTCGTGGACGTCCCGCCGGGTCGGCTGCTCCTGGCGACGATCCGGTCCCACGACCAGTACAACACCACGATCTACGGCCTCGACGACCACTACCGCGGCATCAGGTCCGGCCGGCGGGTGGTGTTCGTCCATGCCGACGACATCACGGCTCTCGGTTTCGTCGACGGGCAGGTGGTCGACCTGGTCAGCGAGTGGGCCGATGGTGAGCGCCGGGCATCAGGGTTTCGACTGGTGGCCTACGCGACGCCCCGTGGCTGCGCAGCGGCGTACTTCCCGGAGACCAACGTGCTCGTGCCGCTCGACAGCACCGCCGACGTGAGCGGCACGCCGACGAGCAAGTCCATCGTGATCCGGCTGGAGGCGGCGCGATGACGTCGTCGGCCCGCGTCCGGGTCACCGAGGTCGTGGCCGGCGTCGTGCGCGAGCACGAGGACCGGCTCGCGGTGGAGGAGCCGCTCGAGATCCGCATCGAGACGCGACAGGGGCCGATCCCGCTGGCCGTGACGATGCGGACCCCCGGTGACGACGTCGAGCTGGCCGCCGGGTTCCTGTTCGGCGAAGGGGTCGTCCGATCCCGCTCCGACATCGTCACGCTCCGGCACTGCCGGCAGGTCCCGGCAGACCGCCATGACAACACGGTGACGGCCCAGCTCGCGGCCGAGTCGACGGTCACCGCGACGGCCCTCGCACGACGGTTCACGGTCAGCTCGGCCTGCGGGGTCTGCGGGCTCGAGAGCCTGGCCGCGCTGGAGGAGCGCGGCCTGCGTGCCGTGCGGTCGACCCCCGTCGACCCTGGCGCCGTCCTCGCACTGCCCGGCCTGCTGCGGACCGCGCAGCGCACCTTCGAGCGGACCGGCGGCCTGCACGCGGCCGGCCTCGTCTCCCCCTCGGGCGAGCTGCTGTGCGTGCGGGAGGACGTGGGCCGGCACAACGCCTTGGACAAGGTGGTCGGCTGGGCGCTGCTGCAGGACCGGCTCCCCCTCCACCACCACACGATCGTCGTCAGCGGCCGCACCAGCTTCGAGCTCGTTCAGAAAGCCGTCGCCGCGGGTGTCGGCGTACTCGCCGGGGTTTCGGCGCCGAGCAGCCTCGCGGTGCAGCTGGCCCAGCGGTTCGGCCTGAGCCTGGCCGGATTCGTCCGGGACGAGCGGTTCGTGCTGTACGCCGGCGAGCTGATGCCCGCTGCTAAGGTCACCGCTGCACCAACCGAATGCGCTCCCGTGGGGAAAGCCGGTCCAACTCCGGCGCTGACCCGCAACCGTAGGTAGCCGCTGCAAGGCGGCTACGAGCCGGAACGCCCGCCGGGAGCGAGCGGCTCCTTCGTACCGTCGAGGTCAGCGGGGCGGAGCCCGGACGATCAGTCCGTTCTCGCCCTCGCCACCGGTCCCACGACCGGTCGTGAGGGCGTCGGCGTTCTGGGAGCCCGTGGTCCCGTCACGGACCGCTCGTGAAAGGGCTCCCATGCCTACCGTCTCCCTGCGCACCGCGCTGCTGCCGGCTCTGCTGGCAACGGCGCTGACCACCGGTGTCCTCGCGACACCCGCCGCCGCGGCGCCCGCGGCTGACCCCCAGGCAACCGCGGCCGCGGCCGCCTACCTCGCCGCGCACCTGTCACCGACCGGCACCGTCACCGGCAGCTTCGAGGACGACAAGGGCAACACGACCACCTTCACCAACTGGGGCCAGTCGCTCGACGCTGCGCTGGCGCTGCTCGCGGCGGGCGGTCAGGACGCCACCCTCGGCCGAGCGCTGACCAGCGTGGAGGACTCCAAGGCGGTCGCCGAGTACACCCAGGGCGCCCCGGGCGACAAGGCCGATGCGGCGTACGTCGGCGCCACCGCCAAGCTCGCGTTCGTCGTTGCGGCCACTGGTGGTGACGCCAGCAAGGTCGGCGGAGTGGACCTGCTAGCGCAGCTGCTCTCCTTGCAGTCAGCAGACAGTCGGTTTGCCGACCGCAGCTCGTTCGGCAACTACGCGAACCTGTTCGGTCACGCCTTCGCGCTGCTGGCCCTCAAGCAGTCTGGGCGGACTCCCGCGGATGCCGCCGTACAGGCCCTGCTGGCCACCCAGTGCGCGGACGGGTCCTTCCCCGAGGACTACCCGAAGGCCGGCACCGCCTGCACCGGGTCGGTCGACGCGACCGGGCTGGTCCTGCAGGCACTTGCTGCCCTAGGACAGGGTGGAGCGCAGCCGGCCAACGCGGCAGCGACCTGGCTCAAGGGACAGCAGAAGGCCGACGGCAGCTTCCCGGGCCAGGCGCCGGTCAACTCCACCGGCTACGCCGTGCTCGGCCTCGACGCCGTGAACGCCCCGATCGGCAACGCGCTCACCTACCTGACCAGCCAGCAGAACGCCGACGGCGGGCTGCGGACCGGGGCGGCTGCGGCGTCCTCGAGTGACCTATTCGCGACGGCGCAAACCCTGCCCGCGCTGGCCGGTAAGACGTTCACCGCCTCCTCGCGCACCGTGATGCGGCAAGCCACCCTGACCATGCTCAACACGCGCATCGTCGCCACCGGCGCGTCGAGCGTGACAGTCCAGGCGCCGCCGAACAGCGTCGTCGACCTGTTCGCCTACAGCCGGCCGTCGACGACGTTCAGCGTGGTCCGTACGGCGACCGTCGGCGCGACCGGCGTCGTCACCTGGTCGGTCTCACCGCTCACCAACACCCGCCTCTATGCGCAGTCGCGGGGCGGCGCGGCGAGCCCCCAGACGGTGCTCAACGTCGCGACAGCGCTGTCCCTGTCCGCCGCGCGGACCGGGACCCGGACGTACGTCTTCTCCGGTCGCAGCATCCCGGCGCGCACGGGTGGCCTGATCGTGAGCCTTTACCGGCGCGCCGGGGTCGGCGGGTCGGTCCTGACTGCCCAGGCGCGTGCCGACGCCAAGACCGGCATGTGGTCGCTGACCCGGACGTTCTCCGGGACCGGCACGTTCGACTTCACCGTCCAGACCGGCAACGACCTGCAGAACGTCGCCGGCTCGTCGAACTCGCGGACCATCCGTATCTGGTGATGATGCTTCGCGCTGCCGTCGTGACGGCGCTCGCGGGGGCGGCCCTTGCCGTCCCCGCGGCGCCGGCCACGGCTGCCGCGTGCAGCCAGGACTCCGGTGTCACCGTCATCGTCGACTTCGCCTCGCTCGGCGGCGGACAACCGACCCGCTGCGCACCGGGTGATCCCTCGAACGGGATCGCCGCGCTGCGCGGCGCCGGCTTCACCCCCACCCGCGCTGCCCAGGAGCCGGGCTACTTCGTCTGCCGGATCAACGGCAAGCCGGCCAACGACCCGTGCCAGCGCACCTCACCTGCGGACGCGTACTGGTCCTACTGGCACGCCAGACCCGGCGGCTCCTGGACCTACGGCAACATCGGCGGCTCCGACTACGACCCGGCGCCGGGCACCGTCGACGGCTGGGCGTTCGGTGCCGGCAAACCACCGTCGACGCCACCCCCCAGGGCGAGTACGCCGAGCGCCGGGCGGTCCCCCTCCACGGTCGGACCGGCGGCGAGTCCGTCGCCCACACGCAAGGTGCCCACGGTGGCCGGCACCGGCCAGGCCACAGCCAGGACCTCCGCCGCACCCGCCCCCTCACCAACAGCGGCTGCGGCGTCGCCCGACTCCACCGCTGCGGCCGCCACCGCACGGCCGGCTGCGACGGCAGCACCGCCTCGTTCCGACATCGTCACGCGGTCGAAGCCGCTTCGGCCCAACGGCATCCCGCTCGGCGCCATCGCGGCCGTGGTCCTCGTCCTGCTGCTGGTTTCTGCGGCCGTCGCGCAGGTCGCGCGGCGGCGGCGCGAGGATGGCACCTGACATGTCCTGGACCGAACCGCTACCGCGCGCCCTGCACCCCATGGCCTGGTGGCTGTGGGCGCTCGGTCTCGCGACCGCCGCGAGCCGCACGACGAACCCCCTGCTCATCGCCGTGCTCGTCGCGGTCGTCGGCTACGTCGTCGTCTGCCGGCGCGGTGATGCGCCCTGGGCGCGCGCCTTCTCGGCGTACCTGATCCTGGGGTTGCTGGTGATCGCGCTGCGGGTCGTCTTCAACGCGCTGATCGGCGCGTCCGATGACGGGCACCAGCTGTTCGCGCTCCCGTCGGTTGCGTTGCCCGGGTGGGCGAAGGGCATCGACCTCGGTGGAGCCGTAACCGCGGAGCAGGTGCTCGCAGCGGTCTACGAGGGACTACGACTGGCCGCCCTGATCTGCTGCGTCGGCGCGGCCAACGCGCTGGCCAACCCGAAGCGCGCACTGCGGTCGCTGCCGCCGGCGCTGTACGAGATCGGCTCGGCCGTCGTCGTCGCGCTGACCCTCGCGCCGCAACTCGTCGAGAGCGTGCTTCGCGTACGCCGGGCACGACGGCTTCGCGCGGCCCCCGGCAAGGGGCTGCGCAACCTGCGGGCCATCGCGATGCCGGTGCTCGAGGACGCGCTGTCGCGTTCGCTGCAGCTCGCCGCCGCGATGGACTCCCGCGGCTACGGCCGGTCGAACGGCGCACCCCAAGGACTTCGTCGTACGACGTCCGCCTTCGTGCTCACCGGCCTGCTCGCGCTGTGCCTGGGCCTCTACGGCCTGCTCGACGGGACCGCGCCGCCGCTGGTCGGGCTGCCCGCTCTTACAGCCGGTCTCGTGCTGTCCGGTGCCGGGCTGGCGATAGGCGGACGGCGGGTGCGGCGCAGCACCTACCGCCCCGACCCCTGGCGCCGCGCGGAGTGGGCGGTCGGTGGCTGCGGCGTCGTATGCGCGGGCGTCATGCTCGTGGCCGGCAGCTACGACCCGCTGCTGCTGCACCCGTCGCTCTACCCGCTCGTCTGGCCGGACCTTCCGCTGCTGCCCCTTATGGCGATCCTCGTCGGGGTGCTCCCCGCGTGGCTGGCACCTCGACCGGTGCGCGCCGCCGCACGTCGAGCCCCGCAGCTGCAGGCGGCCGCGGCATGATCCGGCTCGAGCACGTCAGCGTCACCTATCCGGACTCCGTCGTCCCGGTGCTGCGCGACGTCGACCTGCGGCTCCCCGAGGGCGAGCTCTGCCTCGTGCTCGGGCGCACCGGCGCCGGCAAGTCGACGCTGCTCGGCACCGTCAACGGCCTGGTGCCGCACTTCACCGGCGGGCTGCTGTCCGGCCGCGTGCTCGTCGACGGCCGCGACACCCGCACGCATCCGCCGCGCGAGCTGGCCGACGTCGTCGGCGTCGTCGGCCAGGACCCACTGGCCGGTTTCGTCACGGACACAGTCGAGGAGGAGCTCGCCTACGCGATGGAGCAGCTCGCGCTGCCGGCCGACGTCATGCGAAAGCGCGTCGAAGAAGCGCTCGACCTGCTCGGTCTCGCCGAGCTCCGATCGCGGCCGCTGCGCGACCTGTCCGGTGGTGAGCAGCAGCGCGCGGCGATCGGCGCGGTGCTGACCTGCCACCCGCGCGTGCTGGTGCTCGACGAGCCGACCTCGGCGCTCGACCCGACCGCCGCCGAGGAGGTGCTTGCTGCCGTGACAAGGCTCGTGCACGACCTCGGGGTCACCGTCCTCATGGCCGAGCACCGGCTCGAACGCGTCCTGCAGTACGCCGACCGGGTCCTCTACCTGCCCGGCGACGGCACCGTGCGCAGCGGGCTGCCGGCGGCGATGATGGCGCACGACGTGCCCGCCCCGCCGGTCGTCGAGCTCGGCCGGCTCGCCGGCTGGGACCCGGTGCCGCTGTCGGTGCGCGATGCGCGGCGGCAGGCCGGGCCCCTTCGCGAACGGCTCCGCGGCCGACGCCCGGCCGCGTTCGCGTCCGCCGGGCCGGTGGCACTGCGCGCACGCGACGTCGTCGTGCGGTACGGCGATGTCATCGCCGTACGACAGGTGGACCTCGACCTCGCGGCCGGACAGGTCTGCGCGCTGATGGGCCGGAACGGCGCCGGCAAGTCCTCGCTGCTGTGGGCTCTGCAGGGGTCCGGTCGCCGCGCCGGTGGCACCGTCGAGGTCGACGGGCAGGACCCGGCCGTGGGGTCGTCGGCCCAGGCCCGCGCGCTGGTCGGGCTCGTCCCGCAGTCGGCCGCTGACCTGCTCTACCTCGAGACCGTCGACGCCGAGCTCGTCCAGGCCGACACCGAGTCGCGCCGCCCCGAGGGCACGACCGCGGCGCTCCTGGAGCAGCTGCTGCCCGGCATCGACCGTGATACCCACCCGCGTGACCTGTCAGAGGGCCAGCGGCTGGCACTGGTCCTCGCCGTGCAGCTCGTCTCCTCGCCCCGGGTGGTGCTGCTCGACGAGCCGACCCGCGGCCTGGACTACCGCGCGAAGGCGCGGCTGGCCGCGGTGCTGCGCCGGCTCGCCACCGAGGGCAAGGCCGTCGTCGTGTCGACGCACGACGTCGAGTTCGTCGCCACCGCCGCCGACCGCGTCGTCGTGCTCGCGGAGGGAGAGGTCGTCGCCGACGGGTCCACCGCCGACGTCGTGCTCTCCTCCCCGACCTTCGCGCCGCAGGTCGCGAAGGTGCTCAACCCGCTCCCGTGGCTGACCGTCGGCGACGTCGCCACCGCACTGGACGTGCCGGCGTGACCGCGGTCGCCCGCCCACTGCGGCTGCGTCCCAAGGCGGTGCTCGCGTTGCTGCTCGCCTCGCTCGGCGGGCTGTTCGCCTTCCTCTGGCCGCTCATCGTGCAACCGGGGGCCAGACTCGAGTCGACCAGCGCACCGCTCGTGTTCGCGCTGCTGCTACCCGTGCTGCTCGCCGTCGTCCTCGCCGAGATGTCCGAGGGCGGGATGGACACCAAAGCGCTGGCGATGCTCGGCGTTCTGAGCGCGATCGGCGCGGCCCTGCGACCGCTGGGCGCGGGCACCGGCGGCGTCGAGACGGTCTTCTTCATGCTCGTCCTGGGCGGCCGGGTCTTCGGCCCGGGGTTCGGCTTCGTCCTCGGAGCGACCACCCTGTTCGCCTCGGCCCTGCTCACCGGCGGCGTCGGGCCATGGCTGCCGTTCCAGATGCTCGGCGCCGCCTGGGTCGGGCTCGGCGCGGGGCTGCTCCCGCGGGCCCGGGGCCGGGTCGAGCTCGCCTTCCTGGCGGCGTACTCCGCCGTGTCGTCGATCCTGTACGGCGTACTGCTGAACCTGTCCTTCTGGCCGTTCGCGCTGGGCGACGGGACCGAGCTGTCGTTCGACGCGGCCCAGAGCGTCCTCGACAACCTGCACGCCTTCGCCCTGTTCACCGCGGCGACCTCACTGGGCTGGGACGTCGGCCGGGCCATCACGACGGTCGCGCTCGTGCTGCTCGCCGGGCCGGCGGTGCTGGCCGCGTTGCGGCGAGCGGCCCGCCGGGCGGCCTTCGACGCACCGGTCGAGTTCGACCCCGGCACCGTCGCCGTGGCAGCCCCGATGATGAGATAGCGCCCATGACCGCGTTCGACGACGTCCTCAGCGCCAACGCCGTCTATGCCGAGCACTTCCACGACACCGGTCGTCCCGGGAAGGCCGCCCGCGGACTGGCGGTCGTCACGTGCATGGACTCGCGCATCTCACCGCTGGAGATGCTCGGACTCGAGCCGGGTGACGCGAAGATCCTGCGCAACGCCGGTGCGCGCGTGACCGATGACGTGCTGCGCACGCTGGTCCTCGCCGCGCACCTGCTCGACGTCGACCGGGTCATGGTCGTGGCGCACACCGACTGCCGGATGACGAAGGTGACCGATGAGGAGGTCCACGCGGAGATGCTCGGCCGCGGTGTCGACACCCGCAGCCTGGAGTTCCGCACCATCAGCGACCAGCGACGTGAGCTCGCCTGCGACGTGCAGCGGATCCGCAGCTCGCCGTACCTCCCGAAGGACCTGCCCGTGATCGGCGCCATCTACGACGTCGCGACCGGCCTCATCGAAGTGGCGGTTCCGTGAAGCTCCTCGTTCTTGGTGGTACGTCGTTCGTCGGCCGCGCGATCGTCGAGGACGCGCTGGCGGCCGGCCACACCCCGACGCTGTTCAGCCGCGGCAAGACCGGCACCGAGCTGTTCCCCGACGTGGCGCGTCGCACCGGCGACCGCGACGCCGGCGACTACGCGTCGCTGGCCGACGGGACCTGGGATGCCGTCGTCGACGTCAGTGGCTACATCCCGAGACACGTCGCCCAGGCGGCGGACGCCCTCGGCGACCGCATCGGCCGCTACCTGTTCATCTCCACTGGCTCGGTCTACGACCGCTCGCAGGGCGCGGACGGAATGACCGAGGACACCCCGCGCCTGCCGGCAGAGCGCGGCACGGAGGAGATCACCGGCGAGACGTACGGACCACTGAAGGTCGCCTGCGAGGACGACGTGCTGGCGCGGTACGGCGACCGGTCGACGATCGTCCGGCCCGGCATCGTCGCCGGCCCGCACGACCCGACCGACCGCTTCACCTACTGGGTGCGCCGGGCCGCCCGTGGTGGCCGCGCGGCGCTGCCCGGCCGGCCGGACCAGCCGGTGCAGGTGATCGACTCGCGCGATCTCGCCCGCTTGGTCGTCGCGCTGGTGGAGCAGGACAAGTCCGGGACCTACAACGCCGTCGGCCCGGCGGAACCCGTGACCCTCGAACAGCTGATCCGGGTCTGTGCCAAGGCCGCGGCCAGCGACATCGAGGTCATCCCGCTGCCACCGGACACGGTCGACCCGGGCTTCCCCTTGGTGCTACCCGACCCGACGTGGGACGTCATGTTCCGCCGCAGCGCCGCCGCCGCACATGCGGCCGGTATGTCGAAGACACCGCTCGAGACGACAGCGGCCGACGTGCTCGCCTGGGACACCGAGCGCGGCACCCCGCCGCTGGCCGTTGAGCTGTCCCCGAATCGAGAGGCCGAGCTCCTCGCGTAACCCCGCCTCCCCGCTGCGTCCTAGGACGGGTGCAAGCCCGCCGCGGTCACGCAAGGACGCAACGACGGGGTCAGCGGTCGCTGATCGGGGCGTACTTCCGCTCGGTCGGGCCGGTGTAGACCTGGCGCGGCCGGCCGATCTTGGTCGCGGGGTCCTCGATCATCTCGCGCCACTGCGCGATCCACCCGGGCAACCGCCCGATCGCGAACAGCACGGTGAACATCCGGGTCGGGAAGCCCATCGCCCGGTAGATGACGCCGGTGTAGAAGTCGACGTTCGGGTAGAGCTTGCGCTCGACGAAGTACTCGTCGGCCAGCGCCGCCTCCTCGAGCTGCATCGCGAGGTCGAGCAGCGGGTCGGGCTTGTTGAGCTTCGCCAGCACATCACCGGCAACCTTCTTCACGATGGCGGCGCGCGGGTCGTAGTTCTTGTAGACCCGGTGACCGAAGCCCATGAGCTTGACGCCGGGCTCCTTGTTCTTCACCCGCTCCACGAACTGCGCGACATCGCCACCGTCAGCGGCGATCTCCTCGAGCATCTCGAGCACTGCCTGATTGGCGCCGCCGTGCAGCGGTCCGAACAGCGCCGCCACTCCGGCCGACACCGACACGAACAGGTTGGCGTCGCTGGAGCCGACCAGCCGGACCGTCGACGTCGAGCAGTTCTGCTCGTGGTCGGCGTGCAGCAGGAACAGCAGGTTGAGCGCCTTGCTCATCGTCGGGTCGATCTCGTACGGCTCTGCCGGTACGCCGAACGTCATGCGCAGGAAGTTGTCGACGTACCCGAGGCTGTTGTCCGGGTAGAGGAACGGCTGGCCGACGGACTTCTTGTAGGCGTACGCAGCGATCGTCGGCATCTTGGCGAGCAGCCGGATCGTCGACTGCTCGACGTGCACCGGGTCGTGCGGGTCGAGGCTGTCCTGGTAGAAGGTCGACAGCGCACTGACCGCGCTCGACAGCACCGCCATCGGATGGGCGTCGGTCGGGAAGCCCTGGAAGAACTCGCGGAAGTCCTCGTGCAGCATCGTGTGCTTGCGGATCTGGGCCTTGAACTCCGTCAGCTCGGTCTCGGTCGGCAGCTCGCCGTAGATGAGCAGCCAGGCGACCTCGAGGAAGCTGGCCTTCTCGGCGAGCTCCTCGATGGGGTAGCCGCGGTAGCGCAGGATCCCGGCGTCGCCATCGATGTAGGTGATCGCCGACGTGCACGACGCGGTGTTGACGAACCCGGGGTCGAGGGTGACGTGACCGGTCTTGGCGAGCAGGTTGGAGATGTCCAGGCCGGGCGGGTTCTCGGTGCCGACCGTGACCTCGAGCGGCAGCTGCCCCTCCGGTGTGCGCAGCTCAACGTCTGACATCTCGGTCGCCTCCTGGGTGTTTGTTCTGTCCATCCTGCTACCCAGGTCCCGCCCCGGCTACGGGGGTCTACATCACCTCGCTGCCCGTACCACCGCCGCTCGTGCTGCTGACTGTTCCCAGCAGGGCCGGATGCACGAGGACTGCCAGGCCGAGAAGCAGAACGGCGGTACCGACCACCTTTGTCAGCCCCCGCCCGTAGCTCCAGTTCTTCTCTGCCAGGAACACGACGGCGATCGCGACCATCCAGATCAGGTTCATCAACCCGACCACGAAGAGGACCGCCATCAGCGCCCAACAGCAGCCGAAGCAGTACAGCCCGTGGGCGGCGCCGGCTCGCCAGGCTCCCCACAACCCGCGACCGAAGTCGTGCGTCGCGAGGAACGTCAGCGGGCTGCGGCACGCCCGCAGGCACGCCTCCTTCCAGCGGGTGAACTGGTAGGCACCAGCACCGACGAGCACCACACCGGCGGCCCGATCCACCCACCCCGAGTCCGTGGCGACGTGGCGGAAGCCAACCAGCGCAACAAGCGGCAGCAGACCAACGGCAGCCCACACGGTCAGGTACCCCGATCCGAAGACCGCGGTGGGAAAGACGCCCTGTCCGCGACGACGGAGCACCAACCGGTGTAGCAGCACGATGGGCGCCACGGTCGGGAACATCATCGCGACCATCATCGTGACCCACATCGCCATGAAGACGGCGACGCTCATGTCGAAAGGCATGGCCGCACCGACCTGGGCGAGACCGAGAACCATGGCTTGCATGTCCGCGGACCGGTCGACCGTCCACCACCACGCGACGCCCGCGAGCGCGACCAGGACAGCAACCGTCGTCAGCGTGGCTCGCCGCTCGAGGACGCCGTAGGCCATGCGCGGCGTATCGGTCGCGCCCGGCAGCAATGCCGTATCTGTCATAGGGCGGGCCTAGGCCGGCGCCATTCGGTTCTCGCTCGACCATTCGACATCGCAGTAGTAAGCGTTCTTGCCAGGGTGATCGAAGCTGACGCCATCCGCGTCCAGGTGGTTGACCGTCGTCGTGCAGATGCGGCCGTCGGTGAAGATGAACCCCCCCGGGATCACCATGTGCACCTCGTGCTTCTCACCGTTCACGGGGTTCGTGAAGGTCTGCATCTGGACCTCCATCTTGTCTCCGACCTTCACCCGAGAGTCGGTGCCGTCGTCGGTGATCTCGATCTTCTCGAAGAACGGCCCGTGGATATCGCTGACCGTGGCGGTGAGGATCTCCCACGGAAGCCCAGGGTCCTCAGCAGTGAGGATCGGCATCAGCGCCGACTGCTGCTCCTCCGTCGCATCGACGAACAGCACCATCGTGCCGTTCCCCTCGTGGATCGCACCCGGCCACTTGACCGCGCTCGCGACCTTCACTCCAGTGAGGTCGACTCCGTCGCGATCACCGGAGATGACCTGGAAACCGATCGCCCCCTCGCACTTGCCGTGCGACGGGAAGCCACTCATGTTGCATGGACAGCCGAGCTCGCAATTGCACGCCTCGTAGTACTTGGCGGTCATCTTCCAGGCCATGGGATCCCCTTGTGACGGATGCGCCGTTCATACTCCTGCTCGGACCGCGCGACAAGACGAGCGTCGGGCCGGGGCGATCAGCGACCGGTCAGGGCCAGGAACTCGGCGCGGGTGCGGGGGTCGTTGCGCAGAGCGCCGTGCAGCGCTGAGGTGACAGTCTTCGCGCCGTTGGCCCGGACCCCCCGGATGCTCATGCACATGTGCTCGGCCTCGAGCACGACGCCGACGCCCCTCGGCTTCAGGTTGTCCTGAAGCCAGGCCGCGACCTGCGTCGTCAGCCGCTCCTGCACCTGCAGCCGGCGGGCGAACAGCTCGACCACCCGGGCGAGCTTGGACAGCCCCAGGATGCGGTCCCCCGGCATGTAGGCGACGTGGGCGAAGCCGATGAAGGGCAGCAGGTGGTGCTCGCACAAGGACGAGAACGGGATGTCTCGCGCCACGACGAGCTCGTCGTACCCCTCGTCGTTCGGGAAGGTCTTCAGCTCGAAGTCCGGCGCCGCCAGCAGCTCGGCGTACGACGCGGCGACCCGCTGCGGGGTGCCCGCGAGTGACTCGGAGGTCACGTCCTGCCCGAGCGCCACGAGCAACGCACGCACCGCTTCGGCCGCTGCTGCCTCGTCGACGCTCATGGAGGGAGCCTAGTGAGCCCCGATGTCCTCGTGAGCCAGGCCACAGCCGGCTCCCGGCGTACAAGACCGATAATGGACGGAACGCTCACCGCAGGAGGACACGTGGACCGGCCGCTCCGGGTTGCCGTCGTGGGTGCCGGTCCGGCCGGCGTCTACGTCGCCGACGTGCTGCACAAGTCCGGCACGCCCGTGTCCGTCGACATGTTCGAGAGGCTGCCCGCGCCATATGGCCTGATCCGGTACGGCGTTGCCCCGGACCACCCCCGCATCAAGGGCATCATCACCGCGCTGCGCCAGATCATGAGCCGGGACACCCTGCGGTTGTTCGGCAACGTGGAGTACGGCGTCGACATCAAGCTCGATGATCTGCAGCGCCACTACGACGCGATCGTGTTCACCACCGGGGCCGAGAAGGACCGCGACCTCCACATCCCGGGCATCGACCTGCCGGGCAGCTTCGGCGGCGCCGACTACGTGTCGTGGTTCGACGGGCACCCGGATGTCCCACGCGAGTGGCCGCTCGAGGCGGAGAGCATCGCCGTCATCGGCGCCGGCAACGTCGGTCTCGACGTCGCCCGCATGCTGTCGAAGACCGCCGACGAGCTGCTCTACACCGAGATCCCCGACAACGTCTACGAGGGCCTGAAGGCCAACCCGGTCAAGGAAGTGCACCTGTTCGCGCGACGCGGGCCGGCGCAGGCGAAGTTCACGCCGCTCGAGCTGCGCGAGCTCGACCACTCGCCCAACGTCGAGGTCATCGTCAACCCCGAGGACATCGAGTACGACGAAGGCTCGACGACCGCGATGAACAGCGACAACCAGCTGCGCCTCGTCGTACGCGAGCTCGAGCGCTACGCGATGCGGACCGCCGAGCACGGGCTCGGAGACCGGCCGCGCAAGCTGTTCCTGCACTTCTTCGAGTCGCCGGTCGAGGTGCTCGGCGACGGCAAGGTCGAGGGCTTCCGCACCGAGCGGACCGAGCTCGACGGCACCGGCAACGTGCGGGGCACCGGCGTCACCAAGGACTGGCCGGTGCAGGCGGTCTACCGCTGCGTCGGTTACCGCAGCACCGAGCTGGCCGACCTGCCGTGGGACCCGAAGAACCACGTCGTGCCGCACGATGCCGGCCGGGTGCTCGACATCAACGGCAAGGCGGTCCCCGGCGTCTACGTGAACGGCTGGGTGAAGCGCGGACCGGTCGGCCTGATCGGGCACACGAAGGGCGACGCCATCGAGACGGTGGGCAGCCTGCTGGCCGATCTCGACTCCCTGCCGGCACCTGCCGACCCCTCGCCGGAGTCGGTCGTCGCGATGCTCGACGAGCGCGGGCTGAAGTACACGACGTGGGAGGGCTGGGAGAAGCTCGACGCCCACGAGATCTCCCTCGGCGAGCCGCACGACCGCGCCCGCATCAAGGTCGTCGACCGCGACGGCATGCTCAGCGCCTCCAACAACTGACCCCTCCTGGCGTCAGAACGCGCACGCGGGCGACACGCGGGCGACCCGCACGCGTCTTCTGACGCTGCAAGCGGTCAGGCGCGGACGAGGCCGGCGAGGAGGTCCTCGGTGAAGGCGCGGAAGCGCTCGACCGGGTAGCGGTCGGGCTGCTCGAGCAGCAGCCGCGCCGCGCCCTCGGCGAGGGTCAGCACGCCGCGGGCGAACAGGTCGACGTCGAGCGCGGCGCCCCCACGCCGATCCATCCCCCACGCCACCAGCATCCGCAGCTCGCGCAGGACATCGCGGTGCACCCCGTGCAGCCGGTCGGCGAGCTCGGGCGGCGCCCCCTCCGGCGGCAGCAGGATGACCCGCCAGGTGTCAGGGTCGTCGCGGACCGCGGACAGGTAGGCGCTCACACCGTCGACGAGCAGGGCGTCCGGGTCGACGTAGTCCTCCGGACCGGGGACGGCGGGCAGCGCCGGCGCGAGCTGGCTCAGCGCCCGCGCCTCGGCGCGGGAGAGCAGGGCGGCGAGCAGCTCGCCGCGGTCGGCGAACAGCCCGTAGACCACCGGCCGGGTGACCCCGGCGGCCCGCGCCACGCCGTCGATCGTCACAGCGTGGAAGCCCCGCTCGAGCGCCGTCGCCTGGGCCACGTCGAGCAGCTGCTCACGGCGGTCCGAGGGCGCCATTCGGGCGGCGTACGGCCGCTTCAGCGGGGTTGCGCTCGTCACGCGGCGCATGCTACACCTGTGTTGCTACAGGCATGTAGCAATCTTTCGGAGGCACCATGACGACCGCTCTTGCCCGCGCCACCGAGCTCGGCGGCCCGCTGCCCGCGCGGGTCCGCGTCGCCATCGTCGGCACCGGGTTCGCCGGCATCGCCACCGCGATCGGCCTGATGCGGTCCGGTCGGCACGACTTCGTGCTGCTCGAGCGCGCGGAGGCCCTCGGCGGCACCTGGCGCGACAACAGCTACCCGGGCTGCGCCTGCGACGTACCGAGCCATCTGTACTCGTTCTCCTTCGCCCCGAACCCCGACTGGACCCGCGCCTTCTCCCCGCAACCCGAGATCGAGGCCTACCTCCACCGGACGGCCGAGGAGTACGGCGTGCTCCCGCACATCCGGTACGGCGCAGAGCTCGAGGGAGCGGTCTGGGACGAGGCCGAGCAGATCTGGCACCTCACGACCGCCCGCGGCGAGCTCGACGCCGAGCTGCTGGTCCTCGGCACCGGCGGGCTGTCGGACCCGGCCATCCCGGCGATCCCCGGGCTCGACGCATTCGCGGGCACCACGTTCCACTCCGCCACGTGGGACCACGACCACGACCTGCGCGGGCAGCGCGTGGCCGTGATCGGCACCGGTGCCTCGGCCATCCAGTTCGTGCCGGCGATCCAGCCGCAGGTTGGGCACCTCACGCTCTTCCAGCGCACCGCCCCATGGGTGCTCCCCCGCCGCGACCGAGCGATTCGCAGCAACGAGCGCCGGCTCTACCGCCGGTTCCCGGCGCTCCAGCGGGCCGCCCGCACCGCGATCTACTGGGGCCGCGAGGCGTGGGTGCTGGGCTTCTCCTTCGACCAGCGGATCATGGAGCTCGGTGAGAAGCAGGCGCATGCCTTCCTCGCCAAGCAGGTGCCGGACCCCGAGCTGCGCGCCAAGCTGACGCCGCACTTCCGCCTCGGCTGCAAGCGAGTGCTGCTGAGCAACACCTACTTCCCGGCCCTGACGCAGCCCAACGTCGACGTTGTCACGGAGCACATCCGCGAGATCCGCCCGCACGCCGTCGTCACCGCTGACGGCGTCGAGCACCCGGCGGACACCATCATCTTCGGCACCGGCTTCCGGGTGACCGACCCGCCCATCGCGGAGCGCATCGTCGGACGGAGCGGCATCACCCTCACGGAGCACTGGGCGAGCGGTGGCATGCGCGCGCTGCACGGCGCGATGACGAGCGGCTTCCCGAACCTCGTCTACCTGGTGGGACCCAACACGGGCCTCGGCCACAGCTCGATCGTCTTCATCATCGAGACCCAGGTCGGCTACCTGCTGGACGCGCTGCGTCAGCTGGACGCCCGCGGCCTGGCGACCCTCGAGCCCAAGCCGGAGGTGGAGGCGGCGTACAACAGCGAGGTGCAAAAGCGCTTGCAGAAGACCGTGTGGAGCACCGGCGGCTGCGCGAGCTGGTACCTCGACAAGAACGGCCGCAACACGACGCTGTGGCCGACGTTCACGTTCACGTTCCGCCGGAAGCTGCGGCGATGCGACCTCGGCAACTACGTCACGACCGCCCGCCGGTCCCGCACCCCGAAGGTCGCCGCATGAAAGAACCCATGAACCTCACGGGCAAGGTCGTCGTCGTCACCGGGGCGGCGCGGGGACTGGGCGCCGAGCTCGCCCGCCAGCTCGGTGCGCAGGGGGCCCGGATCGCCCTGCTCGGCCTGGAGCCGACCGTCCTCGCGGAGGTAAGCGCCGGGTGTCCCGGCAGCGCCTGCTGGGAGGTCGACGTGACGGACGGCGAGGCTCTGACGCGCGTCGCCGCAGAGGTCGAGGACCGCCTCGGGCCGGCCGACGTCGTCATCGCCAACGCGGGCATCGCTGCCGGGGGCCCGCTGCTGCTCGCCGACGCGGCGTCGTACGACCGGGTCATCGAGGTCAACCTGCTCGGGAGCATCCGCACCGTCCGCGCGTTCCTGCCGCAGGTCGTGCAGACACGCGGTTACGTCCTGCAGATCGCGTCGCTCGCAGCCCTCGCGCCGGCACCCATGATGAGCGCCTACTGCGCGAGCAAGGCCGGGGCCGAGTCCTTCGCCCACAGTCTGCGCGCTGAGGTGCGCCACCACGGGGTCGACGTGGGCGTCGCCTACCTGAGCTGGACCGACACCGACATGGTCCGCGGCGCCGACGACCGCGGCCTCGCCGACCGGTCGAAGCTCCCCGGTGTCCTGAGTCGCACCTACCCGCTGGAGCCAACCGTCGTACGGATCGTTGAAGGCATCACCCGCCGCGCGCCGCACGTCTACGCGCAGAGGTGGGTGCGAAGCCTGCAGTACCTGCGCGCCGTGATCCCGTCAGTCGTCGCACGCACCCCGACGCGCGAAGCGGTCGAGGCCGAGCAGAGGATCCGCGCGGCCGGGCCGGAGGCCACGACGCCGGTCGGTGCCGGCGGCGCCGCCGACGTCCTCGGTCGCACTAGGCGGTCTTGATGGCGGAGATGTCGAACTCGAGGGTGATCTTGTCCGAGACCATGACGCCGCCGGTCTCGAGCGCGGCGTTCCAGCTGATGCCCCAGTCGCTGCGCTTGATGACGGTGCTGCCGTCGAAGCCGACCCGGATGTTGCCGTAGGGGTCCTTGGCTGCGCCGGTGAAAGCAAAGTCGATCGACACGGGCTTCGTCACGTCCTTGATGGTCAGGTCGCCGGTGAGCCGGTAGGTGTCGTCGCCGACGACCTCGGCCTTCGTGCTGGTGAAGGTGATCTGCCCGTACGTCGGCGCGTCGAAGAAGTCGCTGGTGCGCAGGTGCTCGTCGCGCTGCTTCTGGTTGGTGGTGATGCTGGCGACCTGGATGGTCAGGCCGGCGCTCGACCGCGTGGGGTCCTGGAAGTCCAGGTGGGCGGTGCCCTCGAACTCCTCGAACGACCCGCGGACCTTCGTCACCATCGCGTGGCGGGCGACGAAGCCCAGCCGGCTGTGCGCGGTGTCGAGCGTGTAGTCGCCGGTGAGCGTCTGGACGTCCAGGCCGGTCGTTGTCGTGCTGATCGTGGCGGTGGTCATGCTGTCCTCCGGAGGTGGTTGCGGTCTCAACTGTCTGTCACATGGCGGAACGTTGAACCTTCAAGCAATCATTCCCGCCGGTGACCCGGATCACCCCTAGCCTGAAACGCGTGACCGCCCGCGTGCTCGTCCTCGCCTCCGCGTCGCCCGCGCGGCTGCGACTGCTGCGCGAGGCGGGCCTCGACCCGGCCGTCGTGGTGAGCGGCGTCGATGAGGACAGCCTGATCGTCACCGACCCGCGTCAGCTCGTCGAGCAGCTCGCGGTGCGCAAGGCGCAGGTCGTCGCCGAGGGCCGCACCGGCGACCTGGTCGTCGGGTGTGACTCGCTGCTGTTGTTCGACGGCGAGGTCTTCGGCAAGGCACCGTCGCGCGACGACGTCATTGCGCGCTGGCGCCGGCTGCGGGGCAGCGAGGGCGTCCTGCTGACCGGGCACTGCGTCATCGACACGGCCAACGGCGCCCTCGTCTCCGCAGTGGGCGAGACGATCATCCGCTTCGGCACACCCGACGACGACGAGATCGCGGCGTACGCCGACACCGAGGAGGCGCGCAGCGTCGCCGGTCCGTTCACGATCGACGGGCGCGCCTCGGCGTTCGTCGACGGCATCGACGGAGACGCCGGCAACGTCATCGGCATCTCGCTGCCGCTGCTGCGCGAGCTGCTCGCCAAGCTCGGCGTGCGGGTGACCGACCTGTGGCGCTGAAGATCGGCCCCATCGAGGTTGACCCGCCGGTCGTCCTCGCCCCGATGGCGGGGGTGACCAACGCGGCGTTCCGCACCCTCTGCCGCAGTTACGGCGCCGGGCTCTACGTCAGCGAGATGGTGTCGGCCCGGGCGCTCATCCAGGGCAACGCGACGACGCGGCGGATGGTGCAGTTCGGCGCCGACGAGAACGTCCGGAGCCTGCAGCTGTACGCCGTCGACCCGCGCGTCGTGGGCGAGGCGGTGCGGGTGATGGTCGAGGAGGTCGGGGTCGACCACATCGACCTCAACATGGGCTGCCCGTCGCCGAAGGTGACGCGCCGCGGCGGCGGAGCCGCGCTGCCGGTGCACCGCGTGCTCCTCGGGTCGATCGTGTCGTCGGCGGTGCGCTCGGCCGGCGCCGTCCCGGTGACGGTGAAGATGCGCAAGGGCGTCGACGACACGATCCTCACCTACCTCGACGCCGGGCGGACCGCGGAAGACTCCGGCGCTGCCGCCGTGACACTGCACGCACGCACCGCGGAGCAGCTGTACTCCGGTCGCGCCGACTGGCCCGCGATCGCCGAGCTCAAGGCCGCCGTGACGTCGATCCCGGTGCTCGGCAACGGAGACATCTGGGCCGCCGAGCACGCGCTCGACATGCTCGCCCAGACCGGGTGCGACGGCGTCGTCATCGGCCGGGGCTGCCTCGGCAAGCCGTGGCTGTTCCGCGACCTCGCCGACGCGTTCGCCGGACGCCCGGTGCAGGGACCACCGACGCTGGGCGAGGTCGCCGACGTCATGCGCCGGCACGCCCGGCTGCTCGTCGACGCCTTCAACGGCAGCGAGCCGATGGCGGTGCGCGACTTCCGCAAGCACGTCGGCTGGTACCTCACCGGCTACCCCGCCGGTGGCGTACGCCGGCGCAGCCTCGGGATGGTGTCGTCCCTGACCGAGCTCGATGACCTGCTCGGCGAGCTCGACCCCGACGCGGTGCTCCCCCCGGACGCGCACCGGCTTCCCCGGGGACACCTGCAGGGGCCGAAGCCGGTCTCCGTGCCTGACGGCTGGCTCGACACCGCCGACGACCCGTCCCCGCCCGATGAGCTGTTCGTGACCGGCGGGTGACGGCTCTTCTGGCGTCCGCGCGAAGTGGATCACTATGCTCAGCCGCCATGGGGCACCCCGCGACATCGCCAGACCAGATCCTCGTCTTCCTCGTCGACGATCACCAGATGTGGCGCCAGCTGCTGCGCCTGCAGCTGGACCTGGAGCCCGACCTGCAGGTCGTCGGCGAGGCCGCGACCGGCGGCGAGGCCGTCGACACGGTCGCCGAGCTCGCGCCCGATCTCATCCTGCTCGACCTTGACCTCGGCGGCCGCAACGGGCTGACCTACGTCGCGGCGCTGCACGAGGCCGCGCCGTCCGCCCGCATCCTGGTGCTGTCGGGCACCGACAAGGTCGAGGACATGGTCGAGGCCTTCCGCGCCGGAGCGATCGGCTTCCTGTCCAAGCAGCACCCGGTCGAGGAGTTCCCGTCGGCGCTGCGCGCCGTGCACGCCGGTCAGTCGCTGCTGCCCCCCGAAGCCGCCAGCGCGGTGCTCAGCGCGTTCCGGGACGAGTCGAAGCCGGCCACGCCGGCGCAGATCGCGACGGCTGGTCTGTCCGCCCGCGAGCTCGAGGTGCTCAACCTGCTCGCCCGGTCGATGAGCAACCGCGAGATCGCCAGCGAGCTGTTCATCAGCGAGAACACGGTGAAGAACCACGTGAGCAACGTGCTGTCCAAGCTCGAGGCCCGCACCCGTGTCGAGGCGGTCACGTCCGCCTTGAGCAGCGGGCTGATCGACCTGCCGACGGACTCGTCGGAGGTCTGATCCGCTAGCTGCGCCCGCGCCTGCGCAGCAGCAGCCAGGCGAGCAGGGCGGCCGCCGCACCCGCCGCGATGTACTCGGGTTTGAACATCGAGCCCGACGACGGGTACGGCGCCGGGTACGACGACGTCGGCGCAGCCGGTCCGGCAGCAGCCAGCGGCGGGACCAGCGTCGGCGCGCTGACCTCGACCAGGTCCGGGTGCGGAGCCAGGTCCGGGTGCGGAGCCAGGCCCGTGTCCGGAGCAGTCTCCAGAGCAGGGCCGGCGCCGCTCTTGGCCGTCGTACCGCCGGTCATCTTGTCCTTCGCGCTGGCGGCGGTGTCCTTGACCGACGCCGCGGCGTCGTGCGCGGTCTCCTTCACCGCCGTGGTGACCTTCTTCGTGGTGCGCTTCGCGACCCGCTTCGGGCTCACCTTGTCGGCGATGGCGTCGAGCGTCTCCGCCAGCTCCTCGCGGGTGCGCTCGATCTGCGCCGCCATCTGCTCCGGATCGCTCTTGGCGGCCGGTGCAGCCTTCTTGCGCGGAGCCTTCGGTGCGACGGTCGCGTCCTTGTCCGCGTCCTTGTCGTCCATGCCAGCCACGTCCGTCTCCTCCACCGTCAGTCCCTGATGCGCTCGAGCGTAGTGGCGGCCTCCACGAGGGCGAGGTGGGAGAACGCCTGCGGGAAGTTCCCCGCCATCCGGCCGAGGCTGACGTCGTACTCCTCCGACAGCAGACCGACGTCGTTGCGAAGTGCCAGGAGGTCCTCGAAGAGCGCGGTCGCCTCGTCGACGCGGCCGGCCAGCGCCAATGCGATGACCAGCCAGAACGAGCAGGGCAGGAAGGCGCCTTCGCCCGGCGGGAGGCCGTCGATGTGCTCCTGGGTGAGGTAGCGGTCGACGAACACGCCGTTGCGGAGCGTCGCGTTGATGGCGTCCAGCGTCGACAGGAAGCGCGGGTCGTCGCCGGGCAGAAAGCCCACGCTGGGCAGCACGAGGAGGGAGGCGTCGAGCTCGGCGGCGCCGTAGTACTGCGTGAAGGCACCGAGCTCGTCGTTCCAGGCCTGCTCGCAGATCTCGGCGTGCAGCCCGTCACGCAGCTCGCGCCACCTATCGACCGGTCCCTCGACGCCGTGGGTCTCGACCGCGCGCACCGCGCGGTCGAAGGCGACCCACGTCATCACCTTGCTGTAGGTGAAGTGGCGCTCGGGACCGCGCACCTCCCAGAGGCCGGAGTCGGGCAGCGACATCACCTTCTCGAGGTGCTCCATGATGGTCCGCTGGACCGACCAGGACGACCCGCCGTCGCCCTCCAGCCCGGCCTCGTGAGCCGCGAACAGCGCCGACATCACCTCGCCGTACACGTCGAGCTGGAACTGCTGCGACGCGGCGTTGCCGATGCGTACCGGCTTGCTGTCCTCGTACCCGGCCAGCCAGGTCAGCTCCACCTCGGGCAGGTGCCGCTCGCCGGCGAGTCCGTAGAGGATCTGCAGCTGCTCAGGGGCGCCGGCGACAGCACGTAGCAGCCAGGCCCGCCACGCGCCGGCCTCCTCGATGAAACCGGCGCTCAGCAGCGCATTGAGGACGAGCGTCGCGTCGCGCAACCAGCAGTAGCGGTAGTCCCAGTTGCGCTCGCCACCGATCTGCTCCGGCAACGAGGTGGTCGCTGCCGCGACGATGCCCCCGGTCCGCCCGTAGGTCATGCCCTTGAGCGTCAGCAGCGAGCGCTGCACCGCTTCGACGTACGGACCGTCGTACGTCGTCCGCGAGCACCACTCCGCCCAGAACTCCGCCGTCTCCGCGATCGCCTTGCCCACGTCGTGGGCGTGCGGCATCACCTCGTACGAGCGGAACCAGGTCATCGACAGGTCGACGGTCTCGCCTGCCTTCACGGTGAAGTGCGTGTGGTGCGCGCGGTCCTGGCCGCGGCGGTCTGGTTCGGGGAGCACGTCGCCGCGCAGCACCAGGGCGTCCGGTCCGGCGACGGCCAGCACGCCCTTGATGCCGTCCTCATCCGTGATGCGGCGCACCCACGGGACTGCGGCGCCGTAGGCGAAGCGCACCACCCACCGCATCGCCATCTCGACCTCGCCCTCGACGCACTCGATGCGCCGGATCAGGTCGGCGTGCCGGTCCCGCGGTGGCATCGCGTCCGTCATGCGAACAACGCCGGTGTCGGTCTCCCACTCCGTCTCGAGGACGAGCGTGCCGGGCAGGTAGCGCCGGCTGGTCCGGCGTACGACGCCCTCGGACCAGTGCCGCGGGCAGACCTGCCAGCGGCCGTTGTCCTCGTCACCCAGCAGCTTGGCGAAGCAGGCCTCCGAGTCGAACCGCGGCAGGCACAGCCAGTCGACCGAGCCGTCGGAGCCGATGAGCGCCATCGTCGCGGTGTCCCCGACCACGGCGTAGTCCTCGATGAGCAGACGACGCTCCGGCTCGCGGGTCACAGAACGCATCCTGCCCTGTCCTCGTTCTGCCCTTCGACGTACCGTGCCCTGCATGACTTCTGCTGCGCGTCTGTCCCCCGGCGATGCCGCTCCTGCGTTCACCCTCGAGGATGCGGACGGCAAGCCGGTGTCCCTGTCGGACCACCTCGGACGCAAGGTCGTCCTCTACGTCTACCCGGCTGCGTCGACGCCCGGGTGCACGACGCAGGCGTGCGACTTCCGCGACAACCTGTCGTCACTGCAGGCCGCCGGCTACGACGTCATCGGGCTCTCCCCGGACAAGCCGGCGAAGCTCGCGGCTTTCCGCGACGCCGAGGGGCTGACGTTCCCCCTGCTGTCCGACCCGTCGAAGGAGGTGCTGACCGCCTACGGCGCGTACGGCGAGAAGCAGCTCTACGGCAAGACTGTCGTCGGTGTGATCCGCTCGACCTTCGTCATCGACGCAGACGGCCGCATCGAAACCGCCTCGTACGCCGTCAAGGCCACGGGCCACGTCGCCAAGCTCCGCCGCGACCTCGGCGTCTGATCGCCATTCATCTCGGAGCGACCGGGCCGAATCGCCGGCGCGTCCTCCCGGTGGCTCCGAGATCACCCGGCGACCGCGGCGATAACCTCGGCACAGGGGCCGTAGCCCAATTGGCAGGAGGCCGGCGCTTTAGGTGCGTCACAGTGCGAGTTCGAATCTCGCCGGCCCCACGAGCAGGTGCCTCCCGGGCCCGATGCCGATGATCGGCTAGCGTCGAACCTGTGAAGCTGTCGGTCCTCGTGCCGGTCTACAACGAGGCCCCCACGGTGGTCGCGGCCCTCAAGCGCGTCCTCGACGTCGACTACCCCGTCGAGGTCGAGTTCGTCATCGTCGACGACGGCAGCACCGACGGCACGCGTGAGCTCCTGACGGCGGTGAACGACCCGCGCGCGCGCGTCCTGCACCACGGTCACAACCGCGGCAAGGGAGCGGCCATCCGCACGGCGGCCGGTGCCGCGACCGGCGACTACCTCGTCATCTGCGACGCAGACCTGGAGTACTCCCCCGAGGAGATCCCGATGCTGCTCCAGCCGATCCTGGCCGGAGAGGCGCAGGTCGTCTACGGCACCCGCAGCTTCGGCGCACACACGTCGTACAGCTTCTGGTACGTCGTCGGCAACAAGATGGTGACGCTGTTCGCCTGCGCCATCTTCGACTGCTGGATCAGCGACCTCGAGACCTGCTTCAAGCTCATGCCCCTCCCCCTCTACCGAGAGCTCGACATCCGCGCCCAAGGCTTCGGGATGGAGGCCGAGGTGACCGGCAAGCTGCTCGGCCGCGGCTACCGGCCGCACGAGGTGCCGATCAGCTACAAGGCGCGCACCCGCGAAGAGGGCAAGAAGCTCACCTGGAAGGACGGGGTCGAGGCGTTCTGGATCCTCGCCCGGGAGCGGGCGCGGGCCCGCAAGCCGGGAGCTGGGATGAGCACAGGATGAGCAGGGGATGAGCACAGCGCCCTCCGCCATGGTCGGAGGACGCCCGCCACGCACCACAGCTCGACATGAAGCGCGACACCGCGCCCCCGGCATCACCGCACCCGTCCGCCTCCGTCACGTCTGGGTGCGCTGGATGCCGGTGGCGTTCGTCGCCCTCGGAGTGCTCGCGCGGCTGCGCCAGTGGGCCGGCGGCCGCTCGCTGTGGCTCGACGAGGTCCTCATCGCCGACAACCTCGTGCAACGCGGCTTCGGCGAGCTCGCCTCGAAGCCGTTGCTCCACTTCCAGGTCGCGCCGCTGCTCTGGTCGTGGCTCGAGCGCCTCTCGGTCACCCTGCTCGGCTCCGGTGAGCGGGCGCTGCGGCTCGTCCCGCTGCTCGCCGGCATCGCCGTCGTCCTCGTGACCTGGGTCCTGGCGCGGCGACTGCTGCCCGAGGTGCTCGTTCCCGTCGCAGTCCTGCTCGTCGCCCTGCACCCGGCGCTCATCTACTACTCGAACGAGGTGAAGCAGTACTCCACCGACGTCCTCGTCGTGCTGCTGCTCGTGCTGCTCGCCCAGCACGTGGCCGGTCACGCCGACGTCGGCCCCGCCCTTCGTCGGCTCAGCCTCGCCGGTGTCGTTGCGGTGTGGCTGTCGCTCGTGGCCGTGCTGCCGCTCGCCGGGATCACGCTGGTGCTGCTGATACCGGCTGTGCTGGCTCGCGACCCGAGACGAGCGCTGCGGATCGCGCTCGTCCTGTCACCGTGGCTGGTCTCCTTCCTGCTCTCGTACGCCGTCACGCTGCACTCGACGGAGAGCAGCATCGAGGTCTCCAACTACTGGCGGCACACGTACCCGCACTCCGTTCTCGAACTGCCTGGCTGGTTCGTGTCGCGGTGGTACGACCTCGCCCACCTGCCGTTGCGGATGACGTTGCGGGTCCTCGGGCTGCTGCTGCTGGCGATCGGGCTCGGCCGGCTGCTGCTGCTGGGTCGCCGGTGGGCGGTGCTGCTGTGGGCCCCCGTGCCCCTCGCCGTGCTCGCTGCGGCAGTGCACACGTATCCGTTCGCCGACCGGCTGGCGCTGTGGCTCGTCCCCTTGGCGGCGCTGGCCCTGGCGGCCGCCCTGCCGCATCGACTCGAGCAGGGCGCGCTGGCCTGGCTGCTGATCGGCACCGCCATGCTCACCGTCGTGATGGGGCCGGCGATGGCCACGGGGCTGCTCCGCGTCGTCCAGGTCCAGGAGGTCGAGGAGCTCGAGCCACTGCTGCACGAGCTCGCGTCGCAGCGCCAGCTCTCCGACATCGTGCTGGTGGAGATCGGCTCCCAGGGCGCCTTCGACTACTACGCGCGACGGGTAGGCGTCAGTCGCGACGGGGTCATCCTGTTCGCGTCGCGCGCCGGCACCGCACCGTGCAACGACCGCCCGGCGCTGGAGACCGGGCGCTTCTTCACCGACCGGGTCTGGGTGGTGTCGAGCCATCGACTCGCCGCGAAGGAGCGGCTCGGAACGCTGGAGGACATGCTGTCGCGGATCCGGACCGTCAGCCATGAGGTCCGGCACCTGCACGACACGTCAGCCGACGCCTACCTGTTCGACCCGGCAGCCGGCGCCCAGACCGATGCGGCGAAAGTGCCCCAGCACCCGGAGCGCTGCCTCTCGGTCGTGCGGTCGACGCGCTGAGTCGGCCGACCCGCTACCCGCGCAGAGCCTCGGCGAGCAGCGGCGCGAGCGCGCGGAAGGCCTTGCCGCGGTGACTGATCGCGTCCTTCTCGGCAGACGTCAGCTCGGCGCTCGTCCGCGTCTCGCCGTCCGGTACGAAGATCGGGTCGTAGCCGAAGCCGTTGGTCCCCCGTGGCGCGTCGATGATGCGTCCCTCCATCGTCTCCTCGACGACGAGCTCGCGTCCGTCCGGTAGGAAGGCCGCCGCCGCACAGACGAAGCGAGCGGTACGCCGCTCGTCCGGCACATCGGCGATCTGGCCGAGCAGCAGCTCGAGGTTGGCGAGGTCGTCGCCGTGCCGGCCGGCCCATCGCGCCGACAGGACCCCCGGCATCCCGTTCAGCGCGTCGACGGCAAGACCGCTGTCGTCGGCCACGCACGGCAGGCCGGTGTGCGCCGCGGCCTCGCGCGCCTTGGTGAGTGCGTTGCCGGCGAAGTCAGGGGCCGTCTCCGGCCCCGGCTCGAAGTCCGGCTTCAGCCCGACGAGCTCGATCCCGTACGGCGCGAGGATCCGCCGCAGCTCCTCGATCTTCCCGGGGTTCCGGGTGGCGAGGACGACTGTCATAGGGACGTGGCGTCGCCGGTGTGCTTGACGCGCAGCGGCTCGGCGAGCGCCGACTTCTGCAACGCCGCGAGCGACGCGCAGCCCGCGAGCGCGAGGTCGAGCAGCGCGTCGAGCTCGGCCCGCGAGAACGGCTCGCCCTCAGCCGTTCCCTGCACCTCGATCAGCGCCCCGTCGCCGGTCACGACGACGTTCATGTCGGTGTCGGCCGCCACGTCCTCGACGTAGGGCAGGTCGAGCCGCGGCTCGCCGTCGACGATGCCGACGCTGACGGCAGCGACGCTGCGCACGATCGCCTGCGGCCGCTTCAGGAACGCGCATGCATCGGCGAGGGCGACGTAGGCACCGGTGATCGCCGCCGTGCGCGTCCCGCCGTCGGCCTGCAGCACGTCGCAGTCGATCGCGATCGTGTTCTCACCGAGCTGCGCGAGGTCGATCGATGCGCGCAGGCTGCGACCGATCAGCCGGCTGATCTCGTGCGTGCGGCCGCCGATCTTGCCGCGCACGGACTCGCGGTCGCTGCGCGTGTGCGTGGCGCGCGGCAGCATCGCGTACTCCGCAGTCACCCACCCGAGCCCCGACCCCTTGCGCCAACGCGGCACGCCTTCGGTGGCGCTGGCCGCCACGAGCACCCGCGTCCCGCCGAACTCGATCAGGCACGACCCCTCGGCGTGGTCCAGCCAGCCGCGGGTGATGGAGATCGGACGAAGCTGGTCGGCCGCGCGGCCGTCGGGGCGAGTCACCCGACGGAGGCTACCGGCGACGTCAGAGGCGGCGCGCGACGAGGAGCAGCGACTGACCGAACGGCGGCTCCCAGCGCGCCTCGATCCGCCGCAGCACCGGCACGAACAAGCGGTCGTACGCCGTCAGCAGCGCACCAGCCCGTGGTCGACCGCGCAGGAGCTTCATCACGACGTACCAGCCGAGCAGGCCGACGCAGTTGACGTGCTTGAGCACCTCCACCTCGAGACCCGCTCCCGCTGCGACCGCACGCAGCGACCGCTTCCGGTAGCGGCGGTGATGTCCGATGTCGCGGTCGAAGCGGCTCATCGCCGACGGGAACGCCGGCACCAGCACGACGACGAGACCGCCCGGCCGCACCAAGTCGCGCAACCCGGCGAGCGCAACGCGGTCGTCCGCGATGTGCTCGAGCACGTTGTACGCCGCGACGCTGGAGTACGCCGCCTGCTCGGCGACCGGGACGATGAGCTCGCGCACGACCACGGCGGCGTCCTCGCGGAAGCGCTCACGAAGTGCGGCAAGACGTGACGGGTCGGCCTCGCTGACCGTCAGCCGCGACACACCCGCCGCGCGCCACTCCTCGGCGTACAGCCCGATGCCGCTGCCGACCTCGAGCGGGTCGTTCCCGAGATGCGGCGTGGCGAGCGACACGAGCCAGCGCCGGTAGTTGACCGCCTCCGCGAGGTCCTCGAGGACGTCGTCCTGAAGCCCCGTCACGATGCCGGTCTTGTTCGCTGCAGCAGCGCCACTTCTAGATGTCGTACGTCCGGCCGCACTGCGCGACGTCGAGCTCACCGTCGTACGCCGCCTTGGCCTCCGCGCGGATCGCCTCCGCGTCGCACCAGGCGACCAGGTGCGTCAGCAGCAGGCTGCGAGCACCGGCGCGCGTGGCGTGCTCACCGGCCTCGCGACCGGACAGGTGCACGCCTTCCGGCTGGTCACCGTGCTCCCAGGACGCCTCGCACAGGAACAGGTCGGCGTCGCGGGCGAGCTCGACCAACGCATCGCTGCGACCGGTGTCGGCCGAGTAGGCCAGCGACCGGCCGCCCGCCGTGATGCGCAGTCCGTGGCACTCGACGGGGTGATTGGTCAGCGCGCTCGTCACCTCGAAGGGGCCGATGGTCATCGTGCCGACCGGCACCTCATGGAAGTCGAAGACGTCGAGGAGGTCGTCCATCGGCGGGCTGTCGAAGGCGCCGCAGATGCGACCGCACGTGCCCTGCGGGCCGTACACCGGCAGCCGCGGCGGCAGTCCGTCGGGGTGGTAGCGCCGGGCGTAGGAGTAGGCGACGAGGTCGATGCAGTGGTCGGCGTGCAGGTGCGAGATGTAGACGGCGTCGATGTCGAGCAGCCCGATGTGCCTCTGGAGCTGACCGAGCGACCCGCCGCCCATGTCGACGACCAGCCGGAACCCGTCGTGCTCCACGAGGTAGCTCGAGCAGGGGGAGTCGGGGCCGGGAAAGGTCCCGGCACAGCCGAGCACGGTCAGCTGCACAGCCGCTCCCCCAGCCGCCCGACCGTCCCGACCTCGGGGCCGAGGAAGCGCCGACCCAGGCGCGTGAACGGCTCCGCGTCACCGGTGGACAGAAAGCGGTGCACCGGCGGTGGGGCCCCCTCGTCGCGGTCCAGACCCTCCTGGACCAGCACGCGGTAGACGTCCTTCGCGGTCTCCTCCGCGCTGCTGACCAAGGTGACCTCCTCGCCGACGACGAGGCTGATCATGCCCGTCAGCAGCGGGTAATGGGTGCATCCCAGGACGAGGGTGTCTACGTCGGCGCCCACCACCGGCTCCAGGTAGTGGGTGGCGAGCTGCAGCAGCTGGCGGCCGGTGGTGACGCCGCGCTCGACGAAGTCGACGAAGCGGGGGCACGCCGCGCTGGTGAGGCTGACCTGAGGGGCAGCGGCGAAGGCGTCGTCGTACGCCCGGCTCGCGACCGTGACCTCGGTGGCGATCAGCCCGACCCGGCCGTTACGGGTCGCGGCCACCGCGCGGCGAACGGCCGGCTGGATGACCTCGATGACGGGGACGTCGTACCGCTCGCGGGCGTCGCGCAGGCAGGCGCTGCTGGCGCTGTTGCAGGCGATCACCAGGAGCTTGACGCCCTGGGCCACCAGACCGTCCATTGCGGCCAGCGCGTGCCGACGTACGTCCGCGATCGGGAGCGGGCCGTACGGCCCGTGCGCAGTGTCCCCGACGTACACGATCGGCTCGCTGGGAAGCTGGTCGAGCAGCGCGCGCGCGACCGTGAGTCCCCCGACGCCGGAGTCGAAGACCCCGATCGGCGCGTCATTCCTCACGGGACAACACTAAGACGTGGGCCGGTTCAGTGAAGATCGCCGCCTGTGGAGCCGATGAAACAGGCATGTCCGCCGTGGAGACCAACCGGGTCATTCGGCCGTCGGCCATCGTGCCGGAGCACGCTGCCCGGCAGCTGATGGCATGGGTGGCTGTCCACGACGTGACGCACGGCGGGGTCTGGGCCCACGACATCGGTTACTTCAAGCGCTTCAGCGGGCCGTTCAACGGCGCCGGCGGGATGCGCGGCAGCTCCGTGCTCCTCGGCACCATCCACGTCACGTGGGACAAGTACGACGTCACGATCTTCCGCGTGAGCCTCACCGACGAGGGCGTCCAGGCCGGGATGACCGTCGAGGGCGTCTGCAACGAGCTGCTCCTGCACGCCGGCCTGACGCTGGCGACCTGCCCGCGGGCCGACCTCGCGCCGGCTCCCGCCCCCGACCCCTTCAAGCGCCCGGCCTACGTCGAGAGCTAGGCCCCCGGTCAGGCCCAGAGCTGGCCTTCGAGGGCCTGCTCGGCCTCCTCGAGAGTGCCGGCGTAGGCGCCCGTCGAGAGGTACTTCCAGCCGCCGTCGCACACGACGAAGGCGATGTCGGCCCGCTCGCCGGCGCGGACGCACTTCATCGCCTCGCCCATCGCCGCGTGCAGGATGGCACCGGTCGAGATGCCGGCGAAGATGCCTTCCTCCTCGACGAGCTGCCGCGTACGACGCAGTGCCTCCCGCGGTCCGACGGAGAAGCGCGACGTGAGCACGGTCCCGTCGTACAGCTCCGGGATGAAGCCCTCGTCGATGTTGCGCAGCCCATAGACGAGCTCGCCGTAGCGCGGCTCGGCGGCGATGATCCGCACCCCCGGCCGGTTCTCGCGCAGGAAGCGGCCGGTGCCCATGAGCGTCCCGGTCGTGCCCAGCCCGGCGACGAAGTGCGTGATGGTCGGCAGGTCCTCGAGGAGCTCCGGACCGGTCGTCTCGTAGTGCGCGAGCGCGTTGGCCGGGTTGCCGTACTGGTAGAGCATCACCCAGTCGGGGTTCTCCGCGGCGAGCTCCTTGGCCACGGCAACGGCCTGGTTCGAGCCGCCGGCCGCCGGCGAGGTGACGATCTCCGCGCCGTACATCGTCAGCAGCTGGCGCCGCTCGACGGAGGTGTTCTCCGGCATGACGCAGATCAGCCGGTAGCCGCGCAGCTTGCAGACCATGGCCAGCGAGATGCCCGTGTTGCCCGAGGTCGGCTCGAGCACGGTCACGCCCGGCCGCAGCAGGCCTTCCTTCTCGGCCTGCGCCACCATGTAGAGCGCCGCTCGGTCCTTGATGGACCCCGTCGGGTTGTCGGTCTCGAGCTTGGCCCAGAGCCGTACCGGTGGTCCCCCGCCCGCCCCAGAAGGCGACAGGCGCGGGAGCCCGACGAGCGGCGTGCGCCCGACGGACTCGAGCAGCGAGTCGAAGCGCAAGCTATCCGCCGGCAACCGCGGGCAGCACTGTCACGCTGTCCCCGTCGTTCAGCGCCGTCTCGAGGCCGCCGAGGAAGCGCACGTCCTCGTCGTTGACGTAGACGTTGACGAACCGGTGGAGGCCACCGTCCTCCGTGACCAGGCGACCGCGCAGCCCCGGGTGCCGACCGTCGAGGTCCTCCAGGAGCCCGGCGAGGGTCTCGCCCTTGCCCTCGACCACCTTCTGACCGTCGGTGTACGTGCGCAGGATCGTCGGGATCCGGACCTCGATGGCCATGGGGTGGGTGGGCCTTCCTGAGCGTGGTGTGTGGCTTACATGGTCCAACAGACGCCGGACAGCGGTGCATTCCGGGTCACGTGACCCGGATCTCCTCCTCGGAGACCTCGCCGGCCTCGATCCGGAACGACCGGATCTCGTCGGCGGGCTCGCGCGTCGAGACCAGCAGCCACGAGGTCCCCGGCGTGTTCACCGACCAGCGGATGTCGGTGCGGGACGGGTAGGCCTCGGTCATCGTGTGCGAGTGGTAGACGACGAGCAGCTCCTCGTCGGCGTCGTCGATGTCGCGGTAGACCTTCAACCACTCGGCGCTGTCGAACGTGAAGCCGGTGGGCGACCGCTCCGCGTTCTCCATCTCGAACATCCGGGTTGCGGTGCCGTCACGACCGGCGACCACCCCGCAGCACTCGTCCGGGTGGTCGCGGCGGGCGTGCGCGACGATCGCGTCGAGCATCGCGCGCGGGAGGGTCAGCACGCGCTTCAGGTTAGTGAGCGCGGGTCCAGGCACGAGAGCAACGACTCCTGGAGCCAGCCGAGCCACCCGTAGACCTCGAACACGTCCCGCCGCGGGTCGTCCGGGGCGACGTCCTCGACGTCGGTGTCCTCCGTCACGTCGAGGCGGGTCCCGAGCACCAGCCGGATGTCGTTCAGCCACGACAGCCAGGCCTCCGCCTGGTCACGGTCGAGGACGAGCTTGCCGCCGGCCTCGAGCAGCGGGGTCAGCGTGGCGACAGCCTCGAACGCCGCGGACCGCTTGCCCGCGCGCAGATCGGACTCGGTGTACCGCCGGAACTCGGTCGCCGCCGCGTCGTCGTCGGGGTAGGCGGCCGGGAAGAGCCGCGCCAGTGCCGGGTCATCCGGCGCGGTGACGTCCCCGGGCGGCAGGCCGACGAGCGCCTCCAGCGGGTCCCCGGACGCCTCCTCCCCTGACCCGAGGAGCTCCAGCAGCTCGGCGGCGCACTGCGCGAGCACCGCCGCCTCGACGGCCTCGATCTTGGCCTCGACTCCGCGGCGCGAGCGCTTGAAGCGCATCAGTCCTGCTGCACTGTCGCCCAGAGCCCGCGGGCATGCAGCCGGGCGACGTCGTTCTCCATCTGCTCGCGCGTGCCGTTCGACACGACGGCCCTGCCCTTCTCGTGCACATCGAGCATGAGCTTGTGGGCCTTCTCCCTCGGGTAGCCGAAGAGCTCCATCAGCACGAAGGTCACGTAGCTCATCAGGTTGACCGGGTCGTTCCAGACGATCGTCAGCCACGGCCGGTCCGGTGTGACGTCGTCGTCCGTGATCGGCTGGTCCAGCTGCGCAGGCGCCGTCAAGAGTTGAGCTCCCGCTTGAGGACCTTCCCGGTGGTGTTGCGCGGCAGCTCGTCGTGGATCTGGACCTCCCGCGGTACGGCGAACCGCGCCAGCTTCGCGCGCACGTGCTCCTGCAGCTCCTTCGCGTCCGCCTTCGCCGAGAGCACGACGTGGGCGACGAGCTTCGTGCCGTACGACGGGTCATCGACCGCGACGACCGCTGCATCGGAGACCGCCGCGTGTGACAGCAGCGCCTCCTCGACCTGGCCGACGAAGACGTTCTCGCCGCCGATCACGACCATGTCGTCGTCGCGGCCGAGCACCGTGAGGCGACCCTCCTCGTCGAGGGTGCCCAGGTCGCCGGTGGCGATCAGGCCGTCGAGGCGGTCCTTGTCAGATCCGTCGGTGTAGCCCTCGAACCCGAGCCCGCTGCCGACGAAGATCCGCCCGGACTCACCCGGCGGGACATCCTTGCCCTTCTCGTCGACCACGCGCAGGGTCACGCCGTGCGGTGCCTTCCCGGCTGTCCTCGGGTCGGCGGCGAGGTCGGCCGGCGTGGCCACCGCGGCGTACGCCACCTCGGTCGAGCCGTAGAGGTTGTAGAGCACCGGCCCGAACGCCTCGAGCGTCTTCGTTGCGAGTTCGCCGGGCAGCGCGCTCCCGCTGGAGGCGATGATCTGCAAGGACGACAGGTCGTACGCCGAGGGGTCGGCCTGCAGCAGCTTCTCGAGCATCACGGGTACGACGACCAGTGCCGTCGCCTTGTGCTCCTGGATGTCCGCGAGGACCTGGGCGGGGTCGAACTTGCGCCGCAGCACCACGGTCGAGCCGAGCACCATCGCGAGCGACAGGTGCCCGAGCCCCCAGGCATGGAACACCGGCGACGGGATGACCGTCGTGCCGTCCGCCTTCATCGGGATGCGCGACAGGAAGGAGACCAGGTCGTCGAGACCGGCACCGCTTCGGGCGGCGCCCCGCGGAGCACCCGTCGTACCGCTGGTCAGGATGACCTGGCGGGAGGCGTGCGCCGGTTTCGGCGGTGCCCCGGGACCGGGCTCGGTCGCGATCTGCGCGAGCTGTTCGGTCGTGATCTCCAGCCGGCCGCGGCTGGCCGCTGCCAGCAGGTCGGCGAACTCGGCGTCGTGGATGACGGCTGTCGCCTTCTCGCGGGTGAGCACCTCGTCGATCTGCGATCCGGCGGACCCGGTGTTGAGGTAGAGCACGTCGGCGCCGCACTTCGACAGCGCCGTGGTGGCCTCCACGAAGCCCCGGCCGTTGCGGGCCAGCAGGCCGACGGCATCGCCCTCGGCGATGCCACGGGCCCGCAGCTCGCCCGCGATGCGGTCGGTCCGGGTGTCAACCTCGCGCCAGGTCAGCACGCCCTCGTCGTCGACGATGGCCGGGTTGCGAGGCTGCCGCGCGGCCTGCGCGGCGTAGCCCGTGGCCGGCGTCAGGCCCCACCGGGCCACGGCGAGCACCATCCCCAGCAGCTTGTCGGGCCGGGCCGGCTTGAGCAGCCCCGAGCCGACCAGGACGCGAGCGGCAGTGAGGTCGACCACGTGGTGCTCCTTCCCTGGGTGCGCCGGCAACCACCGTGCCACGTCACCCGAACGCCGCTGGACAGCGGGCTGCGGCGAGCGCAGGCTGCCCAGCATGATCGAGCCGGCCACAACGGGGTAGGGAGAAGGCGAGACCGACTACCCCGGAGGACCCCTTGCCTGACGCCATCGTCCTGCTGAAGAACGACCACAAGACCGTCGAGAGGCTGTTCAAGCAGTTCGAGAAGCTCGGCGGATCATCCAGCGGCGCGCACAAGACCAAGCGAGACGTGGTCGACAAGATCATCCAGGAGCTGAGCATCCACGCGGCGATCGAGGAGCAGCACTTCTACCCGACGATCCGGGAGCAGGCGCCCGACATCAGCGACGACGTCCTGGAGGGCCTCGAGGAGCACCACGTCGTGAAGTGGACCCTCTCCGAGCTGAAGGACATGTCGCCGCAGGCCGAGCGCTTCGACGCAAAGGTGACCGTCCTCATCGAGATGGTCCGCCACCACGTCGAGGAAGAGGAAGCCGACATGTTCCCCAAGGTGCGCGAGGCCATGGGGCGCAAGGACCTGCAGGTCCTCGGCGAGACGATGGAGAAGGCCAAGGCGATCTCGCCGAAGCAGCCGCACCCCAAGGCTCCGGACACGCCTCCTGGCAACCTGATCGCCGGGCCGGCGGCCGCCGCCGCCGACAGCGTCAAGGCCGCTGCGAAGAAGGGCCTCCTGCGCCGGGGCCGCTGACGCGGATACGTAGGCTCGTGGCGTGACGACGACGCCCCTGCACAGCCACCCGACCCGCACGGTCCCCGCCAACGGGATCGAGATCGCCTACGAGACCTTCGGCGACGCCGGTGCCCCGCCGGTAGTCCTCGTCATGGGCCTCGGCACGCAGATGCTCGCGTGGCCGGACGCCCTCTGCGAGCAGATCGCGGAGGGAGGGCGGTACGTCGTCCGCTACGACAACCGCGACGTCGGGCTGTCGACCCACCTGCGGGGGACGCACGGTCCGGACGTCAAGGACATCATCCTGCGCCGCAAGAAGCCGGCGTACCGGATGGACGACATGGCCGCCGACCTCATCGGCCTGCTCGACGCCCTCGGGCTCGACCGGGCGCACCTCGTCGGCGCGTCGATGGGCGGGTTCATCGTGCAGACCGCGACACTCGCCAGCCCGGAGCGGGTCCTGAGCCAGACCCTGATCATGACCTCGACCGGGTCGCGTCTGGTCGGCCAGGCCCGGCCGAAGCTCATCACCCGGCTGCTCGGCAAGCGCGGCACGCTGGACCGTGAGGCGGCCATGGAGCTCGCGGTCGAGACGTTCGGTGTCATCGGGTCGCGCGGTGACCTGTTCGACGCCGAGCACGTCCGCGACCTGGCCGGCCGCAGCTACGACCGGGCTCACGACCCGGCGGGCTACGTGCGTCAGCTCGGCGCGGTGATCGCGCAGTCCAACCGCACCCGCGGGCTCACCAAGATCTCGGTGCCGACGCTGGTCATGCACGGCCTGCACGACCCGCTCGTGTCGGTCAGCGGCGGCATCGCGCTGGCCCGGCTCATCCGCGGCGCGAAGTTCGTGGGCTTCTCCGGCATGGGTCACGACCTGCCGCGACGGCTCTGGCCGCAGATGGCGCAGGAGATCCTGCTCATCACGTCATGACAGCGGCTAGGACCGCGCCGTCCGGGACCGCCGGATCACCAGCCCGGCCATAGCCATCGCCAGCAGCACGAAGCCCGGCGTCCAGGGTGTCTCGGGCACGCTGGCGTTGGGCTGACCCGCGCTCGCGCAGACGAGCTGGGGTGACGTCGGCTCGGTCGCTGCGCGCGCCGGTTCGGCCTGCACGCCCGTGCTCGACACGGTGATGGTCTGCGCGTTGGTGTTGCCGAAGGCGTCCGTGATCTCTCCCGGCGCGATCGTGCGGCTCTGACCGACCGGCACGGTGAACGTCGCACCGAGACCGGCGACCGTCGCGCTGGTGTCGTACTTCGACCGGTACCGGTAGTTGGCCAGCGGGTCGGGCGCCGGGTTGCCGACGTGGAAGACACCGTCGCCGTCCTTCACCACGGTCAGGTATGTGTACGGCGCGACGGTGAACGGCGCGGAGTCGAGCGTGTACGGCGTGACCTGACCGGGCGCGAGCGCGCTGTGGCCGGTGACGTGGAACCGGTAGGTGCCGGGCGTCGCGTCGACGGTCGGGTCGGTGTAGGCCGTCCAGTGGTTCTCGGCGCCGCACTTGTCGTAGTGGACCGGCACCGTCGAGTCGATGTCGGTGGCGACGGTCTGCCACGACGTGCCGCTCTGCCGCTGCAGCTCGACGAGCTCGTCGTTCTGCGTCCACTCCGCCGACGGGCCGCCGCCGATCCACGAGAACGTGGTGCCGGTGAAGCGCTGAACGCTGGCTGGCTGCGTCTGCGTCGTCCCGGCGAGCACGTCCGGCGCCGTCGCCATCGGGGCGATCGCGAGCTCGGTCGTCGGCGGTGGCTCGATGCAGTTGCGCTCGACGGTGCACGGCTCGACCGGGACGTCGCTGGCGAGCAGCTGCCCGAGGTGCGCGAGGCGCTGCTTGAGCGCGTTGCCGGTCTGCTGGCCGAACAGGGAGAACGAACCTTCGTAGTCGTACTGCTCGTACTCCTGCGTCGTGGCCATGTACGACATGTAGTCGTTGGCGAGGCCGACCACGAAGACGTCCTTGAACAGCCCCGCCTGCACCGCGTTGGCCGCCGCCTTGACCGAGCGCTCGACCCGACGGCCCATCTGGATGGTCGGCTCGCCGGGCATGGCGGCCAGCCCGATGTCGTTGATGCGGATCACCTGCACCCGTGCGACGTGCGGGCTCACGGGCGCGGTGCCCACGATGAGCTGCTGCTCGCGGTGGTGAGCCGGGTAGACCGTCGTCGGGAAGCAGGCGCCGTCGCCGGTGCCGAGGATCGCCTCCCGCGACGTCGAGCGGTACGACGGGTCGTCCGCCGTGGTGCTCGGCTCGCCGCACGAGGCGATGGGGTCGTACTTCGGGTCGTCGTACGGGTCGAACGGGTCGTTCTCGACGCCCTGCCCGCACCAGCAGACGAAGTCCATCCGGGCGTCGATCGTGACATCAGACGTCAGCTTCGAGCCGAGGTCGCGCCAGAGCCTCAGAGCCTCCGGGGTCTGCCGGTCCCCGCCGTTCTCCATCTTCGCGAACTGACCGAACGGCGGCGACCGGTCCAGCCCACCGTCGTACCCGTAGGCGTCGTAGTTCCAGCCTGCGTTGTCGGCCTCCGGAGTGATGTCACCCTGTGCGCCGTTGGTCAGCGCGTCGACGACCTGCCAGTCTGCGGGGAACGTCACGCCGTCGGCGACGGCGGCCGCACGGATGGCGGCGCTGACCGAACGGGTCGTCTCAGATGCCTGGTCGCCGTTCAGGTAGTAGTTGAACGTCTCCACGATGACGCCGTGGTTGGAGAAGTTCGTGATGAGACCGAGTGGTACGCCGGCAAGCGTGTCGACGCGCATCGCGACGAAGCGGTAGGCGTTCTGGGTGTCGCCGCTGCCGTTCTTCGCCTCAGGGTTGAGGTTCCAGGCACTGCCGCTGCGGTTGTGGTTGGCGTTGGCGATCTGCCCGACCTCGACGCCGATCTTCGCCGGCGTCAAGCGGCTGACTGCCTTGGTGATCGCCGTGATGAGGCCGTTCGCGACGGCGTAGAAGACGCGCGGGTCGTACTCGTCTCCACCGAGCGCCGCGTAGCCGCCGTTCTGCCACATCGCGCCGACGGAGCCGTGCGTGTGCGTTGCCGAGATGAGCAGGTGATCGCGGGTGATGCCGACATCGGCGAGGTGGTCCGCGACGTAGGTGTGCACCTCGCCGGGGATGCCGCCGAGGTCGGCCTGGACGATCGCGACCCGCTGGCCCTTGCCGTCGTCGAGGACGTAGGCGTTGGCGAGCAACCGGCCGTACGTCCCCTCCGAGGGCGGCCAGGTCTTCGCGTAGAGCTCTGTGTCCGGACCGACCCTGTTCGCGACGCAGGACGGTCCCCCGCCGAGCAGGTACGCCGCACCTTCCTCGACGTGGTTCTCGGGCTCGTACTGGAAGCCGCTCGACTCCGCGGCCACCGCCTCGGCGCAGTTGCGTGCCGTGTAGGCCCACTGCGGAGAGGTGATCGGCGGCGTGATGTCGCCGCTGGCCGCACCTGCGCAGAAGACGCCGGCCACGCAGGTGGACGGGACCGTCGCCGCGGGCACCGACGCCGTCGAGCCACCGGCCAGTGCCACGACCGGGGCGGCCGGGACCGGCGCGGAAAGGGCACTCGCCGCTCCCGGCGTGCCCAGCAGAGCGAGACCGACAACGGTCAGGGCAGACAGCAGTCGCAGAGCAGGACGCCTGGGCACGCGGGCTTGACCTCAGATCGGGAGGGGAGGGTGGCGAGGGGTTGATCGTTATCGGTGGATTCTCCACAGATGTCGTCATGCGTGCCAGGGAGGTGAAAGCGACACCGAGGACCGAACAGCACGATCGTGACAGCGGGCGCGGGCCCAACGGGTCACAGTGGACGGGTGATGCCGTCGATCGACCTCGGCACGGTCCGGGTCGGGGAGTTCCGCTGCCACCCGGACGACCCGATGTGGACAGGCGTGAACTGGATCGGGCCGGAGCCCCATGTCGTGTTCCCGTGCATGCCGGTCCGGATCCGCCAGGCCGGCGCCGACGAGTTCGTGACGACGCGCAACCACGTCGTCGTGTACGCCGCCGGCGACGAGTACCGACGGCGACGGGTCGGCGGCAGTGGCGACAACTGCTACTTCCTCGCGCTGTCGCCCGAGCTCGACGAACGGCTGGACGGTCATGCGGCACGCGGTCTCGCCGACGTCTCCCCCGACCTGTTCCTGCGACACCGGCAGTTCATGGCTCGACTCCGCGCCGCGAGTGCCGACCCGCTGGACCTGGAGGAGCGCGCGATCGACCTGGCGGCGACGGCCCTCTCCCGGCTCGGAGGCGACCACTGCTCGTCACCCTCCCCGTCACCGCACCTACTGGCCCTCGCCGAGCGGACGAAGGAGCTGCTCGCCGTCGAGTACGCCGGGGCGCACCACCTCGCCGACCTGGCTCGTGAGCTGAGCGTCTCGCCGTACCACCTCGCCCGCAGCTTCCGCGCGGCCACGGGCTGGTCACTGCACGGCTACCGCACGAGCCTTCGCCTTCGTGCCGTCATGGACGTGCTCGCTGATCCCCGCGTGGACCTGGCGACCCTCGCCCGCGACACGGGGTTCGCCAACCACAGCCACCTCACGTCCGCCTTCCACCGTCAGTTCGGTCTGACACCGTCGGCTGTCCGTGCCGATCTCGCCGCGTGACCACGAACCCCGCGTTCGACTTCTGGCTCGGCCGGTGGGAGGTCACCGATGCGGCCGAAGGAAGCATCGGGACCAACACGATCCGCCGGATCCTCGGCGGCGCCGTGATCGAGGAGCGCTTCGCCATCGCCGGGCCGGACGGCAAGCCGTATCGCGGGCGCAGCCACACAGCGTACGTCGAGGGCCGAGGCTGGTGCCAGACGTGGGTCGACACGACCGGGCTCTACCTCGACTTCGTGGGCGCCGCCACCGACGGCGGGATGACGCTCGAGCGCACCGCTGCCCTTGACGGGAAGCCCGTCACGCAACGCATGCAGTGGTCGGACATCACCGCGGATTCCCTTGTGTGGCAGTGGATGCGGGCACCCGAAGGCAGCGATGAGTTCGAGCTGCTGTGTCGGTTGGACTACCGCCGTACCGGCTGACACGTCACGGGAAAGCAACGATCGAGCCGTTCGCACGATCGTGGTATCGGCCCACCGCAGGTCTCCCTACCTTCCGGCACATGACCAAGACACTCCTTGCAGGCATCTGCGCACTCACCCTCGTGGCCGCATGCGGCGGCAGCAGCGGTCCGGGCGGCTCCGGCTCGTCCGACGACCAGGCCGTCGACGGCGGCACGCTTCGCGTCCTCGGTGGCGGCGACATCGACCACATGGACACGGCGAGCTCGTACTACACGGTCGGCTACAGCTTGCTGCGCGCCGTCTCGCGGCAGCTGCTCAGCTACCCGAACAGCCCGGACGAGAAGACGGCCAACACGGTCGTCCCCGACATGGCCACGGGCATGCCGGAGATCTCTGCGGATGGCAAGACATACACGCTGACCATCCAGGGCGGCGTCCAGTGGGACGCGAAGTCGGGCCCGCGCCAGGTGACCGGAGCGGACGCAGTCTTGGGCTTCAAACGGCTCTGCAACCCGGTCCAGCCGACCGGCGCGATGGGCTACTACGCCGGCGTCATCGAGGGCATGAAGGAGTTCTGCGACGCCTTCGCGAAGGTGCCCGCGAGCATCCCGGCCATCAAGGCGTATGTGACCGGGCACGAGATCGCGGGCGTCTCCGCGACGGGCAACACCGTCACGATCAAGCTCGTCCAGCCGGCCGGTGACTTCGTCAACATCCTGGCGCTGCCCTTCTCGTCCCCCGCCCCGATCGAGACGCTCGACTACCTGCCCGACTCCCCGCAGTTCCGGCAGAACTTCATCTCGGACGGCCCGTACAAGATCTCCAAGTACGTCGCGGAGAAGTCGATCGAGCTCGTCCGCAACCCGGCGTGGAAGAAGAGCACGGACAAGGTCCGGGCGGCGCACGTCGACGCGATCAGCATCACGCAAGGCTCCGACGAGGGTCCCGTCCAGCAGCAGCTCGTCGCGGGAACGGCCGACATGAGCTGGGACACCTACGTGCCGACCGCCGAGATCCCCGGGCTGCAGGCGCGCAAGGACCCCAACCTCTCGCTCGTCAGCAATGGCAACACCAACCCCTACATCGTCATCAACTCGCTGAGCCCCAACGCGGGTGGTGCGCTCAAGAAGCTGAAGGTCCGGCAGGCGCTGAACTACGCCGTCAACAAGAAGGCGATCATCCAGGTACTCGGCGGTCCGAGCCTGAACGATCCGCTCGGTCAGATCCTGACGCCACCGATCCTCGGCTACCAGAAGATCGACCCCTATGCGACACCGGACAACGCCGGTGACCCCGCGAAGGCGACGTCGCTGCTCGCCGAGGCGGGCTACCCGAACGGTCTCGACCTGACGTTCCTCTACCGCAACAAGGGCAAGGCGCCGGCGATCGCCGCGACCATGCAGGCCGAGCTCCGCAAGGCCGGGATCCGGCTCAAGCTCAAGGTCGTCCCGAACGCCGACTTCTACACCCAGCACCTGTCGCACCCGCCGGCGACGAAGGCCGGCGACTGGGACCTCGCGGCACCGGGGTGGAACCCCGACTGGCAGGGCAACGCCGCCCGCTCGTTCCTGGTGCCGCTCCTCGACGGCCGCCAATGCCAGGAGGGGACGACCAACTACAACTGCTACAACAACGCCGCAGTCAACGCCCTCATCGACAAGGCACTGGCGGAGAGCGATCCTGCGAAGGTCGCGGATCTGTGGCACCAGGCCGACGAGCTGGTCATGGCCGACGCCCCGTGGGTCCCGATCACGACGAGCAAGAACCCGCTGTACCACTCGTCGCGGGTGGGCAACTGGCACTACCTCGGGTTCTCGAACAACGGCGACATCACCAACGTGTACCTGAAGACCGGTCGCTGACCGGACATGCTCCGGTTCCTCGCTCGTCGCCTCGTCGCCGGCGTCCTGGTGCTGTTCGTCATCAGCGTCGCCGTCTTCGTCCTGTTCTTCGTCGTCGCGCCTGGTGAGCCCGCGGCCAACTTCGTCGGCAGGGGCGCGACACCGGAGCAGATCGAGATGGCGAGGGTGAGGTACGGGCTCGACAAGCCGGCGTACGTCCAGTACCTGAAGTACGCCGGCGGCCTGCTCCACGGGGATCTGGGCTTCAGCTTCCGCAACGCCGAGCCCGTCACCAAGACTCTGCTGTCCCGGCTGCCGGCAACCGCCTCACTGGCAGCCGGGGCAGCAGTGCTCTGGCTCGCGATCGGGATCCCGGTCGGGATCCTTGCCGCGACCCGGCCGCGGAGCCTTCGCGACCGCGCCGCGACGGTCTTCTCCCTCGGCGGGCTCTCGACGCCGACGTTCGTGATCGGGCTGGTGCTGCTGTACGTGCTGTTCTACCGGCTGATCCTGATGGGGTGGCACCTGTTCCCGGGCAACGGCTACGTCCCGCTCACCAGCGACCCGTTCGGCTGGGCGCAGCACCTGCTGCTGCCGTGGGTCACCCTCGCCGTGACGTACGCCGCGTCGTACTCACGTCTGGTCCGGGGGTCGCTGCTCGAGGTGCTCGGCGAGGACTACATCCGCACCGCGCGGGCGAAGGGCCTGTCCGAGCGTCGCGTCGTTCTTCGGCACGGCCTGCGCAGCGCCCTGACGCCCGTCGTGACACTGCTCGGCATCGACCTCGGGTCGCTGCTCGGCGGCGCGATCGTCACCGAGGCGGTGTTCGGGCTGCAGGGCATCGGCCAGACGGCGGTGCAGGCCGTCACGACTGGCGACCTGCCGATCATCTTCGGCACCGTGATGTTCGCGGCCTTCTTCGTCGTCGTCGGCAACCTGGTGGTCGACGTCGCCTACGCGACCCTCGACGTCCGCGTCCGCGCCCGCTGAGCCGCGGACGTCGGAGTCGACGAAGGGCGCCCTCCCTGCGGCGACCTGTTCGGGCCGCCGCAGGGCTGACGCCAACAACGTGCGTACGCGTGTCGCGGACGTCACGCTCTTGGAGATGCCGGGAATCGAACCCGGGTCCTCCGGTGGCAATGCAGGGCTTCTCCGGGTGCAGCTCGCTGTGGTTTTCTCGGCCCCACCGTTCACGCGAGCGAGACGGTGCCGGGCTCAGTCACTGTTGGTTGTTCCGTCCGACCCCGTGACCGGGTCGAACGGTGATCCTCCTGTCGATGCCAGGTCCCGGGCCGGAGGCACTCCCGGGCTGACAGCTACGTGCTAACTGCTAGGCAGCGAGCACGTAAGCGGCGCGATTGGAATCGGCGCTTGTTTTTTTTGCGACGTTTCGTGGTTAACGAGATCATCGTCGCCTTCCTCGACCCGCTTCCCCTGCCTCGACATCCGGAGTCGAGACCTGTCATCCCCTTCCTGTTGCTACCCGGGAAGTGTAACGCCGTACGACGACAGGCTCTCCCGCCCGCGCCGCCGTCACCCGTCGACGACGCGGAGGTGCTTGAGGGGCAGCAACGGCTCGACGCGGGGCTCCGGCAGTGTGAAGGCCGCCGCGGTGCGCGCGTCTTCGACACCAAGAAGCAACCTGATCTCCTCCGATGGAACCGGACGCGACAACCAGTAGCCCTGCGCCATGTCACAGCCGAGCTCGCGCAAGGCCTCGGCCAACGCAGGGACCTCGACCCCTTCGGCTACGGCCCGGGCGCCGAGGCTGTGCGCCAGCTGCACCGTCGTTCGCACCAGCGCCAGGTCGCTCTCCGACTCGAGCATGCCCAGGACGAACGACTGGT
>JAENVS010000008.1 GCA_016650445.1 Frankiaceae bacterium | reverse complement strand
GCGTCTACCAGCGCCGGGTCGTGCCCGATGTCGTAGCCGGGCGCGGCCAGCTGGCGGGCGAAGCCGTCGAAGATCACGAGCGCGCGGACCCGCTCGGGGTGCTGGGCCGCGAGCTGCAGCGCAGTGAGGGAGCCCCCGCTGACACCGAACAGCACCGCCCGCTCGGAGCCAGCGGCGTCGAGCACCGCGAGCGCATCTCGTGCCCACCCGTCCGGCCCCACCTCCTCCGGCCGGTCCGACAGCCCGATCCCGCGCTTGTCGAAGACGAGCAGCCGGCCCATGGCCGTGAGGGTGCGCACCAGCCGGTCGGTGGGTGCGTTCCACCAGATGTCGAGGTGGTGGATGTAGCCCGGAATGCTGAGCACGTCCAGGGGTCCAGTCCCCGCGACCTGGTACGCGATGCTGAAGCCGTCGCTGGTCCTGGCGTAGCGCACCGGCGACGGCCGGCAGCTCTCGGCCACGGTGTCCAGCGCGGACCCGAGCTCGTGCGACAGGACGGCCGCTTCCAGCCGCTGCAGGTCACCACCCGGCTCGAGTCCGAGCTCGTCGCGCAAGACAGACCTCGCCCGCTGGAAGGCGGCGAGGGCGTCGGCCTGCCGCCCGCAGCGGTACAGCGCCACCATCAGGTGCCCCCAGAGGCGCTCGCGGAACGGGTGCAGGTCCACCAGCAGCTCCAGCTCGGTTACCAGCTCGCCGTGCATCCCGGCCAGCAGGTCGCTGCTGATCCGCGCCTCGACCGCCGCTAGCCGCTCCTGCTCCAGCCGCACGGCCTCGGCGGCCAGGCCGGTGTGCTGCGCGACGCCGGTGAAGGCGTCGCCGCGCCACAGAGCCAGCGCCTCGTGCAGCGTGGCGCGTGCCGACCCGGTGTCGCCGGCTCGGCGAGCCTCGTCGCCCGCGCGTACCAGCGCCCGGAACCGGTGGACGTCAACGTCGTCTGGGGCCACGGCCAGCCGGTAGCCGAACGTGTCGGTGATGACCCTTGCGGACCCGAACGCCTGCCGCAGGTTCCAGACGTACGTCTGCAGCGTCTTGCGGGCCGCTCTCGGCGGGTCTTCACCCCACAGACTCCAGATCAGCGCCTCGGTCGTGACGACCGAGCCTCCGGCGAGGGCGAGGGCAGCGACGAGCGACCGCTCCTTGGCCGCGTTCAGCGTGCGGGGCAGCCCGTCGTCCGCCTCGGCCTCCACTGTCCCGAGCAGCCGCACCTGCACGGCGCGCAGGCTACTCGCCGACCGGCTGGACCGCCGCTGGACCGCCCCGTGGTGGGTTGACCGGCGTCAGCGGCCGACCGGCAGCTGCAGAGAGGGGACCACGATGCCGCGCTACCTGGTGGAGCGCACCTTCCCGGACGGGTTGGAGATCCCGATGGACGAGGGTGGCGCCAAGACCTGCCTGGACGTCGTACGGAACAACGCCGAGGAGCAGGTCACCTGGGTGACCTCCTACGTGTCGGCCGACCGCACCAGGACCTACTGCGTGTACGACGGCCCGACCACCGAGTCCATCGTCCGCGCGGCGCAGGCCAACGGCCTGCCCGTGGACACGGTGACCGAGTGCAGCGTGCTCGACCCGTACTTCTACCGCTCGCTCGCCGGCGCCCGGTGACGCGATCCGAAACCCTAGGGGGAATCATGAAAGGCACACTTCTCATCCGCACAGCCGTGGCGGCCACCGCCACCGCAGCCGTGCTCAGCGGGACCGCGCTGCCCGCAGCCGGCGCCTCGAACGACGCGGCGCAGGCCCGGCAGGCCACGGCGGCCTACCAGGACAGCAGTGTCATCACGGGCGACGCGGCGTGGGGCCAGCTGTACGACAGGGACGGCATCACCTGCATCGACAACCCCGCGGGGGGCATGGGGATCCACTTCGTCAACCCAGCGCGCATCGGCGACGCGCAGGAGACGGCATCCGCACCCGAGGCGGTCATCTACGAGCCACAGGCGAACGGGGACCTGCGCCTTGTCGCGCTGGAGTACGTCGTCACCAAGCAGGCCTGGGAAGAAGCCGGCCACACGGCGCCGCCGCGGCTGTTCGAGCAGGACTTCGAGCTCGTTCGCGCGGGTAACCGCTACGGGCTACCGGACTTCTACGAGCTGCACGCGTGGATCTGGCGGCACAACCCGACCGGCATGAACGAGGACTGGAACCCGCGAGTGAGCTGTTCGCGCGGCTGACTCGCCCCGCCCTTCAGTAGCCAACGTGCCCAGGCTCGCCGAGTCAGCTCGGCGAGCCTGGGCCCGACGGTGCCTGGCCTGTGCAGCTGTCAACCGCCGAGGACACGTACCAGTCCGCGGATCTGCCGGCGCGTGAGCTGCTTGGCCATGGTCGTCTCGCCGCTGACCAGACGAACGAACAATTTCCACATGCCCGGCAGGTAGCGGAACACGCTGTGCACCGCGCCGGGGTGGTGGGTGAATGCTGCGCGGGCTCGTCGGCCGGCGGCCATCTCCGGCCCGAGAGCAGCGAGCACGGCATCGTCGTACGACGAAGGGTCGGTGGCCGCGGCCCGGCCGGCGATCGCGCCGGACCTCAGCGCGTAGGAGATGCCTTCGCGCGTCCATGGCTCGAGCAGCCCAGCGGCGTCGCCGGCGATGAGCACGCGGCCGCGGCGAAGTGGTGAATCGAGAGCACGGACGCGCGTCAGGTGGCCGCCGTCGTGCACCGCCGTGCTGATGTCGAGGCCGAGCCGCGCGACGAATGCCCGGTAGTAGTCGCGCATCAGCTCGCCCTGGTCGCGGTCGCCGATGACGCCGACGGTGAGCAGCCCGCCCTTGGGGAACACCCAGCCGTACGACCCGGGCACCGGCCCCCAGTCGAGCAGGACATGGCCGTCCCAGTCGCTGCCGGCGGGTGTCGGCAGCTCGGCTTCCAGCCCGATGTCGACGTGCTCGTGCGTCACGCCGACGTACGCCGAGCAGCGGCCCTGACTGCCGTCCGCGCCGACCGCAGCAGCCGCCCACACCGGCCCGCCCGAGGTGCCGAGGGTGATGACGCCACCGGACTCGTCGTACGCGCTGACCGTCACCCCCGTCCGCAGCTCAGCACCGGCATCCGTGGCCTGGCGGACGAGCGCGGCGTCGAGCTCGGACCGCATCACCATCGGCAGGAAGGCGTCGGTCTGGCGACTGAAGCGGCGGCGACCGTTCGACGTGAACGTGACCCGGCCCACGTCGTCGCGCTGCAGTGCCGATGCGTCGACGCCGGCGTCGCTGATCGCCTGCTGCGACAGCCCGATCAGCCCGCCGCCGCAGCGCTTGTAGCGCGGGATGGCCGCGCGCTCGAGCAGAAGCGTCCGTGCGCCGGACCGGGCTGCCTCACGGGCGGCCGCAGCGCCGGCCGGTCCCGCGCCGACGACGACGACGTCCCAGACGTCCTTCACGAAAGCAGCGCGACCGGGATGTCCACCAGACGCGACCGCAGGTACTCGCCCAGGCCCTTCGCCTGCGGGTCGAACCGCGTCGACGCCGCGACGCCCTCCCCGAGCAGCCCGTGCACGACGACGTTGACGGCCCGCAGGTTGGGCAGCGGGTGGATGTCCACCGCCAGCCCGTCCGCCTCGGGCAGCAGGGCCCGGAACGCCGGCTCGTCCAGCCAGCCCAGCAGCCACGCGGCCGCCGCGTCGGTGCGGGCCCAGAAGCCGACGTTGGCATTGCCGCCCTTGTCGCCCGACCGAGCCCCGATGAGGGTTCCGAGTGCCACCCGCCGTACCTCTTGAAGATGATCACCGCCGTCTGGGCGTCCGGTGTGAGCGTGCGCATCGGCGGTGATCGTTGGGGGGGTGGCCGGGGTGTGGGGGATGACCTCGCGGCGGCCGTCGGCGTGGACCACCAGGTGCTCGACCTGATCGTCCGGCACGAGCGCCGGCCAGTAGATGCCGTACGGCGTCGCCTCGCCCGGCGGAGACGTCAGGGTGAAGCCGGGGTAGCTGGCCAGCGCCAGCTCCACCGCCGCGTTGCTGAACGCCCGGCCGAGAACCTTCGGGTCGTCGCCGCGGACGTGGACCTTGAGCAGCGCCGCAGCCTGCTCGTTGGTGGGGGCATCCGGGTGGTCGAGGCGGACGAGCCGGTGCTCGAACGGATGCGGGTAGGCCTCGCGCAGCCCGGCGAGCGCGAGCTCTGCCTTGGCCTCGATGTCCAGCCCGGTCAGGACGAACTCCATGCGGTTGCGCAGGCCGCCGAGCATGTTCAGCGCGACCTTCACCTGACCTGACGGCGGACCACCGCGCACGCCACTGATGCGGACGCGGTCGGGTCCGTCGTGCGAGAGCGCGATGGTGTCGAAGCGGGTGACGACATCGGGACCGGCGTACGCCGGACCGGCGATCTCGTAGAGCAGCTGGGCGGTGACGGTCCCCACGGTCACCGCGCCTCCGGTGCCGGGGTGCTTGGTGATAATGCTGCTGCCGTCGTCGTACAGCTCCGCGATCGGGAAGCCCATGTGAATCGGGTCCGGCACCTCGTCGCGGACGAAGGAGTAGTTGCCCCCGGTGGCCTGCGCGCCGCACTCGAGAACGTGTCCGGCGACGACGGCGCCGGCGAGCCGGTCCCAGTCCTCGCGCCCCCAGCCGAACCGGGACGCCGCCGGGCCGACCACCAGCGAGGCATCCGTGACGCGCCCGGTCACCACGATGCGAGCGCCCGCGTCCAAGGCGCTCGCGATGCCCCAGGCGCCGAGGTAGGCGTTGGCGGTGAGCGGCGTGCGGTCGCCGAGCGCCGCGCCCGTGTCGATGTTGGTCAGCTGGGCATGCAGGGCGTCGATAGTGGGCATGAGGTCGTCACCTTCGACGTGCGCGACCGGCAGAGCGACGCCCAGCCGCTCCGCCAGCGCCCGCACGGCGTCGGCGCATGCCCCGGGGGCGAGCCCCCCTGCGTTGACCACCACGGAGATGCCGCGTTCGGCGACTTCGCCGAGCACGTCCTCGAGCTGGCGCAGGAAGGTTGTGGCGTATCCGCGGGAGGGATCCTTCGCTCGAGAGCGAAACAAGATCAGCAAGGTGAGCTCGGCCAGGTAGTCGCCGGTGACGACGTCGACCGGTCCACCTGTCACGACTTCGCGCAGCGCCAAGAAGCGGTCGCCGTAGAAGCCGGAGCAGTTCGCGATGCGCAGCGGTGTCACGTCCGGATCGTCGCACTGGTCCACGAAGCGAGAGGAGAGCGGCATGCGGGTACGTGTTCGCGTCATCGCCGCTGCCCTTGCTCTGACCGCCGGCAGTGCCGCGACGGTCGCTCTCGCCGGCCTGCCCCACGCGGAGTCGCCGGCCCAGTCGCCTGCGCCCGTCGCCGCGGTCGCGGCAGACGTCGCGGCCCCCTCACCGCTGGCTGCCAGCCGCTCCCGTCGGGTCGCCGTCACGCCACCCGTGGCCGCCCTGAAGACGCTGCGCGTGCCCGACCTGCTTGTCACCGTGCGCCGCTCGCTGACCCCGGCTCAGCTGAAGGCACTGCACGCGATCCGCGGCATGGAAGGCGTCACGACGCTCGACATCGGCAGCGTGCACCTGCCGACCGGCAAGGGTCTGCGCATCGCCGGCGTCGACCCGTCGCAGTTCCGGCAGTTCACTCCTCGCCAGACCGCCGCCTCCGACCCGCTCTGGCAGAGCGTCGCCCGCGGCGAGCTGGCGTCGTCGTACGGCGTCGTTCGCGAGCGACACCTCACCCTCGGTGCCGCTGTGACCGTGCGCGGCCTGCGGACGGTCGACTCACGCATCGGGGCGGTCGCCGTCTTCGGGATGCCCGGCATCGACCTGGTGACGTCCCGCGTCACCGCGCGCTCGCTGGGCGTCGTGCCCGCCAGTGCGGTGCTGCTCAACGCGCCCGAACGCTCCCTCCGCCGGCTGCAGGCCGCGGTCCGCGCCGTCGTCGGCGAGAGCGCCGACATCGACGTGCTGCGCCCGGTCGAGATCGTCGTCAACCGCAAGCCCAAGACCTACCGCGAGCTCTACATCGACTCGGCGAAGTACTGCCCCGGCCTGCGGTGGCAGGTGCTCGCGGCCATCGGACAGATCGAGAGCGGCCACGGTCGCAACATGGGTCCGTCGAGCGCCGGCGCGCTCGGACCGATGCAGTTCATGCCGGCCACATGGGCGTTCTCCGGCGTCGACGGCGACGGTGACGGCAAGGCCGACATCATGAACCCGTACGACGCCGTTCCCGCCGCTGCGCTCTACCTGTGCCGGGCCGGCGCCGCCAACGGCGAGCAGGGCCTGTACGACGCGATCTTCAGCTACAACCACGCCGACTGGTACGTCAAGCAGGTCCTCGACCTGGCCGCCCGCTACCGCTGACCGAGCTGGTCGTGCAGCTCGGGGCGGGCTTGCAGTCGCGAGCGCACGGTCGCGGCCGCGGTCTCGACGACCTCCTGTCCGCGCAGCAGTCGCATCGGGTTGACGCCCATCGCGGCGAGATCGCGCGGTGAGGGCTGGAAGACGACGACCGTCGCGCCGCGCCGCCGAAGCAACCGGACCTCGCGGCCGAGGTAGCGCCGTACGGCGAGCCGGATGAGCGCGTCGGGGGAGCGGGTCCCGCCGCCGGGACCGAAGGACATCGGCGAGCAGATGACGACGAGGTCGGGCTCGTCCGCGCGCAGCACATCGGCATTGGTGGGTGAGTGCGCGCCGCCGTCGACGTACGGCTGGCCGTGGATGAACACCGGCGAGAAGTAGCCCGGGATCGCGCACGAGGCCGCGACTGCCGTCCCGACATCGACCGTGGGCGCCGTCGGGGTGCCGAAGACGACCCGGCGCGCGTCCCGGGCCCGCACGGCGCAGATCCGCAGCTGCGAGCCGGGCCAGTCCTGGCCGTGCAGGTGCGAGATGCCGCGACTGATCCCGTGGGTGGTGTTGCGACCGGCTGGGATGAGGCCGGACACGAGGGCGCCGGGGCGGACTCCCCACGGCCGTCGGGCTGCGGCCAGCAGCGCGCCGGGGGCGAGGGGGCCGCGACGCAGCCGCACCTCCTGCTCGCGTGCCGGCAAGCCCGACGCGCGCATCCGCAGCGAGCGCAGGCGGCTGCGTGCCTCTGCAGAGGGCGGGTCGCCGAGCAGCAGCGCCACCTGGTCGGCAGCGCTGAACCCGGCCGTGAGCGCCGCGGCGACGAGTGACCCGGCCGACGTGCCCACGACCACGTCGGCCTCGCGCCCGTCGAACCCGGTCAGGTCCTGCAGGGCGGTCAGGACCCCGAGATGGAAGGCCTGACCGGTCAGGCCGCCGGCACCGAGGACGAGGGCCGTGGTCACGCCCTCATGGTCCCGCAGGGATCAGCAGCCGAACTCGGCGGTGCTCGAAAACGTGCTGGCGCCGTCGAAGACCGTCTGGCGGCAGTCCGGGGCGACGCCGCTGAAGAGAGCCTTCAGTGCCTCGAACCCTGCGACACCCACGTCGTGCGTGGTGCTGGTCTCGCTGGCGTGACCGGCGAACGGTGAGTCGTGGGGCACCGGCGCGTAGCCGTCGATGGTCGTACCGGCCTCGCTGTCCTCGCTGTGGGTCACTGCCGTCCACATGTCGACCGGGATCCCCTGTGCCCGCAGGAGCGCCTCGAGCTGACGGCTCTCGTCGTGCGTGACGAGCCCGTCGACGACGCCGTGCGCGACGACGACGCCCTTGATGCCGCTCGCCGCGATGTCCTGCGTCCGGTTGACGACGGTCCGGTCGGCGTACACCTGCGGCTTCTTCTCGAACGAGCCGCCCATCTCGCGCTCGATGTCAGCCTGCGCGTTGGCCGCGAACTCGTTGACGCCGGCGAGCGCACGGGCGCCCTGGTAGGTCTCGGTGACGTTGACAGCCGGCTCGACGGCGACCCAGTAGTCGAACAGCGGCTTGCCCTTGGCGTCCTTGGGCTTGCTGGCGACGACGAGGCCGCTCGTGTTGCCGCCCATGCTCACGCCGTAGACGACGTTGGTGCCCGCGTGGCCGCAGAGCCCGTCGAACAGCTGGACGGCGGCGATGGAGTCCTCGGCGCCCTCGGCGACCTGCCAGCCGCGGCTGGAGGGAAGTCCGCCCGGCTTCGTCGCCGGGCTGTCGACCTGGCCGCGGTAGTCAGGGGCGATGGCGATGACCCCGAGCGTCGAGGCCGTCCGGGCGATGTGCGCGGACCAGCTGTACATCGTGTGGCCGTAGCCGTGGTCGAACACCACGATGCCCTTGGGCTTGCCCGCCGGCAGGGCGTAGAGCGCCTGAGCGGTCTGCCCCTTCACCGAGTACGAGAGCGTCCTGACGTCGTGCGGGTCACCGACGCAGGGGTTGGCCGGCGGCGGCGGCGCGGGACGGCTGTGCCGGTCGTGGCTCTTGCCCTTGCCATGGTCGTGGGTGGCGTAGGACGGAAGGGTGGTGGCTGTGGCGACGCCGACGATGGCGGCGGCGAGGACGAGGCGGCGGACCATGAGGGCCTCCAAGCGCTGGGGTGCTTGGGGACTTCTGCGCCCGCCGGTGGATTCCTGCTACGGCAGCAGCACGACCTTGCCGATCGTGCCTCGGTCGGCCAGGCGGGTGAGCGCCTGCGGAGCGTCGGCCAACGGCAGCTCGGCGCCGATGAGCGGGTCGATCAGCCCCGCCTGCCACAGCTCGACCAGCGCGGCGTGTGTGGTCGGGATCACGGCCGGGTCCATCTTTCGGTACAGGCCCCAGTGCAGGCCCACGATCGAGTAGTTCTTCACCAGTGCGTGGTTGGTCGGGGCCTCCGCGATGCGGCCGCCGGCGAACCCCACGACGACGATCCGCCCCTCGAACGCCACGCACTTGCGGCTCTTGTCGAACACGTCGCCGCCGACGGAGTCGTAGATCACGTCCGCGCCGCGACCCTCGGTCACGTCCTTCACTACCGCGACGAAGTCCTCCGCGTTGTAGTCGATGACGACATCGGCCCCGAGGTCCTTGCAGACCTGCACCTTCTCCGGACCGCCGGCCGTCGCGATGACGCGCGCCCCGGCTGCCCGGCCGAGCTGGATGGCCGCCGTGCCGACACCACCCGCGCCGGCGTGCACGAGCAGCGTCTCGCCTGGCTGCAGTGCCGCGCGACGGTGCAGGCCGACGTAGCCCGTCTGGTAGGTGATCAGCAGACCGGCCGCCTTCGCAGGCGGCATGGAGTCTGGGACGGGGAACGCGCTCGCCTCGGCGAGGACGACGCGCTCGGCCAGGCCGCCGTGCGGGAGCCCGGGGCCGCCGATGACTCGCTCGCCGGCTCTCGGGCCGTCGAGCACGGTCCCGCAGATCTCCAGGCCCGGCGTGAACGGCAGCGGAGGCCTCTCCTGGTACATCCCGCGGCAGAGCAGAACGTCGGGGAAGTTCAGCGCCACCGCGTCGACCCGCACCTCGAGCAGGCCCGGTCCGCTGACGGGTTCCGCGACGTCGACCCACCTCAGGACGTCCTGCGGCTCGCCGAGCTCCTGCACCTGCCAGGCCTTCATCTGCTCTCCTCGTCGGCGCCGCTCTGGGTGGTCATAGTGTCGGCGCATGGCGTTCGCGGACTACCAGCACGAGGTCTACCTCAACGGTCTCGGGGACGAGACACCGGCCTTCCCGGTCGGCTGGCGAGATCTCGAGGCCGCGGCCTTCGCCGCGATGTCCCCGCAAGCGAAGGGGTACGTCGGCGGCGGAGCCGGTGGCGAGGAGACCATGCGCGCCAACCGCGAGGCCTTCGACCGCTGGCGGATCCTGCCGAAGATGCTGCGCGGCATCCCGGCGCAGCGCGACCTGTCGACCACGATCCTCGGTACGCCGATGCCGGCGCCGGTGCTGCTCGGACCGGTCGGAGTGCTCGAGATCGTGCACCCCGACAAGGAGCTCGCCGTCGCGCGTGCGGCCAAGGCCCTCGGCGTACCGATCATCCTGTCGACGGCGGCCACGACGTCGATGGAGCTGGTGGCGGAGGTCGCCGGGCCACGGTGGTACCAGCTCTATTGGCCCAAGAGCCGCGACCTCGCCGCGTCCTTCGTCCAGCGCGCGGAGCAGGCCGGCTACGAGGCGATCGTCTTCACCGTCGACACCTGGCAGCTGGCCTGGCGCCCGCGCGACCTCGACACGGCGTACCTGCCCTTCCTCAAGGGGCAGGGCATCGCGCAGTACCTCTCCGACCCGGTGTTCCGCTCCCAGCTGGCCGAGAGCCCCGAGGAGGACCTCGGCGCTGCCGTCCTGCACTGGTCCGGGCTGTTCGCCGACCCATCGCTCACGTGGGACGACGTGGCCTGGCTGCGCGACCAGACCTCGCTGCCGATCGTCATCAAGGGCGTGCAGCACCCCGATGACGCGCGTCGTGCCGTCGACGTCGGTGCCGCCGGGATCATCTGCAGCAACCACGGTGGGCGCCAAGTCGACGGCGCGGTCGGCTCGCTCGACGCGCTGCCCGGGGTCGTGGAGGGGGCCGGAGATCTGCCGGTGCTCTTCGACAGCGGCATCCGGACGGGCGCCGACGCCGTGAAGGCGCTCGCGCTCGGCGCGTCAGCGGTGCTGCTCGCCCGGCCCTACGTCTACGGCCTCGCGCTCGGGGGAGAGGCCGGCGTCCGGCACGTGCTGCGCACGTTCCTCGCCGACCTCGACCTGCAGCTCGGGCTCTCCGGCCACGCGAGCGTCGGCGAGCTGTCGACGACGTCGCTCGTCCGCCAGGCCTAGGGTCGGGGCGTGCCCGGGAGCTTCACGAGCCCGTTGCACGCCACCTGGAGCGCCGTGCGCGTCGGTGCCGTCGGGTCCGGGGCGGGCAGCGCGGTCTTGCCGTCGCGGTAGTAGCCGCCGGACCAGGAGCCGAAGATGTGCTGGCGGCACCAGGAGTCGACGAGGAACCAGGCGGCCTCGTCGGCCGGCCGCTTCACCGCCGGCGCCGCACCGACCAGCGGTCCGTAGAAGCGGTTGAACTCCTTCAGCCAGACTTCGTCGTCCTGCTTGAGGCGGGCGAAGTACGTGCCATGTCCCTCGGCGGCGTAGTGCTCGTCAACGACGCGAGGGGCGGAGTTGACGCCGGCGGGGGTGCTGCCGCCGCCGCTGCTCACGGCACCCTTGAGCAGCCGGTCGCGCAGCTCGACGGCGGTGAGCCTGCCGTCGCCGAGCTCGCAGGCGGCGCGGGCCTTGCCGCAGCGGAACGCGCCGGTGCTGATGACCCCGCCGGCCTGGATCCGGCTCGGTCCGGCCATCGCGCGGCGAGCGAGGTAGAGGCCGCGGGCATAGGTGCCGGCGACGGTGGGTGCGGCGTTCGACGTACCACTGAACTTGACGCCGCCACTGGGGGTGGTGGCGTCGTAGGCGCTCGGGTAGCCCGAGCCGATGCCGGCGATGTCGACAGGCTTGCCGCTGCCGGTGTACTGCGCGTTGCCGGTCGGTGCGGTGGCACCGACCGTCACCACCCAGTCCGGCCCCTTCACGGACGACGTCAGGGTGGAGAAGGGGACCGCGAAGCCGTTCTCGATGCCGTTGCCGGCTGAGAACACGATGGTCTGGCCGCGCTCGCTCGCCTTCTTCTGCACGTCGACCGGTCCGCCGTACAGGCCGTCGCGCACCTCACCGCGCGGCACGGTCTGCAGACCGTAGGAGTTGCTCACGACGTCGATCCAGGGCTGGCTTTCCGCCCACGCGAGCGCTCGCTCGGTGGCGGTCGTGTCGCCAGCCGTGATGTGCACGATCAGGCACTCCGGGCACGTGCCGTGCAGGTTGCCGGTGCTGACGCTGGACGTGCCGAGGCCGTGGCCGGTCCCGTAGACCGGCTCGTAGGTGTAGCCCTCCGCCGGGTTCTGGTCGATCGCCGAGGAGACCTGCTCCTCGTAGTCGAAGGAGATGCCGCCGATGACCTTCGTGCCGGGGAACCAGTAGTAGTTCAGGGACGACGGCCCGCTCTGCTTGACCTTCGCCCACTGCGCGGCGTCCTTCTTCTTGAGGTCGGCGAGCTTGACGGTCTCGTCCTCCTCCTTCTCCGGAAGTGTCAGCGTCAGGCCGTTGTAGGTCGTGAACGCCTTCGGCGACGGGAACCCCTTCAACCAGGTGTGCGGGGCCTTGTCGAGCGGCAGGTCGTCGGAGCGGTCGGCGTTCAGCGACTGAGGCATCCGTGAGGCGAGGAAGTCCCAGTGGTACGGCGAGATGCCGCTGTCGATGACCGCGACCACGACGGCGTCCGTGCCCGCGGGGGCGGTCTTGGCAGCGGCGCCCGCCTGCTGCAGCGGGATCAGGACGCTGCTCAGCAGGGCAGCGGCCAGCAGGGGACGGACGGCACGGCGAACAGACATGCGCCGGAACTTCGCGGCCGAGCGGCGAACTCCTGCCGGAGGGGGTCAGATCTTCAGGCGCAGCTGCGGCAGAACGGGTGGTGCGCCTCGAGGTAGAAGTCCGCGTCGGCCGGCACGCGCTCGCGCCGGATCGCGAAGGCGATCACGACATCGCACGAGCCGCAGATCAGGTCGGTGCGGCCGTCCCGCGCCTGCGCCTCGTCCCGTGGCTGCGTCCGGTAGCGGGGTCGCGTCGGGGCCATCGCTGGCTCGTTTGGCTTGCCCCGTCGGATCAAGGTCCTGCTCATCGCCGATCCCCTCCGTCATGACAACGGTCATCCGAACCGCCCACGAACGCCATAGCCCGGATGGACTAGTGGCCTCAGCCGTTCGGTCAGGTGGACTCGGCCGTTCGGTCCAGTGGGCTCGGCCACGGTCTCGCGCCCGGTCGGACGCGACGTGGCGACACGCCGACGAGCGCGATCAGCTCTTCGGTGGCGGCTCTGCCGCGCCGGCCGGCGCGGGGATGCCGGTGGGTTCGGCGGGGACGGCGGGGGAGCCGTCGGGGTTCTTGGGGCCCGGGATGCCACGGAACTTGTAGACCATCGGCTCGAGCCCGGCTTGCAGCAGGTAGGCCTGCCCGGTCTCGCCGTCGTCGAACGCCTTCAACACCGCCTCGCCCGCCGTCGCCACCGGGATGATCGGTACGCCGCTCTGCTGCAGCACGTCCTTGATCGGACCGATGATCTTGGTCTCGGCGAATCCCGGGCAGAACGCGTTGATGGTGATGTTCTGCGGCGCCAGGGCGGCCCCCATCCCGCGCACGAGTCCGACGACGGCGTGCTTGTTCGCGCCGTAGATCGGGTCGAACGGAACGGCCGTCAGCCCGGCCATCGAGGCCGTGCAGACGATCGAGCCGCCGCCGCGGCGACGCAGGACCGGCAACGCCGCGTGCACGCCGTAGACGACCCCGTCGATGTTGATGCCCATTGCGCGCTTGTAGGCCGCGAGGTCGAAGTCCTCGTCGACGCCGCAGCCCGACGAGATGCCGGCGTTGAGGAAGAACAGGTCGATCCCGCCGTACGCCTTCTCGGCCTCGGCGGTCGTCGCCATGACCTGGTCGTAGTCGGAGACGTCGCAGTGCAGGAAGGTGCCACCGAGCTCGTCGGCGACGCGTTTGCCGCCGTCGTCGTCGACATCGAGGAGCACGACGTCGTCACCGCGTCGCGCGAGCTGGCGCGCGACCTCCGCGCCGAAGCCGGACGCGCCGCCGGTGATGTAGGCGACCTTGCTCTTGGGAGCGGGCATCAGCCGACCGACATCTCACTGCCGTCGGTCTGCAGGTGCCCTTGCTCGACGGCGTTGTCGAGCAGCGCCGACGCGATCCGCTCGCGGTGCTGTGCGGCGTCGCCGTACGCGTACTCCAGTCGCTTCGCGCGCTTGAAGTAGAAGTGCGCGTCGTGCTCCCACGTGTAACCGATGCCGCCGTGGTACTGGATCATGTCGCTGGTCGCCTTGCGCGCGGTGTCGGCGGCCTTCGACTTGGCGATCGACACCGCGATCGCCTTGTCGGGCCGGTCGGCGTCGATCGCGTAGGCGGCGTAGGTCGCCGCGTGCTCGGCCATGGTCACCATGACGTGCAGGTCGGCGAGGTCGTGCTTGATGGCCTGGAACGAGCCGACCGGCTTGCCGAACTGCATGCGGGTCTTGTCGTACTCGATCGTCTCGGTCAGCGCCTTGCGGGCGATGCCGACGAGGTCGTTGGCGACGAGCACTGCAGCGCGGTCGATCAGGTCCTGCAGCACCTCGGGGGAGGACCCCTCGAGCTTCTCACCGGCTGCGCCGTCGAGGTCGACCGTGAACAACCGCGTCGTCCGGTCGAGGGCCTCGCACTGCGTGAGCGCGACGCCGGTGCTCTTCGGGTCGACGAGGTACAGGCCGTCGGGAGCGGCCACGACGAGGACGTCAGCGACGCCGGCGTACTCGACGAGCTGGAGCTGCCCGGACAGCTTCCCGTCGCTGCTGGTGGCCGGCGGGTTGTCGGGTGTCGGTGAGGAGCCGGGTCGGTGGATCGCGACCGCCCCGCGGACCTCGCCGGATGCGAGCCGCGGCAGCCACGACTTCTGCTGGTCGGCCGACCCGGCGAGTCGCACCGCCTCGGCGGCGAGCACGGTGCCGAGCCATGGGCCCGGCACGGTCCCGGCGCCGAAGGCCCGCGCGATGACCGAGGCGTCGAGCAGACCAAGCCCCATGCCGTCGTGGTCCTCGGGCACGAGAACAGCGAGCCAGCCCTGCTCGCCGACTGCCTTCCACAGCTCGGACGGGTCGCCGTCGCCCGCTGGATCGTCGAAGACGGCGCGGACCTGCGTGGGTCCGAAGCGGTCGCGAAGGTAGGAGCGGACCGCGTCCTGCAGGGCGCGCTGCTCGTCGCTGAGGGCGAACTCCATGTGGCCGGACTCCTACTTCGGGAGGCCGAGCACGCGCTCGGCGACGACGGTGCGCTGGACCTGGGACGAGCCGCCCCAGATGGTGCAGGAGCGTGACCACAGCGCCATGGTCGTGAGCTCGCCGCGGGAGACACCCGGCCGGCCGGCGACCTGGAACTGCGGACCGACGACGTCGCTGTAGACGTCGGACAGGTTGCGGAACGTCTCGGACCACATCAGCTTGGTCATCGATGCCTCGAAGCCGAGGTCCTTGCCCTTCGACGTCGACGTCAGGATGTGCCAGGAGTGGTACTTCAGGCACTCGAGGTCGACGAGCTGCTCGGCGAGCTTCTGGCGGAGCACGGGGTCCTTGGCTGCCGGCTCGCCGTCGCGGTCGGTCGAGAGAGCGGCCCGCGCGACCTCGTCCCACATCTTGCGGAACTCGGTGTACTGCCCGATGGCTGAGGACCCCCGCTCGAAGGACAGCAGCAGCATTGCCACCTTCCAGCCTTCGTTCTCGCCGCCGAGGATCTCGGTGATCGGGCAGGTCGCGTCGGTGAAGAAGACCTCGCCGAACTCGCTGGCGCCGCTCATCTGCTTGAGCGGGCGGGCCTCGACGCCTGGCTGGTGCATGTCGATGAGCAGCATCGAGATGCCGGCGTGCCGGCTTGCCTCGGACGGGCCGGTGCGGGCGAGGGTGAAGATCTTGTCGCCGTGCATGGCGTTGGTCGTCCAGATCTTCTGGCCGTTGACGACGTACTCCTCGCCCTGCTTCTCCGCCTTCATCTGGAGTGCCGCGAGGTCGGAGCCGGCGCCCGGCTCGGAGAAGCCCTGGCACCAGATCGTCTTGTTGTGGAGCAGCTCCGGGATGATCGTCTTCTTCTGCTCCTCGGTGCCGAGGAACATGACCGTCGGTGCGAGGAACGCGAGTCCCAGGGGGTTGACCGTCGTCGGTGCGTTGGCGAGCACCATCTCCTGGTCGTAGATGGCCTTCATCCCGGGTGTGCCGCCGCGGCCGCCGTACTCCGTGGGCCACTGGATCCCCGCGAAGCCGGCCTTGGCCTTGCCGGCCTCCCAGTCGCGCCGGATCTGGAACTGCTCGGCGTCGGACTTGTCGGCCCAGAACTCCGACCGCCGCATCTCCTGGGGCAGGTTGGCGTCGAGCCAGGTGCGGAGCTCCTTGCGGAAGTCCTCGTCTGCCTCGGTGAAAGCCAGGTCCACGGGTGCTCCTCGGGGTCGGGCCGAAACCGAACGTCGTTCTCCTCCATCGTGTCCGATGCCTGCCACGGGGGTGCGCCCGGGTCGCTACGTTGCCGCAGTGCGTCTGCGGATCCTCGGCTGCCTCCTGCTCTCGCTGACGGCGTGTACGTCGGAAAGCGGTCCCCGGGCGGCCTCGTCCGTGCCGACACCCACACCTACCGCGACTGGAAGCCCGTCGCCACTGCCCAGCCCCGCGGCGTCTGCGTTGCCCGCTGCCGACTCGCTCCTGCTCGCGGTCGCCGACAAGCGCGGCGGTCTGGCCCTGTACGCCGTCTCACGCGGCAGCCACTCCGCGACGCTGGTCCGCCGCCTCGACGGTCCGCCGCGGCACGTCGTGAACCGGGTGTCGTTGTCTTCGGGGAACTCGCCAACTGCGTGTGTCGTGTGGGGCCCTGCAGATGTGACGTCGCCGTCACCGCGCGAGCTCCGGTGCTACCGGCCCGGCTCCGGCGCCGGTCGTCTCGTGTCTGACAAGGCCAGTTACGACGTCGGGGTTCGGGCGGACGGACGAGCCCTTGCCTGGACCGAGGGCAACCAGGACCTCGTCATCGCCGACTTGGCCGGCGACGTGGCGACCGTGCGAGCTCGCATGCCGTACGCCGAAGGCGCACCGCCGGGCGGCTACCCCGAAGGTCTTGGCGACCTCGACTGGATCGGAGCGCGAACGCTCGTCGGCACGGCGGTCGGGGACAGCGACGAGAGCATCGGGCTGTGTGTCATCGACCTCGACCACCCTCGCGGACATCCCGGTGCGGGGTTCGGCCGCTGCCTCCGCCCCCAGGGGGCGGAGGCACAGAAGGGCTACGCGCACTTCGAGGAGGCGGCACTCGTGGCTCCCGGCGAGGCCGTGGTGGTCGAGCGCGGGCAGGACTGCTGCGGCGAGAACGACGACGCGCCCGCGGGTCGCGCGGTTCGGCTACGGCTCTCGGACGGCGCCGTACTCGGGGTGTTCGCGACCCCACGTGACGGGCGTGAGGTCGTCGACGTGAGTGGCGGGGCGCGAGCGGTGCTGTACACAACAGCCCGGGACGGCAAGGAGCTCGCCGTGTCGCTGCGGCGGGCGGGGGAGGCACGGGGGGCGCCGCTGACCGGACTGCCGACGGACCTGCTCCTGGCGACCGCGCAGCCGTAGCCGAGACTGGCCCGGTGACCGCGGACCCAGCCGAGCTGCTCGAGCTCGCGGCCAGCCTCGCCCGCGAGGCGGGGGCGCTGGCGCTGGAGATGCGGGTCGGGGTCGAGCAGCTCGACCCGAAGTCGAGCCCGACCGATGTCGTGACCGCCGCCGACAAGGCGGTCGAGCGGCTGCTCGTCGACGGGATCCGGGCGGCGCGTCCCGATGACGGCCTGCTCGGCGAGGAGGGGACGAGCGACGAGGGGACGACGGGCCTGCGCTGGGTCGTCGACCCGATCGACGGGACGGTCAACTACCTCTACGGCATCCCGCAGTGGGCGGTGTCGATCGGCATCGAGGACGCCGAGGGCACGGTGGTCGGCGTCGTCTACGACCCGTCGAAGGACGAGCTCTGGCAGGCAGTCCGGGGCAGTGGCTCGACCCTCAACGGCGCGTCGCTGCGCTGCTCGACGGTGACCTCGCTCGGGCAGGCGCTGGTCGCGACCGGCTTCGGGTACGACGAACGGCGCCGAGCCGCCCAGGCTCTGCTGCTGCCGACGCTGCTGCCGGCGGTCCGCGACATCCGGCGGCTCGGGTCGGGTGCTCTGGATCTCTGCGGCGTCGCCGCCGGTCGGACCGATGCCTACTACGAGCAGGGCCTGTCGCCGTGGGACCTGTCGGCCGGTCGGCTCATCGCGACCGAGGCCGGTGCGCGTGTCGAGGGGCTGTGCGGCCGGCCGGCGTCGTACGACCTCGTGGTCGCCGCTGCACCGGGCGTCTTCGATGCCCTGCACGAGATCCTTGTTGCCGGAGACGCCGACGCCGATCCGCTCAGGTGACGATCTTCCAGTAGGAGTCCTTGCGGAGGATCCGGCCGTCCTTGCTGACGTCGAACAGGTCGCACCCGCGGACCTCGATCCGCGTGCCCTCCGTCGACGTGCCACTCAACGTCCACCGGGACACCGCATGGTCGTCGCCGACCACCCAGTGCTCGTCGTTGTCGTACCGCACGTCGGGGATCCCGTCGAAGCGGCCCTGGATGCCCGTGCGGACGGCGGCGGGGCCGACCAGTCGGGTGCCCCACGGATCAGGACCTCTCGGCGTCTCGAAGACGCAGTCGTCGGTGAAGAAGCCCATCACCGCGTCGACGTCGTGCGCGTTGAATGCGGCCAGGAACGCCCGCAGGGTCGCGTCCGTGATTGCCATGCGGCATAGGGTCTCGTCATGAGGTTCGACGTCGACGGCCGGGTCGGCCGGGTGGTGCAGAAGGTGTCGGGCTCCCCGCGGTTCGCGCCGATCGCGAAGCACGTGATGCCGCCGCTCGACCGGACGCTGAGCAAGCTGACGCGTGGCAAGTTCGTCGTCAGCTCGCTGCTGCTGCCGAGCCTGGTGCTGACGCACACGGGCGCGAAAACCGGGCAGCAGCGCGTCACGCCGCTCGCGTGCATGCCCGACGGCGACGGTGCGTGGTTCGTGGTCGCGAGCAACTTCGGCCAGGTGAAGCACCCGGCCTGGAGCGGCAACCTGATGAAGACGCCGGCGGCGCGGGTGGCGTACGAGGGAAAGACGTACGACGTGTCGGCGCACCTGCTCACTGCGGGGGAGAAGGCCGCGGTGTGGCCACGGCTGTCGAAGATGTGGCCGACGTACGACCGCTATGTCGAGCTGAGCGGCGGCCGCGATATCCGGGTCTTCCGGCTGAGCACCTCGGCGTAGAGCTCGACCGTACGACGGGCGATGGCGTGCCAGCCGAAGTCCGCGATCGCCCGCTCTCGTCCGGCCCGGCCCATCGCAGCCGCCCGGGCGGGGTCGGTGAGCAGCTCGGTCAGACGCGCGGCGAGGTCCCGTTCGAAAGCGGCTGGGTCCTGCTCGTCGTACCGAACGAGCAGTCCGGTGACGCCGTCGACGACGACCTCGGGGATGCCGCCGACCGCTGACGCGACGACGGCGGTGCCGCACGCCATCGCCTCGAGGTTCACGATCCCGAGCGGCTCGTAGACCGACGGGCAGACGAACACCGTCGCGTGCGAGAGAAGCTGTACGACGTCCTGGCGGGGCAGCATGTCCTGGATCCAGACCACGCCGTCGCGCGCGGCCTGCAGCTCCGTGACGAGGTCGCGGGCCTCGGCAGCGATCTCGGGGGTGTCCGGGGCGCCGGCGCACAGCACCAGCTGGCCGGGCAGGTCGCGGGCCGCGCGAAGCAGGTGCGACAGGCCCTTCTGTCGGGTGATGCGCCCGACGAACAGCGTGTACGGCGTACCGATGTCGATGCCGTGGCGTTCGAGGACGTCGGTGGCGGCGACCGGTTGGTACTCGACGGCGTCGATCCCGTTGTGCACGACGTGCACGCGGCCCGGGTCGAGCCCCGGGTAGGCGGCGACGACGTCGCGCGCCATCCCCTCGCTCACCGCGATGACGGCGTCGGCGGACAGCACCGCCGTCTCCTCCGCCCAGGAGGAGAGCCGGTAGCCGCCGCCGAGCTGCTCGGCCTTCCAGGGCCGGAGTGGCTCGAGCGAGTGCACCGTCATCACGTGCGGGATGCCGTGCAGGAGCTTGGCCAGGTGGCCGGCCAGGTTGGCGTACCACGTGTGGGAGTGCACGACGTCAGACCCGGCAAGTGCCGGCGTGATGCGCAGGTCCACGGACAGCGTCTGGAGCGCGGCGTTGGCGTCGGCGAGATGTGGGTCGGGCTGGTGCCCGGTCGCGTCCGGACGGTCGCCACCGAAACAGTGGACGTCGACGTCCACCAGCCGGCGCAGCTCGCGGGCCAGGTACTCCACGTGCACCCCGGCGCCGCCGTACACCGCCGGAGGCCACTCACGTGTCACCAGGCCGATGCGCATAAGAGCGACCGTAGTGCGACAGACTCCGTCTCATGAGCACCCGACAGCCTCGTGTGCTCGGCATCGTGCTCGCCGGCGGCGAGGGCAAGCGGCTGTCGCCGCTCACGGCCGACCGCGCGAAGCCCGCGGTGCCCTTCGGCGGGATCTACCGCCTGGTCGACTTCGTGCTGTCCAACCTCGTCAACGCGGGCTACCTGCGGATCGTGGTGCTCACGCAGTACAAGTCGCACTCGCTCGACCGGCACATCACGACGACGTGGCGGATGTCGACGCTGCTGGGCAACTACGTGACGCCGGTGCCGGCTCAGCAGCGGCTCGGGCCGCAGTGGTTCAAGGGGTCGGCCGACGCGATCCATCAGTCGCTCAACCTGGTGTACGACGAGAAGCCCGAGCACGTGGTCGTGTTCGGTGCCGACCACGTCTACCGCATGGACCCGCGGCAGATGGTCGACCAGCACGTCGAGTCAGGTGCGGGGGTGACCGTCGCCGGGATCCGGGTGCCGCGAGTGGAGGCCTCGCAGTTCGGCGTCATCCAGACCGCCCCTGACGGGCGGCAGATCGAGCGGTTCCTCGAGAAGCCGGTCGATCCTCCTGGTCTGCCGGACTCGCCCGACGAGGTCTTCGCCTCGATGGGCAACTACGTCTTCTCGACGGAGGCGCTGCTCGAGGCCGTCAAGGTGGATGCCGGTGATGAGGGCTCCGTGCACGACATGGGAGGCAACATCATCCCGATGCTCGTCGGTCATGGCGCCGCGCAGGTCTACGACTTCAAGGACAACGACATCCCGGGCGCCACCGATCGCGACCGCGGCTACTGGCGCGACGTCGGGACGCTCGACGCGTACTACGACGCGCACATGGACCTCGTCTCGGTCCACCCGATCTTCAACCTCTACAACCGGCGCTGGCCGATCCTCACGTCATCACCGGCCCTGCCGCCCGCGAAGTTCGTGCTCGAGGAGCCGGGCCGCACTGGGTTCGCCGTCGACACGCTGATCAGCCAGGGGGTCATCGTCTCGGGCGGCATCTCGCGCAAGTCGATCCTGTCGCCCGGCGTGCGGATCCACTCCGGTGCTGAGGTGACCGGCAGCGTGCTGCTGCACGGCGTCGACGTCGGCCGCGGCGCGGTCGTGCAGAACGCCATCGTCGACAAGAACGTCATCATCGGTGCCGGCGTCGAGCTCGGCGTCGATCCCGAGGCCGACCGGGCGCGCGGCCTCACCGTCACGCCGGGAGGCGTCGTCGTGGTCGGCAAGGGCGAGCGCGTCCTCGACTGACCAGCGTGCGTCAGATGACGTACTCGGGTGCGACCTGCAGCGTGACCTCGATGTTGTCCCGAGTCGCGCGGGAGTAGGGGCACACCTGGTGGGCCTTCTCCATGAGCTCGTGCCCCTGCGCCTCGTCGAGGTTGGGGAAGCGGCCGACGAGGGTCACCGCGAGGCCGAACGCCTTGCCGTCGATGCCGAGCCCGACGTGCGCCGTGATCGACGACTCGGTCACGTCGAGCTTGTCCTTGCCGGCCACCCGCTTCAGCGCCGAGTGGAAGCAGGCCGCGTAGCCCGCGGCGAACAGCTGCTCGGGGTTGGTCTTGTCGCCCCCGGGCCCGCCGAGCTCCTTGGGGTGCGCGAGCAGCACATCGATGACGCCGTCGTCGCTGACGACCTCGCCCTCGCGACCTCCGCGCGCCGTTGCCACTGCCGTGTAGAGGATGTCCATGGCGCGGACCCTATGCCCGCAGCGCGGGCCACTCACAGCGCCCTCACGCGGCACCCTTTAGCGTGCAGCGCGTGCCCCGTACTGCTCTCGCCCTGCTCGCCCTGACCCTGACGATCTCCGGCTGCAGCTCGGGAGCCGAGACGCCCAAGCCGTCCATCGACGGGCTGCAGACGTTCACGGAGGAACCGAAGCCGCTGCACAAGGAGGGCCCGGTCACCTACGACCACACCCCACCGGCGGGCGGCACGCACTGGACCGCCTGGCTGCGGTGCGGTGTCTACACCGCCCCGGTGCCCAACGAGTTCGCCGTCCACTCCCAGGAGCACGGCGCGGTCTGGCTGACGTACCTGCCGGACGCGTCTGCGGCGGACATCGCGCGCATCGCGGCGTTGGCCGACCTGAACAAGGAGTACGTGCTCGTCTCGCCGTACCCGGGTCAGCCCGGGAAGTTCATGGCCTCGACCTGGGGTGCTCAGCTCAGCGTCGACAAGGCCGATGACGAGCGGCTCGCGACGTTCGTCAAGGAGTACGCCGGCGGCGGCCAGGGCGGGGAGAAGGGTGCCGACTGCACCCACGGCCTCCTGCCGGCCGAAGCCCAAGCCGAGCTCGACAAGGCCAGCAACTGACCCGCCGCCGGGGTCGCCTTTCGATGATCGATCAAGGTCGCCCCGCCGGTGAAGGACGTGGGTCTGGCGGCAGGGCGCACTACGCGGACAGCGGGTGGCGGAGGCGCTCGGTGAGCGACGTCGGGTCGAGCTTGGCCGCGTCGGTGTCCGCGATGAAGTCGCCGAGCACCGCGGCCAGCCGGGCCGGCTCGCTCAGGTGCGGGAAGTGCCCGGACCGGGCGAACACCGCGAGCCGGGCTGACGGGATCTTCGCCGCCAGCGACGTGCCGTGCGACAGCGGGATGATCGTGTCGCGGCCGCCCCAGACGACGAGCAGCGGCAGATCGGCCGCGAGGTAGAGCCGGTCACGGGCATCGATCCGCTGGCCGGCGACGTCGAGCACCGACCTCGCGGTGTGGATGAACGCCGATCGGGTGGCCGGGTCCGACAGCGACGCGAAGCTGACCATCACCTCGGCCAGCCCCGGCGGGAGGGTGATCCGTGCCTTCGCCAGCACGCGACCGAGCGCGCCACCGGCCCGGCGCACGTACGACGCCGTGAGCACCGGGAGCACCACCTCGGACCCCGGCAGGGACGCGGCCCGCAGCCACGCGCTCACCTCCGGCCCGAGCCCGCCGCTGTCGATGAGCGCGAGCCGCTCCACCCGCTCCGGGAACTGGTAGGCGAACTGCATCGCGATGCCGCCGCCGAGCGAGTGCCCGACGAGGGTGACGCGGTCGTGGCCGAGCGCCGCGAGCAGGTCACGCAGGCCGCAGGCGTGGGCGCCGAGGGAGTAGTCCCCGCGCGGCTTCGCCGACTCGCCGTGCCCGAGCAGGTCGGCGGCGATGACGTGGCAGGTCTCGCCGAGGTCGGCCATGACGCCGTGCCACTGGAAGGCGCGCGAGGCGATGCCGTGGATGAGCACCACGACGGGGCCGCCGCTGTCGGCACCCGCCTCGACGTAGTGGACGCGGTGGCCGTGCACGACAAGGGAACGGGCGGTCACAGATGCCATACGCCCCAGGATGTTACCGGCGGTAACACTGGTCAAGCGGTACGCGCCGTGACGCTCGCCACGCTTGACACGGCGGCGCCGCCGCGCGCACTGTTACCGCCGGTAACCCCCCCCACGCCCCAGGAGCGCGCCATGACCGGCTTCACCCTCGAGCTCACCGAGGACCAGCGGACCCTGCAGAAGTGGCTGCACGAGTTCTCCGTCAACGTCATTCGCCCCGCCGCCTCCGAGTGGGACGAGCGCGAGGAGACGCCCTGGCCGGTCATCCAGGAGGCCGCGAAGGCGGGCATCTACAGCCTCGACTTCTTCGCCAGCACCTGGGGCGACGAGACCGGCATCAGCCTGCCGATCACGATGGAGGAGCTGTTCTGGGGCGACGCCGGCATCGGCCTGTCGATCGTCGGCACGACGCTCGGCCTCGCCGGCATCCTCGCCAACGGCACGCCGGACCAGCTCGCCGAGTGGGCGCCGCAGTGCTTCGGTACGCCGGACGACCCGCGGCTGTGCGCGCTCGCCGTCTCCGAGCCCAACGCCGGCTCCGACGTCAGCAGCATGAAGACCACGGCGGTGTACGACGAGGCGAAGGACGAGTGGGTCCTCAACGGCGTCAAGACGTGGATCACCAACGGCGGCATCGCCGACGTGCACGTCATCGTCGCGGCGGTCGACCCGGAGCTCAAGGCGCGCGGTCAGGCGTCGTTCGTCGTGGGCCCGGAGTTCAAGGGCAAGGGCCTCGCACAGGGCCAGAAGTTCAAGAAGCACGGCATCCGTGCGTCGCACACGTCAGAGGTCATCCTCGACGACCTGCGCATCCCCGGCTCCGCCCTGCTCGGCGGCAAGGAGAAGCTCGACGGGCGCCTCGCGAAGGCACGGGAGCGGATGGAATCCGCCCAGCGCGGGCACCACGTGAAGACCGAGCGCGAGAAGGGCGGCCAGGCGGCCATGGCGACCTTCGAGGCCAGCCGGCCCAGCGTCGGGGCGCAGGCCGTCGGCATCGCGCGGGCGGCGTACGAGTACTCCCTCGAGTACGCCAAGACGCGTGAGCAGTTCGGCCGCCCGATCATCACCAACCAGGGCATCGCGTTCACCCTCGCCGACATGAAGACCCGGCTCGACGCCTCGCGTCTGCTCGTGTGGCGCGCGGCCTGGATGGGCCGCAACTCGGTGCCCTTCAGCAGCGGTGAGGGCTCGATGTCCAAGCTGTACGCCGGCGAGACCGCCGTCTGGGTCACCGAGCAGGCGATCCAGATCCTGGGCGGCAACGGCTACACCCGCGAGTACCCCGTCGAGCGCTGGCACCGCGACGCGAAGATCTACACGATCTTCGAGGGCACCAGCGAGATCCAGCGGCTGATCATCAGCCGGGCGATCTCGGGCATCCAGATCCCCTGATGACTGTCCCCTCCTCTTTGGCCAATGCCTTCTCGCTGGCGCGTCCGCCCGACCGCGAGGCGCGCCGCGAGGAGCTGCTCGAGGCCGCGGACCGCATCGTGCAGCGCGACGGCCCGGCGGTGTCCATGGCGTCCATCGCGGCCGAGGCCGGCATCACCAAGCCGATCCTCTACCGCCACTTCGGGGACAAGAGCGGGCTGTACGCCGCACTCGCCGAGCGCCACACGGCCCGCCTGCTCGAGGTGCTGCAGCAGGCACTCGCTGCGGGGGGTTCCGCACGCGAGCGTGTCGAGCGCACCATCGGCGCCTATCTCGCGACGATCGAGGCCGAGCCGCAGGTCTACCGCTTCCTCGTGCACTCCTCGGAGTTCCCCGCCGCGGCCGAGGCCCACGGGCAGGTCCAGAGCTTCCTGCGGCGCTTCTCCGAGCTGCTCGCGCTGGGCATCGCCGCCGAGCTGGGACTGAAGCCGGGGTCGGCCCGCGCCGAGACATGGGCGAGGGGAATCGTCGGAATGGTCCAGAGCGCCGGCGACTGGTGGTTGCTCACGGGGTCCCCGGACCGCGATGCTGTCGTCCGGGAGCTCACGGACCTGCTGTGGGGCGCCTATCCGGAGGCGGTCATCGGCGGGTTGGCCCGTCGCGCACGCGAAGCTCCCCGCGGTAAGCAACACTGACGAGACCGGGACGGAAGGGGACACGGATGCGCTGGACCCGCCGACGTGTCGTCCTCGCCGGTCTTGCAGGGCTGATCGCGGGCGCCGGCATCGCCGCCCCACTGGCGGGTGCCATCGACCCGGTGCGGGACGGAGCGGACAGCCGCGTCGTCCTGGCCAGCGGTCGCGCGTACGTCCTGCACACGCCGCCGCTGCTGCGCCGGGTCCCGGCCATGGCCGAGGGCCGACCGGCCATGATCGTGCTGCACGGCGTGAAGGACACCGTCGAGCACTTCGAGTCGATCGCCGGGTTCAGCAAGCTCTCCGACCGTGACGGCGACCTCGTCGCCTACCCCGAGGGCGTCCGGATGTCGTTCAACGCGGGACTGTGCTGTGGAGACGCGGCGCAGTACGGCGTCGACGACGTCACGTTCCTGTCCGATGTCGTGACCGACCTGCGCGCACGCGGGGCAGGGCGCATCTCCGTCGTCGGCTTCTCCAACGGCGGGATGATGGCCTACCGCCTCGCGTGCGCCCGTCCCGACCTCGTCGACACCGTGGGCGTGATGAGCGGAACCCTCGAGATCCCGCACTGCGACGGGCCGATCCGCGCGCTGGCCATCCACGGTCTGAAGGACACCGCTGTCCCGTGGGCGGGCAACCGCTACTCCACCCGGCTGCGCTGCTTCCTGCGCGACGTCCGCACCATCCGCGCCGCCGCCCCCGGCAGCAACATCATCATCCGCCAGCTTCCGGGCTACCCGCACCGCTGGACCGTGCCGGGCGACGAGGTCGATGCCACCGCGGAGTTCTGGAAGTTCGCCCGGATGTAGCCACGAAGCGCAGAGGGGTCGAACGACCCCGAAACGCCGCGATCTGCCCCTGTCCTGGGCGTCAGGTCGCCATGGGGCTATGGTCTGGCGCTCAGCCCGGCTAGCGGGGCACGCCTGCGGTCCAGATCACCTGCCGCAACGGGCACAAGACGGCGCTTCTGCGCGTTGTCCACGCGCCGGACACGAACAGAGAGGGCCCAAGACCATGGCCACCGACTACGACCAGCCCCGCCGCTCCGAGGCGGACGACCTCGGCGAGGACAGCCTCGAAGAGCTGAAGGCCCGCCGTGCCGAGGCGCAGGCGAGCAGCGTCGACGTCGACGAGGCAGATCTGGCCGAGGCGCTCGAGCTGCCCGGGGCCGACCTGTCCGGCGAGGAGCTCACCGTGCGGGTGCTCCCGAAGCAGAGCGACGAGTTCACCTGCTCCAGCTGCTTCCTGGTGCACCACCGCAGCCAGCTGGCCTCCGACAAGGGCGGCCGGCTCATCTGCAAAGAGTGCGCGTAGCGGGAGCACTGAGGCCATGAGCGGGGAGCTGGCGCGGCGCGAGCAGGTCGGCGAGCTGGTCTCCCAGCTCTCCGACGCCGACCTGGATCGCGGCGAGCGCGGCCGGCTGCTCGTCCGCCTGGCCGCGCTTCTCGGCTCCGGCGCCCGGCTGGCCGGCGCCCGAGCCGCCGTGAGCGGCCGGTGGCTGGTCGAGGCGGTGGCCGACGTGGCCCCGCACGTGCCGGTCCGCGACCTGCTCACGCTCCGACAGCACCACGGCGGTCTGTCCGGCGACGACCTCGCCGAGGCGCTCGTGAGCGCCGCGGCCCGCACGACGGCCGGCATCGGCGCCGCGGGTGGCGCCCTGGCGGCCGCCGAGTTCGCCGCGCCTCCGACGCTGCTGGCCGCTCCGGTCCAGCTCGCGGCCGAGACGGTCGCGGTGGTCTCCGTCGAGCTCAAGCTGGTGGCTGAGCTGCACGTGGTCTACGGCCGCGCCCCCGTCGGCACCCGATCGCAGGTGGCGACGGCGTACCTGATGTCGTGGGCGACCAAGCGCGGGATCGACGCCACGGCGGGCGGGCCTTCGCTCGCCTCGGTGCTGGGCACGGCGGCGCGCGCAGCTGCGCAGCCGGGTGCTGCGCCGGCTCGGCCGCAACGTGACGACGATGGCGCCGTTCCTGGCCGGGGCGGTGGCCGGGGCCGAGCTGAACCGGCGCCAGACCCGCTCGCTGGGCGACACGCTGAGGGCGGATCTGCGCAAAGGCCACTGATTTGCCATCGTCCGTCGTGACTAGGGCATTCCACTCTCGATGACCAGTGACGGTGAGTAACAGGGACCGTAGCGTCGGTGACGACGCCTGTGTCCCCAGCCGAAGGTGCGCCGCCCATGTCCCCGCCTCGGATGCGCGGCCTCACGGCCCGCCTCGCTGCGGGCACGCCGGCGGCGCGGTCGGAGGCGACGTACGGGCTCCTTCGGGCCGCCGTCGTTCTCGCCGGCGCGGCGACCTTGGTCGTCGCGGCGACCGAGCGGGAGGGGGAGGGCAAGGCCCTCACGGTCGCCTTCTGGTTGCACGTCGCGGTGGGTCTGGGGAGCCTGGCCGCCGTCATCCCGCTGTGCCGGCTCCGCACCGACCGCGCCGCGCGCCGGGCGGCGCAGGTGGCGACCGCGATCGACGTCCTCATCTACTCGGCGTACTCGATCGGCTTTGCCTCCTACCCCGGGGCCGGTACGACGTACGGCATCTTCGTTCTTCTCATCGGCCCCGTGCGGTGGGGCTGGCGCGGCGCGCTCGTCACCGGCGTTCCCGTCGGGCTCGTCGCCGCGGTGTGGCCGCAGCAGGACGTGACGGGTGCGACGTACGGCGTGGCGCAGATCTGCGTGCTGATCGTCCTGTTCACCGCACCTGCCGCGGCCATCTCCACCCTGACGCGTCGCTCCGGCGCCCGGCTGCGCCAGGCGCAGGAGCAGTTCCGGGCCGCGTTCGAGCACGCCTCCATCGGGATGGCGCTGCTCGACGAGAAGCTGGCCCTGCTGCAGGTCAACCGCTCGCTGGGGCAGCTGCTCGGCTCCGCGGAGAACGCCCTGATCGGCACGACGCTCGACATCCACGTCATCCCCGATGACGCGCAGCTGCTCCGTCGCGCGCTCGGCGAGCTGCGCGCGATCCACCCCGCGACGCGGTTGGAGGTGCGGCTGACCCGCCCCGACGGCCTGCCTCGCTGGGGCCTGGTCGCGGCGTCCTGGCTCGCGGGTTCGGCCGGCGTGCCCCCGCGCGTCGTCGTGCAGATCGAGAACGTGACCGACCGCAAGGAGTCCGAGGCACGGCTGTCGCACCTCGCGACGCACGACGGGCTGACCGGCCTCCCGAACCGGGCACTGCTGCGGTCGCGGATGGAGGCGGCACTCGAGCGAGGCGACCGGCTCGGAGTGCTGTTCCTCGACCTCGACCGCTTCAAGGTCGTCAACGACGGGCTGGGCCATGCCGCCGGCGATGCGTTGCTCGTCGCGGCCGGGGACCGGCTCGCCCAGGTCGTCCGGCCCGGCGATTTCGTCGCGCGGATCGGCGGCGACGAGTTCGTGATGCTCTGCTACGACGCCGGCGCGGAGGACGACCTGATCCGCATCGGCGTTCGGGTGCTCGCCGCACTGCGGCCGCCGGTGCACCTCGACGGGGGCTCGGACGTCGTCATCCGTGCCAGCATCGGCGCCGCCATCGCGCACACGGGCGACACCGCGGACACCCTGCTGCGCGACGCCGACACGGCGATGTACGCCGCGAAGGGCTCGGGTGGCGCCCGGGTGCAGATGTTCACGCCGTCGCTGCACACCGCTGCGGTCCGCACGCACGAGCTCGAGACCGACCTGCGCCGCGCCGTGCGGGAGAACGGACTGCGGCTCGTCTACCAGCCGATCGTCGACCTCACGACGGGCCGCGTCTCCGGCCTCGAGGCACTCCTGCGGTGGTACCACCCGGAGCGGGGGAGCATCCGGCCGTCGGAGTTCGTGCCCGTCGCCGAGCAGAGCGACCTCATCGTGGAGCTCGGGACCTGGGTGCTGCGCCGCGCCATGATCGACGCGGCCGGCTGGCCTCGCGGGCTGGGCGCGCCGACGACGGTGTCGGTCAACGTCTCCCCGCGGCAGCTGACGATGTCGGGCTTCCCCGAGCTGGTGGAGGCGCTGCTGGTCGAGACCGGCTTACCCGGCAACCGGCTCTGCCTGGAGCTCACCGAGACGGCTCTCGTCGGTGACGTGGCCCCTGTCGTCACCGCACTGCGAGCCCTGCGGGACCTCGACATCCGGCTGGCGATCGACGACTTCGGCACCGGCCACGCCTCGCTGTCGTACCTGACCCAGTTCCCCGTGGACACCGTGAAGGTGGACCAGTCGTTCGTCGCCGGTGTCGCGACCGACGCCGGCAGCGCCGCCATCGTGGGCGGCGTCGTCGCGATGGCGCACGCCTTCGGCCTGCGCGTCGTCGCGGAGGGAGCGGAGACACCGGAGCAGCTCGCTGCGCTGCGCCGGCTGGGCTGCGAGTCCGCGCAGGGCTACGTCCTTGCCAGCCCGATGGCAGCCGACGCCGCGGCCGGCATCCTCGGGGCGGCTGCCGGCATCGAGCAGTTCGTTCCCGCACCGCGTGGTTCCGGTGAGCCGCGGGCCGGCCTCGACGAGGCGCGCAGGTACCGGCTGCTGCTCGACTGCGCCCGCGACGTCAGTGCCTGCCTCGACCTCGAGTCGGTGCTGGAGCGGTCGTTCATCGCGCTGCGCAAGGTCGTCGACTTCACGGGCGGGTCGATCCAGCTCGTCGAGGGCAACGTCGTGCGCCTGGCGGCGACCGAGCCCCCGGCGCCGCCGGAAGCCATGAACGCGACGATCCCGGTGGGCAAGGGGGTCGCGGGGACCATCGCGGCGACCGGGGAGCCGCGCTACCTGCCCGACATCACGATCGTCGCGGCGGTGCAGTCCAACGCCGACGGCAACGCGACCTCAGGCGGTGTGCGCAGCTACTACGGCGTCCCGCTGCTGGCCGAGGGCCGGGTCATCGGCGTGCTGCAGGTCGACTCGACGCGCGTCGACGCGTTCGACGAGCAGGACCGCTTGCTCGTCCTGTCGTTCGCGTCGGTCGTCGCGTCTGCCGTGCAGACGGCGCGGCTGTTCGCGATGGAGCTCACCATGATGACGGAGGAGCGCCCTCGCTGAGCCCCGGTCAGGTCTCCTGCCGGCGCCTGGTGGTGAGCAGCCACCCGCCACCGGTCACGAGAATCAGGCCGACGGCGACGGCGATCGCCGCATCGACGCCTGTCCTGGCGAGCCCGCCGCCCCGGGTCGGGGCCGCAGCGGGCTCGCCGCCGGAGTCCTCGCCGTCGGCGTTCCCGGAGTTGCTCTGGCCGTTGCCGGCACCGTTGCCGGTGGGGCTGCCGGTCGCGCCGCCCGTGCTCACCGGCGTCCTCGTCGCGGCGGCCATGCCGTAGTTGAACGGGACGCAGCCTCGTGAGGTGGTGAAGGTCGCGTCGCCGACCAGGTCGAACGTGTCGGCCGCGTTGGCGTCGTCGCCGACGATCCGGGTGACGTCGAAGGACAGGCAGTTGTACTCGAAGGTCCACGGCTGGGTGCCGTCGCCGTTGTCCTTCTCCGGGTTGCGAGTCGGCTCGCTGTAGTTGTCGATGTGCGGTGTGCCGCGAAAGTCGCTGTAGTGGCTGCGACCCGTGGCCGCGGTGAACGTCGCGTCCTTCAGCTCCGGCTCCGCGTCGTTCGCCACCGGCTTGGCGTCAAGGGGTGACTGCGCGGGCGGGTCGTCGGTGCCGGCGTTGCCGTAGCCGTGCGCCTCGTCGGTGTAGGTCAGGAGCACACCGGGCTCGAAGGCGATGGCGTCGCGGTCGTTCTCGCCGCGGCCGTCGAAGTCGAAGCCGGACCGGTCGCGCATCTCCAGCAGGTAGGCGTGCTCGAGCTCGGACGGGGTGCCGGCCGCGAGGTAGCTCCAGCCCTCGGTGCACAGGCCGCCAGAGACCGACAGGTCCTCCTTGCAGCCACCGGGGTAGACACGCGGGTCGTCGACGCCGCCGTCACCGTTCTCGAAGTCGCTCTTGAAGAGCACCTTGTCACCGGCCTTGACCTCGAGGTCGTCGATGACCCAGCCGAGCCGGGCCAGACCAGGGTCGGTGGCGTAGCTGAAGCGCAGCACACCGCCCTTGACCCCGGCGAGAGCCGACACGTCGTAGCTGTCCGCCACGAACGGGCCGTCCGGGTAGGCACTGGCGGCCCGGTCGACCGGCGCGGTGCCCGCGTCGAACGACGCCGGCGTACCTGTCAGGCCGTTGCCGTACTTGCTCTGGCAGGTGTTGCTGTTCGGGTTGCTCGCGGCCGGGGTCGTGTAGCCGTTGTCGGACGGGTGCGAGGTGTAGGTCATCGCGCCCTTGTCGTCCGGCTTCCCGGTCAGGACGAAGGCGTAGTCGTAGTCCCACTCGATGTCGAAGAAGCTCTTGAACGTCGCCGTCATCTTCGTGCCGGCGGGGACCTTGTCCAGTCCGGGGATCGCGAAGTCGAGGTTGTGCCCGCCGACGGGCGGGCAGCCGAAGTCGTTGCCCTGGCGGGAGTACCAGACCTGCTTGCCTGAAGCGCCCTGGCTGATCTTCGCCGGGTCGAGCAGCTGCCGACCGGGGAGCGACGCGACGTACGCCTCGCCGTTGTGGATGCCGTAGTCGCCGGCCTTCGCCGAGAGCGTGTACGGCGCGCCGTTCGGCGTCACCCAGTGGATCGTGCCGGTGTCGATCTTGCTGTCCTGCCAGTCCTTGACGGCTTTGGTCGCGCTCGGCTCGAGGACGTCGGGGACGATCCAGCCGAGCTCCTTCTTGCCGATGACGTCGATGTTGTGGCCCTTGTCGGTCGCCATCAGCGAGTAGTCGCCGTACGTCGCGCGGCTGCCGGTCGAGTAGTAGTCCGGGAGGCCGAGCGAGTGGCCGTACTCGTGCGAGATGACGCTGGCGTGCGCGATCGAGTCCTCGGGGTTGACGTTGTACGGGCCGACGCGGACGAGCGCCTTGAGCTTGTCGCCCATGTTGCGCGTCGTCTTCTTCGTGTAGGTGTTGTCGGCGTACCAGAGGGGCTGGCCCTCGAGGTTCTTCAGCTGGTCCTTGCTGATGTAGCCGGTGAGCCCGGTCGCCGCGTCGGTGTAGGAGAACTCCAGCGACGAGCTGTGCGGCCAGATGTTGTCGTTCGGCGGCTCGGTGCAGCCACCGGCGGCGGACAGCTGCGAGGAGCCGTGACCGCCGCAGCCCTGGAAGATGACCTCGAAGAAGTCGACGACGCCGTCCTTGTCCGTGTCGAACTCGTTGTAGTCGATGTCGGGGTCCGCGACGACGGCTGCGTCGTACGCCGCCTTCGCCGTCGGGCCGCAGCCGGAGTCGATCGCCTGGAGCGCACCGACGCCGCCGACCGCGCCGACAAGCGCTGAGCCGTTGCCGTCAGCGCCGTAGTAGCCGCGCATCCCGGGCAGCTGGTACCAGCCGTCGTTGATGCGCTCGCTGTACGTCGGCCCCGGGGTGCCGTCGACCGGGTTCACGGCGGTCGTGCCGGTGCAGCTGTTGGTCTGGGTGGGCTCGGGCTTGGAGAAGTGCAGGTCGTCGCTGTCGGCGACCGGTCGCGAGGCGACGCCCGCCGAGCCGACGGTGCCGTGCGGGTAGAGCTGGCCGAAGCTCATCTCCTGGTACAGGTTGTACGTCGAGCTCGGGTTGTTCGGGTCGTTGATGACCTTGTCCAGCTCGGTGGCCGACTGCGTGTGCTTGAAGTCGACGTAGTCGACGGGGACCACCGGGAACGGGCGGTCGCCGTAGCGCGCGGTCTCGAAGCCGCCGCTCGACGGGATGACCTTCGGGCCGCGGCTGGCGATGCGACGGGTCGTGCCGCTGCCTACCCGGACGCTGGCGATGCTGGAGATGTCGCGCCAGACGATCGTCGGCTCCTGCGCGGCGGTCTTGGCCTTCGCCTCCAGGATCAGCGCGAGGGTCGTGCCGGCCGGCACCGAGGGAACGCTCCAGGTGACGGTGCCGCCCGCGAGCCGGGCCGTGCCTGCTGCCGATCGGGCCTGGGTCCAGGTCATCCCGCGCACCGCCGGGATGCTCACCGACACCGTGGAGATCACGGTCTTCGCCGTGCTCGTCAGCAGGATGCGCGACGGGTAGGTGTCACCGGGCTTGACCCAGCCGAGGCTGGACACGAAGGAGTTCTCCACGACCAGGCCGGCCACCGGCGAGACCTTGCTCGGGAGCGTCGCGGTGCGGCCGGGAGCCTGCACGACCGCTGCCTTCGGCGCTGCCGACGCGGCGGCGACGGCAGCGAGCGGAAGGACCAGCGCGATGACGGCGAGCACCGCGGTGCGACGAGGGGCAGTTCGGGGGGCACGGATCTGCATCTGATCTCCAGGAGCGGGTCGCGACGTCGCGACAGCTGTCCACTTCGCGCCCGGATGCGCCATTCCCTGCTTACCGAGGGCGTGGGAACGGTCACCGTGGCGTGAGGGTTACCGGCGCAGTCAGCCCGAGGCGGCGGGCGATCACCTCGCGGCGGGCCGGTGTGGAGCGTCCGGTGAGCGCCAGCACGGGCACGTCGAGCGGGCGGGTCCAGTCGCCGGCGCGGGCGGCGTCCTCGAGCACGATCAGGCCCGCGGGTCCGTCGACGTGCTCCCCGGGTCGGCGGAAGACCCACTCGGGTGGCTGCTGCTCGGCCCGCATCGCGAGGACGTCAGCGGGTCCTGGCTGCTTGGCGGTCGAGGGCTGTGCCGCCTTCCGGTTGATCGACGGGGACTTTCCGGGTGTTCCCCCACTGACAACCCGTGGAAAGGCTCGTGGATCAACAGCGCCGGGTGCGGGTTGGGCGGCGCGGCCGAGCGGCGGGGTGACGATGACGGTGCGGCTGGGGGTGCACAGCCCGGCGAGCAGGCCCGCAGCGGAGGCGCCCGCGCCCGACGGGAGCGCGAGCAGGACGTCGTGGCCGGCCACCGCGGCCGCGACAGCCTCGGCCTGGCCAGGCTGCGGCGCGGCGAACCCCAGCATCCTCAGGGCGGTGCTCAGGTCGACCGCGCCGGCCTCCCGGCGTACCGGCCAACGGGGGAAGACCGGGCGCGGCCAGTAGTACGGCAGGTCGTCGCGCACCCGCGGGAAGAAGGCCCGGTAGTGCGCGGGGTCCTTGCGCACCAGCGACGACTGGTGGGCGCGGTGCATCGCGTCGAGGCCGAACCACGGCGGCAGGTCGTGCTGCGCCTCCCCGGAAGACGGCGCGCCCCACGCGAGGAGCTGCTCAGCGACGGTGTCGCCGTAGCCGCGGCGGGTCCACTCGTCGCAGCTGGCCAGCCCGTAGGCGACCAGCGCGGGCACGAAGCCGCGCCACATGGCGACCGCAGGGTGGTTCTTCCAGGCGTACGCCGGCCAGGTCAGCGCGCGCAGGATCTGGAACGTCTCGACCCGCTGCTTGCCGAGCCGACGGTCGTCGAGGACCGCGCACGAGGCGCGCAGGTCGGGGTAGGGCAGGAAGGTCTGCATCGCGGGTCAGAGCGAGTCGTCAGAGCTGCTCCAGGTACCCCCGGATCATCGCCATCGTCTCGGCCGGGTGCTCGAACTGCGGCACGTGCCCGCAGTCCTCCAGCACGACCTGGCCGGCCTGCGGCAGGGCCGCGGCGACGTGCCGCGCGAACGACGACGGGACCAGCCGGTCGCGGTCGCCCCACAGGAACAGCGCCGGCGGCTGCAGTCCGGGCAGCCGCTGCCAGAAGCCGCGCTTGCCGTAGGCGTCCTCGAGGTAGATCTGGCGCGCGCACGAGAAGAACGCGACCCGGTGGCCTGGCTTGCGCAGCACGCGGCGGGCCTCGTCAGCTGCGGCGTCGTACCACTGCCGGGGCAGCCGGTCGGGCTCGCTGAACATGATGCGGATGCCCTCGACGACCATCCGGTGGGTGAGCTGTGGCAGGGGCAGTCGAGCGAGCTCGGGTGGGGAGAGCCGGACGAGCGGCACCCACTGCCGAAGCCGCACGAACGCGGGCGACGGCGTGAGCAGGACGAGCCCGCGGACCGAGCGCGGATGGGTGAGACCGGCCTCCAGCGCGACCCGGCCGCCGAGCGAGTTGCCGACCAGCACGGCGCCGCGGCTGCGGGTCGCCACCTGGAAGGCCTCGACCCAAGCCGCGAACCAGGCGGGGTTGTACGCCGCCGACGGTGCCGCCGACGCGCCGAAACCGGGCAGGTCGGGGGCGAGCACCCGATGGTCGACGGCCAGGTCGGCCAGCACGGGCAGCAGCGACGCGTTGGTCGCGCCGAGCCCGTGCAGCAGCAGCACCGGCGGCGCGTCGGGCGGCCCGGCCTCGAGGTAGGACGTGCGGATGCCCATCGCGTCGATGCTGAACGCGCGCGGGTGGGTGACCTCACGGGTCACGTCGCCGGTGAACAGGCCGTCGAGCTGCAGTGCCAGCGCCAGGTCGCCCCGCACGGTCAGGTCACCGGCGAGGAACGCGTTCACGCCCGACGTACGGGCCTGGACGATGTCGGCGAGCACCTGCGGGCGGGCAGTCACGCGCAGCGTCGGCCGCGTCGCGCCCCCGCGCCGCGCCCGACCCCGGCCCGCCCCGATGTCGATGGTCCACTCGCCGCCGTCGCCGGTGTCGAACACGACCGTGGCGGTGCGGGTCTCGAGCACGGTGGTCTGCAGGCCGCGCTTGAGGTGGCTCGCGAGCAGCACGTCGAGGTCGACCGCTGCCCCGGTCGGGGCGGCCAGCATCCGGACCATGATCGCGACGGTACCCACGTGAGCGGGACTCATCCCGTGGCGCGCCGCACACCCGTGGGACGTTTGCGTCAAACCAGGACGGGTCGCCTCGCCGGCCAGTCGAGGACCCGTTCGAGCTGGGCGGCGACCTGCAGGAGCAGCCCGTCGCTGCTCGGCCGGCCGACCAGCTGCACCGCGACCGGCAGCCCGTCGTCGGTCATCCCGGACGGGATCGACAGCGCCGGCTGGCCGGTGACGTTCCACGGGGCGGTGAAGGGCGTCACGCGGCCGGCGAGCGCCAGCGTTCGCAGCCCGCTCATCGCGCCGACCGGGAGCGGTGGGTGCGGGATGGTGGGCAGCACGAGCACGTCGGCGTCCCCCGGCAGCGTGCTCAGCCGAGCGGCCGCCTCGTTGCCCAGCCGGCGCGCCCTGGTGAGCAGCGCGTCGGGCATCCGGGCCCCCATGGCGGCGACCGCCCGCGTCCGCTGCTCCGTCGCCGACGGGTCGACGAGCCGGACCAGGTCGTCGCGCACTCCGCGGGCGTAGCGGGTGAGGAACGACTCCTGCACCCCGGCGTACGACGGCGGCGCCTCGGCCACCGCGTGCCCCAGCCCGCGCAGCGCGGCGAGGACCGCGTCGAGGCCGCGGCGGACCGCCGGGTCCACCGGGGTCGGTACGGCGCCCTTGACCGACCATGCGACCCGCAGCGGTCCGGGGTCGGTGGCGGGGTCGACCGACAGCGCACCGTCGGTCATCACCTCGAGGACCAGCGCGGTGTCGGCGACCGTGCGGGTGAGTACGCCGGCAACCGACAGACCGTGCCAGTGCTCCGCGGCGTCGTCCCCGCCGGCGCCCAGCGGCACGAGCTCGCGCTGCGGCTTCAGCCCGACCAGGCCGCAGCAGGCAGCCGGGATGCGGATGGAGCCACCGCCGTCGCTGGCGTGCGCGGCGGCGACCAGGCCGGCAGCGACGGCCGCTGCGGATCCGCCGGAGGAGCCCCCGGTCGTCCGCTCGGTGTCCCAGGGGTTGCGGGTCGCGCCCCACGTCGCCGACTCCGTGAAGGGCCACAGGGCCAGCTCGGGCAGCCGAGTTGTGCCGACGATGACGGCGCCCGCGTCGCGGAGTCGCCGTACGAGCTCGGCATCACGCGCCGCGACCGGTTCGGGGGAGCCGGTGCCCATCGACGGCGCGTGCCCTTCGATGGCGATGTTGTCCTTGATGGCGATCGGGATGCCGAGCAGGGGCCGGTCCTGGCCGGCGGTCCGCGCGGCGTCGGCTGCCACCGCCTCGGCCCGGGCCCGGTCGCGAAAGAGCGTCCGGAAGGCGCCGAGCCGGCCGTCGTACCGATTGATGCGCTCGAGGCAGATGTCCAGCAGCTGCTCGGCGGTCAGCGCACCGGAGCGCAGCAGCGCGAGCTGACCGGTGACGCCGGCGTAGGCGACCTCGACGGGGTCCACGCCGCCACAGGCTAGGGCCACACCGGCTCAGGCGCCGACCTCCTCCACGCAACGCGCCGATCAGGGCCTCGCCGCGGCCGCCTCTGCCCGGATCGCCGCCAGCAGGTCCGCCGGACGGCGGGTGCCCACGACCCAGTACGGCGTCGGGTCGTCGGGGTCGTCGAGGGTGAGCCGGACCGCGGTGTGCAGCCACGGCCGGCTCACGACGAACGCCCGCGGGTCGGCCATCGGCCCGGTCTGCAGCCGGAACGCCTCCCGGTCGAGCACGACGCCGTCCGCCAGGTGGGTGATCGGGATCCGGGCGGTGGGGACGTGCAGCACGCCGTCGGTGACGGTCACGCTGCCGCGCGAACCGGCCGCCAGCAGGACGGCAGCGAGCGGCAGCAGCACCGCGTAGGGCAGGACCGCCCGCGGGCCGGGAAAGCCGCTGTGCAGCTCGGCCGCGACCAGCGTCGCCAGCCCCAACGTGCAAGGCCACCAGACCAGCGGGACGATCCAGCGCTCCCGGTACGACGCCGCGGGGGAGGTCACTGCAGGAAGGGGATCTTCACCGGCAGCGAGCGCAGGCCGGTCGTGACCGCCTTGACGTAGTCGGTGACTGCAGTCGGGATCAGCGTCTCGGCGAGCACACCGCCGACTGCGTCGGCGCCGACGAGGTAGCGGGCCATCGGCAGCGGGTTCGACAGCGCGACGCGGATCGTCCGGGCGACCCAGATGGGGTCGGGGAGCCGCTTGCTCTGCGCGCTCAGCGAGTCGCTGCGCGCATACGCCGCGGCGTAGCGCGCGGTCGTCGGGGGCGGGAACTGGTCCTGCTGGGCGGCCGACCAGATGTCGGTGCCGAACATCCCCGGCTCGACGAGGATCACCCGGATGCCGTCGGGCTCGACCTCCATGCGCAGCGCGTCGGTGACCGCCTCCAGGCCGTGCTTGGAGGCGCAGTACCAGCCCATCAGGGGCGTCGACAGCCGGCCGGCGATCGAGCTCACGTTGACGATGCGGCCCTCGCCGCGCTCCCGCATGCTCGGCAGAACGAGCCGCGCGATCCGCATCGGCGCGACCAGGTTGGTCTCGAGCTGCGCGCGGACGAGGTCGTCGTCGATGTCCTCGACCGCCCCTGCCTGGACGTAGCCGGCGTTGTTCACGACCGCCCACGGGCCGCCGTCGGTCATGCCGGCGAGCTCCTCGATGCCCTGCTTGCACGCGTCGGTGTCGTTGACGTCCATCTCGATGGTGCGGACCGCCACGCCCTTGGCGTCGGCTGCCTGCTGCAGGAGGTCGGCCTTGGCCGCGCTGCGGACCGACCCGATGACGTCGTAGCCGGCTCCGGCGAGCTCGAGAACGGTGACCAGGCCGATGCCGCTGTTGGCACCGGTGACGAGAACGGACTTGCTCACTACTGACTCCGATGTCGCGGGGGCTGGCTTGCGAGGGCTGGCACTAGACGGTACGGCGGTAGGTTCCTGGCCATGCTCGAGGTGTCCGTCACGAGGCTCGACCCAGACGTGCCCCTGCCGTCGTACGCGCATCCAGGCGATGCCGGCTGCGACCTGGTCACCACGGTCGACGCCGAGGTCAAGCCGGGGGAGCGGGTCGTGCTCCCGACCGGGATCGCGCTGGCGCTCCCCGAGGGCTATGCCGCCTTCGTGCACCCGCGCTCCGGCCTGGCCGCCAAGCACGGCGTCGGCATCGTGAACAGCCCTGGCACGATCGACGCGGGCTACCGCGGCGAGGTGAAGGTGATCCTCGTCAACCACGACCTGTCCGAGCCCGTGCGGCTGCGGCGCCTCGACCGGGTCGCACAGCTCGTCGTGCAGCGTGTGGAGCAGGTGGCGTGGCGCGAGACGGTCGCGCTGCCCGAGTCCGTGCGTGGCGAGGGCGGCCATGGCTCCACCGGTGGGCACTCCTCGCTCGGCGGGCAATCGGCGAGTCAGACAGAAGGCGGTTGAGACGTGTTCCGACGCAAGAAGCAAGAAGACGACCTCGAGGACTACGCCCTCGATCCCGAGGACCAGGCGCTCGAGGACGCCGAGCTGCTCGCCATCATCGACGCGCAGCTCGCCGCTGAGGCTGAGACCGAGACCGAGGCGGGCGGGGGCGACGGTGACCGCCGACCCGAGGGCCCCTGGGACTCGGAGGACGCGCCCGACGACGAGGTGCAGCGCATCGACCTGGGATCACTGCGGCTCCCGGTGCCCGACGGGACCGAGGTCCGCGTCGACGTGGGGCCCGACGGCGAGGTCGTCGCGGCCACGATGGTGCAGGGCGAGTCGTCGATGCAGATCAACGTGTTCGCGGCGCCCAAGCGCAGCGGGATCTGGGGCGAGGTGCGCACCGAGATCGCCGAGGCGCTCGAGCAGAGCGGCGGCAAGGCCGAGCACGTGGAGGGCCCGTACGGGCTCGAGCTGAAGGCGCAGGTGCCGACCGAGGTGCCCGGTCAGGGCGCGATGCTCGCTCCAGCCCGCTTCCTCGGTGTCGACGGACCGCGGTGGTTCCTGCGCGCGCTCCTCACCGGCCCGGCCGCGACCGGCGCCGCCGCGGCCGTGGGCCTCGAGACGGTACTGCGCGACGTCGTCGTGCATCGCGGTGGCGAGGCGATGGCCGTGCGCGATGCGCTGCCCCTGCACCTCCCGCGCGATGTCGCCGAGCAGGCAGCGGCGGCGGCGGAGGCGGCCGACGCGGAGGGCGAGCAGGAGGGCGGCGGCGGCCTGCCGATGCCCGAGCGCGGGCCGGAGATCACCGAGACCCGCTGACACACCCTCGCTGACCTACGCTGGCGACGTGCCCGATGTCGCGAAGGAGCCCGGCCGCTTCCGCCGTGCCCTCTCGCGGCTGGCCGCCGACGAGTTGGAGCTCGAGAGCAAGGAGCTGCGGGACGAGTCGTCCTCAGCCGGCGCCACGCACGTCTCCGCCTGTTCCGTCGGTGCACCGGTCTGCGTGGCCGGCACCCTGCGCGCTGTCGTGCTGCGCCCGGTTGCCGGGGTCCCGACCCTCGAGGCCGAGCTGTACGACGGCACCGGCACCGTGACGCTCATCTGGCTCGGCCGGCGGCGGATCCGCGGGATCGACCCGGGCCGCGCCGTCGTCGTCCGCGGGCGGCTGACCCGGCAGGACGGTCGCGCGACGATCTACAACCCGGCGTACGAGCTGCGCGCGTCCGGTGCCTGAGCCCACCGGCGAGCGACCCGCGGACGACGGCCGCGACGTCTCCGCGACGACTTTCGTCGATGCGCTGGGCGGCGGGCGGGGCCTGTTCGACAGCGCGGTCCCGGCGACGGTCTTCGTGGTCACCCGGCTCATCACCGACAACCTGACGACGGCGATCGTCGTGGCGGTCGTCGCAGGGCTGGCGATCGTGGCCCTGCGCCGCGTGCGCGGCCAGTCGCTGCAGCAGGCGGGCAGCGGCTTCTTCGGCCTGGCGATCGCGGTGGTCATCGCGCGCGCGACCGGCAAGGGCGAGGGCTTCTTCCTGCCGGGCATCGTGATCACCGCCGCCATGGGCGTCGGCTTCGTGCTTTCCCTCATGGTCGGACGACCGGCCGTGGGCGCTGCGCTTGCGGCGTACGACCCGAAGTACGCCGCCTGGCGTGACCACCCGCCGCTGTACCGCGCTGCGCGCATCTGCACGGCGGTCTGGGCTGCGACGTTCTTCATCCGCGCCGGGATCGCGACTATGGTCTACCGCCGCGAGGGCGACAACGACGGACTGCTGCTCGTGGTCGTCAACGCCGTGAAGTGGCCGCTCATCATCGGCGCCGCGCTGCTGACGGTGCGGATGGTGCGCCGGGCCGGCCTGCCCGAGGCTGCCGCTGCCGCCACCGGCGCCGCGGCCGCCGAGCGCGCCGCCGAAGGCATCGGCGGCGGCGACCCGGTCTAAGCGCGCCCGGTGACGCCGTGAGCCGCGATCGGGCGAGCGGGGCAGAGCGGGGCGGGATTGCTCGGCTTGGGAATGCGCACCCGACCGAGACGGCCGAGGCAGGTAGGCCCTCCCCGGCTATGTCGAACTGCCGTAAGAAGTTGTATGCCGGCACGCCGGCACGCCAGTAGGCAGTACATGACAGCAGTTCGGCGTGCGCGGCCAGCAGTCGGTCGTTCGGAGCGCCGCCGGCGTCGCAGGAAATGACGGCAGTTCGACATGGGCCCGGGCAGGGTGGGTGGGCCTGGGATGCGCTGCTGATGGACGCCGACAAGTCGGAGGCGACCTCATCCGGCGCCGGCGGCTACGCCCCCGTCGCCGGCGGCCCGGAGGTCATGGAGATCCGCTTCAAGAAGGCGCAGACCGTCACGATCGTCGCGTGCAACTGGGCCGGCAGTCCGACCGCCAGCGTGAAGGCGACCTTCACGTACAAGTAGTCGGAGCCTGCTCAGGCGCTCGGTCGGCGGTGGCCGCCGAGCAGCTGGTCGAGCTCGTCCTCGACCTCCGCGGTCGCGACGAGCAGCAGCTCGTCACCTGCCTCCATCGCGATGTCGGCCGACGGCGTGATGACGCGGCCCTCGCGCAGGATCGCGACGAGCGCGCTGTCCGTCGGCCACGGCACGGTCCCCACCAGCTTGCCGACGAGCGGCGCGTCGGCGGCCAGCGTCAGCTCGACGAGGTTGGCCTGCCCCTGCCGGAAGGTCAGCAGTCGCACAAGGTCTCCGACGGAGACCGCTTCCTCGACGACGGCAGCGAGCAACCGCGGTGAGGACACCGAGACGTCGACTCCCCACGACTCGTTGAACAGCCACTCGTTCTTCGGGTGGTTGACGCGCGCGACGACGCGGTCGACGCCGAACTCGGTCTTCGCGAGCAGGGACACGACGAGGTTGACCTTGTCGTCACCGGTCGCGGCCACCACGACGTCGCAGGTCTGCACGCGCGCCTCGACCAAGGTGTCGAGCTCGCACGCGTCGGCCAGCAGCCACTCGGCCCCGGGCACGGTCTCGACCTTCAGGGATTTCGGCTCGCGCTCGATGAGCAACACCTCGTGGCCGTTGCCGAGCAGCTCGCCGGCGATCGACCGACCGACGTTGCCCGCTCCTGCGATGGCGACGCGCATCAGTCACTCCCCGGCTTCGGACCAGCGGCGCAGATCGCGGTGACCGCGTCGAGGCGGTTCCACTCGAGCGCGAAGTGCGCGAGATCGCCCTCCTGGAACAGCGTGGTGGTGTTGGGCAGCATCCCGTCGCCGAGCCGGGTCAAGAGCGCGACGCGAGCGCCGGTCGCCTCCTCGAGCGCGGTGATCCTCGTGCCGACCCAGTCGGGGGACAGCGCCACCTCCGCGAGGACGACCTTGCCGCTCGGGTCGCGCCACTCGCTGAGCAGGCCCTCGGGGATCAGCCGGCGGATCACCTGGTCGGCCGTCCATCGCACGGTGGCGACCGTCGGGATGCCGAGCTTCTGGTAGACCGCCGCCCGGTTGGCGTCGTAGATGCGCGCGACGACGTTGTCGACACCGAACGTCTCGCGCGCCACCCTCGCCGCGATGATGTTGGAGTTGTCACCGCTGCTGACGGCGGCGAACGCGTCGGCCTTGTCGATCCCCGCCTCGATGAGCGTGTCGCGGTCGAAGCCGATGCCGGTCACCTTGCGGCCACCGAACTCCGCGGACAGGCGCCGGAAGGCAGCCGGGTCGCGGTCGATGACGGCGACGTCGTGGCCGAGCTTCTCGAGGCTCCTGGCCAGCGCCGACCCGACGCGACCGCACCCCATGATGACGACGTGCACGCGGGGCCTCTCGACGGTCGACGCTCGGTGGTGCTCGAACGGGAAGTGACGCTACACGCGTGACGCGTACGTGATCACCTACGCCGTACTCTGGCGCCCGTGTCCAGCGCCGGTGACTTCCTGAAGCGCCTGCTCATCGGCCGAGCACTGCGCAGCGACCGGCTCGGCGAGACGCTGCTGCCGAAGAAGATCGCCCTGCCCGTCTTCGCCAGCGACGCGCTGTCCTCGGTGGCCTACGCCCCCGACGAGATCTTCCTGACGCTGTCGATCGCGGGGCTGGCGGCGTACTCCTTCTCCTGGAAGGTCGGGCTCGCCGTCGTCGTGGTCATGCTGACCGTCGTCGCGTCGTACCGGCAGAACGTGCACGCCTATCCCAGTGGTGGCGGTGACTACGAGGTCGCCAACGAGAACCTCGGCCCGCGCTTTGGCCTGACCGTCGCCGCCGCCCTGCTGGTCGACTACGTGCTGACCGTCGCCGTGTCGGTCTCGTCCGGTGTGCAGAACGCCGGCTCGGCGATCGAGTCCGTGCGCGGCCACGAGTCCACCATCGCGGTCGGCCTCGTCATCCTGCTCACGGCGGTCAACCTGCGTGGCGTGAAGGAGTCGGGCGCCGCCTTCGCGATCCCGACGTACGGCTTCATGATCGCCATCGTCGGCATGACGCTCTACGGCCTGCTTCGGCATGCAACCGGCGACCTGCCCGATGTCGAGAGCGCCGGCTTCACGATCAAACCGGAGCACGGCTTCGAGGACGGGTTCGCCGGGCTCGGGGCGGCCTTCCTGTTGCTGCGGACGTTCTCCTCGGGCTGCGCGGCGCTGACCGGTGTCGAGGCCATCAGCAACGGCGTACCAGCCTTCAAGAAGCCGAAGTCCAAGAACGCCGCGACGACGCTGCTTCTCATGGGCACCATCGCCGTGACGATGCTCATGGGCATCATCATGCTCGGCCGCGTGACGAACCTCCGTTTCGCCGAGGACCCCACGACCCAGCTGCTCCGCGACGGCGTGCCGGTTGGCGAGGGCTACCACCAGCAGACGGTCATCAGCCAGCTCGCCAGGGCGGTGTACGACGGCTTCCCGCTCGCCTTCTACCTGACCATCGCCTTCACAGGGGTCATCCTCATCCTGGCCGCCAACACCGCGTTCAACGGCTTCCCGGTGCTCGGCTCGATCCTGGCGAGGGACGGCTACCTGCCGCGTCAGCTGCACACCCGCGGCGACCGGCTGGCCTACAGCAACGGCATCGTGCTGCTCGCGGTATTCGCGATGCTGCTCATCGTCGCGTTCGACGCCGAGGTCACCAAGCTCATCCAGCTCTACATCGTCGGGGTGTTCATCTCGTTCACCCTCAGCCAGATCGGCATGGTCCGGCACTGGACGCGCCTGCTGCGCACCGAGACAGACCGTGCGACCCGCGGGCGGATGATGCGGGCACGGGCGATCAACTCCTTCGGCCTGCTGATGACCGGCACCGTCCTCATCATCGTGCTCGTCACCAAGTTCACCCGCGGCGCCTACATCGCGCTGGTCGCGATGGCGTTCCTGTACGTGCTGATGCGCGGCATCAAGAAGCACTACGACCGCGTGCGCCTCGAGCTCCAGCCGCTCAATGACGACCTCGTCGCGCAGCCGAGTCGCAACCACGCGATCGTCCTGGTGTCGAAGATCCATCAGCCGACGCTGCGGGCCCTCGCCTACGCGCGTGCGACCCGACCGCACGACCTGACCGCGCTGACCGTGTCCGTCGACCCGGAGGACTCACGCGCGCTGCAGGAGGAGTGGGAGCGACGCGGCCTGCCGGTGCCGCTGACGATCATCGACTCGCCCTACCGCGAGATCACCCGGCCGATCCTCGACTACGTCAAGCGCATCCGGCTCGCCTCGCCACGCGACGTGGTGACGGTCTTCATCCCGGAGTACGTCGTAGGGCGCTGGTGGGAGCAGCTGCTGCACAACCAGAGCGCGTTGCGGCTCAAGGGCCGGCTGCTGTTCCAGCCCGGTGTGATGGTGACCTCGGTGCCCTACCAGCTGCAGTCGTCGGACCGCCGCAAGGACGAGGACGAGCAACCGCCGTACGTCGCGGGCGACGTGCGCCGTCCGCACGGGACGTGAACGAGCCGCTCGAGCTCGAGGTCGGATCGGTGGCCGCCGGCGGCGCGTGCGTCGCACGAGCCCCCGACGGTCGGGTCGTCTTCGTCCGGCACGCCCTCCCGGGTGAGCGGGTGCGCGCGCTCGTGACGGAGACGACGAAGTCCTACCTGCGCGCCGACGCCATCGAGGTGCTCGAGGCGTCGCCAGACCGGGTCGAGCCGCCCTGCCCCTATGCGCGGCCGGGTCGGTGCGGCGGGTGCGACTGGCAGCACGTCGCACTGCCACGGCAGCGACTGCTCAAGGCGGCATTGGTCGAGGAGCAGCTGCGACGCCTTGCCGGTCTGACGCGCGACATCGTCGTCGAGGCGGTGCCCGGCGACGTCGAAGGGCTTCGGTGGCGCACGCGCGTGCAGTTCGCCGTCGACCGAGCAGGGCGGGCAGGTCTGCACCGGCACCGGTCGCACGACCTGGAGCCGGTCGACGCGTGCCTGATCGCCACCGAGGACGTCGAGGCGGTCGGTGCGGAGCTGCTGACCTGGCCGGGTGCGAAGGCTGTCGAGGTCACCGCGTCGGGAGCGCAGCGGGTCGTGCACGTATCCGGTCGGATCGCAGACGTGCCCGAGGTCGAGGCGGGACTGGTGGTCAACGACCAGCCGCGGCGGGTGCCCCACGGGGTGCGGCACCACGTGCTGGGCCGGTCCTACGAGGTGTCCGCAGGGGGGTTCTGGCAGGTGCACCCGGGCGCGGCCACGGTGCTGGCCGCAGCTGTGCTCGAGGGCCTCGACGCGCAGCCGGGCGACCGCGTCGTCGACCTGTACGCCGGTGTCGGCCTGTTCGCGGCGCTGCTCGGCGACCGGGTCGGCCCGACCGGCTCCGTGCTCGCGCTCGAAGGCGATCCACGCGCGTGTGCCGACGCGGCGCGCAACACCGCGGACCAACCGCAGGTGAGAGTGCGCACCGTCGCGGTCGACGCCGGCACGGTCTCAGGTCGGGTGGGTCGTCCGTCGCTACTGGTGCTGGACCCGCCGCGGGCAGGTGCGGGCGTCGAGGTCGCCAGAGCGATCGTGGGGCTCGCTCCGCGCCGCGTCGTCTACGTCGCGTGCGACCCGGCGACCTTCGCCCGCGACCTCAAGGTGTTCCTCGACGCCGGCTGGGAGCTCGGGTCGCTGCGCGCCTTCGATCTCTTTCCGATGACCGAGCACGTCGAGCTCGTCGCGATGCTGCACCGCCCGGAGTCGGCGGTCTGACCGCCTCCCGACCCTGAAGGTCCCAGCCCAGTTCTGAACGGGTCTCCGCCCGCGCCGGAGAGATCCGGCGCAACCTCGGCGGCTGACAGCCGTCGGCAAACTGGCACTTTTTGGCTATGGCCTGATGCGAGTGGGGGAGTCACTGTTGCCTTCGTGACCGTTGTCCACCTTTCGTCAGATGAGCGCTTGCTGGCCGCTTTTGCGCGCTATAATGCCGCGTGGCTGCACCAGGGAGACGGTCTGGTCGCGGCCCGGCTCGAGTTGTGCGAGGCCCTGCTCGCCGTCGGCGAGTCGCTCGCCCCGGAGCTCTACGCGCAGATGGCAGCCGACCGGGCTGCTCTCGGGCAGCAGGTCGAGCAGCCGGTCGCCGTCACGGCCTGACCGGCAGCAGCACCCGCAGCACCCCTGGTCGCACCGAGATGGTGCACGGCAGGCTGGCGATGGGGTCACCGTCAGCGAAGACGCGGAAGGGCCGGTCGGCGGACAGGTCGACCGACCTGGCGGTCCGCACCGAGACCGACGGCTCGTCGAGATGTGCGCCCTTGTACAGCTTGGGCAGCGCCCGCAGGAACCGGGAACGCGTCGTTGTCGACGTCGTCACGACGTCGAGCAGCCCGTCCTCGACCGAGGCGTCAGGCGCCAGGCGCATGCCGCCGCCGTACACGCCCGAGTTGGCAACGGCGACCGACCAGCCCGTCACGACGATCAGCTCCCCGTCGACGCTGCAGCTGAACGTCGCCGGCTTCCAGCCCGCCACCGTCGCCAGAGCGCCGTACAGGTAGATGAACGGACCGAGCGGCAGTCGGCTGCGCAGGACCCGCTCCTGGACGTCGCTGTCGAAGCCGAAGGAGGCGACGCACAGAAACGGCATGTCGCCGGCGTAGCCGAGGTCGATGCGACGCTCCTCACCGGTCGCGAGGACCTCGCAGGCCGCGACCGCCTGACCCGGCAGCCCGACGCCTCGGCAGAAGTCGTTGCCGCGCCCGCCGGGCACGACACCGAGTACGCCGCCGCCGGCGGCAACGCGGCCGGCGACGCGACCCACGATGCCGTCACCGCCCATCGCCACGACGACGCGGTCATCGGCTATCGCCGCATCGGCCAGCTCGTCGGCGTGCTCGAGCGAGGTCGTCGGCGACACGACGAGGTCGTGGCCCGCGCCGCGCAGCGCCGCCTCGACCGAGGGCAGGAGCTTGGTGGCCCGACCGCCGCCGGCGGCAGGGTTCACAACGAGCTGCAGCCTGCGCGCCACGCATCCTCCTACGGGATCAGCTTGCCGGGGTTGAGGATCCCCTCCGGGTCGAGCACGTTCTTGACGGCCCGCAGCACGTCCACCCCGAGCGGCCCGATCTCGTCGACCATCCACGGCCGGTGGTCGGTGCCGACGGCGTGGTGGTGCGTGATCGTCGCACCGCTCGCGACGATCGCGTCACCGGCCGCCCGCTTCGCCTTCTCCCACTGCGCGACGGGTTCGCTGGACTGCCTCCCCAGCACGGTGAAGTAGAGCGAGGCACCGTGCGGGTAGAGGTGCGAGACGTGGCACATCACGATCGAGCCGGGCAGTGCCGACAGCAGCGCAGACCTGACCGCGGTGTGCGTCGCCGCGAGCGACGACCATCGCGCCGACGTCTCGAGCGTCTCGACGAGCACCCCTGCGTCGAGCAGGTCGTCGCGCAGGTAGGGACCGTCGTACCTGCCTGCCTTCCACTTCTCGCCGGCTGACGTTCCGACCGAGAAACCACCATGCCTTCGTACGACGGCGACGGCCGCCTTGCGGCCGGCCATCGCGGCGCCGTCCCAGCCGAGGATCGCCATGCACGTCGCACGCCGGCCACGCAGGAACGCGCGCTGCACGCGCGACGCACCGGAGAGCGCGAGCTGCACCCGCGTCTCGTCGACATCGGACAGCCGCGCGACATCGGGAGCGTGTCGCTGCTGCTCGAGGTCGCGCAGCGCGGAGAGCCCGTCCTTCCAGGTGCGGAAGAAGAACGCTTCGTACCTGCCGGTGTCGGCGAGCGGCCGCACGCGCAGGGTCAGCTCGGTGATGATCCCGAACGCGCCCTCCGACCCGAGCAGGACGTCGCGCAGGTCGGGGCCCGCGGCGGAGGCGGCGCCGCGGCCGAGTCGGAGCTCGCCGGCGGGTGTCTGCACGACCATGGCGACGACGAGCTCGTCGAAGCGGCCGTAGCCGGTCGATGCCTGCCCGGATGACCGCGTCGCGGCGTAGCCGCCGAGGCTGGCGTACTCGTAGGACTGCGGGAAGTGCCCCAGCGTCAGGCCCCGCGCGTTGAGCAGCGCCTCGGCGTGCGGACCGCGCGCGCCCGGCTCGAAGGTCGCGGTCATGGCCTCGTCGTCGACAGCCAGCAGCCGGTCCATCCGCCGCAGGTCGATCGTGACGACGGCTTCGAAGTCGCCGCGCAGGGGAGTGACGCCGCCGACCACCGACGTGCCTCCGCCGAAGGGCACCACCGCGATGCGCAGCTCGGAGCAGGCGGTCAGCAGCGCGGCGACCTCCGCGGCGCTGCCCGGCAGCAGAACGGCGTCGGGCGCGTCGACGGCACCATGTCGCAGGGCCAGCAGGTCGAGGTAGCTGCGGCCGGCCGCGCGCGCGATGCGCGCCTCGTCGTCGTCGAGCAGGTTGGTGGCCCCGACCACGTCGGCGAGGGGCGCGCGGGCCGTCGCCGGCAGTCGGCTCGGCGCGACGCTGATCGGCATCGGCGCGGACGGCGTCGTGGTGCCGATCTCACGGCGGAGCCACGCGCTCGCGTGGGCCGGAAGGCCGGTGCGTCGGGCCGGGTCGCCCCACCCGGCAGGTGCCATCTCGTCGGCCATGGCGTACAGTGTGACACATGACGTCACAATGTCACAACGCCGTCAGGAACGCCGTCAGAAGTGAGGCGCCGTGACGGCGCCGGTGCTGGACCCGCTGCTCGCGGCGACACGCGAGTGCGTCATGGATGTCGGCCTGAAGCGGACGACGCTCGCCGACGTCGCGAGGCGGGCCGGCGTCAGCCGGATGACGGTCTACCGCCAGTACGGCGACCTGCAGACCATCGTGAACAAGCTCCTGGAGTGCGAGCTGCTGGCCCTGCTCGCCGATGCGCGCGACGAGGTCGCCGGCCTGCCCACGGCCCGCGAGCGGCTCGTCGAAGCAGCCGTGCGCACCGTGGCGGCACTGGCCCACCACCCGCTCTACCGCCGCGTGCTCGATCTCGACCCGGAGCTGCTGCTCCCGCTCGTCGTCGACCGCTTCGGCTCCACGCAGAAGGCCGCCATCGACCTCGTCGCCGTGCAGGTCGCCGAGGGCCAGCAGGACGGCAGCGTCCGCGCGGTCGACCCCCGGACCGCCGCGATCTGCATGCAGCTCACGGCGCAGTCCTTCGTCTTCTCCGCCCGTGTCGTCGAGGGTCAGCCGGTCGGCGACGAGCTGCGCCACCTGCTCGACGCCTATCTCCGGCCCGTGAGCGCTGCGGCATGACCGGTCCGCACCTGACGCGCGAGCGGCGGGCCCGCGAGCTGGACGAGCTCACGTCGACGACGATCGACGTGCTCGTGATCGGTGGCGGCGTCACCGGGTGCGGTGTTGCCCTCGACGCGGCGAGCCGAGGTCTGTCCGTCGCTCTTGTGGAGAAGAGCGACCTCGCGCACGGGACGTCGCGCTGGTCGTCGAAGCTCGTGCACGGCGGCCTGCGCTACCTCGCGACGGGCGACGTCGCGCTCGCGTTCGAGAGCGCGCGGGAACGCGACGTTCTTCTTCGTCGTACCGCTCCGCACCTGGTCCGCCCACTGCCGATGGTCGTGCCGCTCGGCGACGACATCAGCCGGCGCGGCGGTGTCCTGATCGACGCCGGCCAACGCACGGGCGACGCATTGAGACTCCTGGCCGGCACGCCCCGGTCCGCGCTGCCCAGACCCCGCCGCATCGGTGTCACCGAGACGGCGCGGCTCATTCCCGGCGTCCGTCGTGACGGTCTGCGCGGTGGGTTGCTCAACTGGGACGGGCAGCTCGAGGACGACGCGCGACTCGTGATCGCGCTGGCGCGCACCGCCGCGTCGTACGGCGCCCGCATCCTCACCCGGGTCACTGCACTCGACGGCACCGGTGTGGTGCGCGACGAGCTCACCGGCGCACAGCTGCGGATCACCGCACGGGCGGTCGTCAACGCGACGGGAGTGTGGGCCGGGACCCTCGCCCCGGAGACCCAGCTGCGGCCGAGCAAGGGCGTGCACGTCGTGCTGCCGGCTGGGCTGCTCGGCTACCCGACTGCGTCACTCACGGTCGCCGTGCCGGGGCAGTCCAACCGCTACGTCTTCGCCTTGCCGCACCCCGATGGCATCGTGCACGTTGGCCTCACCGACGACCCGGTCGACGGGCCGCTGCCGGACGTGCCACGCGCGACCGAGGGGGAGATCGGCTTCCTGCTCGACACGTTGTCCCGTGGTCTGGAGCGGCCGCTGTCGAGGTCGGATGTCGTCGGGTCGTTCGCGGGTCTGCGCCCGTTGCTGGCCGGCGTCGAGGGACGGACCGCGGACCTGTCCCGCCGGCATGCGGTGGTGCAGGGTGACGACGGGCTGTGGACCGTCCTCGGCGGCAAGCTGACGACCTACCGGCGGATGGCGCAGGACGTCGTCGACAAGCTGACCGACGTCCCGACCCGCACCCGGGACCTCCCGCTCGTGGGTGCGGTCGGCCCGGTGGCGCGCGACGTGCCGCAACGGCTGGTACGCCGGTACGGCGCGGAGGCCGCGCAGGTCGCAGCACTTGCGCAGCACGATGCGCGGCTGCTCCAACGGTTCGCGCCCGGCGTGCCGGTGCTCGGCGTCGAGCTGCTGTGGGGTGTCGTCGCCGAGGGCGCGCTCACGCCCGAAGACCTGCTCGAACGGCGTACCCGACTGTCGTTCGTCGACAGCTGGCACGAGGCCGCGCGACCGGCAGCCGATGCCGCGCTCGCTGTCCCGGTCTAGGAGCAGGCGGCGCGGATCACATCGAGCGCTTCGTTGATGCGGTCCGGCCGGGTGCGATGGGACAGGATGCAGACGCGCAGGTAGAGCGTGCCGCGGACGGGCGCCGCGGACAGCCAGATCCGGCCGGTCCCGTTGATCCGGTCGAGGAGCTGCTGCGCATCTGCATCGCTGCCGTCGCGGGGCCGGAACGCGACCAGTGACAGGTCCGGCGGCCACGGCACCTCGAGCGACGGGATCTCGCGCAGCGCGTCGTACACCTCGCGCGCGAGGTCGAGCTTCTCGTCGAGCGCGTCGACGAAGGCATGCACGCCGTGCAGGTGAAGAGGCAGCCACAGCCGCAGCCCGCGGAAGTCGCGGGTCAGCTCCGGTGTGTACGACGAGAAGTCGGGCAGGCCGGCGTCCTCCGACGGCGGTGGCAGGTAGTCCGCGTGCACCTCGTGCGCCCGTCGCAGTGCTGCACCGTCACGAGCGAGCAGGCAGCCCGTGCCGTACGGGAGGAACAGCCCCTTGTGCGGGTCGAGGGTGATCGAGTCCGCGAGCTCGATGCCCTGCAGCATCGTGCGACCCCGTTGTGTCAGCTGGAAGAACCCGCCGTACGCCGCATCGACGTGCAGCCACAGGTCCTCGTCGGCTGCCACGGCTGCGATGTCGGCCAACGGGTCGACCGCACCGGTCCCGACGGTGCCGGCACTGGCGACGACGAGGAACGGCGCGGCCCCGGCCGCGCGGTCGGCATGCACCATGTCGCGCAGGGCCTCGACGTCCATCCGTCGCGCCGCGTCCGTGGGCACGACCCGAAGTGCGGCGCGCGGCAGGCCGGCGATCTGCGCGGACTTCGCGACCGAGTGATGCACCTCGTCGGAGACGTAGAGCGTGCCGGTGGAGAACGCCTCGCCGAGCCGGTCGACGCGCGCAGCCACGACCGCCGACAGCGTCGACATCGAGCCCCCGGGCGTGAGCACGCCCTGCGAGCCGGTGGGCAGGCCGAAGGTGTCACACAGCCAGCGCAGGACGCTCGCCTCGAGCTGCACCAGCGCTGGTGCCGGCTGTGCGACTCCGGTGTAGCGGTTCAGGACGCAGGCCAGGAAGTCGCCGAGGGCGGCGGCGTACAGGCCTCCGCCCGGGATGTACGCCACGAACCCCGGGTTGGCGGGATCGAACCCCTTGTCGGCGGCGGCCCGGACCGTCGCCAGCAGCCCCGCCAGGTCACTGCCGCTGTCCGGCGGGGCTGCCGACAGTGCGGCGAGCATGGGCGCGAGGTCGCCGTAGTCGGATGTGGGTGCGGAGTAGCGGTCGTCGACGAACCTTGTCACCAGGTCGAGGACGGCCTGTCCCATCGACTGCATCTGCGCGCTGGAAGGGTCGAACGGCGAGCGGGTCAGGTCAGGCATCCCGGCACCCTAGGACCAGGCGGATCAGGCCTTCGCGTAGTCCGCGACGCCCTGCCAGTCGATGACGACGCACGCCTCGTCGCCGACGATCCACGCGTCGTGCCCGGGTGGCGCGATCATCACATCGCCAGGACCGAAGTCCTCCTCAGTGCCGTCGTCCATGACGACGTGCATCCGTCCCGACAGCATGAAGCCCATGTGTGGCGCTTGACAGCTGTCGGTGCCCGCGATCGGCTTGACGTGCTCCGACCAGCGCCAGCCGGGCTCGAACGTCGCCCGCCCGACGAATCCGTTGCCGGTGTCGACGAGCTCGAGGTGTCCCTTGCCGTCGTTGAACGGGCGGTCCTCGCCAGAGTCGATCGGGATGCGCTGCATCTTCTGGGCCATTGACTCCCCCAAGGCCTGGCCCCGCTGAGCGCGAGGGATGCCGATGACCCTCCCGCGTTGCCCCGGCCAGGTCAACGGGGCGGGAGTGTCGCCGCGGGTCAGCCGGCGAGAGCGGGGACGCGCAGCTTCAGGAACGGCACGCGCTCGAGGATGGCGGTGCCCGCTCGATGCACGGCCACCTGGTCGCGAGTGACGAGCCAGGACCACTGGGTGTCGGGCTCGCGGCGCGCGAGGAACGCGACCCGGCGCACCGGGCCGCAGGCGATGAGGCCCCACTCGCAGGCGAGGGAGTCGTCGGCACGCAGGGGGACCGTGAGCGGCAGGCTCCGGTCGGTCACCTGGCGCGGGATGTCGGGGCCGAGGATGACGACGGTGGCGCCGCTGCTGACCATCAGCTCGCAGCTGCGCATGATGTGCGCGGGGACCGATCCGACGGTCGGTACGACGACGAGCGCCATCGTGGTGCCCGGCAGCAGCGCGCTGGTCTCGACGGCCCGGAACCGTCCCTGCAGCGTGGCCTCCGCGGTCGGGGGGTGGGCGTCCCGGGGTACGGCGGCGGCGGCGCGCCCGAAGACCGACGAGGTCGGCGCGGGCGCGCGGTTGGCGGCCTGCGGAGCTCGCAGTGCCTGCACGGCCTGACGCAGCGCGTCACTGCTGACGTGCGGCGGAGTAGCACCGAGGGTGTCGGTCACACTTTGTGGGTCGACACCGAAGCCACCGGGCTTGAACTCCGGACGGGAGGAGCTACCAGGCATGCGGGGCCCCCATGAGCTCGTGCCGCCCGGCTGGCCGGCGGATGTCCTGCCGCCGCAGGTGGCGGACTGGGAGCGCAGCGCGGTCGCCTGGCTGTTCGATCAGTGCCCACCCGACTATCGGGCCCACGAGGTGCTGCGCAAGCACCCGGTCGTCTTGTCCCGGTTTGCGGGCGATCACGTCGCCGCCGCTGTCCAGGCGGCGCGCGACGGGCTCCGCACGGTCCGCGCCGAGCTCTCCGGTCTGGTGCCTCCGGACGTCGTGGACGCCGCGATAGCCGCCTATGACCGCGAGGGGCGCCGCCTGGTGACGACCGGCAAGCAGGTCGAGATGGTCGCGGCCGCGCTGCGCGGCGAGCGGTGGGTACCGCGGCTGTAGCCGGTGAACCTAGACTCGCCCTCGTGCGAAGGAACCCTCATGACTCTGCTTGAGAGCGTGCAGGGTCCCGCCGACCTCAAGCGGCTCAGCCCTGACCAGCTGCCCGTCCTCGCGGCCGAGATCCGCGACTTCATGGTCGACGCGGTGTCGCGCACCGGCGGGCACCTCGGTCCGTCCCTGGGTGTCGTCGAGATCACGCTGGCGCTGCACCGCGTCTTCGACTCGCCGCGCGACCGGATCATCTGGGACACCGGCCACCAGGCGTACGTCCACAAGATCGTCACCGGCCGGCAGAGCCGCTTCGACACGCTGCGCAAGCAGGACGGGCTGTCCGGCTACCCGTCGCGGGCCGAGTCCGAGCACGACATCGTCGAGAACTCCCACGCCTCAACGGCTTTGTCGTACGCCGACGGCCTGGCCAAGGCGTACCGCCTGCGCGGTGAGAAGCGCCACGTCGTCGCGGTCGTAGGAGACGGCGCGCTGACCGGCGGCATGTGCTGGGAGGCGCTCAACAACATCGCCGCGGACGACCTGCCGGTCATCATCGTCGTCAACGACAACGGCCGGTCGTACTCACCGACCATCGGCGGGCTCGCGCAGCACCTCGCGACCTTGCGGATGAAGCCTGAGTACGAGCAGGCCCTCGACGTCGTGCGCAACGCGCTGTCCAAGACTCCGCTCGTCGGACCGCCGCTCTACGAGGCCCTGCACGGCATCAAGCGCGGGCTCAAGGACCTCATCCAGCCGCAGGTGATGTTCGAAGACCTCGGGCTGAAGTACGTCGGACCCATCGACGGCCACGACGAGCAGGCGATGGAGGCCGCGCTGCGTCGCGCGCGCGCCTTCGGCGGACCGGTGATCCTGCATGCCGTCACCGTCAAGGGCTACGGCTACCAGCCGGCGATCGACGACGAGGCCGACTGCCTGCACAGCGTCGGCGTCATCGACCCGCTGACCGGCAAGCCCATGACGGCGGGCGCGCAGACCTGGACCAACGTGCTGTCCGAGGAGCTGCTCGCGCTCGGTGGCGAGCGGCCGGACATCGTCGCGATCACGGCGGCGATGCTGCAGCCGGTGGGACTGCGCGCCTTCCAGGCCGCCTACCCGGAGCGCACGTTCGACGTCGGGATCGCCGAGCAGCACGCGGTCACGTCGGCCGCCGGCCTGGCCCTGGGTGGGATGCACCCGGTGGTCTGCATCTACGCGACGTTCCTCAACCGCGCCTTCGACCAGACGCTGATGGACGTCGCACTGCACTCGCTCCCCGTCACGCTGGTGCTCGATCGCGCCGGGGTCACCGGCCCCGACGGCGCGAGCCACAACGGCATGTGGGACCTGTCAATCCTGCAGCTGGTGCCCGGCATCCGGATCGCGGCTCCGCGCGACGGCGCGACGCTGCGCCAGGAGCTGCGCGAGGCCGTCGGCATCGACGACGGCCCGACGGTCGTGCGCTTCCCGACCGGTGCGGTCGCCGCCGACATCCCGGCCGTCGAGCGGGTCGGCGCCGTCGATGTCCTGGCGCGCGGCGCGACCCCCGACGTACTGCTCGTCGCCGTCGGTGCGATGGGCACGCTCGCTCTCGAGGTGGCCGAACGCGCTGCCGCACAAGGGATCGGCGTCACCGTCGTTGACCCCCGCTGGGTCGCGCCGATCCCGGTCGAGCTGCTCGAGCTGGCGCGGTCGCACGCCCTGGTGCTCACCGTCGAGGACAACGGGCGCATCGGCGGGGTCGGATCCGTCCTGTCGCAGGCGCTGCGCGACGCCGACATCGACGTGCCGGCGCGCGACATCGGCATCCCCAACCGCTTCCTGCGTCACGGCACCCGTGCGCAGGTGCAGACAGAGATCGGGCTGACGGCGCAGGAAGTCGCCCGCCGCCTGGTCGAGCACGTCGCCGGCCGCGAGCCCGCGATGGTGACCGAGGCCCCGAGCGAGGACCGCAGCTCCTAGCGGTAGAGGACGTCCTTGAGCCAGGGCTCGTCGGCGACCGCGGGGTCGCGCAGCGCAAACGCCTCGGCCCGGCCGCCTGGTGCGACCAGGGTCAGCTCGTCGGCGGTGACCAACAGCGGGCGATCGAAGCCGCGGTGCTGTGACTCGGTCGCGCGCGCGGCGGCGGGTCCGAAGGCCGGGTCGATGAGACCGAGCCGCGTCCAGCCCCGGGTGCGCATCGGTACGACGGCCGCGCCCATGCCGCCGGCGTCCTCGGCAAGGGCGGCCCGGAGCGCGCGCGAGCCCAGCAGCGTCACGACGTCGCAGTCACCGAGCGGACGCAGCTGGCCGCGCCGGTCGCGGCGCACGCGTTCGGCGGCGAGCCGGCCCAGGTCGTCGAGCATCGTCCGCGTGCGCGCCCACATCTCCTCCTGGTCGAGCCCCGCGGCGTCGAGCGCCGTGGGTGGGAGGAGGACGACCCGTTCGGGGTCGGCGGGGTCGAGGTCGACGGCGCCGAGGCCGAGGTCGAGGGCGTCGCCCAGGACCCGCTCGCGCACCCAGTCGAGGCCGGGATGCAACACGTGCTCGACCGGCAGGCCGACGGGCCGCAGGCGCTGGACGAGGTGCTCGGCCGACAGGTCGGCGGCCCAGCGGCGGGCAAGCAGCCAGTCCGCCAGCCGGCGCCGTCCGGTGGTCTCCGGGTCGTGGCCGGCCAGCGCGCGGCGGCACTCGGCCCACGGAATCCACAGGGTTGGGGTCCCGGGAAGGGTGATGCCCAGAGCGGCCGGCTCGATGTCGACGTCGTGCAGGACCGACACCGCGAGAACCCCGCGGCGCAGCTCGGTCGCGCTCGGCGGTCGCACACGACCGAAGGTACCCGTCAGGGGGTCACGACATGCCGGGCAACAGGGTGATGTTGGGCGTGCATCCGTGGCAGCTGCCTCACAGGGTCCACACATGGGCTCGACTAGCGTCCGAGCGTGCGCGTGCTGGTCGTCGAGGACGAGGTCCCCCTCGCGGAGGCCGTTGCCCGAGGGCTGCGCCGCGAAGGGATGGCCGTCGACGTCGCCCACGACGGTGACACCGGGCTGGAGAAGGCCATGGTCACCCGGTACGACGTCCTGGTGCTCGACCGGGACCTGCCCGGGCGCTCCGGGGACGAGGTCTGCCGACTCCTCACGGCAGGGGGCTCGCTCACCCGGGTGCTGATGCTGACGGCCGCGGGCGGGCTCGCCGACCGCGTCGCCGGGCTCGACCTCGGCGCCGACGACTACCTGGGCAAGCCCTTCGCGTTCGAGGAGCTGGTCGCCCGCGTGCGGGCGCTCGGCCGGCGTGCGACTCCCGCCCAACCGCCGGTCATGACCGGCCCGGGCGGCGTCTCCCTCGACCCCGCGCGGCGCGTCGCCACCCGCGACGGCGAGGCGGTCGACCTGACGCGTAAGGAGTTCGGCGTCCTCGAGGAGCTGCTGCGCGCGGGCGGTGCCGTCGTCAGCAGCGAGGAGCTGCTCGAGCGGGTCTGGGACGAGAACGCAGACCCGGCGACGACGATCGTCCGCGTCACGGTGATGACGCTGCGCAAGAAGCTGGGCGACCCGCCGGTCGTGCACACGGTCGTCGGCGTCGGCTACCGCCTGGGGGCCTCATGACGGCCCGCACGACGCTGCGCTGGCGGCTGACGATCGTGTACGGCGCGGTCGCCGTCGCGGTCGGCCTCGCCCTTCTCATGCTCTCGATCTACCTCGTCGACCGGGCGCTGGTCGCCGGGCAGGTCGACCTGCCGCGCGGCCTGAGCGTGCAGCTCCCGGACGGGAGGATCCTGACGCTCGACAGCTTCCAGGAGCAGCTGCGCCGCGCGACGCTCAGCCGCCTGCTGCGGCAGGGGCTGCTCGTCCTCCTGGTGCTGGGGGCCCTCGGTGTCGCGGCGGCGTACTTCCTCGCGGGTCGCGTGCTGCTGCCGCTGCAGCAGATCACCAGCACCGCGCAGCGGTTGTCGGCCGAGCAGCTCGACGCCCGCATCGCGCTGCCCGGCCCACACGACGAGCTCAAGGAGCTCGCGGACACCTTCGACGCCATGCTCGAGCGGCTGCAGTCGTCGTTCGAGGCGCAACGCCGGTTCGTCGCGGACGCCAGCCACGAGCTGCGCACCCCGCTCGCCGTCATGCGCACGGAGGTCGACGTCGCCCTGGCCGACCCGGACGCGAGCCCGGCCGACCTGCGGGCGGCCGCGATGGTCGTGCGCGACGCCACCATGCGGGCCGACCAGCTGGTCGACAGCCTGCTGCTGCTCGCGCGTAGCGATCGCCTGTCGGTCGACGGACTCCCGCTGCGGGAGCGGGTCGACCTGCCGGAGGTCTGCGACCGCGCCGTGTCCGCCGTGCAGGCCGAGGCAGAGGAGCGGCGCATCGTGCTGACGTCGTCGTACGCCCCTGCCGTCGTACTCGGTGATCGGGGCCTGCTCGAGCGGCTGGCCGGCAACCTCGTGGAGAACGGCGTACGGCACAACGTCGACGGCGGCTGGGTCCGCGTGGATGCCGGGACGGTCGGCGACCGGGTCCGGCTGCAGGTCATGAGCAGCGGTCCGGTCGTGCCGGCAGCGGAGGTGCCGAGGCTGTTCGAGCCGTTCCGGCGGCAGGGCCCGGCCCGCACCGCGCGGCGCGGCGCGGGTCTGGGCCTGTCGATCGTCAAGGCCGTCGCGACAGTGCACGGCGGGAGCGTGACCGCCGAGGCGCGCACGGAGGGCGGGCTGACCGTCACCGTCGACCTGCCGCGTTGCGCGGACGCGGACTAGTCCGACTGGGCTAATCCCGGCCGACTTCACCCAAAGCCCGGCGCCTGGGCCTCGGCACGCTCACACTCGTCCTCACCGACGACGAGGAGGAATCGCGTGCTGGGCGCGACGAACATGCAGGCAGATCTGCTGGCCGCGGCCGAGATCATCGTCGCGGCGATGGTGGTCGCGACGCTGCTGATCGCCCTCAGACGCATGCTCGACGATCGCAGACTCGCGCAATCCGGCCGGCCGTACCTGCCGCTCGAGGACCGGCCACCCGTCGGCCTCGGCCGGCTGATCCCGGTCGGCGCGCAGGTCGACGACGAGTGCCGCCGCGGGACGGTGGCGCTGGAGCACTGGCTGCTCTCCCGACGGCAGGCCGGCCGAGAGGGCAGCTGAGAAGCGGGTGGGTGGTCGCGATCCGAGGGGGGTCGCGGCCGCCCACCCTTCACCGCGACTCCGCGCCGCCGAGGGGGCAGCGCGGCGGCGCGACAGGCAGAGGCCGCGTCCCCCACGGGGACGCGGCCTCCGTCGTACTGCCTGGAACGGCTCCTAGGAAACGGTGAACGTGCCCTGCATGCCGCGCGACGCGTGGTCGCCGATGCCGCACAGGTAGGTGTAGGTGCCGGCGGTCTTCAGCTCGAGGATGACCTCGCCGTCCTTGCCGGGGTCGGTCGGACCGACCTCGCCGACGTCCTTGCCGTCCGGCCCGAGGATCTCGAGCTCGTGCTGCATGGTGCCTGTGTTCTCGAGCTTGAACTCGATCTTCTCGCCGACCTTCGCGGTGAAGCCCTCGAGCCCCGTGAAGGCGTACTCCTTGGCCGTGACCTCGACCTCGCGGTCGTACGCCGCGTCGTCGTCCTTTGCGGCGGCCTCGCCCGTCACGGTGAGCTTGGTGCGGATGCCATCGCCGGTCTGGCCTGGCTTGCAGGCGACCTCGTACTCGCCGCCGGACAGCTCGACGGGGAACTCCCGGCTGGTCTGCGGCGCGATGTTCTCGACCTCGCCGATGACCTTGTCGAAGTCGCCGTCGCTGCCGCTAGATGATCTGCCGTAGACGTAGACCTCGGTGACGTCCTTGCCCTCGTTCTTCACGTCGAAGGTGTGCTTGCCGGACGCCAGCGTTGTCTTCGCGACCTCGCAGGTCGTGTCGCCGGCCGCGATCGCGATCTCGCCCCCGCCGTCGTTCGAGCCGGTGGAGCCGTCGGAGCCGCCGCACGCGGTCAGGGCAGCGACGAGCGGGAGGGTGAGCAGCAGGGAGGCGCGCATGCCGGAGGAGCTCCGATCGGGGGAGGGGAGGGTCAGACCGAGGCGGTCTGGCGAGAGACTGCGGCGGGCGCCGGAGCCGAGGAGGGTCGGAAGAACAGGTAGAGCACGGGGACGACGTACGACACCCAGGCGACCGCCTCGAGCACGCTCGTCTTCGGCGAGAAGTTGACGATGCCCTTGAGCAGGGTGCCGTACCAGGACGACGGCGGGATGGTGCTGCTGACGTCGAACGCGAGGGTGTTCAGCCCGGGCAGGAGGCGGGCCTCCTGCAGGTCGTGCACGCCGTACGAGAAGACGCCGGCGGCGACGACGACCAGGCCCACGCCGGTCCAGGTGAAGAAGGTCCTGAGGTTGAGGTTGACCGCGCGCTTGTAGAGCAGCCAGCCGAGAGCGACGGCGGCGAGCAGGCCCAGCACCGCGCCGGTGATGGGGCTCGCGGTCTGCTCGGTGGACTGGACGGCGGCCCAGAGGAACAGCGCGGTCTCGAGCCCCTCCCGGCCGACAGCGACGAACGCCGTCAGGGCGAGGGCGAGCGGCCCCAGCGTGAGGGCGGTGTCGATCCGGCCGTGCAGCTCGGTCTTGAGGAACCGGGCGGTACGCCGCATCCAGAAGACCATCCAGGTCACGAACGCGACGGCGAGCAGCGACGCGAAGCCGCCGAACATCTCCTGCGCCTCGAAGCTGAGCTCGGCACTGGTGAACTGCAGCAGCGCACCGAAAGCCAGGCTGATGCCGATCGCGAGGCCGACACCGGCCCAAATCTGGCGCAGCCGGTCGGCGTGGCCGCTCTTGACGAGGTACGCGACCAGGATGCCGATGACCAGGGAGGCCTCGAGGCCCTCACGCAGGCCGATCAGGAAGGTGGGGAACACGCAGGGGCTCCAGGTGCGGACGCGGCTACTAAGGGCAGCCTAACCTGACCTAGCGGTGCTGTCGACGTGGGGTGCATCACGTACGTAGGTGACGTACGGCGGCGCGCCGCCCTCCGCGCGGAAGCCCAGTCGCTCCAGGAGGCGACGCGACGGCTCGTTGCCGATGAGCGCGTCGGCGGTGACCCGGCGGACCCCCGGCTGCTGCTCGACCCAGGCGGCCAGTACGCCGACGGCTTCGGTGCCGAGGCCGCGTCCGCGCGCCGACCCGGCGAGGCCGTAGCCGATCTCGGCGTCGCCGCCGGCGTCCGGACCGCCGATCCAGCCGCACTCGCCGACGAGCTCGGCCTCGACCGTGATCAGGAAGGTGCCGTGGGCGGGGTCCGGGCCGTCCGCCGCGGTCAGGGGCCGCACGGCGTCGGCGGTGTCGGCGTGCGGCCAGCCGCGGGCGGCGGTGAGCCCGAGCGCGGCAACGGCGTCGGCCAGGCCGGACCCGCACACGACGGCGACCGAGAGCGCACGGGGCACCGGGAGCAGGGTGACGCGCTCGCCGACCAGCCTCACTCGGCGGCGGCGGCGGGCTCGGGCTCGGGCTCGGGCGGGTCGGGGAGGGCCGCCGCGATCGGGCCGGCCACGAGGGCGACCTGCCAGGCCCGTGCGCCCGAGGCCGAGAGCGCGGCGCTGACGGTGGCCGGCGTCGGATCGGCGGGTGGCTGCCACGCCAGCCGGCGTACTGCCTCGGGTTGGACGAGGTTCTCCGCCGGCATGGTGTGCTGCTCGGCCAGCGCGGTCACGGCGGTGCGGACCCGGCTGAGCCGCCGGGCGGCGACCGGGTCGCGCTCGGCCCAGCGGTTGGCGGGGGGCGGGCCGTCGCCGGAGGGGAGCGGCAGGGGGAGCTCGTCCTCGGGGAGGCGGGCGGCGGCGGTCAGCGCGCCGAACCACGTGTCGACGTGCCGCCGGGTGGCGCGCCCGCCGAAGACGGGCAGCTCGAGCAGCTCGGCCGGTGACGTCGGGGCGGCGGTGACGGCGGCGATGATCGCGGCGTCCGGCAGGATCCGGCCGGGCGCGGTGTCGCGCCGGCGGGCCATGGCGTCGCGGGCCTCCCAGAGGGCGCGTACGCCGGCGAGCTGACGACGGGTGCGCAGCCGGTGGATGCCCGACGTGCGGCGCCAGGGGTCGGTACGGGGCGGCGCAGCGGGCGCCCGCAGCACGGTCTCGAACTCCTCGTGCGCCCAGTCGAGCTTGCCCTGGGCCCTGAGCTCGGCCTCGATCTTGTCGCGCAGCTCGATGAGCACCTCGACGTCGAGGGCGGCGTAGGCGAGCCAGGAGTCCGGCAGCGGCCGGGTCGACCAGTCGGCCGCGGAGTGCCCCTTCTCCAGGCGGATCCCGAGGATGTTCTCGAGCATCGCGCCGAGGCCGACCCGCTCGAACCCGGCCAGCCGGCCGGCCAGTTCGGTGTCGAAGATCCGTGGCGGCACCATCCCGATCTCGGTCAGGCAGGCGAGGTCCTGCGAGGCGGCGTGCAGGATCCACTCGTCGTCCTGCAGCGCCGCGGACAGGGCCGACAGGTCGGGGCAGCAGATGGGGTCGATGAGCGCGGTGCCGGACCCCTCGCGGCGCAGCTGGACGAGGTAGGCGCGCTGGGAGTAGCGGTAGCCGGACGCCCGCTCGGCGTCGATGGCGATCGGCCCGGTGCCGGCGGCGAACCGCTCGATCACCGCCGCGAGGTGCTCGGCGTCCTCGGTGACCGGTGGGACGCCCTCGCGCGGCGAGAGCAGGAGCTCGGGCGGGGGACCAGCCTGGGGACCAGCCCCGGGCGCCGTCTCCCCAGCGTTGGCGGGGTCGCCGGCCACGCCCTCCTCGTGACCCGGCAGGGTCGATGTCACGCAGGGAGCGTACGGCGCAACCCGCTCAAGGTGTCAGAAGCGGCACGCGGCGCACCCGCATGCGCCCCCGCACGCGTCTTCTGACGCTGAGAAGGGGGTTTAGCGGATGACGCCGGCGCGCATGGCGAGCGCGACCATCTCGGCGCGGTCACCGGTGCCGAGCTTGCGGGCGATCCGGGCCAGGTGGCTCTTGACGGTCAGGGCCGAGAGGCCGAGGACGTCGCCGATCTGCTTGTTCGACTGGCCGTCGGCGACGAGTCGCAGGACCTCGATCTCGCGGCCGGACAGCTCCGAGACACCGGTGTCGACCGGGCCACCGCGCAGGCCGGCGGCGAGCAGCGAGGCCACCGACGGGTCGGCGTACACACCGCCGTCGAGCACCCGGCGCACGCCGTCGGCGACGACGAGCGGCGAGGCGGACTTGAGCAGGTAGCCCTGGGCGCCGGCCACGAACGCGGCGCGGACGGAGTACGGGTCGTCGGCGGCGGAGAGCACGACGAGGCGCTGCCAACCGGCGGAGCGCAGGTCGGCGAGCAGGTCGAGGCCGGAGCCGTCGGGCAGGCCGAGGTCGAGGACGCACAGCTCGCGGGGACCGGACAGGTTGGCGCGGGCGCGGGCCTCGCCGATGGTGGCAGCCTCGACGACCTCGCGGGCACCCATCATCTTGAGGCGGGCGACCATCGACTCGCGTACGAGCGGGTGGTCGTCGACCACCATTGCTGTGAAGCCAGGTGCGTCGTCAGCTGCCGTGCCCTGGGCCGGGATGCTGTCGATCGCGCTGTCGAGACCGGCTGCCACCGCGTCCTCCGTGTCGTCTGGTGACGCACCGTGGGCGCGTCGCTCACAGACTGTGTCGGTCGTCCGGGCAACGTCCTGTAGTGCCGGAGTCCGATTCGTTCACCCGACCGGCTCAGCGTGCGCCGGGCAGGTGCAGTAGGCCGAATGGGGGACAAGCCGCGCGAACGCTGGAGTCGGGGCGTCCGGATGCCGACGTGGGGAGCAAGAGATCACCGTCTTGTCCCTGCCCGGGAGTCATCTTTGTCCGTTCTGCCCGTCGCCGCCCGCCGCTCCGGCGCGTCTTTGACGCTGCTGGCGCTGCTCGGCGCGACGGTGCTGACGGCCCTGGCGCCGGGTGGGCCGGTCGTCCAGGCCGTCGTCGCGTACGACGGCGTAGCCGTCCACGTGCCGGGTGTCTCCGTGGTGGCCGAGCTGTCGGCGATCCGCGAGGCGGTGGTCCGAGGCACGACGTCGGCGCTGGCGAAGCTGGCTGCGGCGCCCGGGGTGCTCGGCGTCTTCCCGGACGACCGGGTGCTCCTGTCCGGGAAGGCCGGCGGCACGGGCGACGGTGTCCCCGCCACCGAGGGTCTCGGCGGCTCCGCCGGCAAGAAGGGCGCCGGACGCGGCGTGACCGTGGCTGTCGTCGACACGGGCGTCAGCGACACGCAGGCCCTGAGCCGCGGCTCCGGCCGGCTGGTCGACGGCGTCGACACGTCGCCGGTCTCGCACGGCGGCGCGGCCGTCACGGCTGGCGAGTTCGCCGACATGCACGGGCACGGCACCTTCATGGCCAGCCTGGTCGCGGGCGGACCCGTCGACGGCAGCGGCAACGCGGCCGTGGGCGTCGCACCGGCCGCGACGGTCGTCGTCGTCAAGGTGGCGGACGCCGCGGGTGACACCTCGCTGTCCGCCGTCGTCGCGGGCCTCGACTGGGTCGCGCAGCACGCCGCGACGATCGACGTCGCCAACGTGTCCTTCAGCCACTCCCGTCCCGGCGACGGGTACGGCGGCGACCCGCTCAACGCCGCGGTCGAGCGCGTCGCCGACGCGGGCGTCGTCCCCGTCGTCTCGGCGGGCAACACGGCGGGCGAGGTCGGCGACCCCGGCTTCGACCCGCGGGCGCTGACCGTCGGCGCGGCCGACCTCAAGGTGAACAAGCCCGAGGTCGCGTCGTTCAGCGGAAGCGCCGTCGTCGCCGGAGTCCAGAAGCCCGACCTCGTCGCGAACGGCGTGAGCGTCCTCGGCGTCGTACCCGCCGACTCGGCCGTGGCACGGGAGAACCCGCAGGCGCACGCCGTCGGCGCGCTGTGGCGGGGCACCGGCACCAGTCAGGCCACCGCGATCGTCAGCGGTGCGGCCGCTCTCTTTCTTCAGGCACATCGCGACGCGACGCCGGCCCAGGTCAAGGCGTCTCTTCGTACGGCGGCGCGCGACCTGCCCGGCTCCCGCGACGGCCAGGGACTGCTCGACCCGACGGACAAGCTCGTGTCCGGGCCGGACGGCTCCGGGCTGCATGGCGGCGGCGACCTGACGGGTGAGGGCTCCTTCGACGCCTCGTCCTGGTCCGCCTCGTCGTGGTCGGCCTCGTCGTGGTCGGCCTCGTCGTGGTCCGCGTCGTCCTGGTCCGCCTCCTCGTGGAGCGCAGCCGGTTGGCCGGCCTCATGACCCGCACCCGCCGCTGGGCGAGCCCGGCGCGCCGCGTCCGCATCGTCGCGGGCATCAGCCTGGCGGTCGCGGCCGCGCTGTGCGCCCTCGGCGGCTGGGGTGCGGTCCCGTGGTGGGCGCCGCTGCTGCTGGCCGCGGTCGTCGCGATCTCGGAAGTCGCGGTCGTCCACCTGCAGTTCGGCCGGCAGCGGTGGACTTTCTCCCTCACCGAGGGCGCGCTCGGCGCGGCCTGGGTCGCGTCGACCGGTGCCTGGTCCGTGGCCGCCGTGCTCGCCGGCGTTGCCATCGCGCAGTCCGTGCGTCACCAGCCCCGGCTCAAGCTGGAGTTCAACGTCGCGCAGTTCGCGCTCGCCACGGCCGGCGGCTCGTACGTCGCCTCGCTGCTCGGCGGCGACATCCTCGGCGCCATCGCCGGCATGGCGGTCTTCTTCACCGTCAACCACACCCTCGTCGGTGTCGCGGTCTCGCTGACCAGCCGCCGCAAGCTCATCCCGCTGCTCGCGTCGAGCGCGCCGCTGTCAGCGGTGCACACCGCCGGCAACTCCTCGATCGGCCTGCTGGCCGCGTTCCTCGCCACGACCGCGCCACTCGGCCTGCTCGGTCTCCTCGTGCCGCTCGCCCTGCTCTGGTCGTCGTACGACCAGCAGACCCGTCGTACGGCGGAAGCTCGGCTCTTCGCCGAGCTCGCCCGCGGTCAGGAGCAGGCGACCGGCCGATCCACCGACGTGTCGGCGCAGGTCGTCGTCACCGCCGCCGCGCGCCTGTTCGGCGGCGCGGACGTCGAGATGGTCGTGCTCGCCGCCGACGGGCCAGTCCGGTACGCCGGCGACGAGAGCGGTGTCCCGGAGCGGCGCCGCGTCGACCCCGATGCTTTCGACGAGCCGTGGGTGCTGCGTGCACTCGGTGCCCGCGGTGTCGCGACCGGCAACGAGGACGGCCGGCCCTGGTGCTCTGCGGTCCTCGGTGAGCCCAACGCGCCGCTCGCTGTTCTGATCGCGCGTCGTCCGCGCGGGTCCGCCGGTTTCGGTCGCCGCGAGATCCGGCTCGCGCAGGTCCTCGTCGGCCAGGCCGAGTCGTGGCTGTCGGTCGCCGACCTCACCGTCCGGCACCAGGCCGCGTCGGACCAGGCCGCAGCTGCCGGTGAGGCCGCGAAGAACCTCGGCGACATCGGCGCGGCCACCGCGCCCGCCCTGCAGGTGCTGCGCGAGTCGGCCGATCGACTCGCCCGCCTTGCCGAGCGCGCCGGCGGCGCCGACGACATCGTCGAGGAGCTGCACCTCGTCGAGCGCGCGGTCGCCTCGCTGCTCGGCGCCATCGCCCTCGCGGCCGAGCCTGATCTCGTCGGCATGACCGGCGGCACCCGTTCCACCGACGTACCGACTGCTCGTCCGGCGACCGACTGGACCACGACCGGGGTCCTTCGGTGACCGACGGGGCACCGCAGCGCGGCCGGCTGCCGCTCGCCGTCTGGGCGGGCGGGCTGTCAGCCGCGGCGGTGTTGTCTGTGGCCGGTGTGAGCGCCGTACTGCTTCGTACGTCGGGAGCACTGACACTGCACGCCGTGGAGGCGCTCGCCGTCGGCACCTGCGTCGGCCTGGGTCTGTCCGTCGTGCAGGTCGTCTTCGCCAGCCGCCTCGCCAGCGGCCTTCGGGGTCTGCACAGCGACGCGGTCCAGCGGCTGCAGGACCCGTCGGCGCCGGTCGGACGTCCCGGGCGTCGCCGCATCACCGCGCTCGCCAGCACCGAGCTGTCCGAGCTCGCCCGCGTCCTCGACGCGCTGCACCTGCGCGTGCGGGTCGGCGACGAGGTGGGGGAGCGGCACCGTCGTGACGCGGAGACCGCCGGTGCGGGTGTCTTCGAGCTCGTGTCCGGCCTGGTGACCGCGGAGGAGGGCGCCCGCGGGCAGCTCGCCGCGGAGCTCCACGACACCGTCGCGCAGTCGCTCATGATCGCGCGCGGTCTGCTCGCCACCAACCCCAGCAGCGCCGCCGACCTCGCGAAGCTGGCCGACTACGTCGAGGACGCCGAGGAGCAGGTGCGCGGCGTCATGGCCCGCACCCGTCCGCCCGCGTTGCGTGAGGGCGACCTCGCCTCCGCCGTGGGCAACCTGCGCGCGGACATGAAGCAGCGCTACGGCCTCGAGCTGCACGTCAGCTGGCCGGAGTCGCCGTACCCGCTGCCGCTGGCCTCGGCCATCACGGTCTACCGGTTCTTCCAGGAGGCGCTGCTCAACGTCGTGAAGCACGCCGACGTCGACGACGCCTACATCAGCCTGCGGGTCGACGAGGACATGGTGTTCGGCGTCGTCCGCGACGAGGGCTTCGGGTTCGATCCCGAGACCGTGCGGCCCGACCGCGGTCGGCACGTCGGCCTGGGCCTGTTGCGCGAGCGGGCGCGGCTGTCCGGCGGCGGCCTCGAGGTGACGAGTGCGCCCGGCGAGGGAACGACGCTGACGCTGCGGCTGCCGCGGCCGGCCGCGCTCGCACCGACAGCGCCGATCGAGATGCCGGCCCCTCGCGCAACCCGCACCGCCCGCGTCCCGCGCTGACCCCTAGCGGGGGTGGAGGGCGGAGACGCCGGGGGGCGGGAGTCCGGCCGTGGCGCAGAGCAGGTCGCACCAGGCGCGTAGGTGCTCGCCGAGGTCCATCGTCCCGTCGGGCCCGGGCAGCGCCGTCCACGAGGCCCGGATCTCGACCTCGCTCTTCTCCTCGGCGTCCTCGAGGCTGCCGAAGCGGCACGACACGGTGCGGGTGACGGTGCCCCCCGCGGCTGTGTGCAGCGCGCCGCGGTCGATCAAGGACTCAGTCAGCCACTGCCAGCCGACTGCGGCCAGGGCCGGGTCGGCAGCCATCTCCGCCTCCACGTCCGCGGACACGAAAGCCACGATGCGCGTGTCGCCTCGCCAGCCGTCCTGACCGGCCGGGTCGTGCAGCACGACGAACCGGCCGCTCGCGACGTCGGCGTCGCCGCGGCTGACATCGGCGGCGACAGCGACGGCGTAGGGCGCGAGCTTGCGCGGGGCGGGCACCTCGCGCAGCACGAGACCGGGGCGGCCGGCATCGCCCAGCGCGGCGAACAGCGTCGCCGCGGCGGCGCGAAACGCCTCCGGCGCTGTGGTCGGCCCTGCGGGCGGCTCGAGCTGCACGGTCACCGCCCGACGGTACGTCTCGGATCCCGCCGAACCCGCCAGACGCGCCGTACCAGATCTTCCCGGCTTAGGGTCGAGCCGATGGCCGCCCTGCTCGCCCTGCTGTCGAGCTGCCTGTGGGGCCTGTCGGACTTCCTCGGCGGTACGGCGTCCCGCCGGCTGCCGGTCGCGAGCGTCCTGGGGCTGTCGCAGCTCACCGCGCTCGTCCTGCTCGTCCCGCTCGCGGTGGCCACCGGCGCCCTCGACGCCCCGCGCGACTACGCCGTCCCCGCAGCCATCGCGGGCGCGGTCGGCATCTGTGCGCTGGGGATGTTCTTCCGGGCCCTGTCGATCGGGACCATGGGGGTGGTGGCACCGGTCGCCGCTCTTGGCGTCGCGGTGCCGGTGGTGGTGGGCCTGGCCCGTGGTGAGAGCCCGAGTGCCTGGCAGCTGGCGGGGATCGTCGTCGCCGTTGTCGGCGTGGTCCTCGCGAGCGGCCCGGAGCTGTCCGGTCGCGGTGCCGGTGGCGCCACCGCTCTGCTGCTCGCCGGCGGTGCAGCCGTCGGGTTCGGCGTCGTGCTGCTGCTCGTCGCTCAGGCCAGCGCGGGAGACAGCGGCGCCGTCGTGATGACGCTGCTGACCATGCGCCTGACGGCCGTGGCGCTGCTGTGCGTTCTGCTGCTCGCCGTCGCCCGCCGGCGCGGCTGGGGTCTGCAGGTCGGTCGGGCCGACTGGCGGATCATCGCGTCGATCGGGGTCTTCGACGTCGCCGCCAACGGCACGTACGCCGTCGCGTCGCGCTCCTCGCTCGTCAGCGTCGCGTCGGTGCTCGCCTCGCTCTACCCCGTCGTCACGGCGCTGCTGGCGTACCGCATCCACGGCGAGCGGCTGCGGCGGATCCAGGTCGCCGGCGTCGCCTCAGCCCTCGTCGGCGTGGCTCTACTCGCTGCCGGCTAGACCCACGCGATCCGGGTGTCCATGCGCGCCGGCGGGGCGCAATGACCCAGATAGGTCGGGCGTGCCCAATGGCCCTTTCGCACTATCGACGCCGATCGACGACCGGCGCAGGCTGCCTCGGGGGGCTCGGTCGCCTCAGGCGAGCCTGAGATGCGTCCTCGTTCCCGACGCATCGACCCTGGACGGGTCGACAACAGGTGGTGCGCCGATGGCGAAGACGTGGCGGCGACGGGCAGCGATCTGCTCAGCCTTGGTGCTCATGGCGGTCGTGCCCGTCCCGGACTCTCGCGCCGCGGCCGTCGTGCCGGTGCCCGTGAACCTCGTCAAAGACATCAATGCCGTGCCCGTGCCTTCTGGACTGAGTGAGCTCACCGCGGTGGGCTCGTCGGTCTTCTTCGCCGTCTCGACGCCGGGACTCGGCACGGAGCTCTGGAAGTCGGACGGCACGGCAGGTGGCACGGAACTGGTCAAGGACATCAACCCTGGGGAGGAGGGCTCGGAGCCGGCCGGCTTGGTCGACGTGGGCGGGACCTTGTACTTCCACGCGGACAACGGGGCGGAAGGCGTCGAGCTCTGGAAGTCCAACGGCACCACTGCGGGCACCGTCCAGGTAAGTGACATCAACCCGGGCGCAGGCAGCTCGTACGCCGACGGGATGACCGCGTTCGACAGCATGGTGTACTTCGCGGCCGACGACGGCGTCCACGGCTCCGAGCTGTGGAAGACCGATGGCACGGACGCTGGCACCGATCTAGTGGGCGAGGTCAACACTCAGACGACCGAGTACCTCACGGGCTCAGGAGTCTGGAACCTCACCGTGCTCGGCAGCTTCGTCTACTTCACCGCGACCGACGGCTACAACGCGTCCGGGACGTACGGCGAGGAGCTATGGCGGAGCGACGGCACGACCGTCGCGCTGGTCAAGGACATCGCGCCAGGAATCGAGCCTTCGGGCATCGCCGACATCACGGTCGTCGACCCTGTTGGCCCGGATGGACCGACCCTGTTCTTCCAGGCGTCGGACCCCAGCGGCGCGCGGTTGTGGAGGAGCAACGGCACCGGCGCCGGCACGGTCCCGGTCGCGGACGTGAACCTGACAGGTGGTCCGAACCCGCTCACCGCGGTCGGCAGCCAGCTCTACTTCTCGGCAGGCGAACCCGAGCTGTGGACGAGCGACGGCACCGCGGACGGCACCCACCTGGTCAAGGACATCAACCCCGGCAGCGGCGGGTCGTTCCCCGAGCGACTCATTGAGCTCGGCGGCAAGCTCCTGTTCTTCGTGCCGAATGCCGAGGACCCGGAGCTGGACGACCTCTGGACGAGCGACGGCAGCGTCCTGGGTACGACTCCGGTGTCCGGGGGCGGCGGCATGTTCAGCGAGTCCCAGTCTGCAGGTCGGCTGCCGGGGGCAGTCCTGTACGAAGCCGACGTTGATGGGGACCAAGCCCTCGACGGAGCGGAGCTGTGGACCACGGACGGCACCACCGCCTCCTTGGTCAAGGAAATCCGACCCGGGCCAGAGGGATCGCTGCCGCACGACTTCACGCCTCTGGGCGACGACATGTACTTCGTGGCCGACGACGGCGTTTCCGGCGATGCGCTGTGGAAGTCCGACGGGACGGCGGACGGCACGGTCCTGGTGTCCAACCCGTCCACCGAGACCGACCGAGCCCTCCCTGAGGAGTTCGTCAACCTCGGCGGCACGCTTTTCTTCACCGCCGAGGACGGCCTGCACGGCAGGGACTTGTGGAAGTCGGACGGCACCGAGGCGGGCACCGAGCTCGTCATGGACTTCGAGGCAGGGGTGTCGAGGCTGACCGTCGTCGGCGACGCGCTCTTCCTCACGGCTGAGGTGCCTGGCGGCGGGTCCGACCTGTGGAAGACCGATGGCACGGGGCCCGGCATGGTCCGGCTGACCGACGCAGGAGTCGATGCAGGGACGTCGGAGCTGGCCGCAGTCGGCTCGACGCTGTTCCTCACCCTCGACGGAGAGGAGACCGGCAGAGAGCTGTGGACGAGCGACGGGACCGTTGAGGGCACGGTCCTGGTCAAGGACATCGCCCCGAACACTGAGTTCGCCTACGGCTCCTCCTCACCGAGGTCGCTGACGGACGTGGGAGGCACGCTCTACTTCACGGCTTGGACCGCTGCTGCAGGCAGAGAGCTCTGGAAGAGCAACGGCACGGAGGCGGGGACGAGCCTGGTCGCCGACATCAACCCCGCCGCGACCCCTGCGAACCACTACAACGGCGGCGGTCCGGTCGGCCTGACGGCGGTCGGTGGTGCGCTCTACTTCAACGCGAACGACGGTACGAACGGCTGGCAGCTGTACACGTCCGACGGCGCCGGCGCGGAGCGGCTGACCGACGTCCCAGGCGGCATGTTTGCCAACGAGCTGACAGCCAGGGGGAGCCTGGTCGTCTTCACGGCGGCTGACGCAGATCACGGGACCGAGTTGTGGAGTACCAACGGCACGGCCGCAGGCACCGCTGTGTTCGAGGACCTCAACCCGGGTGTGGACAGCGCCGAACCGAGGGATCTCACCAGCATGGGCGCGACCCTGTACTTCACCGCCGACGACGGCAGCGGCGTGGGGCGTGAGCTGTTCAGGAACGACGGCACGACCAGCACGCTCGTGGCGGACATCAACCCGTCCGGCGACGGGTCCTTCGACGGGAGCATCACAGCTGCGGGTGGGCTGCTGATCTTCGCCGCGGATGACGGCGTACACGGCACGGAGGTCTGGCAGAGCGACGGGACAGCGGACGGCACTGTGCTCGCCATGGACATCCGGACGGGTTCAGCTGGGGGGATCGAGTACACCTTCGGCGGGCTGGTGGTGGGCGGCCAGGTGTTCTTCATCGCCGATGACGGCATCCGCGGCCGGGAGGTCTGGCGAGCGGTTGTCGACGCGGCCCCGCCTGCAGTCACGGTCTCCTTCGGCGCCCCCAACAGCCACGGGTGGTTCACGAGCGCCACAGTTGCGGGGACGGTCACAGTGGACGACAGCGCGACGGGCGGTGTCGTCGTAGGCATCTCCTGCACCGGCGCAACGGTCGGGACCATCACCGGCATCAACACGGCCAGTGCCAGTGCTCCGATCACGGTGTCTGCCCAGGGGCAGATTCCGGTCACCTGCACCGCAACCGACGCCGCCGGCAACACAGGGGTTGCACCCGGCTCGGCGAACACCGCCACGGTGAAGCACGACAGCGTTGCACCTTCGGTCAGCGTGACGGCCGCGCGCGCGCCGGCCGATGGTCAGCTTGCGACGGCGACGGCCACCATCTTCCCGGCCACCGTTGGCTCGCAGCCCGTCCTCGTCACCGGTATCTCGAGCGACGGGACGAGCGGAGTGGACTCCGTCGAAGTCAACGGGGTGAGCGCGGGTATTGGTGATTGGAGCGCCCCGAACGTCGGTCTCGCCACGGGCGGCAACACGCTCACGGCGACCGCGACCGACGTGGCGGGCAACAGCAGTCAGGCTCCGGTGAGCGTGACCCTGAACCTCGACCTGGACGGCGATCGCATCGCGAACAACATCGACACCCAACCCACGACGCCGAGCCTCAGCTTCACCGATGTCGGCCTGCCTGGCGGCAAGACGTCCGGCACGATCCTTGACGTTCCGAGCGGCTCGACCATCACGATCGCCGACGACCCGCTCGGCGTGACAGCCACGGTCACCACGGGTGGCCCTGGCGACCGTGTGCGCGTCCAGATCGTCGGGCGCCCCTCGTCGGAGAAGCTGACCACCGGCGTCTACGAGCTCACCGACCCGGTGTGGGACACGACCCTGACCGTCGTGACCGGCGGACCGGCCGAGATCGAGTCGCCGCTCAACGGCACCCTCGTGACCATCACAGTCCATGAGGGGGCGACGGTGACGTTCACCGAGACCGTCGACGACCAGACTGGCGCCCTGACGGGCCTCGGCGTAGAGCCCGACCCCGACAACCCCGCCGGCACCGTTCAGGTCAACGGCGTCGATGTGGCGGCCACCGCGGAGCTCGCGTTCGGCTCGCTCAGTGCCAAGGTGTCCAGGTCGCAGACATCGTTCACGCTGTCGGGCACCTTCACGCCTGGACCATCGAGCGACCACATCCAGCAGCCCCTCACGGAACAGGTGTCGCTGACCCTGGGTGGTTACGCGCTGGTGCTGCCCGTCGGCTCGTTCACCCGGTTGACGGACGGCGCGTATGTCTTCACCGGGACCGTCGGCGGCGTCAAGCTGGCCATGCAGCTGAAGCCGTCGAAGCGGGGCAGCTGGGAGATCAAGGCCAACGGCAAACCGGTCAGCCTCACCAGCCCGGTGACGGTCGCCGTCCGCATCGGCGACGATCTGGGGGTCAAGACCGTCAAGATCGGCTGACCGCTACGCGACCTGGGTGTCCGTGCGGGCCGGCTCTGCAGGCGTGAGGTCGCGAAGTGTGATCCCGAAGCCGCACTCCATGCAGGCGAGGTCGAGGCAGTCGGTCCCGTGACCGTCCTCGCACGGGGGTTGCTCGAACATGGTCTGCATGGAGCAGCCGGGGCACCAGCGGAACTCAACGCGCATCACGCACCTCCTTCGTCGAGCAACACGCTCGCAGGCGGGTCCGACAAAACGGCGGAGGCGCGCCGCCGTGCACTCCCCGCCCGCCCCGACATGGGACGATCACCTCGATGACGACGACCCCGGCCGCTGACCCCGCCGACTCCGCTTTCCTGCGTGCGTGTCGGCGTGAACCGGTGCCCCATACCCCCGTCTGGTTCATGCGCCAGGCCGGTCGCGCGCTGCCGGAGTACCGCGCGCTGCGCGAGGGCACCGCGATGCTCGACAGCTGCATGCGGCCCGACATGGTCACCGAGATCACCCTGCAGCCGGTACGCCGGCTCGGTGTCGACGCCGCGATCTTCTTCAGCGACATCGTCGTACCCCTCAAGGCAGTCGGCGTCGACCTCGACATCGTGCCCGGCGTCGGGCCGGTCGTCGCGCAGCCGTTCCGCACCGCCGCCGACCTGCCGCGCGCGCTGACACCCGACGACGTCCCCTACATCACCGAGGCCGTGTCGGCTCTCGTCGGCGAGCTCGGCGCCACGCCGCTGATCGGCTTCGCGGGCGCGCCGTTCACCCTCGCGTCGTACCTGGTCGAGGGTGGTCCGTCGAAGAACCACGCGAAGACCAAGGCACTGATGTACGGCGAGCCGCAGCTGTGGTCGGCGTTGCTGGACCGGCTGGCCGACATCACGCTCGCCTTCCTCCGCGTGCAGATCGATGCCGGTGCGAGCGCTGTGCAGCTCTTCGACTCGTGGGTCGGTGCGCTGCCGGCTGCCGACTACCGGACGTTCGTGCAGCCGCACTCCGCGCGGGTGCTCGCCGGAGTGTCTGACGTGCCCCGCATCCACTTCGGCGTCGGCACCGGCGAGCTGCTGCACGACATGGCGGAGGCTGGAGCCGACGTCGTCGGTGTCGACTGGCGGGTGCCTCTCGACGAGGCCGTGCGCCGGATCGGTCCCGGCCGCGCCGTGCAGGGCAACCTCGACCCGACGCTGGTGTTCGCGCCGCGCGAGGTGGTCGCGAGCAAGGTCCGCGACGTGCTCGAGGAGGGCAAGGCCGCAGAGGGCCACGTGTTCAACCTGGGCCACGGCGTACTGCCCGAGACCGACCCCGACGTGTTGAAGCTCATCGTCGATACCGTCCACGCAGGGTTGTAGCGGCCACGGCGGCGGCGACCAGCAGCAGCCCCGCCGCGCCGAGGAACGCGAGCCGCGTGCTGCCGACGTAGGACTCGCCGGCCAGCCCCCGCAGCTTCAGCAGTGCGTCGAGCCCCACCGTGGGCCCGGCCCGGCGCGCGACCACCGTCTGGTCCTCGCCGCGCAGCACCGCGTCGACCAGCACCTCCGCCCGACCCCCAGGCACGCCGAGCGCGACGACCCGCGAGGTGAGGTCGGCACCGAGCCGGGCCACGACCAGCGCACCGAGCCCACCGACGGCCACGACACCACCGACCTCGCGCGCGGTGTTGACGACGCCGGCCGCGAGCCCGCTTCGTGAGCTCCCGACGGCGTCGAGCGAGGCAACGACGACGGGCGCCGCGGTCAGTCCGAGCCCCACCCCGACGACGGACAGCAGTACGCCGAGGTGCACCGCTCCGATCCCCGGCGAGAGTGCCTCGCCCAGCAGCACCAACCCCACGGCCGCCAGCACGAGCCCGCTGACGACGGGCAGTCGCGGGCCACGGCGGTGTGCGAGCAGGGCCGCGGGCACCG
>JAENVS010000007.1 GCA_016650445.1 Frankiaceae bacterium | reverse complement strand
GGCGTACTGCTTCACGAACTTCGGCATCGGCCCTGCTCGCAGGCCTGCCATGTCCTGCCAGACGAGCACCTGGCCGTCGCAGTCGACGCCCGCGCCGATGCCGATCGTGGGGACCGTGAGCTCGGCCGTCACCCGCTTGGCTACGTCCGCGGGGACCATCTCCAGGACGACGGCGAACGCGCCGGCCTCCTGCAGCGCGAGGGCGTCCAGGACCATCCGGTCGCCGTGCTCGCCGCGTCCCTGCACCCGGTACCCGCCCAGCCCGTGCTCGCTCTGCGGCGTGAACCCGACGTGGGCCATCACCGGGATCCCGGCCGTGACGAGTGCGCTCACCTGCGGCGCGACGGGGGCCCCACCCTCGAGCTTCACGGCGTGCGCCCCGCCCTCCTTCATGAACCGCACCGCCGTGGCGAGCGCCTGCTCCGGCGACGACTGGTATGACCCGAACGGCAGGTCGGCCACGACCATCGCGTGCTGAGCGCTGCGGCTCACGGCCCGCACGAGGGGCAACAGCTCGTCCACGGTCACGGGCAGGGTGGTCGCGTACCCGAGCACGTTGTTGGCGGCCGAGTCGCCGACGAGCAGCAGCGGGATGCCGGCCTGGTCGAAGATCTCCGCCGTGAGCTGGTCGTAGGACGTCAGCATCGCGAACCGCTCGCCGCGCTCCTTCATCGCCCGCAGGTGGTGCACCCGGACCCGCTTCGGCGGCGTCGCCGCGGCCGCGGGTCCTGAGCCGTAGGGGGCGGACGCCTCGGCAGAGCTGTCGGACGGGGCCTCGGTCATCGGAACCTCCGGAAGGTGTGCCTCGAGGCTCCCTGAGCGGAGTCCCCGGACCCGGCCAATCGTGCCACGCCGCCGTCAGGGGTGCGGAGCGTGCTCCCGCCAACGGTTGGTGATGGGCAGTCTCCGGTCGCGACCGAACGCCTTGAACGAGATCTTCGGGCCCGGCGGGTACTGGCGGCGTTTGTACTCCGCCCGGTCGACCAGGCGCAGCACCTTCTCGACCAGCTCCTGGTCGAAGCCGGCCGCGAGCAGCTCGCCGGAGCCACGGTCCTGCTCCACGTAGTCGTCCAGGATGTCGTCCAGCACGTCGTACGGCGGCAGCGAGTCGGTGTCGAGCTGTCCCGGCCGCAGCTCGGCCGACGGCTCCTTGCTGATCGACGCCTCCGGGATCGGGGCCTTCTCGCCACGCGCCTCGGCATCCGCGTTGCGCCACCGCGCCAGGCGCCACACCCACGTCTTGGGCAGGTCCTTGATCGGCGCGAAGCCGCCCACCGCGTCCCCGTAGATCGTGGAGTAGCCCACCGCCAGCTCGCTCTTGTTGCCGGGGGCGAGCACCAGGTGGCCGTGCTCGTTGGACAAGCCCATCAAGGTGACGCCGCGGACGCGGGCCTGCAGGTTCTCCTCGGCGAGCCCGGTCAGCGCCAGCGAACCGAGGAACGACTCGACCATCGGCGCGATGGGCACGGTCTGGAAGACCAGCCCGGTGCGCTCGGCCAGGTCGGCGGCGTCGGACCTGGAGTGCTCGGAGGAGTAGCTGCTCGGCATCGAGACGCCGTGAACGTGCGCCGCGCCGATCGCGTCGCAGGCGATCGCCGCCGTCAGCGCGGAGTCGATGCCGCCCGAGAGGCCGAGAACCACGGTCGAGAACCCGTTCTTCGCCACGTAGTCGCGCAGGGCGAGGACGAGAGCGGAATAGACCTCGGCCTCGTCCACGATCCGCTCCGCGACCGTGGCGACCTCCGGCGCCCAGCGCGGCAGCGCCTCGGCCGACAGGACCACCCGCTCGATGGTCGTTGCCGTCCCGTCCGGTGCCTCGACGTGGCTCGGCGCGTCGGTCACCGGAGCGGTGGCGTCGGGCAGGTCGAGGTCGACGACCAGCAGCTCGGTCGCGAACTGCCGCGCCCGGGCGAGCAGCCCGCCGTCCGCGTCGACGACCAGCGAGTCGCCGTCGAACACCAGCTCGTCCTGGCCGCCGACCATGTTGACGTAGGCGAGCGTGCAGCCCGCGCCAGCAGCGCGGCGGCGGACCAGGTCCAGCCGGGTGTCGTCCTTGTTCCGCTCGTACGGCGAGCCGTTGATGACCAGCAGCAGCCCGGCCCCGGCCTCCCGGCTGACCGCGACCGGCCCGCCTTCCTGCCAGATGTCCTCGCAGATCGCGACGGCGACGTCGACGCCGTGCACTCGCGCCACCGTGAGCGAGCTACCCGGCACGAAGTACCGGTACTCGTCGAAGACGCCGTAGTTGGGCAAGTGGTGCTTGGCGTACCGTCCGGCGATCCGACCGCGGTGCACGATCGCCGCGGCGTTCTGCGGCGCACCCTTCGGCGTGCCGAGCACCGGTACGGCGTCCGGCGCGCCGTCCAGGAAACCCACCACGACCACCAGGTCGCCGAGCCCCTCGGCTGCCAGCCGTTCGGCGAGGTGCTCCATCGCCTGCCGGGACGCGTCGACGAACGACCCGCGCAGCGCGAGGTCCTCGACGGGGTAGCCGGTCAGCGCCATCTCGGGGAAGGCCACCAGGTGCGCGCCACGCCCGGCGGCCTGCCTCGACCTCTCGACGACCTGGTCCGCGTTGCCCTCGAGGTCGCCGACGACGGGGTCGATCTGGGCGAGGGCGAGACGCAGCTGGGCCACGCCCCGAGCCTAGTTGGGCCGGCTCAGACCCGCCTGATGTGGCGTACGTCGGGCGGACTGCCGGCACCCGTGGCCCCCAGCGCGGTCTCGCCGACCGGCTCGATCGCCTCCGAACGGAGCCGGGTCGCGTAGGCGGCGAAGTGTTCGGCCAGCCAGGCGGTCATCGCCTCGGCGGGCATCGGCCGGGCCAGGAAGTAGCCCTGCACCAGGTCGCACTCGAAGCTCTCGAGCAGCCGCCAGCTGGCCTCGTCCTCGACGCCTTCGGCGACCACTCGCAGCCCCAGGTCGTGACCGAGGCCGATCACAGCCCGGACGATGGCCCGGTCGTCGGCGCGCTCCGCGAGGTGCCGGACGAAGGAACGGTCGATCTTCACCTCGTGGACCGGCAGGCTGCGCAGCCGGGTGAGCGAGGAGTAGCCGGTGCCGAAGTCGTCGACCGACACGAGCAGACCGAGGTCGACCAGCCGGTCGAGGGCGTGCACCGCGCGCTCAGGGTCGGAGACGATGGCGCTCTCCGTGACCTCGAGCTTCAGCAGGCCCGCGGGCAGCCCGGCCTGCACCAGCATCCGGGCCACCGTGTCGGCCAGCTCGGGCTCGAGCAGGTTGCGCATCGAGATGTTCACCGCCATCAGGACCGGGGTCCCCGCGTCGCGCCAGGCGACGCACTGCCGCACCGCCGTCTCGAGGACGAACCGGGTCAGCGGCTTGATCAGCCCGGTGTGCTCGGCCAGCGGGATGAACTCGTCCGGCGGGACGTTGCCCCACAGCGGGTGGTTCCAGCGCAACAACGCCTCTACGCCGGTCACCTGGCCGCTGCCGGGGTCCGCCTGCGGCTGGTAGTGCAGCTCGAGCGTGCTTTCCTCGACAGCCCGCGCCAGGTCGCCGATCAGCGACAGCCGGCGCGAGCTGTAGGGGTCGCGGTCCGCGGCATAGCGCGCCACCCCGGTCAGGCCGCGCTTGGCGTCGTACATCGCGACCTCGGCCCGGCGCAGCAGCAACGCCGCCGACGATCCGTCCCGGGGGGTGGACGCGATGCCGATCGATGCCATCACGTCGAGGGTGACCTCGCCCAGGTCGAACGGCCGTGACATGTCGCGGGTGATCCGGGCCACCATGCCCTCGATGTGCACGTCGTCGCCGCCGAGCAGGACGGCGAACTCGTCGCCGCCGAGCCGGGCGACGACGGTCTCGCCGCGCTCGACCTGACGAAGCCGTCGCCCCACCTCGCGCAGCAGCCGGTCACCCACGTCGTGGCCGAGGGTGTCGTTGACCTCCTTGAAGCGGTCGACGTCCATCAGCAGCACCGCCGCCGACCCGTCGGTGAGCAGCCGCTTCTCGAGTCGCTGCTGGAAGTGCAAGCGGTTGGGCAGGCCGGTCAGGGGGTCGTGCAGCGAGAGGTGCTCGGTCTCCTGCGCGGCAGCGCGAACCCGGGCGACCAGGCCCGAGTTGGTCAGGGCGACGCTGGCGTGCCCGGCGAGAGCCTCGAACAGCTTGAGGTCGTCGCGGTCGAAGGTGCTCATGTCGTCGAGCCGGCCGCTCACCAGGAACACGCCGGTGATCTCCCCGCCGTCGCGCAGCGGTGCGGCAAGGCCGTCGGCCCGACCCTCGGCGCGCAGCAGGTCGTGCTCGGGGCTCTCGCCGCCGCGGGCTAGCAGCACCGACTTCCCCTGGCAGGCCGCGGACCACCAGGCGACCGCGTTGGGCTGGCAGAGCACCACCGACGCGCTGCGGGCCCTGAGCAGCTCGCAGGCCTCGGCGCGGACCGTCTCCATCACCGATTCGCTCGCCAGGGCCCGGTCGACCGAGCGGGTGAACTGGTAGAGCAGCTCGAGGCGGCTGTATCGCAACCGCTGGACGTGGTAGCCCCGGTAGAGCAGGAAGCTGAGAACGGCGAGCACGGCCAGCAGGGCCAGTGCGCCGGGCTCGTCGCGCATCAGCAGCACGGTGACCAGGGCCAGGTCGGTGACCACGACCGTGCCGATGGCTGCGGTGCCAAGGGTGCGGGCCAGCTCCGCGAGGTTCCAGCTGCCCAGCCGCAGGCTGATGATGACGAACAGCGCGACGTTGGCCACGACGTCGGCGGTCAGCGTGGCGGCCAGCGCGGCCAGCCAGGTCGCGGGGGAGAAGTTGCTGGCGGGCTCGCCGAGCAGCGAGGTCGTCCCCACGAACACCAGGGCGGCGACCGGCAGCTGCGCGAACGCCGACGCCATGTTGAACGCGAGCTTGATCGGCGGGTTGCGCCGGACGACGAGCTGGACGAAGCCGAGGCCGACCAGGCCCGCGAGCACGAAGTCGTCGGTGGTGAGCAGGAACAGCCCGAGCACGACCGGCGCCTGGCTGAGGGTCAGGCTGTGGTTGTCCCGGCCGAACGGCAGGTGCACGGCGGAGACCGTGGTGATGGCGAACAGCGCGGCGACCACCGGCCACCACAGCCGGGGCTCCAGGTGCGGAAGCTGTGGTGCGTACCACCACAGCGAGGCCCCCGCCGCAGCCAGTAGCGCGCTGACCAGCCAGATCAGGCGGTCAGGTGTCGCTCTCGGCCGGGGCACCACACCCCGATTGTGCGGCATGGTTCAACGCGGCGTGACGAAATGACTCCGGCACGCTGGGAAAGGACCCGTTCGGGTGAAGCGTCAGTTCCAAACGGCACCGTGGGAAGTCGCGCCGACCTTGTTCCAGACCGCGCCGGCCTGGGTGTTGGTCTTGTTCCACACGGCCCCGGCCTGGTTGGACTTGTTCCACACGGCGCCGGCCTTGTCGTTGCCGGCGGTGGTCAGCATGCCGGCGAGGACGGCTGCGGCGACGAGCGCGAGAGCAGCGACGAAGGCGACGAAGGGGGACAGGGTGCGGGCCGTGAAGGCGTGGGTCATGGGGGAGCTCCTGAGCTAGGCCCGGGCAGGGCGGGGTTGTCATCCGGATCATCGGCGTTGCTCGTTCATGGAAGTTCCATGTGACGCCGTTGACTCGGCAAAGGATGTCGGTCGGCCGATGAAGCGCTGGTGAACCGCCCACCGGCCACGCTCGACCGGGCAGCCGAGGCGCCCTCGGCCGTAACACGCCGGTAACACCGGGACGGCACCATCGCAGGCATGGACAAGCAGCAGGAGTTCGTCCTCCGTACCCTCGAGGAGCGCGACATCCGCTTCGTGCGGCTGTGGTTCACCGACGTGCTCGGGTTCCTCAAGTCGGTCGCGGTCGCCCCGGCCGAGCTCGAAGGGGCCTTCGATGAAGGCATCGGCTTCGACGGGTCGGCTATCGAGGGCTTCGCCCGGGTCGCCGAGTCGGACATGCTCGCCAGGCCCGACCCGGGCACTTTCCAGATCTTGCCCTGGCGCTCCGAGTCGCCGGGCACCGCGCGGATGTTCTGCGACATCGTGCTGCCGGACGGCACGCCGTCGTACGCCGACCCGCGCCAGGTGCTCAAGCGCACCCTGGCCAAGGCCGCCGATCTGGGCTTCGCCTTCTACACCCACCCCGAGATCGAGTTCTTCCTCTTCCGGGACCAGCCCGGCGACCAGCCGCCCACCCCGGTCGACCAGGGCGGCTACTTCGACCACATCGCGCACGGGATCGGTCACGACTTCCGCCGCGACGCGATCACGATGCTCGAGTCGATGGGCATCTCGGTGGAGTTCAGCCACCACGAGGGGGCACCCGGCCAGCAGGAGATCGACCTTCGCTACGCCGACGCGCTCTCCACGGCCGACAACATCATGACGTTCCGGCACGTGATGAAGCAGGTGGCGCTGAGCCAGGACGTGTACGCGTCCTTCATGCCCAAGCCGCTCACCGAGCACCCCGGCTCGGGGATGCACACCCACCTGTCGCTGTTCGAGGGCGAGCGTAATGCCTTCTTCGAGGCCGGCGCCGAGTTCCAGCTGTCCAAGGTGGCCCGGTCGTTCATCGCCGGGCTGCTCCGCCACGCCGGGGAGATCGCGGCCGTCACGAACCAGTGGGTCAACTCCTACAAGAGGCTGCTGGGCGGGGGCGAGGCACCGGCGTACGTCTGCTGGGGTCACAACAACCGCTCGGCGATGGTGCGCGTCCCGATGTACAAGCCCGCCAAGGGTCAGTCGACCCGAGTCGAGCTGCGGACCCCGGACTCGGCGTGCAACCCCTACCTCGCCTTCGCCGTGATCCTCGGGGCCGGCCTCAAGGGCATCGAGCAGGGCTACGACCTGCCGGAGGGCGCCGAGGACGACGTGTGGGCGTTGACCGACGCCGAGCGCCAGGCGCTGGGCATCGAGCCGCTGCCGACCAACCTGTCCGAGGCGATCCGCCGGATGGAGTCCAGCGAGCTCGTCGCCGAGATCCTCGGGGAGCACGTCTTCGACTTCTTCCTGCGCAACAAGCGCGCGGAGTGGCTCGACTACCGGCGCGAGGTCACACCGTTCGAGCTCACCCGCTACCTCTCGGTGCTCTGATCTGCTCTGATCACGTCATGACCGAGCCACGCGTGCTGGTGGTGCAGCACGAGTCGGACACCGGGCCGGGCTGGTTCGGCGACTGGCTCAGCGCCGCGGGCCTGGCCCTCGACGTGCGGCACCCGTACGCCGGAGACGAGCTTCCTGCCCTGACGGAGTACGACGGGCTGCTGGTCCTGGGCGGCGCGATGGCCCCGGCCGACGACGAGGCCTGCCCGTGGCTGCCGGCGACCCGCGCGCTGCTCGCCGAGGCGGTGACCTCCGCGGTGCCGGCCTTCGGCATCTGCCTGGGCGCGGAGCTGCTCGCGCTGGGCTGCGGCGGGCAGGTGCGACGAGGGCTGTCCGGCCCCGAGCTGGGAGTTCTCGGCGTCGACCTCGACCCGGCCGCGGCCGACGACCCGGTGTTCGGCGCGCTGCGCGGACCCTCGCGGGTCGTCCAGTGGCACTGGGAGGAGATCGCGAGCCTGCCCGAGGGTTCGGTGCGGCTGGCGTCCTCCCCGGCGTACCCGCACCAGGCGTTCCGGGTCGGTGAGGCGGCCTGGGGGGTCCAGGGCCATCCCGAGGTGACCGGCGACATCGCCGCCGCCTGGGCCCGCGAAGACAGCCCGCTGCTGGTGGCCGAGGGCCGCACGGCGGACGACCTGGTGGCCGAGGTGCGTGGCGCCGAGAGCGAGCTGGCCGGCACCTGGCGACCGTTGGCCGAGGCGTTCGCCGTCGTGGTCCGGGACTTCGCGGCTGCCGGGAGCACGCCGGCGCCTCGATAGCGTGAGACCGTGACCACCCTCGGCCGCGGCACCAGTGCGAGCGGGCGGCTCGTGCGCCTGGGCTTCACCGACCCGACTCGTTCGGCTGCGCTGCTCGAGGGCGGCATCCTCGGATCGCTGCTCGACGACGACCACGCGCTGCACGACCTCGCCGGGACCGCCGATCCCGACGAGGCGCTGCGCGGGCTGGCCCGGTTGCTCGACGCGGACGCCGGCAACGCCGCCCTGCTCCTCACCGAGCTGGGCACCGACGACGTGCTCCGGCACCGGCTGTTCTCCGTCCTCGGCGCCAGCCGTGAGCTCAGTGACTTCCTGGTCCGCCACCCAGAGCACTGGCACCAGCTGC
>JAENVS010000006.1 GCA_016650445.1 Frankiaceae bacterium | reverse complement strand
ATCGCAGGGACGATCAATCCGGACGGCACCGCGAACACCGGTGAGGGCACGTACATCGACCAGGAAACCGGGATCACGATGTGGCTGCCCGCCGGCAGCACCAACGCCGACGGCAGCACCAACAACGGCATGGGCGGAACGCTCGAGCCCCAAAGTGCCAGCTACGCGGCCACTGCGGAGTCGACGAGTAGCACGGGCGTGTCGGTCGAGTCGGCGGACGCACCGACCGAGTTCAACGGCGCCCCACGCCAGGTGCTGGCGCCGGATCTGGAGCTCGACCCCGTGTTCGGGCTCGACCCCAGCGTGCTGGAGGCGACCGTCGCCTTCGATCCGGCCATGACAGTCGTCGGCGGCCTTGCCGGCATGACCAACCTTGACGGCTCGGCGATCCAGACAGGACCGAGTGCCCTCGGCGTGACCGACCCCATCCTGGGCAGCACGCTCGACCTCGGTGGGGACCTGCTTGGCGACACCGTCGGCACCGGTCCAGGAGCAGGTGACCTCAGCTTCCGCGCGCCGACCATCGGCCTGGTGTCGTCCGAGGGCGACGAGCAGGGTGATCACGTTCCCAGCCCCGATCCGGACGAGGTCATCCCGCCGACTCCGCCCCCGCCGCCCATGGAGGAGGAAGAGGTCATCCCGCCGACTCCACCCCCGCCGACGTTGCTGGAGGAGCCGGCGAAGCTGGACCCGGACGAGAAGAGCACCGACCCCGACGCGGTCGATGTCGATGACGGAGTTACGGGCGATGACGTCGAGCGCGCGGTCACCGTGCAGAGCACCAACACCACGCCCGTCGTCGACCACAGCAGCGGGGTGGTGCTCGATGGGGGTGTCGCGCCGATCGGCTACACCGACCTCGTCACGAACGACGGCGACGGCAGCACGGACACCAGCACGGACACCGGCACGACCGGGCAGGTTCTGGTCGGCCCCCCGGACGCACCGGTCATCAACACCATCAACACCGACAGCGGCGTCATGGGCCCGGGGCCGACCAGCACCGACCCTGGGCAGGCGGCCACTGCCATCACCGCCCCCGACAGCGAGCCCGTGATCAGCCTCGTCGGCTCGGGAGGAAGCGGCGGCATCTCCACGCTCGCTCCCAGCGAGGACGACGTGCTCGGCGTCGAACCCCTCGCCGAGAAGGACGAGCCGGCGCCAACGCGGGAGCTGGCCCCGGCCTCTGCCGTCGAGCGTGATGCTCCCGCCGATCTCCAGCAGCTCGATGTCTCGGTGAACCTGGTCTCCACTGGACTCTCGTCCGACCTCACCGCGGACATCGCACCACTGGCCGAGCTCGAGCCGCTTGAGCTGATCGACCGCGACGGCGGCGATCTCCTCGAGGGCTCGATGCCGGACATCGACGGCCGCGACGACCTGGGCTGAGCCCTCAGCTCGTCGCGACCCCGTTGACGCGCAGCAGCAGCTCGCGGTCCAGCAGCACCAGCGCGCCGTCCTTCTCGAAGGCCATGCCGCTCGCAGCGTTGAAGCGCGTCTGGTTGGCCGGCCGTCCGGTGACGGTCGGCTCCGCGGTACCTGACTGGTCGCCCGCCACGAAGTCGACCGTCCCGTCGCCGAGGATGCGGACGACCGCACCCGACAGCCCGTCGGTGACGTACAGCCGGCCCTTCGGGTCAAAGGCGAGGCCGTCGACCTGCCGGAAGTCCAGACTGGTGGCCGCCTTCCCGTCGGGCACGAAGGTGAACGCGTTGTCGAGAACGAGCCTCGTCGTACCGGCGCCCGCGATGGTGCTGAGCGTGCCGTCGGTGGCGACCTTGCGGAGAGCCCCGTCCGGCTGACCGAACAGCAGGTTGCCCTTGCTGTCGACGACGAGTGCGGTGATCGCGACCAAAGGCGCCGCGGTGGCCGCGCCGCCGTCCCCCTTGGGCCCGGACGTTCCGGCCCACTCCCCGTTGCCGGCGACCCGGGTCATCGTCCCGTCGGCGGCCCGACGCAGCACCTGGTACCCGGCGCTGTGACCGATGTAGAGGTTACCCGCGCCGTCGAACGCCAGCGGTGTCTGCCTGCCGGGAGCAACTCCCTCTCCGAGCTCGGCCAGCGCCGCGACCCGAACGGCCGTTCCGGTGGTGATGTCGACGAGCCCGTCGGTGGTGAGCAGGACGAGCTTGCCTGTCGGGCTCGAGGCCATCCCGCCGATGGTGCCGGTGCCGGTGTAGGCGACGGTCGCCTTTTGCTCCGCGATACGCAGTACGCGGTTGGCAGCGCTGTCCACGACGTACGTCGCTCCGTCGGCACCGACAGCGACGAAGCTCGGCGCGCCGAGGCTGATGGCCGTCGCCACGCCGGGCGCGCCGTCGCCGCTGTTGTCGCCCGGGATGCCGGCGATGAGTGCCGTGCTTCCAGTGATGCCGCGCGCGCCTGCACCCGGCGCGGCGCTGCCGGGGGTGGACGGGGCAGTGCTCGCGACGCCGGTCGCCGAGCTCTGAGCCCCCGGCAGTACTGCGGCGGCCGGCTTCTTGTCGCCCTGCGAGCTCACCAGAGCGACGGTGCCGACGGCAGCGACAACGCCGACAGTCGCGGCGACGGCGAGCATTGCGCGAGGTCGCGCGACTTTGGCTGCGGTGCGCACCACAGCCGCCGGCGGGCTGGTCGCAATGCCTGCGGGACCTGCGGCAACGGATGTCCCGGCCGGCCCGGCCGCCAACGAGGCGCCGACCGGTCCGCTTGTCATGGCCACACCGGCCGGACCCGCGGCTGCGCCGGCGAGAGGCGTCGTGGCCGCTGCTGCGACTGCGCTCCCTCCCGCGCCGACCACCGCGGCACCCGCGGCAGTCGCGGCGAAACCGGTGCCCGCGGCGGCAGCCAGAGCACCTTTGCCCGCTCGTCCCTTGCCGGCGACCACGGGCGCCTCGGGCAGTGCCGCGGCGACGGCCTCCGGCTCTGCGGCCGGAGCGGCGCCGAGAAGCGCGGCGCCGGTCGCGATGGCGAGCTTGGGGTGCGCGTCCACCGCCACCGGGCGCCCGGTCAGCTCGCGCACCAGCAGCCCGACGAGCGGGATGCGCGACGACCCGCCCACCAGCAGGACGCGGCTCACGTCTTCCATCGCCATGCCGGTGGAGGCGACCGCGCGGCGCAGTGCCTCGACCGTCTCCGCCACCCGCGGGCGGATCATCCCCTCGAGCTCCTCGCGCGTCAGCCGCACCTCGGTCTGCAGCTGCGGCAGCGACACCGCGATGGTGCAGTCGGTGTCGGTGGACAGCGCCTCCTTGCCCCGCCGTACCTCCTCACGCAGCCGCACCAGCGATGAGCGGGTGGCGGGGTCCGCTGATCCGGCGCTGGTGAGCATCCCGTCGAGAGCCAGGTCGACGTGCGCCAGCACCGCCTGGTCGATGTCGATGCCACCGAGGCGCTCCATTCCCTCTGGGCTGCCGAGGAGGGAGAACCCGCTGCCTTCGTCCTTGCGTACGACGGCAGCGTCGAAGGTGCCGCCGCCGAAGTCGTAGACCGCGACGACCTCGCCCGGCTCGACCCGTTGCTGCGTCGCGTAGGCGACGGCTGCCGCTTGGGGCTCCGTGACGAGCTGAACCCGCGACAGGTCGAGGCCGGCGAGCCGGGCCGCTTCCTCGAGCAACCCCCGCTTGAAGTCGCTGTAGTTCGCCGGGTGGGTGAGCACGATCGCGTCAGGTGCGGCACCCTCGCGCTCGCTGACCTGCGCGACGATCGCCCGGAGCACCAGCGCCATCAGCGCCTCGGCGCCGTACGGCGTGCTCCCGACGATGAGCGGCACCGGGTCGCCGAGCCGGCGCTTGAACTCGCGCGCAGTGCGGGTGGGCTCGTTGGGGGCCCGCCGCTCGGCTGCCTCGCCAGTAAGGACCTCGCCGTCTTCACGCAGCACGACGACGGTCGGGATCGACTGCGAGGTGGTTCCCAAAGTGCACACCTCGACGGCGCCGCCGTCACGCGAGACCGCTGCCGCGGAGTACGTCGTGCCGAGATCGATGCCCAACCTGTAGCCCATGGCCCACCCTTCCCTGAGCCGACCGTAGACCTCGCGACCGGGTCACGCGGGCTATTGCATGTCACGATGCCGGCGTGACCCCCGCGACATCGTCATGACGAGCCTCGCCGAAGCGGACGCGCCGTTCCGGCCCGTGGCCGACGCAGTGCTCGCCGTCGCGGCGGTCGCGAGCGAGCTGGGCCGCGACGACCTCGCCGGACGCCTGCGGATCGCGGTCGCGCGGCTGACCCGGCCGACCACGATCGTCTGCGTCGTCGGCGAGTTCAAGCAGGGCAAGAGCTCCTTGGTGAACGCCATCGTGGGCGAGTCGATCTGCCCGGTCGACGACGACCTCGCGACGTCGGCGCTGACGCTGCTGCGGTACGGGGACGAGCGGCGGGTCGAGGTGCGCCGCACGGTCGGCCAGGAGTCACTGGTGGAGTCGTCCAGCGTCGAGGACCTCGGCGACTGGGTCTCCGAGGCAGGCAACCCCGGCAACGCCAAGGGCGTCGAGCGGGTGGACGTCGCGGTGCCGAACTCCCTGTTGGCAAAGGGAATCGCGTTCGTCGACACCCCAGGCATGGGGAGTCTCGGGGCCGGTCATGCCGCGGCGACGCTGGCGTTCCTCCCCTTCGCCGATGCGCTGGTCTTCGTCAGCGACGCATCCGCCGAGCTGTCCGCTCCGGAGCTGGAGTTCCTCCAACGCGCTCGCGAGCTGTGCCCGACCGTGTTGTTCGCGCTGACCAAGACGGACCTGCACGCGTCGTGGCGTCGCGTTGCCGACCTCAATGCCGGGCACCTGTCCCACGCGGACGTGGAACTGGTCCCGCTTCCGGTCTCGTCGCAGCTGCGAACCCTTGCAGTCGCGCGCAGCGACGAGACGTTGAACCGCAGCAGTGGCTTTCCAGCGTTGTACGGCGAGCTGAGCGGTCGGGTGCTCCGGCCCGCCAAGCAGCTGGCCGCACGACGCGCGGTGGACGAGGCCCAGGCCGGGGCCACCCAGCTCGAGACGACCCTGCGGTCCGAGCTGTCAGCTCTCACGGACCCCGAGGCCGCCGCGCAGACGGCATCGCAGGCCGCGGCGGTCGCGGCTCGGCTCGAGCACCTACGCGGTCCGGGAGCGAGGTGGAGCGTCCTCGTCGGTGATCGCGTCGTCGACCTCACGAACGATGTGACCTTCGTCTTCCGCGGCAGGATGCGCCAGATCACCCGTGACCTCGAGACCGAGATCGAGAACTTGAAGACCGGCAAGGACTGGGACGAGCTGGCCCGGTCCCTTCAGACGCAGGTCGCCGAGGCCGTCACGACCGCCTTCACCGCGATCGCCGCCGGCGCGCAGTCGACCCGCGAGGACGTGGTCGACCTGCTGGCGGAAGAGACGCTGGTGCTGAACGCCGTCGAGCAAACCGGCCTGCCGTTCGACGTCCAGTCGCTGTGGTCCGGCCACAGCCTCGACCCGCAGGGATCCAAGGCCGGCCGGGCCTTGGGGACCACGCTCAGCGGCCTGCGCGGCGCGCAGAGCGGGATCATCATGTTCGGGATGATGGCCCGCTTCCTGCCGGCGGGCGTCGGGGCACTGCTGATGACCAACCCGGTCACCCTCGGGCTGGGTGTTGCCTTCGGGGGCATGCAGATCCGCGACGCGCAGAGCCGCAAGGTGGCCCAGCGAAGGCAGCAGGCGCGCGCCCACGTACGCCAGTTCGTCGACGACGTGCAGTTCGAGGTGGGCAACGCGATGAGCGAGGCCCTTCGCGCGGTGCAGCGCTCGATCCGCGACGAGTTCACCGATCGGGTCGGCGAGCTGCAGCGGACGTACGCCGACGCCTCGCGGCAGGCGACGGAGGCGGCGACACGAGGAGCCGATGACGCCGCACGACGTACGGCAGAGGTCACCGCGTCCCTGGACGCGATCGCCGCCGCCAGGGCACCGCTCGCCGCTGCACTTGCCGGTGCATCGGCGTGAGCACCGCACTGGAGCAGGCGCTCGACCTGTGCGACCGCGCGGTCAGCCTGGCGCCGAGCCGAGCGACCGAGATCGGCGTGGTCCGACAGCGCGCGCAGGGACCGCTGCGGGTTGCGCTCGCCGGCCGCGTCAAGGCCGGGAAGTCGACGTTGCTGAACGCCCTTGTCGGTGAGCGGCTGGCCGCGACGGACGCCGGCGAGTGCACCCGGATCGTCACGTGGTTCCAGGACGGCAGCGGGTACGACGTGCAGGCGCTGCTCAGCGACGGCAGCCGGGTCGCGATCCCGTTCCGGCGGGTCGACGGCGCCCTGCAGCTGCAGCTCGACGGCCTTGACGCCGACCAGGTCACGCGCCTGGAAGTGACCTGGCCGTCAGCCCGGCTCCGAAGCATCACGCTGATCGACACCCCGGGGCTCGCCTCGCTCGATGACCGGAACTCGCTGCGGACCCGCGAGTTCCTCGCGATGGGCGAGGACCGACCGGCCGATGCGGACGCCGTCATCTACCTCATGCGGCACCTGCATCGCGCGGACGCCGAGTTCCTCGGTGCCTTCCTCGACCGCTCGGTCAGTGCTTCCTCGCCGGTCAACGCCGTGGCGGTGTTGGCCCGGGCCGACGAGATCGGCGCCTGTCGGCTGGACGCGATGACCTCGGCGGCGCGCATCGCATCGCGGTACCAGGCCGACCCCGTCCTGCGATCTCTCTGCACCCACGTGACGGCGATGGCGGGGCTGCTGGCCGAGACCGGGCTGACCCTCCGCGAGGACGAGGCCAACGCGCTGCGCACCCTCGCGCAGACGCCGTCGGCCGAGCTCGACGCGATGCTGCTGTCGGTCGACGCTTTCTGCGAGCCCGCGAGTAGCGAGCTGACGGTGGAGATGCGACGGGCGCTGCTGGAGCGGCTCGGCCTCTACGGCTTGCGCCTGGTGGTGCAAGAGCTCGTCGCCGCCCGAGCCGGCACCGCCACCGAGCTCTCGCGCGTGCTGCTGGCCGCGTCGGGTCTCGACGCGCTCCGTGCGCTCATCGACGGCCATTTCCTGCCCCGGGCCCAGACGCTGAAGGCTCGGTCGGCCCTTGCCGCGCTGCGCGACGTCGCGCGCTCGCTCGCGGCCGACGACCCGGCGGGGGCGCGCGCGTTGGACGCCGAGATCGAGCGGGTGGAGGCGGCGATCCCCGACTTCGCCGAGCTGCGCACGACACACCTCGTCCTGTCCGGTGCGGTGATCCTTTCGGCTGCTGAGACCGCTGAGGTCGAGCTGGCCTGCACTCCAGGTGCCACCGACAGCACCCGGCTTGGCATCGACGAGGGCAGTACGGCGGAGGTACGGCGGCAGGCGGCACTGCTCGCGGTCGGGCGGTGGCGGACGCGTGCCTCGGACCCGCTCAACGACAGCGCCACGAACGAGGTCTGCGAAACGATGGCGAGGACGTTCGAAGGCATCTACGCCGCCGCGGTCTAGCCGCATCCACGCTCGTTCGGTGCCCGCTCTAGCACCGAGTGACTACTCCCCGGCGGCCGCTCGGTCGTACGGCGCAGGCCTCAAACTGGCGCCGGACGGCAGCGCGCACACACGGTGCGGCATCCCGATGACATGGGTATGAACACGCCGACGCTCGAGCTCCTGTGTGACACGTGCGAGGAACCACACTTCCTGTATCGCCTCCTCGGCACCGCGTCCGCGCTCTGCGCCGGCTGTTTCATCCGCACGCACGCGCCGGAGTCGGCTCTGCAGACCCGGCGTCGCGTGCGAACCCCCGGACCGGCCGCGGCGGGTTGTCTGCGCACGCTGCGCGCAGCTCCCGCGGTCGCCGGGGTGCACCGTCTGCTTGGTCGACCCAACCGCTAGTCGCGAAGCACTCGGGAGGCCGAGACGGGCGCCGGAAACCCGCGAAGCTCAGCTGGAGAGGAGGTCGCGAACAGCGTTCGCGCGGCTCGGGAGCGGACCGCGTCGTCGGCCAGGACCCCGCCGGCCGGGGCGACCGCTCCAAGCCGCGCGGCGAGGTTGACGACGTCGCCGTGGTGGTCGCCCCCGAGTGCCATCACCAGACCGGCGGCGAGCCCGACCCGCACCGGTGGCAGTTCGCCGTCGTCCCCGACAGCGGCCGCGAGCTGCATCGCGAAGGCGCACGCCGCATCAGCGTCCGCACAGACGAACATCGCTCCGTCGCCGAGCAGCTTGACGACCCGCACGCCGTGAGGCGCGGCGGCGTCGGCGAGGTGCTGCTCGAAGCGTCGCACGAGCTGCGCGATGCGCGCGGGCGTCGAGGAACGGCTCAGCGACGTCCAGCCGACCAGGTCGGCAAAGCCGACGACGAGGTCGCGCCGGGCGGTGACGTTGTCCTCGTCCACGCTCCACGCCGACGCCGCGGCGGTGACCAGGTGCCTGCGCAGGCAGTTGCCGAGTGCCTGCTGCAGCTGCGGGATTGCGGCTTGCAGGAGCTCGGCATAACCACGCACGAGATCGGGGTACGGCGTACCGGCAGTGAGGCCCGGGACCTCGACCTGCATCCGGAACGCGTCGACGAGCGCGTCCGCGAGCTGTGAGGTGCTCGCGCCGATGAGCCGGGCGATGGTCATGGTCGTGTCCATGCCGAGCAGCTCGGCACCGACCTCCATCAGCAGTCGGAGCGAGTCGTCCTCGCCGGCCTGCAGCAGCGGCTCGGATACCCGGGGATCCGGGAAGCCGAGGGCTCGCCAGAGCTGCACCGCGGTGTCGACGTCGGTCCCTGCTGATGCGAGCACCTCGAAGAAGGGCGTCCCGGAGCCGCCGCCGACGGCGATCTCCACAGCGAGCGGACCGAGACTGCGGCACTCGTCTGCCTCGTCGATTCGAGCGGGATCGGCACCGAGCTCCATCAGGTAGGTCCGGAGCGCGGCCCGATCGTCCGCCGAGAGTCCGTAGTCCGGCTCGTTCATCGCGACGGCCGGAGCATCGCGGGATGAAGCTGCGTCGCGCGCCCGCGGCGGTAGAGCGCCGCCGGCCGACCGCCCTCCGGCCCGACCGGCGCCGGCCGCCCGACCGGATCGAGGAAGCCCGGCGTACCAGTCACCTTGCGGTGGAAGTTGCGCGGGTCGAGGGCCACGCCCCACACCGCCTCGTACACCCGACGCAGGTCGGCCACCGTCAGCTCCTCGTCGCAGAACGCTGCCGCCAGCGGCGTGTACTCCAGCTTGGCGCGCGCCCGCTCGACGCCGGCGGCGAGCACGTGTGCGTGGTCGAAGGCCAACCGGTCACGTTGCACCGTGTCGACCGGCACCCACGCGACGGACCGGGCGCCTGCACCAGGCCGCGGCGCCGGCAGGTCCGGTGCGAACACGAGGTACGCCACCGAGACGACGCGCATCCGCGGGTCGCGGCTCGGAGCGCCGAATGCCCCCAGCTGTTCGACGTAGGCGGCACTTCGCCGTACGCCGGTCTCCAGCTCGAGCCGACGAACTGCCGCCGCGTCGAGGTCCTCATCGGGTTGCACGAACCCACCGGGCAGTGCGATGAAGCCGCGGAAAGGATGGGTGTCGCGCTCCACGAGCAGCACCGAGAACCGGCCTTCGGTGACCGTCAGCAGCACCATGTCGACCGTGACCGCGAACGGCGGAAACGCACGCGGGTCATAGGCCGCGAGCCACTCGCGCTCGCCCTTGCGCACGCGGCCCATGCGGCTCCTTCTCGTCCGCTCGACGCTAACAGGGCGAAGGCCTCAGACTGGTGCCGTGCCTGAGCTGCCCGAGGTCGAGGCCCTGGTGGCGTTCCTGCGTGAGCACGCCGTGGGCCGGACGGTCGCGCGCATCGACGTCGCGGGGATCGAGGTGCTCAAGACCTACGACCCCCCGGTGACGGCGCTCGCCGGCCTGGAGATCACCGGCGTGAGCCGGCACGGCAAGTTCCTCGACCTCGACGTGTCCGGGCTGCATCTCGTCATCCACCTCGCGCGCGCCGGCTGGTTGCGCTGGAGCGACAAGCTGTCGCCCGTGCCGCCCCGGCCGGGCAAGGGTCCGCTCGGGTTGCGCGTGCACCTCGATGACGAGACCGGCTTCGACCTCACCGAGGCCGGCACCCGCAAGCGGCTGGCGGTCTACGTGGTGAAGGACCCGGCGCTCGTGCCCGGTGTCGCCCGGCTCGGCGTCGACCCGCTGTCCGAGGGCTTCACGTCGGAGGCGCTGGCAGGGCTCCTCGCGGAGGAGCGGGGTCAGGTCAAAGGCGTCCTCACGAACCAGTCACTGATCGCCGGGCTCGGAAACGCGTACAGCGACGAGGTGCTGTGGGAGGTGGGGCTCTCGCCGTTCAAGCCGGCCCGCAACCTGTCGCCGGAGGACGTCGAGCGACTGCACGCCGCGATCGTCGACACCTTGCGCGGCGCTGTTCAGCGGGCGGAGGGCCTTGCGGCCAAGGAGCTCAAGGCGGAGAAGAAGGTCGGCCTGAACGTGCACGCGCGCACCGGTTTGCCGTGTCCGCGCTGCGGCGACACAATCCGCGAGGTGTCCTTCGCGGACACGTCGCTGCAGTACTGCCCGACCTGCCAGACCGACGGCAAGCCGCTCGCCGACCGCCGCCTGTCCCGCCTCCTCAAGTAGCCCGCCGCGACCCCACGCTTAGCCGTACGGATCATGTTCCGAACGCCTCGGCGTGGCCCTGCCGAAGATGATCCGTACGACGCCGGCCGCGCCTCGCCGTACGGATCAATTTCTGAACGCCTCGGCGTGGCCCTGCCGAAGATGATCCGTACGACGCCGGCCGCGCCTCGCCGTACGGATCAATTTCTGAACGCACTTCCGTCCCTGCGGGTTGGGTTGCGGCTGGAGGCGGGGTGGGTTCGAAGGTGCCCCACGCCCGGATGGAATGCTCGTGCGGTGCATCCCACCCACGTCGACAACGCGTTCCTCCTCGACGTGCGGGAGGACCACGAGTGGATGACCGGCCACGCGCCAGCGGCGGTGCACATCCCGATGCACGACGTCCCCGCCCGGCTGGACGAGCTGCCCCACGGCCAGCCCATCGCTGTCATCTGTCACGTCGGGGCGCGCTCCGCGCAGGTCACGCACTGGCTGCGTGCACAGGGGTACGACGCGCACAACGTCGAGGGCGGGATGGATGCCTGGGCGACAGCCGGGCTACCCGTCGAGGGACGGACCGCGTGACCGACCGCTGGCGGGTGCTCGCCCTGCCGCCGCTGCCCAAGGCCGTCATCGAGGGACTGTTCGCCGACGACCGCGCCGAGTTCGTCGTCCCCGACGAGCGCACCCAGGCAGCCGTCGACGCGCTCGTACCCGGCGTGGACGTCGTCATCGGCGACTGGACGCACAGCCTTCGCCTCAACGACCCCGGTCCGCGGGTGTCGCTCGTGCAGATGCCGAGCGTCGGGGTCGACACCATCGCCGTCGACCGGTGCACCGAGGCGGGCGTTCCGGTCGCCAACTGCGCAGGCGCCAACACGATCAGCGTCGCGGAGTGGTGCGTGTCGGCGACCTTCGCGCTGATGCGCAAGACGGTTGAGGCCGACGCCGCCGTTCGTCGCGGTGAGTGGCCGCAGACCACCGTCGGCGGCCGTGAGCTCGCCGGCAGCACCGTCGGCATCGTCGGCATGGGCGGCATCGGCACGGCCGTGGCCCGGATGTTCGGGGCGTTCGAGTGCCGGGTGCAGTACTGGTCGCGTAGCCGGCACGACGACGCGGCTGCCGACTACGTCGAGCTCGACGACCTGATGGCGACCAGTGACGTCATCGTGCTCGTCATCGCCCTCGGCCCGCAGACCCGGCACCTCGTCGACGCCCGCCGACTGGCGTCGCTCAAACCCGGCGCGCTGCTCGTCAACGGAGGTCGGGGCGGCCTGGTCGACGAGGACGCCCTCGTCGCCGCGTTGCGGGAGGGCCGGCTCGCCGGCGCGGCTCTGGACGTCTTCGCCGTGGAGCCGCTGCCGGCCGACTCGCCGCTGCGCGAGCTACCGGTGCTGCTCTCGCCGCACATGGCCGGCTCGACCGGCCAGGCCGCGATGCGCATCGTTGGGCAGACCGCCGCGAACCTGCGCAGGGTCTTCGACGGCGAGCCGGTCATCGACGTCGTCAACGGCGTCGACCCCGCCGTACGGCGACGCGGCTGACGTCCACCCGAAGCAGTTGGCGACCGGGCACGATGGGCGCGTGATGCCGGTGCAGGTCGTCGCCCATCGCGGGTCGTCGGCCGCACATGCCGAGCACACGCTCGCGGCGTACGAGCTCGCCCTCGACGAGGGGGTCGACGCCCTCGAGTGCGACGTCCGGCTGACCCGCGACGGGGTGCTGGTCTGTGTGCACGACCGCAAGGTCGACCGCACCTCCGACGGGCGGGGCGTCGTGTCCACCCTTGAGCTGGCCGACCTCGCCGAGCTCGACTTCGCGTCGTGGAAGGCGTCCCAGGGCGACCGCCTGCTCGAGGCCGACTGGGAGGAGCTCGACCGCGACCGGTCCCGCGTGCTCACCCTCGAGCGGCTGCTGCAGCTGGCCCTCGACCACACCCGGCCGGTCGAGCTGCACGTCGAGACCAAGCACCCGACGAGGTACGGCGGTCTGGTGGAGCGCGCCCTCATCGACCTCCTGGAGCGGTACGGCGCCGCGCGGCCCCTGACCAGGTCGGTCTCGCGGGTGACAGTGATGAGCTTCGCGCCGACCTCGTTGCGCCGGATCCACGCGCTCTCGCCCGCACTGCCTACTGTGCTGCTCATGGAGAGGGTGCCGGTCCGCTACCGCGACGGGTCACTCCCGCCCCGGGTGACGATCGCCGGCCCGTCGCTCGCGATCCTGAAGGCGCACCCCGGCTACGTCGACCGGGTCCACGCGGCGGGTCACCGGGTGCACGTGTGGACCGTCGACGAGCCCGCCGATGTCGACTACGTGCTCTCGCTCGGTGTCGACGCCGTCATCAGCAACCACCCGCGACGGGTCCTGCGCCGGCTGGGCCGGGTATGAAGGGATCGCGATCGTCCCTGACGCCGCGCCTCGTTGAGGTCGTGACCGGCTTCGGGGCGATGGTCGACGTCCCGGAGCTGCTGCAGCGGATCACCGAGGACGCGCTCGATCTCATGTCGGCCTACGCCGTGGGCATGGCGGTCCGCGACGGCGAGCGGCTGATGCTCATCGCTGGAGCCGGCGCGACACCGGAGCTCGTCGGCCGCGACTTCCCGCTGGCGGGCAGCGCCGTCGAGGAGCTCCTGCGCAGCGGCCGCCGTTCCCTGTCGGCTCCGGGCCACGTCTACCCGCACCTCGACGCCGAGCTGTTCCCCGGGATGCCACCCAAGCCGATCGGGGTGGCGCTGACCCGGTCGGACCCCGGCGCAGCGGGCGCCCTCTACATCGTGCGCGACGAGGTGCTGACCGACGACGAGACCGAGGTGCTCGAGCTGCTCGCCGCGCACGCCGGCGCCGCACTGCGCACCGCCGAGGTCTTCGCGCAGGCCAAGGAGCTCGAGCTCGCCAAGGACCTGTTCCTCGCGACGGCCAGCCACGAGCTGCGGACGCCGCTCACCGTGCTGCGCGGCTTCGCCGAGACACTGCTCAACCACTGGGACTCGCTCGACGACACCGGTCGGCGCACCCTGGTCGAGACCATCCTCGCCAGGACCGAAGGCATGACCGGGCTCGTCGAGCAGATCCTGCTCGGGTCCCGGGCCGGCATCGGCGTCGACGTCAAGCCCAGGCCGTTCGACCTCGCGGCCGCGGTGCGCACCGCCGGTGCCGCGATCGCCGGCTCGAGCGACGACCACCCGCTTGTCGTCGAGGCGGCGGGCACGCTGACCGCCTACGGCGACGAGGCCACCATCGACGCGATCCTCGGCCAGCTCGTCGAGAACGCCGTCAAGTACTCCCCGGCCGGCGGCCGGGTCGACGTCACCCTGCACGCTGAGGGAGGGGACGCCGTGCTCGCCGTCGCCGACATCGGTGTCGGCATCCCCGCCGGTGACCTCGATCGCGTCTTCGAGCGGTTCGTGCGCAGCGAGCAGGGCGACGGCCCCCACCCGACCGCCGGCGGCGCCGGCCTCGGTCTGTACATCGTCAAGCGGTACGTCGAGGCGCAGAACGGCCGCGTCAGCGCCCACCACCGCGAGGGCGGCGGCACGGTCATCGAGGTGCGTCTCCCACTTGCCACATAGGTCCCGCACGCCCTTATTCAGCCCGTCCCCCCACGACCCGGGAGCCCACGATCAGCAGCCGCCGGAAGACCCGTCCCCGTCCGCCCGACCGCGCCGAGCGCAGCTTCGTGCTCCGGCCCTTCGAGGGCCGGACCGATGAGACCGAGTGGATCGCGCTGCGTGAGGTCGTGCCGGCGGCGACGGCACCGCTGCGGCTGCGCGACGAGCCCGATCGCGAGGTGACCCTGTCGACGGTGCTGCCGCTGAACTGGCCGGCGATGGTCCGGGCCGATGGCAGGGTGTTCCTCGGGCTCCAGGTCCCGACGCGGTCCGGTGACGTGAGCCGGGATCTCGCGGCGGCTCTCGAGCTCGCACTGGCCAGCGCACCTGGCAGCTCGGTGCAGCTCACCGACCTACCCGGTCCCGGCCCACGGTTGCAGGACCTGCTCGACGACGCACCTATCGAGGTGACCGTCCACGACGGATTCGACTACTGGATCGACGGCGCGCCCGCCGCCGACGACGAGGACGAGGACGACGACGTCGCGGCGTCGATGGAGCGCGCCAACGCGACCGTCGTACCGACGGTTCGGTTGTCCGGTGTGCCATCGGCGTACTGGTGCCGGATGAAGGAGCGCGCGCACCTGCGCTGGGTGCTGCCCGAGGACGAGGACGACGCGCTGAACGCACTCGCCCGGGTCGCTGCGGACGGCGGACTCGGCATCGGACCCGACACGAGGTACGTCGGCGCGTTCCGTGCACACGGCCTGCTCGTGCCGGTGTGGGATCTGCCGATCGACCGGGCGGCGGCCGACCTCGAGCAGCCGATCCTCGAGCTGCGCGCGCGGCTCGACGAGGCGCTGACCAGGACCGAGCCGCTCACGACCGACGAGCGACGCGCCCGTGCCGGTCTGACGAGCCGGCAGATCACTCTGCGCTGACGCGCTACAGCGGGTCGCGCAGTACGGGGCACGACATGCAGCGTGGTCCGCCGCGGCCGCTGCCGAGCTCGCTGCCGGAGATGCGCACGACCTCGATGCCGGCCTTCTCCAGCCGGTCGTTCGTCTCGGTGTTGCGCTCATAGGCGACGACGAGGCCGGGCCGGAGCGCGAGGGTGTTGTTGCCGTCGTCCCACTGCTCGCGTTCGGCGGTGACCGGGTCCAGTCCGGTGTCGATGACGCGCAGCGCGTCGATGCCCATCGCGTCGGCGGCGGCTTCGAGGAACGGCCGCGGGTCCGCGACGTGCAGTCCCTCGCCGTCGGCGGTCACGGTGAACGCCGCGAGGGTGTCGGCCACCGCCGGGAACATCACGACCGCGTCGGTGTCGACCATGGTGCAGACGGTGTCGAGGTGCATGGTGGCGCGCTTCTGCGCGATCGGGACGGCGAGCACCGCGCGGGCGACGCCCGCCGCGAAGGCACGCAGCGCGAAGGCCTCGACACCGGCCGGCGTCGTGCGCTGACCGACCCCGACAGCGATGACACCGGGCGCCATCACCAGGACGTCGCCGCCCTCGAACCACGCCTCCTCGTGGCTGCCGCCGTACAACCATGGGGTGCCGGCGAAACGCGGGTGGTGGCGGTAGATCGCGCCGACGAGTGCGGTCTCCCGTTTCCTCGCCCGCATCGACGGCGCGGTGACGGCGACGTGGTCGTCGACCCAGACCGACGAGTCGCGGGTGAACAGCAGGTTCGGCAACGGCGGTACGACGAACTCGCCGGCGCCGGCCATCCGCGCGACGACCCCCTCGGGGCCGAGGTGCGGCAGCTCCTCGTGCGTCAGCCCCGCAGCCACGACGCGGGCGAGCTCGTCGCTGGCCAGCCCGAGCAGGACCTGACGCAGCACGGCCGCGAGCGACGGGCCGACGACGGTCGGTGCCACCACGGCATGCACGACCTCGGCCCGGGCTGCCGCGTCGTCAAGCGCCTCTTCGAGCAGCTGCGCCAGGTAGAGGACCTCGACGCCGCGGTCGCGCAGGGCGTCGGCGAAGGCGTCGTGCTCCTCCTGCGCCCGTGCCACCCACGGCAGGCCGTCGAAGAGCAGGTCGGCGCTGTTGCGGGGAGTGAGCCGCTTGAGCTCGGCACCCGGCCGGTGCAGCAGCACGGTGCGCAGCCGCCCGACCTCGCTGGTGACGCGGTGCGCAGAGTGCTGCATCGCGTCACTGTTCCAGATGGATCAGGCTGCCGACGACTCGCCGACGAGGTCGCGGCGTACCGCCTCGAAGAAGGCGAGGTTGACCGTCGCGCGCCACCACGCGCCCTTGACGATGCGTGGACCCCAGTCCGGCCGCTCGGCGACGGTCGGTACGACGGCCTTGTCCATCCAGTCCTTGCCGTGCACCGGGTCGACCTCGGCGTGCTCGGCGTAGAAGGGGTAGGCGTCGGCGGGCGCGCCCAGCCGGTCGAACGCCTGCAGCACCAGCCGGCAGCGCGGCCCCGCCTGCAGCTCCAGCAGGCCCAGCGCGCCGAGCATCTCCGGCTGCAGCCAGCGGTTCGTCGCCAGCAGTCCGCCGAGCGCGGACCGCTCGAGCGCCTCGACCGGCTGCTCGTCGCGCGGGATGTGCGGCATCCGCAGCGCGGCCGCCATCCGCTGGTGCAGCACCGTGTGCACGCCGTCGGGGTCACCGCCGCCCATCTCATCCCAGTAGTTCTTGCCGAGCTCGAGCTTGGCGCTGCCCGACAGCCCGACCTGGCAGACGGCGACGAGGTCGTCGAACCCGCCGTCGGGACCGCCTTCCAGGGCGAGGAAGTCGACGAGCTCGCTCCAGCTCGCTTCCCTCGCAAGCCACCTGTACGCCGCCGGCAGCCGATCGCGCGCCGCGACCGCGCGCATCGCTTTCACGACCCGGTCCGGGTCGGCGGCGTCCGAGAGCGCTCCGGCCTCGACCCAGGCGAGCTCCAGCTCGGCCAGCCAGTCGGCCTCGAGCCGGTACTTCAGCTCGGCGACGGCCGGATGCCCCTGCAGGCGAGCCGCGTCGCCGACGACCTGGAGAGGGGCGGTGTGCAGGTCGTAGATCGCGAGCAGGGTGAGGAACCGGTCGCGCCGATCAGCCGGCGCCAGGGTGCGCAGGACGTCGAGCGCGCCGTCGCCGTCGGCCAGTGCTGCGGCCAGTGCTGCGGCCAGCGTCTGGGCCGGCGTCTGGGCCGGCGGCCGGTGGGTTCGAGTCAGGCTGGTGACCGGCGGGGTCATGGCGGCGCGGCCCTCCCTACGTCGTTGTGCGGACAGGTTCTCCGGATCTGTGCCCCGTGTGACACGGCTGTAACGGCCGGCAGAAGCGGCGTACGGCACTGCAGTTAGGGTCCGTCGTCATGGGACTTCTCGAAGGCAAGGTCGCGATCGTCACCGGCGCGGGCCGCGGCATCGGCCGCGGTGAGGCGATCGAGCTCGCGGCACAGGGCGCCGGCGTCGTCATCGGCGAGGTGGACACCGATGCCGGTCAGGCCGTGGTCGACGAGATCACGGCCGCGGGTGGCGCGGCCGTCCTGTACGTCGGCGACTGCTCCGAGATCGACGCGGCAGAGGGCATCGTCCGAACCGCGATCGACGAGCTCGGCCGGCTCGACGCCCTCGTGAACAACGCTGGGATCCTGCGCGATCGCACCCTCGCCAAGATGACCCCCGACGAGTGGGACGCCGTCATCAAGGTGCACCTGCGCGGGCACTACGCCCCCACGCACGCGGCGATCAACCACTGGCGTGAGGAGGGCAAGCCGGGCCGGGTGGTGTGCACCGCCAGCACGAGCGGGATCCTCGGCAACTTCGGTCAGAGCAACTACGGCGCCGCAAAGGCCGGGATCGCCGCGTTTGCGCAGATCGTGGCGCAGGAGTCGTGGAAGCACGGCATCACCGTCAACGCGATCTGCCCCGCCGCCCGGACCCGGATGACGCAGAGCGCCTACGGCGACCGGCTCGAGGTCGCGGCGGAGGGCTTCGACTTCTGGCACCCCGACAACGTCGCGCCGTTCGTCGCGTTCCTGTGCAGCGATGCCTCGGCGCACATCAGCGGCAAGGTCTTCGGCGTACAAGGGGATGCCGTCGAGCTGTACCGCCCCTTCACGAGCGCGGCGGCGATCGAGAACGGCGGACAGGCGTGGGACCCCGCCGACTTCGTGGACAAGGTGGGCGCGCTGTTCGCGGAGACGGGCATCGACCCGGCCGCGGAGAACGGCATGGCACGCCTGAGATACACCATGACGGAGCGTGGCTGACCTCATACGTTCGGTCGAAGATGACTAGGCCGAATGCGTGGCAGAACGGTCATTTTGGGGTCGGGACGTGACTCGGCTTCGTCTCTACAGTCAGCCGTATGGAGCAGACCAGGGGTGCGCAGTTCATCCTGCCCCTGCGCCGCCTCGACGAGGGCCCACCGTTGCCGCTGCGCACGCTCGACCTCGACGCGCACGGCACCGGCCCGATCGGCAACTGGCACACCGCGGTCCAGGCGTCGAACGAGGCGTGCCTGCTGCTCGACCGCGATGCCCGCGTCGTCGCCGCGAGCTCGGCGGTCGGCGCGGTTCTCGGTACGACGGCGGCCTCCGCGGTCGGTGCGCGGTTCGTCGACCTGGTGACGGCGGTCGACTTCACCTCCGGCGCCGCACCTGACGCCGAGCTCGAGCGGTCGATGCCGCCGTTGCGGGCGCTGTCGACCGGGGGGCTGGCCCGCGGGCTGCTCCGGCTGCGGTCAGCCGCGGGCCTCGTGACCTACGACGTCGTTGCCGTGCCGCTGATGGGTCAGTCGGGCGCGCTCGCGTTCTTCCTCGCCGTCTGAGCCGCGGCCGCCGCCTCGGCCAGCACCGCCTTCACGGGACGACCCAGCGCCTGCGCTGCTGCCACGACATCGTCGTACTCCGGGTTGGCGTTGACCACCGCGCCGTCGTACGTCGCGACCTTCACCCTGATGCGCTGGCCGCCGACGTCGACGACGGCATCGGTGCGCTCGAGGGCGTGCTTGCCGACGCGCTGCGTGCGCAGGCCGATGGTGGAGGTCTCGGTGAACACCACTCGGCGGACGGCGTCGAGCACGTCGTCGCCGCACAGCACCGACAGCGTGTGCGCGGGCCGGCCCTTCTTCATCAGGATCGGCGTCAGCCAGGCGTCGCTCGCGCCGACGTCGAGCAGCGCTTGCAGCACGCCCGGCCACAGCCGCGGGTCGAGGTCGTCGACGTTGGTCTCCACGAGCAGCGCCGACGTGGTGCCGTCGAGCGGTTCGCCGACGACGAGGCGCAGCACGTTGGCCACCTCCTCCGGGTCGCGGCCGCCGGCACCCGTCGCGGTGCGCGTCACGGTCATCGGCGGCAGCTCACCCCAGTCCGTCACGGCCTCGGCGAGCAGCGCGGCTCCGGTGGGCGTCGTCATCTCGTGCGGTGCCGCGCCGGCGCGGACCGGTACGCCGGTGAGCAGCGCGAGCACCGCCGGCACGGGCACGGGCAGCGGACCGTGTGCGCCGCGCGCGCGACCCGACCCGAGCGCGACGGGTGACGCGGTCAGCCTGGTCAGCCCCAGCCGGTCCAAACCGGCGCAGGTCGCCACAACGTCGGCGATGGCATCGAGCGCGCCGACCTCGTGGAAGTGCACGTCGTCGACCGGGACCCGATGGACGTCGGCTTCGGCTCGGGCAAGGCGGGCGAACACCGCCAGTGCCGTCGCGCCGACCTGCGGGTCGAGTGCGGCTTCCTCGACCAGGCCGCGCACGTCGGCCCACGTCCGCGTGACCGCTGTCTGGCCTGTCTCGACATGGACGCGGGTCGCGCCGAGCCCGGCGCGCGTCACGTCCTCGGTCCGCAACACGATCGGCTCCACGCCGATCGCGTCGACGGCCTCCTGCAGCACCGACAGCGGTACGCCGGCGTCGACGAGCACACCGAGGAACATGTCGCCGCTCGCGCCGGCCGAGCAGTCGAGCCAGCCGATCACTGCCGTCTCGCCACGCGGGCGGCGAACACCCCGGCACCGAACCCGTTGTCGATGTTCACGACGGCGATGCCGGGTGCACAGGCGTTGAGCATCGCCAGCAGCGCAGCCAGCCCGTGAAAGGAAGCGCCGTACCCGATCGACGTCGGGACCGCGACCATCGGTGTCCCGACGAGGCCGCCGACCACCGACGGCAGGGCGCCCTCCATACCGGCGACGACGACGAGGCAGTCGGCGCGGTCCAGCACCGAGCGCGCCGCAATGAGCCGGTGCAGCCCCGCGACGCCGACGTCGTCGACCCGCTCGACGCCCGCTCCGAAGGCGCGCGCCGTCAGCGCCGCCTCCGCTGCCACCGGCCCGTCGCTCGTCCCGGCCGCGAGCACCGCGACGCAGCCGCGCGGCTCAGGCAGCCGGCCGACGGCGACGGTCTGTCCGTCGACGAGCACGTCGTCGTACGACGACTCCAGGGCCTGCACCGTCTCCGGCGCCGCGCGCGTGACGAGGACCGCGCGCTCGCCGGTGAGCCGCGCGACGACGTCGAGCACCTGGCCGGTCGTCTTGCCCGCGCCGTACACGACCTCCGGGTCGCCGGTGCGCAGCGCCCGATGGGTGTCGACGAGCGCGTCGGCAAGCTGCTCGTAGGGGGCGACGGCCAGCCGGTCCAGCGCGTCGCGCGGCGGCACGTCGCCAGCCGCGACTGCCTCGAGCAGCGCGCGCACCCCGTCCCGGTCCACGAGCCGGAGCGTACGTCGGCTCCGGGCTACCCTCCGGTCGTGCTCCTGGACTCCGAGACCCTGGAAGTGGTCGCGCTCATCGCGGCCGGCGTCGCTGTGCTGTCCCTGGGTCTGTGCCTGTCGCTGATCCTGCGGATCAGCCGCATCACCGCTGCCTACGACAGCCTCGTCGACGGCGACCGCGGGGCGAGCTTCGTCGACTCCGTGCGCAAGCAGTCGGCGGGCATCGACGGGCTCCGCGCCGACGTGCGGGTCCTGCGCGAGGACCTCGCCGCCGCCCGCACCGACCTGTCCGACGCACTGCGGCACGTCGCGGTCGTGCGGTACGACGCCTTCGGCGACATGGGCGGGCGGATGTCGTTCTCGGCGGCGCTGCTCGACGATGCCGGTGACGGGCTCGTGCTGACGTCGATCAACGGGCGGTCGGAGACGCGCACCTACGCAAAGGGCGTCAAGGGGGGCAGCAGCGATCACTCGCTGTCGCCCGAGGAGGAGCAGGCGATCGCCTACGCCACGCGCGCCGCCGACGGCCGCGACCCCGATGCCGACCTGACCGGCGCGACCCGGCGATCGCGGCGGTGAGCCGCTGATGCCGGGGGTCCCGCCGGGACGGCTCGGTTACCTCGGGCCGGCCGGCACGTTCGCCGAGGCCGCCCTGCGGACGCTGCGGGCCGCCGACAAGGCCGACCTCGTGCCGTTCGCGTCGGTCGCGGCAGCGCTCGACGGTGTGCGGTCCGGTGAGGTCGAGGCCGCACTCGTGCCGTTCGAGAACTCCGTCGAGGGGTCGGTGCCGGCCGCCCTCGACGAGCTGGCGACCGGCGACCTGCTGCAGGTGACCCGCGAGGTGCTGCTGCCGGTGTCGTTCGCGCTGCTGGGCCGCCCCGGGCTCGCCCGCGAGGACGTGCGCACCGTCGCGACGCACCCGCACGCCGAGGCGCAGTGCCGGCGCTGGCTGCGCGACGTCCTGCCGCAGGCGTCGGTGGTGCTGGCCCCGTCGACCGCAGATGCCGCGCGCTCGGTGCGCGACGGCGTGTACGACGCCGCCATCAGCGCGCCGATCGCCGCGGAGCACTACGCGCTGTCGGTGCTGGCCAAGGACGTGCACGACAACGAGGGAGCCGTCACGCGGTTCGTGCTCGTCGGTCGCCCGGGTCCCTCGCCCGCTCCGACCGGCGCCGATCGGACGACCCTCGTCGCGTTCATCGCCGACGACCACGCCGGCGCGCTGCTGGAGATCCTCACCGAGTTCGCCGTCCGCGGCGTCAACCTGACCCGCATCGAGTCGCGCCCGACCGGCGGCGGGCTCGGCCGCTACTGCTTCTCCGTCGACTGCGAGGGCCACCTCTCCGATGCCCGCGTCGGTGAGGCGCTCAGCGCCCTCCGCCGGCTGTGTGCAGACGTGCGCTTCCTCGGCTCGTACCCGCGCGCCGACGGCGAGGCACCTGTCGTGCGTCCGGGCACGGCAGATGACGACTTCCGCTCCGCCGCGGCCTGGCTGTCGCGACTTCGGGGCGGCCCCGTCTGACCCGGCTGACCGCGCGAACCACCCCGGCTGCTGAAAGATCAGCTGACGTCGCTCACTCCAGCGGTTGGACCGGCGCCGGCGTCCGGCGCGCGAGCGTCACACCGGCGCTCGCGACGCTCACCATGACGAGCGCAGCGATCTCGCGGGATGCGAGCGCCTGGTCGAGGATCAGCAGCCCGGCGACGGCGGCCCCGGCCGGCTCAAGGCTCATGAGGATCCCGAAGACGCGGGTGGGGATCCGTCGCAGCGCGGTGAGCTCCAACCCGTACGAGAGCACCGATGACAGGACGGCGACGGCGAAGGCCGGCAGTAGCAACGACGGCCGATGGACGATCTCGGACGCGCCCGCTGCGCCGAACGGCAGCACGAGCAGTGCGCCGACGGCGAGGGCGACGGCGAGACCGTCCGTACCCGGCAGCGTCCGGCCGAGGTGGGCGCTGGCGAGGATGTACCCGGCCCAGAACAGGCCCGCGAGCAGCGCGAGTGCAAGGCCGGAAATTGGGATGTCGCTCGTCGTGTCGGCGCCGAGCAGTACGACGCCGGCACCGGCGAGCAGGGCCCACAACAGGTCGAGCAGCCGCCGGGTCTGCGCCAGCGCGAGCAGCAGCGGCCCGATGAACTCGACGGTGACGGCGACCCCGAGCGGGACCGTGCGGATGGACAGGTAGAAGACCAGGTTCATGCTCGCCATCACGACGCCGAGCACCGCCGCGGCGCGCCACGCGTCGGCCGACCAGGCGCGCAGCCGAGGCCGCAGGACGACGAGCAGCAGGGCCGCCGCGAGCGCCAGCCGCAGCAGCGTGATGCCGGCCGCGCCGAGCTCGTCGAAGACACCGCGGGCGACCGCGCTGCCGCACTGCACCGACGTGATCGCGACGAGTACCAGCAGCGGTGCGGGCACGCGGCTCAGCCCACGGTCGGGAGTCACCGTCGAACGCTAGACGAAGGCCGGTTGGCGTCGGCCACGGCCATAGGGGAGCCTCGACGGGTGCTGAGTCGCGCGGTCGAGGTCGTGGTTCCCGCCCGCCTCGGCACGGGTTTCCGTTGGCTGCTGGCCTCGTCGTGGGTGAGCAACCTCGGTGACGGCATCGCGCTCGCCGCCGGTCCGCTCCTCGTGGCGTCGCAGACCCATGACCCGCGGCTGGTCGCCTTGGCCTCGTTGCTGCAGTGGCTTCCGTGGCTGCTGTTCGGCCTGCAGGCCGGAGCCCTCGCCGACCGGCTGAACCGTCGGCTCCTCGTTGCGACGGTGGACCTCGTTCGGGCCGGCGTACTGGCCTTGCTCTGCGTGTCGATCGCCACCGGCGTCGTGTCCGTGCCGGTGGTGCTCGTCGCGCTCTTCCTGCTCGGTACGACGGAGGTCTTCGCGGACAGCGCGTCACAGACGCTGCTGCCGATGCTGGTCCACCGCGACGACCTGCCGATCGCCAACGCCCGCCTGCAGGCCGGCTTCATCACCGTCAACCAGCTGGCGGGCGCGCCGATCGGTGCGGCGCTGTTCGCGGTCGGAGCGGTGTGGGCGTTCGCCAGCCAGACGGTGCTCGTCGCGCTCGGCGCGCTGCTCATCCTGAGGCTCGCCGTGCTGACGCAGGTGCGCGAGCGGTCGGACACGACCAGGATGCGCAAGGACATCGCCGAGGGGTTCTCCTGGGTGCTGCACCACGCGGCGGTGCGCACGCTGGTGCTCACCATCTTCATCTTCAACCTCACGTTCGGCGCGGCCTGGTCCGTGCTCGTCCTCTACGCCCAGCAGCGGCTGCACCTCGGTGCCGTGGGCTTCGGCCTCATCACGACCTGCTCGGCGGTCGGCGGCCTCGTCGGGACGGTCAGCTACGGGTGGATCAGCCGGCACATCAGCCTGGCCGACCTCATGCGCATCGGGCTCGTCATCGAGACGCTCACGCACCTGGCCCTCGCCCTCACGACGAATGCCTTTGTCGCGCTCGCCATCTTCACCGTGTTCGGCGCGCACGCCTTCATCTGGATGACGACGTCGCAGAGCGTGCGACAGCGGGCCGTCCCGGCGGAGCTCCAGGGCCGGGTCGGCGGCGTCAACATGGTCGGCGTCTACAGCACGCTGGTGGTGGGGTCGGCGCTCGGTGGATCGATCGCGCAGCGCTGGGGGATCACGGCGCCGTTCTGGTTCGCGTTCGTCGGGTCCGCCGTCTTCGTCGTCCTCATCTGGGGCCAGCTCCGGCACATCGCCCACGCGGACGAGGCTGAGAAAGCGGTGGGCGACGCCGGTAGCCTCGAAGCGTGATCGACCTCAAGGCACTGCGCGACGACCCCGACGTCGTGCGCGCGTCCCAGACGGCGCGCGGCGACGACCCGGCCCTGGTCGACGCGCTGCTCGCGGCCGACGAGGCGCGCCGCGCGGTCGTGAGCAGGGCCGACACCCTGCGCGGGGAGCAGAAGGCCGTGTCGCAGTCGGTCCGCGGGGCGACGCCCGAGGAGCGCCCGGCCGTTCTGGAGAAGGCCAAGGCGCTCGCGGAGCAGGTCAAGGAGGCCGAAGGCGCCCAGGCCGAGGCCGACACCGGGCTGCGCGCCGCGCATCTCGCCGTGCCCAACGTCATCGCGGGCGCACCGCCCGGTGGCGTGGACGACTTCATCGTGCTCGAGCAGGTCGGCGAGGTGCCGTCGTACGACTTCCCGGTCCGCGACCACCTCGACGTCGGATCGATCCTGGGCGCGATCGACACCGAGCGCGGCGCGAAGGTCAGCGGGGCGCGGTTCGCGTTCCTGACCGGGCCGGGTGCGCTGCTCGAGCTCGCGCTGGTCAACCTGGCGATGGCGCAGGCGGTCGACGCGGGCTTCACGCCGGTCATCGCGCCCGCGCTCGTGCGGCCGGAGGCGATGGAGGGCACCGGCTTCCTCGGCGCGCACGCGGCCGAGGTCTACAAGCTCGAGAACGACGACCTCTACCTGGTGGGCACGTCAGAGGTGCCGCTCGCGGCGTACCACTCGGGTGAGGTGCTCGAGTCGGTGCCGCGTCGCTACGCCGGGTTCTCGTCGTGCTTCCGACGCGAGGCCGGCAGCCACGGCAAGGACACCCGCGGCATCATCCGCGTGCACCAGTTCGACAAGGTGGAGATGTTCTCGTACGTCGGTCTCGCCGACGCCGCCGCGGAGCACCAGCGGCTGCTCGAGTGGGAGAAGGAGTTCCTCGGCAAGCTGGAGCTGCCGTTCCGCGTCATCGACGTCGCCGCGGGCGACCTCGGGTCGAGTGCCGCGCGCAAGTTCGACTGCGAGGCGTGGCTGCCGTCGCAGGAGCGGTGGCTGGAGCTGACGTCGACGAGCAACTGCACCGACTTCCAGGCCCGGCGGCTGAACATCCGCATCCGCGGTGAGAAGGGCCCGGTGCCGGCAGCGACGTTGAACGGAACGCTCTGCGCCATCGGCCGCACCATCGCCGTACTGCTCGAGGTGCACCAGCGCGCCGATGGCACGGTGCACGTTCCGCTCGCACTGCGCCCCTACCTCTCCGGCCAGTCGGAGCTCAAGCCGGCGTGAGCGCACCGCGGCTGGTGGCGACGGACCTCGACGGGACGGTGGTCCGCAGCGACGGGACGATCAGCGACCGCACCCGGCGCGGGCTCGCCGCCGTCGAGGAAGCCGGCGCCGTCCTGGTGCTCGTCACCGGACGGCCGCCGCGCTGGATGCCGCCGATCGTCGAGGCCACCGGCCACCGCGGCGTCGCGATCTGCGCGAACGGCGCCCTGGTCTACGACCTGCACACCGCCCAGGTGGTGCGTCACTCGCTGATCACGGCGGAGGCGATGCGGGCGGTCGTTGAGGCCCTGCAGCGGGAGGCGCCCGGCATCGCGTTCGCGGTGGAGCGGCATGACACCGGGTTCGCGCACGAGCCGTCGTACCGCCCTCGATGGGACAGCGGCGACCCGAAGGCGGTACGCCCGCTCGACGAGCTGCTCGCCGACGGCGCCGTCAAGCTCCTGGGCCGGCACGACGGGATGGATGCCGACGAGCTGCTCGCCGTCGCGACGCGCGCGGTCGGCGATCTCGGCACGCTGACGCACTCCTCCAGCGACGGCCTGCTGGAGATCAGCGCGACGGGGGTCAGCAAGGCCAGTGGTCTTGCGTCGCTGGCGCAGGAGCACGGGATCGCCGCGTCGGAGGTCGTCGCGTTCGGCGACATGCCCAACGACCTGCCGATGCTGGCCTGGGCCGGCCACTCCGTGGCCGTGGCCAACGCGCACCCGGACGTGCTCGCGGCGTCTGACGAGGTCACCGCGAGCAACGACGACGACGGCGTCGCCCAGGTGCTCGCCCGCTGGTTCTAGTGCCCCCTCGCGTTGCATCCGACGACGGGTGCAACGTCGCCGCGGCGACGCTAGGACGCAGCGGCAAGGGGTTGGGGGGTCAGAGGTACTGGCCGGTGCCGGTCGGGTTGGCGGCATGCGGCATGGGCGGCAGCTGGCCCGGCGGCAGCGCCGGCTGACCACCGCGCATCTGCTCGAGCTGCACCCGCGCCGCCATCTGCTGCGCGAACAGCGCCGTCTGGATGCCGTGGAACAGCCCCTCCAGCCAGCCGACCAGCTGCGCCTGCGCGATGCGCAGCTCGGCGTCCGACGGCACCGCGTCGTCGCTGAACGGCAGCGTCACCCGGTCGAGCTCCTCGCGCAGCTCCGGCGCCAGGCCCTCGCAGAGCTCCTTGATCGAGCTCTCGTAGATCTCGCGCAGCCGCGTCCGCGCGCCGTCGTCGAGGGGCGCAGCCCGCACCTCCTCGAGCAGCTGCTTGACCATCGAGCCGATGCGCATCACCTTGGCCGGCTGCTCCACCATGTCGGCCGGGTTGCGCTCCTCCGTGCCGTCTGCGGGCGGCACCTCGACCTCGCCCATCGGCTGCCCGTCGGGCCCGACGATCGTGACGGTGTGGCTCTGGGGCTTCGGCTCGCTCATGGGTAGATCCTGCCCCACCCCCGGCGCCGCTTCTCCTGTGAGGGAGGGTGGCCTGGTGGCGTACGACGTGCAGGCGGTCCGCTCGCAGTTCCCCGCGCTCGTGGAGGGCTTGGCCCACTTCGACGGGCCGGGCGGCACGCAGGTGCCGGCTGCGGTCGCCGATGCCGTGGCCCATGTGCTCCGCAGCGCCGTCAGCAACCGGCACGGCGACTTCGCCAGCAGCGCGCGGGCCGACGCCATCGTCGAGGGCGCGCGCGACGCGGTCGGCGACCTGCTGGCGGTCGACCCGCGCGGCGTCGTGCTCGGGCCGTCGATGACCGCCAACACCTACGTGCTGGCGGGCGCGCTCGCGAAGACGTGGGCTCCCGGCGACGAGGTGGTCGTCAGCCGGCTCGATCACGACGCCAACGTCCGCCCGTGGGTGCAGGCCGCCGCCGCCGCAGGTGCCACCGTGCGATGGGCCGACATCGACGAGAAGACCTGCGAGCTCCCGATCGAGCAGTACGCCGACCTGCTCACCGATCGCACCCGGCTGGTCGCCGTCACGGCGGCGAGCAACGCCGTCGGCACCCGGCCGGACGTGCGCGCGATCGCCGACGCGGCGCATGCCCGCGGTGCGCTGCTGCACGTGGACGGCGTGCACGCGACGCCGCACGGCGCCGTCGACGTCCCCGCGCTGGGTGCCGACTTCTACAGCTGCTCGGCGTACAAGTGGTACGGCCCGCACGTCGGCATCACCGTCGCCGACCCGGCACTGCTCGAAACGCTGCGGCCGGACAAGCTGGTGCCGAGCAGCGACGACGTACCGGACCGCTTCGAGCGGGGCACGTCGTCCTTCGAGCAGCTGGCGGGGGTCGCCGCCGCCGTCGACTGGATCGCCGCGCTCGGCACCGGAGCCACCAGGCGCGAGCGCGTCGTCGACGCGATGTCGATGATCGAGGCGCACGAGCTCGACGTCTTCACCCGTCTGTACGACGGCCTGTCGGCGCGCGACGACGTGACCCTCCTCGGCTGCCCTTCCCGGCGTACGCCGACCGTCGGCTTCACGGTCGACCGCCGCACACCGCAGCAGGTCGCGAAGGCGCTGGGGGACAAGGGGATCTGCGTGTGGGCCGGCAACTACTACGCCGTCGAGCTGATGCGCCGGGTCGGCCTCGAGGACAGCGGCGGAGCGGTGCGCGCGGGCGTGGTCTGCTACAGCACGACCGACGAGGTCGACCGACTCCTGGGGGCGCTGTAGATGAACAGCACTGACAGCTCGGCCATTCGGCTGGACAGCTCGACCAGTCGCCAGATGCACAAGCTCGAGCCCGTCCACGCGACGATCTACTTCGTCCCGGAGGCGCAGGAGGAGTACGCCGCGTTCGGGCTCGACAACCAGGCGAGCGGCTACTTCCCGGCCCGGGCCGCTGCGCTCGGTGCCGTGCCGTGGCAGGTCGTTCAGGCGACGTTCTTCGGCTTCTCGCCGTTCGCGGTCGAGTACGGCATGACAGGCGCGTGGGAGAAGGTCAGCCCGACCGACCTGCTCGCCGCCCGCCACCGCGCTGTCGACCGCGCGCTGCGGCGGCTGTGCGGCGAGCTCTGCGACGACCCGACGCTGAAGGAGGCCGTCGATCTCTACCGCACGGCCACGGTCGACCTGCCGCGTGAAGGCCGGCCGCTGTACGCCGCGCATGCCGCGCTGCCGTGGCCGGAGGCGCCGCACCTCGCGGTCTGGCACGGACAGACGCTGGCCCGGGAGTTTCGCGGTGACGGCCATCTCGCCGTGCTGACGGCGCACGACCTCAACGCACCGCAGTCGCTCGTCCTGAACGGTGCGTTCGCCGGGCAGGGGATGACCGACTTCCTCAAGCAGAGCCGCGCCTGGTCACCGGAGCAGTGGCAGCAGGCCGCCGCGCAGCTGGCCGAGCGGGGCTGGGTCGACGCCGACGGTGCGTTGACCGACGAGGGACGCCAGGTACGCGAGGACATCGAGGCCCGGACCGACGAGCTCGCGCTGCAGATGTGGCAGCGGCTCGGGGACGACGGGTGCGCCCGGCTGCGCGAGCTGGTGATGCCGCTCGTGCGCGCGATCATCGACGGCGGCGGATACCCCGTCGTCAGCCGCCGCTAACCCCCCCCATCCCCCAAACGATCACCGCCGGATCGTGAGCTTGCACCGGACGCCCAGACGGTGGTGATCATCTATGGCGGGGGTCAGAGGTCAGGTCGTCAGCAGGATCTTGCCGACGTGGGTGCTCTCCTCGAGCAGCCGGTGCGCGTCGGCGACCTCGTCGAGTCGCAGCACCCGGTCGATGACGGGGTGTACCTCACCGGCCTCGATCGCCGGCCACACAGCGGCGAGCACCGCCTCCACGATCGCGGCCTTCTCGGCTGCCGGTCGCGCCCGCAGCGACGTCGCGTGCACAGCCGCCCGCTTGCTGAGCAGCGCGGCGAGGTCGAGCTCACCGCGGGTCCCGCCCTGCATGCCGATCACGACCAGGCGGCCGTTGACGGCGAGCGCCTCGACGTTGCGGCCGAGGTACTTCGCACCCATGTTGTCCAGGATCACGTCCGCCCCGCGCCCGTCGGTCAGCGAGCGCACGACCTCGACGAAGTCCTCGTCGCGGTAGCGGATTGCGCGTTCCGCGCCGAGCGCCTCGGCTCGCGCTGCTTTCGCCGCGGACCCGACCGTGCACATGACGCGCGCACCGTGCCGGGCCGCGAGCTGCACAGCCATCGTGCCGATGCCCGACGTCCCCCCGTGCACCAACAGCACCTCGCCGGGCGCGAGCGCGGCGAGCTGGAAGACGTTGGACCAGACGGTGCAGACCACCTCGGGCAGACCCGCGGCCTCGACGAGGGAGACCCCCGCCGGCACCGGCAGCAGCTGCCCAGCCGGCACCGCGACCTTCTCGGCGTAGCCCCCGCCGGACAGCAGCGCACAGACCTCCTCGCCGACCTGCCAGCCCGCGACGTCCGCGCCGAGCGCCGAGATCCGGCCCGAGCACTCGAGTCCCGGATAGGGCGATGCTCCGGGCGGCGGGTTGTAGAAGCCCATCCGTTGCAGGGTGTCCGCGCGGTTGACCGCGGTCGCCGTGACGTCGACGAGCACCTCGCCGGCGGCGACCTCCGGGTCCGGCACGTCGGCGAGGGTGAGGACCTCCGGACCGCCGTACGAAGGGAGCGTGACCGCGCGCATCCGGCGAGCCTGCCAGACGCCCGAGAAGCCCCAGTTCGCCTGCGGACCTTGTGACAGGTCACAATGCCCGCGTGGCGGCGTCGCTGTACACCCGGGTCTCGCGCCGCTTGCCCCTGCTCGCCCGCCGGATGATCGACACGTTCCTGGACGAAGTGCCCTTCTACCGGCAGCTGCCGGTGGAGCAGCTCGAGGGCGAGATCCTCGACATCTGCGCCGACAACCTGCGCGTCTTCTTCGCGACCTTGGAGGAGAGCCGGCTGCCGACGGAGGAGGAGCTGGTCGAGCCCCGCCAGTCCGCGGCGCGCAGGGCTCAGGAGCGCATCCCGCTCGACGCCGTTCTCACGGCGTACCACGTCGGAGGTCGCGTCGGCTGGGCGGCGCTGGTCGCGGAAGCCAAGCCGAGCGAGACCGAAGAGCTGATCGCAGCAGGCGACCGCGTGCAGCTCTACGTGCAGTGCCTCACCAGCGCGGTCGCGACGGCGTACCTCGAGGAGCAACAGGCGATCTCGGGCGAGGAGCGCGACATCCGCCGCGCCCTTGCCGCTGCGTTGATGGCCGGTCAGCCTGCCGACGCGCTCGCGGCCAGGCTGGGTGTCGATCTCGGCACCCGGTGGAACGTCGTGGCTCTGGAGCTCGCCGAGCACGTCGACGAGAAGGCGGCTGGGGTTGCGGGCGCGGTGGCCGGTCGGCGCAAGGTGCGGCGGGTGCAAGCGGTCCTCGACGAGCACGGGTCCGGCCAGGTCCTCGGTCTGTTCGATGCGCATGGCGGCACCGTCTTCCTGCCCGACCAAGGGACCGGCGTCGGCACGCTCGCCGACGACCTGCAGGCGGCGGCCGGCACCACGGTCCGAGCGGCGGCGGACTGTGGCGTCGCCACGGGCGACCTTGCCGGCGCGAGCACGCAGGTGCGCGAGGTGCTGCGGATCGTCGGTCGGCTCGGACGTCCGCCCGGCCTGTACGCCCTGGCCGACGTACTGCTGGAGTACCAGCTGACCCGCCCGAGTGAGGCCCTGCGTGGGCTGGTCGCGCTGCTCGAGCCGTTGGAGCGCAACCCCGACCTGCTGCTGACCCTCGACACCTACCTGGCCGAGAACCTCGACCGTCGGCGTACGGCTGCGGCACTGCACGTCCACCCGAACACGCTCGACTACCGCCTCAAGCGGATCGTCGGGCTGACCGGTCTCGAACCCGCGAGCACCACGGGCCTGCAGCTGCTCGCGGCGGCCGCGATGGCCCGCCGGCTCTCGCCGGGTTAGCTCGGCTTCGTCGAGCGCAGGACGCTGGTGATGTCGGTCGTGAACTGCGCACCCGCGAACGTCCCGCTGCCCTTCGTGTGCTCCTTCGCCGCGAGGCGGTGTGCCGCGTCGTACCAGGTGCGCATCTGACCGGTGTAGGTCACGTCACCCGTGATGTGCAGCGTGCTGTCGATGACGATCGTCTGGGTGCTCTCCCCGCCGACGGTCAGCGTCTCGCGGCCGACGACCTTGGCCGTCACGGCTGCCGTCGTCTTGCCGTCCGTCGATGTCGCCTGCCAGGACCACGAGCGGCCGGCCGCCGCCGGCTCCGGCACCAGCAGCACCGGTGTCGAAGGCCGGAAGTCCTTGTCGAAGGCCGGGTTGGTGATGACGAGGCGCACCAGGTAGGTGCCATCGGGCCGTACGACGACGACCTGCTCGGTGCGGCCCTGGTCGGTCCCGAGGACCGAGTGCTGCTGCCCGGCTGCCGGCTCGTCGACGGTCAGCGTGGCCGTCCCGGATGCGTCTCGCGTCGTCCCGGCGGTGACGGTCCCTGACGAGTCGTAGGTGTAGCTGCCGGCCTCGGTGAAGGCGGCCTCGGCGGAGCCGTTGCTGGCGGCGGCTCCGGTGGTGGCACCGGGACCGGCGCTCGCTGCGGGACCGGCCGCGTCGGCCGTGGCCAGGGGAGCGGCACCCGAGGTGTTGGCCGGCGCCGACCCGCCCGGCCCGGGGGTGCTCGAGCTGGTCGCCGCGGCCGGCGGGTCGGTCGGTGGCGACGACGGGGACGAGGCCGACGGGGACGAGGAGCCGCCGCAACCGGCGAGGAGCAGCGTCGCGGCGGTGACAGGGATCAGCAGGCGAAACATCACGGCACCATCCTGCCTCGGTCGTAGGTTCGGTGCGTGACCGAGTCGTTCTTCCTCCCGCTCGGCGACGGTCGGTGGCGAGCGACTCAGCACACCACCGGACCGTGGGACGAGCGGTTCCAGCACGGCGGCCCGCCGAGCGCGCTGCTCGGTGGCGTCGTCGAGAAGCTCAGGCCGCGTGACGACGTCATGGTCGCCCGGATGACGGTCGAGATCCTCGGCCCGATCCCGGTCGGCGACCTCGAGGTGAAGGCCGACGTCGTTCGCCCGGGCCGCAGGGTCGAGCTGGTCGAGGCCGTGTTGTCGGCCGACGGACGCGCTGTCGCCCGAGCCCGTGCCTGGCGGGTGCTACGCACCGACGCCTCGCCCGTGCCGTCGCAGCACAGGCAGGCACCGCCGCTGCCCGAGCGGGCTCGCGGCGTCGAGGCGGGCGGGTGGATCGACGGCTACCTGTCGGCCATCGAGTGGCGGTTCGATCGCGGTCACTTCACCGAGCGCGGGCCGGCCGCTGCCTGGGCCAGGACCCGTGTCACGGTCGTGCCCGACGAGCCCCTGAGCCCGTTGCAGCGGGTGCTGGTCGTTGCCGACAGCGGCAGTGGCATCTCGAGTGAGCTCGACCTGCGGCGATGGCTCTTCATCAACCCGGAGCTCACCGTCCACCTGCACCGCGAGCCGGTCGGGGAGTGGATCTGCGTCGACGCGTCGACGACGATCTCGCCGGGCGGGGTCGGGTTGGCGACCTCGGTCCTGTCCGATGTCGAGGGACCGGTCGGCGTAGGGGCGCAGACCCTGCTCGTCGCTCGCCGCTAGGAGACCGGCAGCCGGCGCCGGCTGAGCAGCGACACCGTCAGGGTCAGCGCGCCCGCGACGGCCGTGACGGCGAGACCGGCGGTCGGGCCGCCACGGTCGATCAGCGCTCCGGCCGTCGCCGAGCCCAGCGCGATCCCCGCGAAGATCATGCTGCTGCTCCAGGCGAACGCCTCCGTCGTCGTGCCCCGCGGCGCGGCCGAGCCCAGCAGCACCGCGTTGCACGCCATGAACGGCGCGATGGTCGTGCCGTAGACCAGCAGGGCGATGCCCATGACGATCGGGCCGGGCGCGACGAGCGGCAGCACGGAGGCAGCCGCGAGCATGGTCACGAGCACCGGCATCTGCGCGGACTGCGGCCGGGCCGACGGCAGCGCGCCGTACATGATCCCGCCGATCACCGATCCGATCGACCACACGACGAGCAGGAGTCCCGCGGCCGCCGGCCGCGCACCGGCGTCCTCGACGAAGGCCGGCATCGCGACCTCGGTCGCGCCGAAGCTGGTGCCGACCCAGACGATCGTCAGCAGCAGGCTGCGCACGGCCGGGGACGTCAGCGGACCACCGCGAAGGTGCATCGCCTCGGCGTCCGGCCGGACGGCGCGCAGTCCGGGGGTAGCGGCCATGCCGAGACCGCCCGCCAGGCTGATGAGTGCGCTGGCGACGAGGGCGCCAGCAGGTGCGGTCCACACCGCGATCCCGGCGACCAGCCCCGGCCCGACGACGAAGCACAGCTCGACGAGCACCGACTCGAGCGAGTAGGCCGTCGGCAGTGAGGAGGCCGGCAGCCGCGCCGCCCACAGTGCGCGCATGACAGACCCCAGCGGCGGCACGAACGCCCCGCCGACGACCGCGGCAAGGGCGAGGACGACGACGGGAGCGTCCTTTGCGGCGAGGCCGGCGAGCACGACGAGCGCAGCGGCGCCGATCACCGAGCAGTGGATCATGACGGGCACGGGGCCGCGCCGGTCGGCACTGCGCGCGCGGGCCGGGGCGCTCACCGCGAAGGCGAGGGCGTACGCGGCGGAGACGAGCCCAGCGGCGCCGTACGAGCCCGTTGCGTCCTGGACGACGAGCAGGATCGCGAGCCCGGTCATCGCCAGGGAGATCCGGCCGAACAGGCTCGCCAGGAAGGCCGAGGCCACGCCGCCGTCCCGGACGACGGCTCGGTAGCGGGCCAGCCAGGTCACCGGAGCGAGGCTATCCGCGGGTTTCGCCGGGCAGACCGCAACCCGCAGGAGTGAGATCTGCATGACCGCGGCGTGTCCGCGGGGTGTACGGCGCGCGCGGACGCACACTCGGCACATGGTCGAGAAGCGCGGCGACACGTACCTCATCGACGGGCTCCTGGACGCGGGCGAGGACGGTGTGGTGCACCGCAGCGTGCAGGACCTCTGGCGGGCGCAGAACGCCGCGTGGCGTGCGCGGGTGCTGGGTCAGCTGCGTCAGGCCGGACCTGCGGACGAGCTCAGCGCCTCAACGGGTTGAAGGCCGGCGCCAGCGCGGTGACGCGCACCGGCGAGGTCTGAACCGGCGTCCAGCGCTCGTCGCCGGGCCAGTCGATCATCAGCTCGGTGTCGCGCGCGATCGTGTGGCGGAACGACACCAGACCGGTCGTGTCGGTGTGTGCGGTCCCTGCGCGCGACCACACGAGCCCGCCTGCGCGCCGCTCGAACAGCGTGACCTCGATATCGACTGCCGGGTGACCTGAGTCGACCGCGAAGAACCTGGCGCTCAGCCTGGCCGCCTGCCGCTCGACCACCCGCGGCGTCGGGAAGCTGATCCGCACGAAGGTGCTCTCGGGCGTCGGAGGGACCGCCGGCGGCCCGACGATCGACGTCGCGAAGTCGGTGAAGTATCGGTAGGTCCCCGACATCCAGAGCGTGCGCACCGGGTCGTCGGGTCCGAGGCCGAGCGGGACGACCGGCCGCAGGTTGTCGACCGAGGTGTCCTGCGCGATCGCCTCCGACGTGAACGTCGCGCCGCCGTCGGTGGTCCGCCACCGCTCGACGACGTTGTGGTCGCCGACCCGGCGGGAGAGGTACGCCGTCGTCGGGTCGGAGTGGTCCAGTGCCATGCCGCCGGAGTACGACGGCTCCCGTGCGTCGCCGGCGATGCCCGGACCTGCGTCGGTCAGCACGGTGTCGTGCCACTGCATCCCGTCGAAGCGGACGTAGTGGTAGCGGTGCGTCTCGCCGGTGGCGACGTACGCGATGACGGGGTTGCCATCGGCGCCGAGCGCGACGTCCAGCACCCACGCGGAGCCGCCGAGGACGGCCGGGTCGACGACGAGCTCGGTCTGCGCGGGCGCGAAGGGCAGCTCCTCCATGCCGCCGATCGCTGTGCCGTCGGCGCGGAAGAACGCGTTGTTCCAGTAGGACATGTAGTAGATCCCGGTCGAGCTCTCGTCCGGGTGGCTGCGGGTGAAGGCCATCGCGATCGTGTCGTTGCTCGCGGCGTACTTCACGTAGGGCCGCTGGTTCGGCTCTTCGAGCAGGATCCGCGCCGGGGACCACGTCTTGCCGAGGTCGTCGGACGTCGCGAAGGCCTGGTGGGTGAACTGGGAGCGCCAGAACAGGTACAGGCGGTTGCCCTCGGCCGGCAGCAGCATCGGGTTGCTGTAGGTGAACAGGCGGTCGCCCGAGGGCTTCACCTGCAAGGTGTTCAGCGGTCCGAACGAGTGGATGTCGCCGGGCCGCGTCGTCGTCCGGTAGTACATGAACGCCCCGTTGTGCGCGTTCCAGAAGTAGGTCACGCGGCCGTCGGGAAGCGCGAGCACCGACGGGTTGTCGTGGTCGTCGTTCTGCAACCGGTTCTGCAGGACCATGGACGACACCCGCTTCGTCGCCGGGTCGTAGACGCCCGCGACGATGTGGCCGAGGCTCGTGACCCAGCCGGAGTAGAGCAGCGTGCGAGGTGTCGTGACCTGCACGGCGCGGGGGTCCGAGAAGTAGGACCAGGCACCGCCCGCGCCCATGGCTGCGGCGCTGGGTGCGGGGGTGGGTGCGGGGGTGGGCGCGGGGGTGGGTGCGGGACTCGGTGGGTCCTCGGCACGGGCCGGGCTCGCGGCCAGGCAGAGGGCGACGGCGAACGTGACGGCAGCAGCCGACAGCCTTGCCGCGCCCTCCCTTCTCACCATCGCAGGTTAGTCGAGCAGAACGCCGCGCATGGGCGGTTTGTGTACGACACTGGACGTCGTGACCCGGTCGAGACGTCTCCCGGCCGGCGCACTCGGTCTGGTCCTCCTCGGGCTCCCTGTCCTCGCATCTGTGGCCGCGGACGCGGCACCTGCCGCCGGGCTCGTCCGTGTCCTGCCGCCGACCGAGGCGGTGTTCGGCGACAAGCTCCGGCACGCGGCGGCGACGACGTCGGCCGGGACCTTCCCGGTCGAGGCACGGCCGGGCGCGACGACATGGACGACGGCTGGCGCGTGGCACTGGGCGGCCGGCTTCGTCCCGGGCCAGCTGTGGGAGATGTACCGCAGCACGCGCGACCCGCAGTGGCGGCGGCTCGCCGAGACGATCGACACCACGCTGCCTCGGGAAGCCCGCGACACCCGGCCGCACGACCTCGGCTTCATGCTCGCGTCGCCGTACGTCCCGGCCTACGCGAGCACGGGCGACGTCATGTACGCCGACCTGCTCCGCACCGGCGCGCGGTCGCTCGACACGCACTGGCGGGCCGGCCCAGGCGTGCTGTGGTCGTGGCCGGCCGCACCCGGCCGCGTGCAGGTCGTCGTCGACTCGCTGATGAACATGGAGCTGCTGTTCTGGGCCGCCGAGCACGGTGGCAGCGCGACCCTCAGAGCGCATGCACGCAGCCACGTGCTGCGACTCGCGCGGGACGCGATGCGCCCGGACGGATCGACCGTGCACGTCCTCGACTACGACGAGGTGTCGGGGCAGCTGCTCGGCACGCACACCGCGCAGGGCTTCAGCGACGACAGTGCCTGGGCGCGCGGGCAGGCGTGGTTCGTCACGGGCTTGATCCAGGCCTACGCGCACACGCACGACCGGGCGCTGCTCGACGCGGCCCGGGCCGCCGCCCGCTACTACATCGATCACCTGCCGGCCGACGGCGTCCCCTACTGGGACCTCAGCGCGCCGGCCGGCACAGCCACCCCGCGCGACACGGCGGCCGGTGCCGTTGCGGCGTACGGGCTCCGACTGCTGGCACAGACCGATCCCTCACCCGACCTCGCGATGGCGTGGCGGGCCGCCGCATCGCGGACGGTGCTCGCGCTGCTGAAGCCGCCGTACCTCGCTCCTGCCTCCCACCCCGCCGTGCTGACCCACGCGGCGCACGGGCAGAAGGGCGTCGCGATGCAGGAGGAGACGTCGTTCCCGTACGCCGATTACTACCTGCTCAAGTCGATGCTGGCCGCGCCGCGGCTGACGCCTTCGTATCGGTGGGGCCGCGGCACCGGCTCGCTCGACGCCGTGCGCCGCTGACGCGACGTCGTTTCGCTTTGGGGCTTTCTGAGGCACTGTGGGGGGATGCGCCGTCGCCCTCTGCCCTTCGTCCTCATCGCCGCGGCTGCCGTCGCCGGGGTCACCCTGACGCTGCCGACGTCCGCGCCCGCCGCGACCACCGAGCCGACGCTCGGCGTCGAGTTCAGCGCCAGCGTCCCGTCCGACCCGCAACGCGATGAGGGCGAGCCCGAGGTCTCGGTCGACCCCGCGGGCAACGTCTACACCTGCGGACCGTCGGGCTTTTCCAACATCGCCGACTACGCGCAGGTCTCCCGCGACGGCGGCGATCAGTTCCACCTGCTCGGCACCCCGCCCCGTGGCCAGATCTCCGCAGGCGAGGGCGGCGGCGACTGCGGGTTGGCCTCCGCGCCGGTGAAGAACGCGAAGGGGCAGTACACCTGGGCGTACACCGGGCTCGGCCCGCTGACCAACTTCAGCACCGGCACCGCCGAGGACACCGGTCAGACGCTGCACGCCGGGCCGATCAGCCAGTCCGTCCCCGGTGTCGACCGGCAGTGGCTGGTGTTCACCGACGCCAAGACCGTCTTCCTCAACTACAACCAGCTGGTCAACGGGTTCGTGGTGCAGAAGTCCACCGACGGCGGCTACTCCTACGGCCCGGAGCAGGCCATCACCGGGCGTGGTGGCCGCATCGGGCCGCTGCGGGCGATCCTCAACGCCGACCCGGCCAAGGCGGTCGTCTACTTCCCCTACGACTTCGGCAACAAGATCGCGCTCGCGATGTCGCACGACGGTGGCACGACGTGGGGCAACTGCATCGTGGGTGACGCCGAGGTCAGCCCGCTGGCTGGCTTCATCGTCGCCGACCACGACAAGGCCGGGAACATCTACGTGACCTACTCCGAGAAGGGCGGCGATCACGACACCTACGTCATGCCGGTCCGCGCGGACAAGGTCTCGTCCTGCAAGGGCGACTCCACCGTCGTCGGCACGGGGAACAAGATCCTGATCAACCGCGGTACGACGAAGGCCACCGTCATGCCGTGGGTCGTGGCGAGCGGAGCGCCCGGCCGGTTCGCCGTCGCGTACTACGGCACGGATCAGGAAGGCAACCCGGACCTCGGCGCGTTCAAGGCTGCCTGGTACGTCCACGTCGGGATGACGCTCGACGCCTTCGCGGCCAACCCCGTGGTCGCACAGATCCGAGCGACGTCGCACCCGACCCACTACGACTCCATCTGCCTGGGCGGGCTCGGCTGCGACACGTCGGTCCCTGAGGGCGACCGCTCCCTCGCCGACTACTTCGCGATGGACCTCAACCCGGCCGACGGCCGGCTGAACATCGTCTACAACAACGCCGCGAAGAAGCCCGGTGAGCTCACCGGACACGTCGCGAGCCCGGTCGTCGTCACGCAGGCGTCGGGACCCAGCCTGCTGGGGACGACCCTCACCCCGAAGCGCCCGCGTATCCGCTCGACCAGCTCGGACCCGGCGAACGACGCCCTGTCGCCGTACGGCAACCTGTGCCCGCTGCCGCCTTCCGCGCCGTGCCCGGCGCCGGCAACGGTCAACCAGGCTGGTGCCGACTTCGTCGACAAGGGCCGCGGCCCGGCTGTCGAGGTCACTCCCGAGGTGGACCTCAAGACCGGTGCACCGGTGCCGGACGGCGGCTTCACCGTGACCATGCGGGTCGCCGATCTCGGTGACACCGCGAAGCTGACCGCGGCGAACACCGCCGGTGGCACGTCGATGATCTACCTGTTCCGCTGGCTGAACGGCTTCCAGCCGGCCGGGGCGACCGCGCGGTGGTCCCCCGCCACCGGCTGGACGTTCGGGTTCGACAACTACACGACGGCCAGCACGCAGTCCGGGCAGGCCGACCCGACCTCCGAGAAGATCATCGTCTTCCCGGGCGCGGTGACGATCCCCGGCACTGCCGACCAGGACGGCGGCGTCATCAAGATGAGTGTTCCGCGCAACCTGATCAAGGCGCAGGGACCGCTCGACGCGAACGGCCGCCCGACGGAGGTGCCCGCGACGAATGGGTCCCTGCTGCCTGACGCCGTTGCCTACTCCTTGGTGAACGTCCCGATAGAGGCCACCGTGCAGTCCTACCTCTACCCGGTCGACAACGCCCCGGCGATGGACTTCCGGCTCGGGGCGAATGCTGCTGCACCGCCCGTGACCGTTCCCGGACCGGGTGCCGCGCCCGGCAGCGGCGGCGGGACCGGCAGCGGTCCGGGCACGATCCCGACGACCGGCGGGCTCGGTGCACCGCTGCTCGCGTTCGCCGTGCTGGCGGGTGCTTTTCTGCTGCGCCGCGCGCGCCGGGGGCGCGCGCTCTGAGCCCGCCTATCCTTCCCCCCGACCGACAGGGGGGCGCGTGACAGCGGTCGAGGTCGAAGGGCTGCGCAAGTCGTACGGCGAGGTCGTCGCGGTCGACGGCGTCGACTTCACGGTCGCGCGCGGCGAGGCGTTCGGCTTCCTCGGCCCGAACGGCGCGGGGAAGTCGACGACGATCAAGATCCTGTGCACACTCGCGTCTGCCGACGCCGGGACTGCGCGAGTCGCCGGGTTCGACGTCAGGACGCAGCGCGACGACGTCCGGCGGCACATCGGCCTGGTCTTCCAGGACACCACGCTCGACGGCTACCTGACGGCCGAGCAGAACCTGCGCTTCCACGCTGAGCTGTACGGGATGCCGCGGCAGTCGGTGCAGCCCCGGATGCGGCAGGTCCTCGAGATGGTTGGCCTGTGGGAGCGACGCGGGTCGAAGGTCCTGACGTTCTCCGGGGGGATGAAGCGGCGTCTCGAGATCGCGCGCGGGCTGATGCACTCGCCGAGGGTGCTGTTCCTCGACGAGCCGACCGTTGGCCTCGACCCGCAGACCCGCAACTCCATCTGGGAGTACATCGCCCAGCTGCGCGAGCAGGAGGACATCACGATCTTCCTGACCACCCACTACATGGATGAGGCGGAGCACTGCGACCGGATCGCCATCATGGACGTCGGCAAGCTGGTGGCGCTCGACACACCGGCCGCGTTGAAGGCGTCGGTCGGCCATGACCGGGTGACCATCAGGACCGCGGACGACGACCTGGCGGCGCAGGCGCTTCCCGACGCAGTCCGGACAGCGGACGGGATCGTCATCTCGACGGAGGACGGGGCGTCGTACCTGCCGCGGCTGTTCGCCACACTCGACGTGCCGATCCTCAGTGTCAGCGTCCGACGCCCGTCCCTCGACGACGTGTTCCTGGCCTACACCGGCCGGACCATCCGTGACTCCGAGCAGGCGGCCGGCATGCCGGCCTTCATCTCAGCGATGGTCCGGCGATGACGATCGTCGCGGCGGTCAGCGTCCCGCAGCGCGGGATCGCGCTCGACGTACGCGCCGTGAAGATCGTGATCCAGCGTGACCTCATCCGCACCGTGCAGGACCGCACCCGGTTCGTTGCCGCGCTCGTGCAGCCGTTGCTGTTCCTGTTCGTGCTCGGCGCGGGCTTGTCATCGCTGACGCAGGGATCGACGGGAGCGCTCGACCTTCAGCAGTTCATGTTCCCCGGCATCCTGGCGACATCGACGTTGTTCACAGCGGTGTTCTCGGCGATGTCGATCGTGTGGGACCGGGAGTTCGGCTTCCTGCGCGAGATGCTGGTGGCGCCGGTGCGTCGCAGCAGCATCATCGTGGGCAAGGCCTTGGCCGGCGCCACGGTTGCGACCGTGCAGGGGACGCTGGTGCTGGTGCTCGCGCCGGTCGTGGACGTGCCGCTCAACGCGACGCTGGCACTGACGCTGTTGGGCGAGGTGTTCCTGCTGTCCTTCACCATGACCGCCTTCGCGCTGGCGATCGTCGCCCGGATCACGCAGGTGCAGACCGTCATGGGGCTGATGCAGGTGCTGATCCTGCCGCTGTCCTTCCTGTCCGGCGCGCTGTACCCGCTGTCGAACCTGCCCGGCTGGCTGTCCGTCGTGACGCGGCTGAACCCGCTCACCTACGCGGTGCACCCGGTGCGCGCGGCCGTCTTCGAGCACCTGTCGATGTCGCCCGAGGTGCGGCAGCGGCTCAACCCGCCGATCACGTGGGGCGGCTGGATCGTCCCTACCAGCGTGCAGCTGCTGCTTGTCGCGGGCATCGGCGCGGCGCTGCTGGCGGTGGCCGTCGTCCAGTTCCAGAAGGTCGAATAGGACCGTGTCAGTGAGCCGGCTCCAGCTGGCCGGCGGTGCAGAGGTCGGCGACCGCTCGGCCCGGAATCGACACCTCTGCGCGTTTCACCATGGCTTGGTGACTGGGCGAAAGAGGGCTTTGTCCTCTGGTTGGACCGTGATGGCGGCACGACGCTGGACAGTGCATTGACATCCGTCGTCGGTGCGGCAGGTGGGCTGACCAGCAGGGAGTTCGCTATGGCGGGAATGGTCGAGCAGGCAAAGGGTCAAGCCAAAGAGGCAGTCGGGGCCCTGACCGGCAACAAGGACCTGGAGTCCGACGGCAAGGCCGATCGTCGAGCTGGCGAGACCAAAGAGAAGGTCCGGCAGGTCAAGGACAAGACCGAAGGACTCCTCGAGAAGATCGAGCACAAGGCCGGCGAGGTGGTCGACAAGGCCAAGGACGCGCTGCACCGGAAGTAGCCGGGCGGGCGCACACTCCGCTCGGCCAGCGAGCGGGGTCAGAGCCACCGGTGCCAACAAGGGGAAGGAAGGCCACCATGTACATCGGAGTCGGCATGATCGTGTTGATCCTTGTCGTTATCGTCGTCGTCATGATGATGCGGGGCCGCGGGGTTTAGCCACGCTCACGAGGTGGGACCTCGACGCGCCGCCAGTGGGAACTTTGCGTGGATCTCCAGCGAGGACTTCCACATGGCCACGGACTCATCCGGCAGACTTGGCGCCTGGAGGGCTCGCCTAGTGGCCTATGGCGGCGGTCTTGAAAATCGCTATGGCGCGGAAGCGCCATCGTGGGTTCGAATCCCACGCCCTCCGCAGATGGGCTGACGTCAAGCCAGACAAACCATGCGACCAGCGGCGCTTCGCGCCGTAGCGTGAAGCACCGCCATGACTCTCCTCGACCTCGACGTGCCCGCTGCGCCCGCGGCCCAGTCGGCACCGGACCGGTCGCGGACCGTCGGGCTGGACCGCTTGCGCGGGACTGTGACCCGGTGGGCGCTCGCCGCCGCGGCGGTCGCGGCTCTGGGGCAGACGATCGGCACCGTCGTCGCAGGCCGTCTCGCGGAGAACCCCACCGGGGTGCTCGTGACCGCGCTTGCGCTGTGCTTCGTCGGCGCAGCCGTGCTCGACACGGCCGGCCGCGCCGCCTGGGCGGGCATCATCGACCGGGCAGAGGGTCAGCTGCGGGCCGACCTGCTCGACGCCGCCCTGCACCAGCCGCTCGCGGTGCTCTCCGAGCAGGCCGTCGGCGAGGTGCTCGACCGCGTCGACGACGACACCCATGAGCTGGGAAACCTGCTCCGGCGGATGATCTGGGACCTCGTGCGCACGCTGCTCCGGGCCGGACCCATGTGGGTGGTCGCGGGGCTGACGTGGTGGCCGGCGTGGGCGCTGTTCCCGCTCGTCGGCATCGGCACCGTGCTCCTGGTCCGTCCCCTTACTGCTGAGATCGCGAAGCGCAAGCTCGCGGAGGAGATCGCGTGGACTGACCACGCGGCAGCGATGGAGGAGGGTGTCGCGGCGCGCGACGACCTGCGCTCCAGCCTCGGCCAGGCCTACCTCGTACGTCGCTGCGCGGAGCTGTCGTCCGTCGTGCACAAGCGGGTGGCAGCCAGCTGCGAGAGCGCGGCGCAGATCGCGCGCCGCGCCGGGCTGCTCCTGCACGCATTGCTCGCGGTCACTGCGGTCGCCGGGACGCTCCTGGTGATCGAGGGCGATCTGTCCACCGCCGAGCTCGTCACGTTGTTCCTCGTCACCACGACGTTCGTCGGGCAGATCGACCAGATCGCCCGGCACCTCCCTGACCTGCAAGCGGGACTCGGTGCCCTCACCCGGCTGCGGACCATGCTGGAGGCGGAGCCCGAGCCGATCGGCGGGCAGTGCGTCCCGTCCGGCCCCCTCGGACTGTCGGTGCGCGGCCTGCACTTCTCGTACGCCGAGGGCTCGTTCTCGTTGCGCGACATCGACCTGGACCTGCCAGCGGGCCAGACCCTTGCACTCGTCGGGCGGACCGGCTCCGGGAAGTCGACGCTCGCCGCGCTGCTGTCACGTGCCATCGATCCGCCCCGTGGCACCGTGCTGCTCGGCGCCGTGGACGTGCTCGACCTCGACCTGCATCAGCTGCGTGCGGCCGTCGGTGTCGTGACGCAGCGGACTGACGTCCTCGCGGCGACGGTCGAGGACAACATCACGCTGTTCACCGACGTACCGAGGTCAGTCGTCGTCGCCGCCGTCGAGGAGCTGGGCCTCGACGACTGGGTTGCCGGCCTGCCACAGGGACTCGACACGGTGCTCGGTCCGGGTGGCACCACGCTGTCCGCCGGCGAGGAGCAGCTGGTCGCGTTCGCCCGCCTGCTCGTGCGCGATGTCCAGGTCGTCGTGCTCGACGAGGCGACCGCGCGCATGGACCCCGTGACCGAGACGCGCGTCGTGCGCGCGTCGGAGCGGCTGCTCGCGGGACGCACCGGCATCGTCATCGCGCACCGCCTCGCCACGACCACGCGCGCCGATCACGTCGCTCTGCTCGACGCCGGGCGCGTCGTTCAGCAGGGACCGCGTGCGCAGCTCGCCCGCGAGGCCGGCCGGTTCCGCGAGCTGCTCGACGCCGCCGGCGCGGGCAGCGACACCGCCCTCGACACCGGCCGGTCGGTGGGCACCGTACGTCGGGCCGGCGAGTCTCGCGACGAGCAGCACGTGGGCACCGGACCGAGCCTGACGCGCAACACCGTCGCGATGCTGCGCATGCACCCTCGCTGGGGCCTCTTCGGCGGCGTCCTGTTTCTGATCGCGTCCATGCTCGGGGCATTCGGCGCGGTCACCGGCTACTTCTGGGGTCGCGTCGTCGAGCAGTTGCAGGCCGACGGTCGACCGGTCGCCGACAGCATCGGCCTCGTGCTCAGCCTGCTGGCCGCGCCCGTGTTGCTCGCCGCGGCTTTCCGGGCCTACCCGCAGTGGTGGGTGGCGATCCTCCTGCGGGTCCGGCTCGCGGTCCTGCGCGGGCAGACGATGCAGCACCGGCTGCCGCGCACGCCGCCCGGAGAGGTCGTCGGCCGGGCCATGGATGCAGACCGCTTCGTTCGGTACGCCGACCGCTGGGTCGACTTCATCAACGGGCTGATCATCGGGTGCGTCACGATCGTCGTGGCGCGCAGCGTGCTCGCGGGCGCGGTGCTGTTCGCGGTGATGGGGCTGTCCGGCGCGGCGTCGGCCATGGGCTCTCCGATCGCCGGTCGCTCCGTCGCGGCGTCGTCCACGGCGCGCGCGGCCTTCGGTCGATCGCTCGTCTCGGCCCTCGAGTCCGCTCGCACGGTCAAGCTGGCCGCCGCAACGCCCGCGGTCCACCGCCACCTCCAACGCGTCGACGTCGGTCGGGTCGACGCCGCGATCCGCGAGCACCGGGTGCAGGCGGTGCTCGACGGCGTACCGATCGTGCTCGTGCAGTGCGGCGTGGTTGCCGGCTGGCTCGTGTTCCTGCTCGGCGGCTGGGACCTGTCCACCGCGCTGCTCGTCACGACGGCCGTCGCCGGCTTCGACTGGTTCGGCCGGGTCGCCGGTGCCGTCATCACCGAAGCCCCCGGCACACGCGCGTGGTCCGACGCTGCCGCGCGACTTGCCGGTGGTGCCGACCTCGTCGAGCTGCCGCCAGGGGTCGACCTCGTCCGCGGTGTCGCGCCCGTGCCGACCGAGCCTCCGAGAGAGCGCCTGCACGCGTTGGAGCTCGAGGGGCTGACGGCAGTGCATGACGACGGCACGCTCGGTGTGGAAGGAGTCGACCTCTCCGTGCGACCCGGCGAGCTCATCCTCCTGCTGGGCCAGATCGGCTCCGGCAAGTCGAGCCTGCTGGCGGCGCTGGCCGGTCTCGTCGACCACACCGGGAGCATCCGGTGGAACGGTGTCGAGGTCGAGGACGCGCAGCTCTTCCTGCGGCCGGGGCAGGTCGCCTACGTCGCACAGGTTCCGCGGGTGCTGTCCGGCACCTTCGTCGACAACCTCCGCCTCGACCACGCCAGGGACCTGGAGTTGCCCGTCGACGACGCGCGACTCACTGATGACGTCGCCGACGCCGGTGGCCTTGAGGCCGTCGTCGGCCATCGCGGTGTACGGCTCTCCGGCGGTCAGGTGCAGCGCCTCGCCTTGGCCCGCGCGCTCGCCGCCGACGCCGAGCTCGTGCTTGCCGACGACGTCTCCAGCGCGCTCGATGCGCGCACCGAGGTCGAGCTGTGGGAGGCCTTGCGTCGACGCGGCACGACCGTGCTCGGGTCGACGTCGAAGCGCGCCGCACTGAAGCGCGCGGACCGCGTCGTCGTCCTCGCCGAGGGGCGGGTCGTCGCGACCGGGCCGTGGTCGGAGCTCGCGGACGACTGGGGCCACCTCGCCGGCTGAGGCACCGGCGGCTCCCCGTCGTACATTCCCGGAATGACCATCGACGACGTCTCTGCCGCCCTGACCGCCGTTCTCCCGGCGGCGCACGAGGACCTGAAGGCGTTTGCCCGCATCCCGTCGATCTCGGCCGACGCGGGCCACGGTGCCGATGTCGCCGCCGCGGCGCGGTGGGTCGCCCAGCAGGCGACGGACGCGGGAGCCGCGAACGTGCAGGTCGTCGACGCCGGCGGTCAGCCGGCGGTCATCGCGACGTGGCCGCCGCCCCCCGGAGCGCCCACGGTGCTGCACTACGCGCACCTGGACGTACAGCCGACCGGACCGGTCGAGGAGTGGACCAGCCCGCCGTTCGAGCCGACCGAGCGGGGCGGCCGGCTCTACGGCCGCGGCGCCGCAGACGACAAGGCCGGCGTGCTGATGCACCTCGCCGTTCTCAGAGCGTTCGGGGGGACGCCACCGGTCGGCGTCGTTCTCTTCATCGAGGGTGAGGAGGAGATCGGATCGCCGACGCTGTCCGCGCTGCTGACCGAGCACCACGACGTCCTGCGCTCGGACGTCATCGTCATCGCCGACTCCGGCAACGCCTCCGTCGAGATCCCCGCGTTCACCACGAGCCTGCGTGGGCTCGTCGAGCTGTACGTCGAAGTGCGGTTGCTCGAGCGTCCGGTGCACTCCGGCGTGTACGGCGGGCCGATCGCCGATGCGCTCAGCGGTCTGTGCCGGGTCCTCGCGACGTTGCACGACGACCTCGGCAACGTCGCGGTCAAGGGGCTGCACATCGGCAGCTCGGACGCGCCCGACAGCGACGCCGAGGTCTTCCGTTCCGACGCGGGCCTGCTCCCGGGTGCCGAGCTCATCGGCACCGGGACGCTGCCCGAGCGGCTCTGGCACCACCCGGCCGTGTCGGTCCTCGGCATCGATGCGCCCGCTTCCGCCGACGCGTCCAACGTCCTCCTGCCCCGCGCTCGCGCGAAGGTCAGTCTCCGGATCGCCCCCGGTGACGACACCGCGAGCGCGGCACAGGCGCTCTCCGACCACCTCACGGCGCACGCCCCGTGGGGCGCGGAGGTCGTCGTGACCATGGGCAACAACGGTGAGCCGTTCTCACTCGAGGCGACCGGCGACGTGTACGACGTCGCCCGGGGCGCTTTCGCCGACGCGTACGGCAACGCGGTCGTGGAGATGGGGATCGGTGGTTCCATCCCGTTCATCGCCGAGTTCGCGCGCACCTACCCGGGCGCGACCGTGCTCGTGACCGGCGTCGGCGACCCGGCCTCGCGCTGGCACGGGATCGACGAGAGCCTGCACGTGGGGATGTGGGAGCGGGCCTGCCTCGCCGAAGCCCTGCTGCTCAGCCGCCTGGCGCCGTGATCGAGGCGACGCCCTGCACCTCGACGAGGGCGTCGCTGTCCCACAACCGGTTCACGCCGACACCGGCCATCGCGGGGTATTCCCCGCCCACCAGCCGGCGCCACACCGCACCGAGGTCGCGGGCGTGCGCCTTGTAGTCGTCCATGTCCACGATGTAGATCGTCAGGCTTACGAGGTCGGTGGGCAGGCCGCCGGCGGCGTGCAGAGCAGCGAGCAGGTTGCCCAGCGCGAGCTCAAACTGCGCCACCACGTCGCCACCGACGATCCGGCCGTCGGCGTCCATCGCGGTCTGCCCGGCGAGGTGCACGGTCACGGTGCCGGTGCTGCGGACGGCATGTGCGAACCCCGACGGCTTCGGCAGCTCGGGAGGGTTGAACCGCTCGACCGTCATGACTGGACCGCCCCGCCGTCGACGTTGATGCCTTGACCGTTGATCGCACCGTTGCCGACGCAGAGGGCGACGACGTCGGCGACCTCGGCCGGGGTGACCAGTCGGCCGATCGGCTGCCGCCTCGCCAGCGCGGCGCGGGCCTCGTCCTCGGAGCGGTCGCTGCGTGCGCTGATCGCCGCGACGGTCTGGTCCGTCATCGGGGTGTCGACGTAGCCGGGGCAGACGGCGTTGACGGTGACACCGCTGCGCGCGACCTCGGCGGCGACCGACCTGACCAGGCCCAGGACGCCGTGCTTGCTCGCGGCGTAGGCACTGACCTGTGGCTCACCGCGCTTCGCGACGACCGACGCGATGACGACGATGCGACCCCACCCGGCGTCAAGCATCGGTGGCAGCGCACGGCGGATGCAGCGGAACGGCACGGTGAGGTTCAGCTCGAGGACGCGGGCCCAGTCCTCGTCGGTGGTGTCGGAGACCAGAGCCGCATGCCCGATGCCGGCGTTGGGCACCAGCACCTCGACCTCGCCCCAGGTGCGGGCGACCTCGGCGAAGACGCGGTCGATCTCACCGTCGATGGTCAGGTCTGCCGGAATGACCAGGCTCTGCGTCGACAGTCCCGCGGCCACCTCGTCGAGGTGGTCCTTGCTGCGCGCGACAAGGACCACCTGGTGCCCGTCAGCGGCGAGCCGCTCTGCCACCGCGCGGCCGATCCCACGACCGGCGCCGGTGACAAGGCAGATGCTCATCGACCCGTCCAGACCGGCGGCCGCTTCTGCGTGAACGCCGCGTGGAACTCCTTGTGGTCGGCGGTCGTCATGAGCAGCGCCTGGGTCATGGCGTCGAGCTCGAGGCCGGCCTGGAACGACATGTCGAGCTCGCGCGTGATGAGCGCCTTCGTGTGCGAGAAGGCCAGCGTCGGCCCGTCGGCCAGCCGCCGTGCGAGTGCCGCCACCGCTTCGTCGAGCTCTGCATCCGTGACCAGTTGGCTCACCAGCCCGTAGCGGTCGGCCGTCTCGGCATCGATCGTGTCGCCGAGCATCAGCAGCGACGTGGCGCGACCGACACCGACCACACGAGGCAGCAGCCACGCCGCGCCCATGTCGCCGCCCGAGAGCCCGACCCGGGTGAACAGGAAGGCGAAGCGTCCGGACGCCGACACGACGCGGAAGTCGGCGGCGAGGGCGATCACCGATCCGGCGCCGGCCGCGATGCCCTGGATGCCGGCGATGATCGGGATCGGGCACTCGCGCATCGCCTGGATGACCTCGCCCGTCATCCGTGTGAAGCGGATCAGGTCGCGCGGCTCCATCGCGATCAGCTCGCCGATGATCTCCTGCACGTCACCGCCGGCGCAGAAGGCCTTTCCCTCACCGCGGATCACCAGCACATCGGTGTCACCGCGGTGCGGCAGCTCACGCAGCAGGTCGCGCAGGTCGGCGTACGACTCGAAGGTGAGCGGGTTGAGCTTCCCGGGGCGGTTCAGCGTCACGGTGGCGACGCTGTCGGCGACCCGGAAGTCGAAGTGCTGCCAGTCCTCGGTGATCGGCACAGAGGCGCGAAACCGGCTCATCTCGATCCTTCCGACTCTGGAGCGCCGACCCTAGTGCGTCGATACTGTGCCGGTGACCGTCGACGGCTCCGCGCGCAGCGCCCACGTCGACACGTTCGCCCGGGATGCGCTTCCCGCTCGGGGGCTCTGGCCCGAGATGCCGATGGACCTGCCGGAGCTGCAGTACCCCGCCCGCTTGAACTGCGCGGTCGAGCTGCTCGACCGGAGCATCGAGCAACACGGCCCGGATCGCCCTTGCTTCGTCGCCGGAGACGGCACAGCCTGGACGTACGCCGAGGTCCGCGCGCGCGCCAACGCCGTGGCGCAGGTCCTCACGCGCGATCTCGGCCTCGTCCCAGGGGGTCGCGTCCTCCTGCGCGGGCCGAACAACCCGTGGCTGGCTGTGTGCTGGCTCGCGGTGCTCAAAGCGGGCGGCGTCGTCGTCACGACCATGCCGCTGCTGCGCAGCGGCGAGCTCCAGGTCGTCTGCGACATGGGCAAGGTCGGGATCGCGCTGTGCGACGCGCGCTTCCTCGACGACCTCGTCGCGGCCGACATCCCAGGGCTCTCAGTCACGTCGTACGGCGGGGAAGATGCGGGCGACCTGCTGACGCTGATGCAGGACAAGCCGGCGTCGTACGACGATGTCGACACCGCGGCCGACGACGTGGCGCTGCTGGCCTTCACGTCGGGCACCACCGGCAAGCCCAAGGCGACGATGCACGTGCACCGTGACGTGCTCGCGATCGCCGACACGTTCTCCGCCCACGTCGTGAAGCCGGTGCCCACCGACGTGTTCGCCGGCAGCCCGCCGCTCGCGTTTACCTTCGGTCTGGGCGGCCTCGTCGTCTTCCCGATGCGCGCGGGCGCGTCGTCGCTGCTACTGGAGAAGGCACCACCCGAGGAGCTGTTCGCCGCCGTGGGCCGCCATCGCGTGTCGGTGCTGTTCACCGCGCCAACCGGCTACCGCGCCGCACTGCGCCACGTCGACGAATATGACCTGTCCTCGCTGCGGCGGTGCGTGTCGGCGGGAGAGGCGTTGCCGCGTGCGACGTGGGACGCGTTCCACGAGGCGACCGGCCTGCGCATCATCGACGGTATCGGCGCCACCGAGATGCTGCACGTGTTCATCAGCGCGGCCGACGACGACATCCGGCCCGGCTCCACCGGGCGCGAGGTCCCCGGCTACCGGGCCTGCGTGCTCGACGACACGGGCCGGCCGGTTTCGGACGGTCAGCCGGGGCGCCTCGCCGTGAAGGGCCCGACGGGCTGCCGCTACCTCGCCGACGACCGGCAGGCCGTCTACGTGCAGCACGGCTGGAACATCACCGGTGACACCTACATCCGCGACGCCGACGGCTACTTCTGGTTCCAGGCGCGGTCCGACGACATGATCATCTCGGCCGGATACAACATCGCCGGCCCGGAGGTCGAGAACGCCCTGCTGCGCCATCCCGCCGTCGCCGAGTGCGCGGTCGTCGGGCTGCCCGACGAGGACCGCGGCATGGTCGTGACGGCGTACGTCTTGCTTGCACCGGACGTTCCGGCGACGGCAGCGACGGTGGCGGCGCTGCAGGACTTCGTGAAGGCCGAGATCGCGCCGTACAAGTACCCCCGCGTCATCCACTTCGTGGATGCGCTGCCGAAGACGGCGACGGGCAAGCTCCAGCGCTTCGCACTGCGGCAGCAGACGAGTGCCTGACATGCGCATCGCGGTCATCGGCGGCGGGCCGGGCGGGCTCTACTTCGCGGCCCTCGCCAAGGCGCTCGACCCCGGCCGTGAGATCACCGTCTGGGAGCGCAACGCGCCCGACGACACGTTCGGCTTCGGTGTCGTGTTCTCCGACGAGACGCTCGGCGGGATCGAGCACGCGGATGCCGTCATCCACGAGGCGATGGCGCGGGAGTTCGCCCGCTGGGACGACATCGACGTGCACTACAAGGGCAGCGTCGTGACCTCCGGCGGGCACCGGTTTGCTGCGATGGGTCGCAAGCGCCTGCTCGAGATCCTGCAGGCCCGCTGCCGCGACCTCGGTGTCGTCGTGCACCACCGGACCGAGGCGCCCGACCCCCAGTCGCTCTCCGAGACCCACGACCTCGTCGTCGCGGCCGACGGGCTCAACTCCGCGACCCGCGCGGCGTTCGCCGCAACGTTCCAGCCGCAGCTCGACGTGCGCGACTGCAAGTACATGTGGCTCGGCACCGACCTGGTCTTCGACGCGTTCACCTTCCACATCGCCGAGACGGCGGACGGCGTCATGCAGATCCACGGCTACCCGTACGACGCCACCGGCAGCACGTTCATCGTCGAGATGAACGCCGCGGTGTGGCGCGCGGCCGGCTTCGACACCGGGCGCACGTTCGCTCCGGGTGAAAGCGACGACGAGGCGATCGCGAGGATTCGCGAGCTTTTTGCCGACGTCCTCGGTGACCACGCCGTGCACGCCAACAACTCGCGCTGGGTCAGCTTCACGACGGTGCGCAACGCGACCTGGCAGCACGGCAACGTCGTGCTGATCGGAGATGCTGCGCACACGGCGCACTTCTCGATCGGCTCCGGCACCAAGCTCGCGATGGAGGACGCGCTCGCCCTGGCTGCCTGCCTGCAGGAGCAGTCGGACCCCGTCAGCGCCATCAAGGCGTACGAGGCGGAGCGACGGCCGGTCGTCCTGTCCACGCAGCGCGCGGCGCAGGCCAGCCTCGAGTGGTTCGAGAGCCTGGGCCAGTACGTCGATCAGCCGCCGCTGCAGTTCGCGTTCAACCTGCTCACCCGGAGCCGGCGGATCACCGCCGACAACCTGCGGCTGCGCGACCCGGAGTTCACCAGCACCGTCGACGTGCACTTCGCCGAGTCGACTGCGGGCGGCCGTGCCGCACCGGCGATGTTCCAGCCCTTCCGGCTGCGCGGCCTCGAGCTGAAGAACCGCATCGTCGTCTCGCCGATGGACATGTACGGCGCGACCGACGGCCGGCCCAACGACTTCCACCTGATGCACCTGGGGAGCAAGGCGCTCGGCGGCGCGGCGCTGGTGATGACCGAGATGGTGTGCGTGTCCGCGGCGGGGCGCATCACCCCCGGCTGCACAGGCATGTACGCACCAGAGCACGAGCCGGCGTGGACCCGGATCGTCGACGCCGTGCACACCTGGTCCACGGCGGCGATCGGCCTGCAGCTGGGTCACTCCGGCCGCAAGGGCTCCACCCGGCTGATGTGGGAGGGCATCGACGACCCGTTGGACGACGGCAACTGGGACGTCGTCGGTCCGTCAGCGGTCGCCTACTCGCCGGCGAACCAGACGCCGCGTGCGCTCGACCGCTCGGGCATGGATGAGATCCGCGACCGGTTCGTCGCCGCCGCGCTGGCCGGCGCACGGGCTGGCTTCGACCTGCTCGAGCTGCACTGCGCGCACGGCTACCTGCTGTCCAGCTTCCTGTCGCCGCTGTCGAACCAGCGCACGGACGAGTACGGCGGGTCGCTCGAGAACCGGCTCCGCTACCCGCTGGAGGTGTTCGACGCCCTGCGCGCGACCTGGCCCGCCGACAAGCCGATGACGGTCCGCATCTCCGCGACCGACTGGTACGACGGCGGCATCACCGCGGACGACGCCGTCGAGATCGCGCGCGCCTTTGCCGACCACGGTGTGGACGCGCTCGACGTCTCGACGGGTCAGGTCGTCAAGGGCGAGCGGCCGGCGTACGGCAGGTCGTACCAGACGCCGTACGCCGACCGGATCCGCAACGAGGTCGGCATCGCCACGATCGCGGTCGGTGCGATCAGCTCATGGGACGACGTGAACAGCATCCTGCTGGCCGGTCGCGCCGATCTGTGCGCGCTCGGGCGCACGCACCTCTACGACCCGCAGTGGACGCTGCACGCAGCGGCTGAGCAGGAGTACGCCGGTCCGGGAGCCGAGTGGCCGTTGCCGTTCGCGGCCGGCAGTCGGCGCCCGCAGGCGGGGCGCAACGACGACCCGAAGCCGCGGCTGCAGCTCCTCCGCGAGGGCGAGCCGACCACCCGACACGAGCGGTGGCGGCCCGACCTGCGTTGAGCGCTACTTGTTGAGGCGGGGGCCGCCGACGAGCGTGCCCGCAACGCCCTCGTTGTCGGCGTAGCTCTCCACGCCGGTCTTCTCGCAGGTCTCGCGGCAGGCGTCGACGTACGCCGCCCACGGCTGGCCGCTCGGGGAGATCTCGACGTCGATGAAGTCGAGCACCCGGCCACAACGGCCCGGGCCGCAGCCCTTGGCCTTGAGCGGGTTCTTCGGGTTGTTGATCGAGGCGCTGTAGAAGGTCGGCCGGCTGCCGAGGACGTCTATGCCGGACGTCAGGTAGCCGTTCCAGAAGCCGTTCTTCTCCTCGGACGTCGTGCCGTAGTAGGCGATGGCGATCTTGCCGGGGGCGCCGACGGTCACGGTCGCGAGGTTGGTCATCGTCACGCCGGGCGCGCCGACGTTGATCGGCTTGCTCCAGGACTTGCCGCCGTTCTTCGAGACCGACAGCATCGTCTGGCGCTCGGAGTCGACGTACACGACGTAGATGTTGCCGTTCTTGTCGACCGCGACGCTGGGGTCGCCACCGCTCTCACCGCGCGCACCGGGGACCTTCACGATCTTCCAGGTGTCGGCCTCGTCGGCGCTGATGGCAACGGAGGGTGCAGCGGAGCAACCCGTGTAGGGCAGGTAGATGACGCCCTTCTTGTCCGTGACGCCGTGGCCGTTGAGGCCGGAGCACTCGGGGTTCTCGAGGCCGGTGGTCGGGATGAAGGTCAGGCCGCCATCGAGCGACTTCGTGCACTTGGTGTAGGCGAGCTTGTTGAAGCAGTAGTAGAGGACCTTGCCGTAGAGCGGCGACGGGCTCTCGGTCGGTACGCCGGAGAAGAGCGTCTGGTGGTCGTTGACCGGTTCACCGCAGGCGAGCGGGTTGGTGATCCACGTCTTGCCCTGGTCGTCGCTGAACGACAGCTCGGCGCACGCGGCGTTGAGGTCGATGTCGAAGATGCGGTCGGTGTCGGCGTTGCGGTCGACGTAGATGTACGGGTCCAGCGAGAGGGCGTGCGGGCTGAGGCCGGCGGCCGGGACACCGGGGCTGACGTCCTGCCAGCTCTTGCCTTGGTCGGCGGTGACGAGGATGGCCCGGCCGCCGGGGCCGACCGTCTCGGCCATCTGCGGCTGGCCGGCGCACGAGGTCACGCAGCCGGAGCTCGCGGTGTAGAACAGCTTGCCGTCGCGCGTGAAGCCGATCGTGGGCTCGCCCGCCCCGTGGTTGAGGCGGAACATCTGGGGCTTCGCTGAGGTCTTGGTCGCGATCGCCTTGCCGCCGGCGCGGTGCGAGGTCGCCGTGCGCTCTGCAGCCGAGGCCGATCCGCCGAGCGTGGTGGCGACGGTGCCGACGAGGGCGATCGCCAGCACCGCGGCGAGCGGGCTGCGGCGGGACTTCAGACGAGACTTCATGAGCGCTCCTGAGCTGGCACGACCTGATTGCGGGCTCTCTTCGCGCTCGGTGGCGCGAGTCCTGCCTGCGCCGCGCGATTACTCGGTTGCCAGGCTCGGCGACGATGGCCGCGTGCCCGTCTCCACGCCCCGGCTGGACCTCCTGCCGCTGGCGCCCCCGCTCGTGGCGGCCTTGGTCGCCAGGGACCTGGCAGCGGCCCGGGCGCTCGCGCCCTTCCCGATCGAGGACTGGACGTTCGAGGGGGAGGAGCACGTCCTGGCGCTGCGGCACGCGCAGCTGACCGCCGACCCGGCCGAGGAGCCGTGGCTGTACCGCGTCGCGCAGCTCAGGGAGACCGGCGTCGTGGTGGGGCGGGTCGGCTTCCACGCCCCGCCGGACGAGCACGGCACGGTCGAGATCGGCTACAGCGTGGCGCCGGCGTACCGACGTCAGGGGTTCGCCACGGAGATGGCGGTCGGGCTGATCAGGTGGGGCGCCGAGCACGGCGCGAGGGTCTGCCTGGCGAGCGTCCGACCGGACAACGTCGCCTCGCTGGCGATCATCGGGCGCCTCGGGTTTGCGCGGACCGGCGAGCAGGTCGACGAGATCGACGGCCTGGAGTGGGTCTTCACGCTGACGTTGAGCGGCTCTTTGCCGTCGTACGACGCCCGCCGGTAGGCTCGTCGACGGCAGCCGGAAGGCTCCAGGAGGCTTCGCCTAGCCCGGTCTATGGCGCCGCACTGCTAATGCGGTTTGGGACTTCAATCCCATCCGGGGTTCAAATCCCCGAGCCTCCGCTCACCTGCAGGTCCTCGTCGTCAGGACTGCGCGCGCAGCCGGAACCCGAGCACGCTGGTGACGACGTCGGGCAGCGTCGTGATCGCGTACTTGTCGACGCACGCGGCAACGCCCAGCTTGGTGGCCTCCGCGACGTCGTCCCTGTCCATGTACGCCGAGCACATGACGACGGCCTGCGTCGGGTCCTCCTCGAGGATCTCGCGGGCCACCTCGAGGCCCGACAGCCCGGGCATCTGCATGTCCAGCACGATGACGTCGGGCTTGGACTCGCGCCACACCGCCAGCGCGTCCTCGCCGTTGGCAGCCTCGTCGGTGATGTCGAGGACGTTGTCCGTCCAGAGCGACGCACGCATGAGGAAGCGCATGTCCGGCAGGTCGTCGACGATAAGGGTGCGCATACCGATCACTGTGCCGTCCGGGCGGTTCCTGGGCCATAGGCCATCTGCGCCCCTTATCAGGTCAAATCGCCTTCCGTCCGGGCGTGTGCTGTTCCCTTGGAAGTGCTAGGCCGACAGGGCCGATCCGGCTGCTTCGCCGAGCACGGCGTGTCCCTTGGCGGACAGGTGCAGACCGTCGCCCTGGTCGTACTCGGCTAGCAGGTGTGTGGGCCGCGCGGGGTCGCGGAGCAGCTCGTCAGCGTCGATGTGCGCGTCGGCCGCCCGTGTTGTCCGGATCCAGGCGTTCACCTGCCGGCGGACGGCCTCCTGAGCTGCCGGGCGGCGCCAGGCCGGCGGGAGAGTGACCAGGACGACCCGTAGATGGGCCGTCTTGGCCAGGCGGCACAGCTCCTGTAGCCGGGCGGTCAACGCGCTCGAGGAGATCCCGCCCGAAACGTCGTTCGTCCCCGCGAACACGATGACGGTGTCCGCGCCCGGCCGGTCCAGCACGTCGCGGCGGAAGCGCTTGATCACCGTCGGGCCATAACCGCCGGCCAGCAGGACCCGGTTGCCCGCAATGGCAGCGTTGGCGACGGGTCGACCGGTGCGGGCGGCGGCGACGTCGATCCACCGCTGGTAGGTGTCGGGCGACAGCGGTGCGTCGGTCAGCGAGTCACCGACGGCGATGACACCCCGACCGGTGCCTGGGGCCTGCACCTCGAGCGACTCGACAACCAGTCCGTCCCGCGAGCCGTGGAGAAAGGCGGTGGCCAGGCTGTCGGCCGTGTGATCGCCGGTGCCGCGGCCGCTGCACCACCCGGTGGCCGCCCCGACCATGTGCGCGCTCAGTCGGGCCGGACCGCGCACGGCGAAGCTGACGGCGACGTCGTCGCCCGCATGCACGGGGATCAGGACCTGGTCGGTGACGACCTCCGCTCCGGGTGCGAGCGTCACCGTCACCTTGCCCTTGGTGAGCACCTCGGTGGTCGGCCCGGTCGCCGCGCCGGTCGTGCGGATCGCCGCTGTCAGCCGACCGATCCTGATCGGTGTCGCGCTGGTCGCGTTGGACAGCCGGAACCGCACGTGCGTCCCGGCGGCCGTGGACCGCAGCACCTGTCGACAGGTCTCGTCATGCACGGTCGGGCCGTGGACGGTGCTCATCGGCTGCGCGGCAGCCGTCACCCACGAAGGTGGGCGTTGCGCGACAGCGTGGCTGTTCGTGCACACCACAACTGCGAAGAGGGGTACCACGGCGCGGCGCACGTGGCTGCGTGAGGCATTGATGCCCGGATCTTAGAGGCGAGAGGGGGTCGTCGTCGCCCGCCCTGGGCCGGTGAGAGGCCGCGGGCTCCGTCGATCTGCCCGCTATGCTGGCCCGGCACCATCAGGGGGAGCACCCCACGCGCCCGTAGCTCAACGGATAGAGCACTTGACTACGGATCAAGAGGTTAGGGGTTCGAATCCCTTCGGGCGCACTCACTGAAACCGCACGTCAGCGCTGTTCCGAACGCTTATACAGCGGCCGGATCGGACGGCCATGTAGCCAAGCATGTAGCCGAAGTCCAGAGAGCGACGGTCATGAAGGCCATCGCCGAAGGCGATGTGCGTGCTGCGCGCTCCGAGCGTCGTGGATCGGCTTGGTGTCCGGCAGAGGCTCGTCGTCTACTCGCCGCATCCAAGGACGATCGGCTCTACGCGTTGTCGGCGCTGGCTATCGCACTGGCCATTGGGCGCCGCAAGGGGGAGGCAGGGAGGTGCCAACTCATCTTCGAGTCAGGCGTCAATACTCTTGTATCGATATCGAAAGTCTCGTACTGTCCTGGTATGGATCTTTCAGAGCCGGGGCGGGGGCTAGCGGGCGGGCTGACCATGCCAATCCTGCGCGCGCTCGCCGGTCGGTCGTCCCCTGCCACCGCGGCGCAGCTGACCCGGGTAGCTGACGTCGGCACCGAAGCCGGAGTGCGGCGTGCCCTCGAACGCCTCGCGGCACACGGCGTGTGCTGGTCTGAGGACGTTGGCGGCCGACTTGTGTACACGCTCAACTACGACCACCTTCTGTACGACGCTGTGGCAGCTTTGCTGGATGTGGATCGTGAACTGCCCAGACGTCTGAAGAACACGCTCGCCGACTGGGACCCGGCGCCTGTGTCGGCTGTCCTCTTCGGTTCGGCGGCCCGCCGAGACGGCGACGTCGACAGCGACGTGGACCTGCTCCTGATCCGACCGCCGCTGCGCACGGAAGCTCGGAAGCGGGAGTGGGTCCGTCAGGTGCACGAGCTTCGCGCGGCGGTTCACAGATGGACCGGCAATCGGCTGCAGGTTCTGGACTGGTCGAGTCTCGTCCTCCGGCGACATGAGCGGTCAGACGAACCTCTCGTGGCGTCGCTTCTTGATGACGGTGTATCGGTTGCCGGCCCTCGCTTGGCGTCTCTGCTGGAACGGTCGGCATGAGCGCGCCCCTGCGGCGTCGCCGTTGTACGGGTGAGGACGCCCGCGCTCGCCGCCGGCAGGCTGTCGCCTACCTCGAGACCGCCAAGCTCGTCACCAGTGACGGATCGCTCCCCGCCGAATACGACTACAACCACGTCGCCGCCGGCGTGGCCGTACTCGCCGCGATCGCTGCCAGCGATGCGCTGTGCTGCCGGTTGCTCGGCGAGCGCTCACGTGGCCAGGACCATCGGGATGCGGTCGACCTACTGACAACGGTGCGGTTCGGGGACGGCACGCCCGCCGTACAGGCAAAGCGTGCACGCGACCTTGGTACGGCGTTGGCGACCGTGCTCGACTTCAAGGACGAGGCTCACTACGGCACAACACTGCTCGGGCCCGCGCAGGTTCGGCGGCTCATCAAGGGCGCTGACAAGCTTGTGTCAGCCGCCGTTGCCGTCGTCCGGTGACCGCCCCAGCAGCAGCCCGGTGCGTGTAGCCACGTAATGCGTCGGCATTAGTTTCTCGCTGCCGCGGTCACGCCGTCTGCGATCCGTCCGGGTCGGCTGACGAGCAGGCTGGGGACGAGCGCGAGGGCAATCAGCCCGCGCCGTCCGACGCGGTCGACGAGCACGCCGGTGAGGGGCGACGGCAGGAACATCGCCGCGATGTGCACGGAGATGACCAGCCCGGCCGCGCCGAGTCCGTGCCCGTGCTCGCGCATGTGTACGGGTGTCATGGTCATGATCGCGACCATGACCAGCTGAGCAATGATCATGGCGGTCGCGCCGAGCCGGAGCAGTGCGGTGCTGACGACACCGGGCGACGCCGCCGCTGTGCCGGCAGCTGCGGCGACGCGCGCCGCCTCGGTGGCGACAGTCCGAGCGGTCAACAGAGGGTCAGGGCGCAGCTGGACGCTCACCACGACGGCGGCGAGCGCGTACGCCGCGCTCGCCAGCAGGAAGGGTCCGGCGAGCCTGGGGATGCCCAGTGTTGCGGCGGCCGATCCCATGGGCTCGACGAGGTTCGGTCCCGCGACCGCGCCAAGGGTGGTCGCGACGAGCACAGTGCTGACGGCGCGGCCGCGACGCTCAGGTGCGGCGAGGTCTGCGCCGGCGTACCGGGCTTGCAGGTTGGTGGCAGTGCCCGAGCCGTACAGCACGAGCGACAACACCAGCAGGGGCACGCTGTCGATCGCCGCAGCCAGCACGACGCCGGTGCCCCCGACGGCGCCGACCAGGTAGCCGGCGGCGAGGCCGGGTCGGCGCCCGGCGCGCTGCGAGAGCCGGCCGACACCCACGGCCGCTGCGGCAGAGCCGAGCGTGAGCAGAGCGGCCGGTAGTCCCGAGAGGCCGGTGGAGTGGAGCATGTCCTCCGCCAGCAGGGCGCCGACGGTGACGCCCGCAGCGAGCCCGGCACCGGCGAGCACCTGCGCCGCGAGCAGCACGCGCAGCGTCCGCTGCTGCAGCGCAGCGATGTCCCGCTCGTTGCGGACGAGCAGCGATGCGCGCACGGTCCTTCTTCCTGTGTCACTTTCGTGTCCCCGCGAGGCTTCCACAGCCAGTTCAGGTGCTATCGGAAAGGATGTAGGTGAACTCAGGGCATCGAGGAGCTGCTGTGCGCAACCTGCCTGGCTTGCCGTGACTGCCGACACGGTTGCTTCCGCCGTCGAAGGGCTGCGCCGGGTGGTGCCACCCGAGCGCGTCGCGCTCGACCCTGACGTCCTACGCGGGTTGTCGCACGACGAGGCGGAGTGGGCACCGGTGGGCGCGGCCATCGCAGCCGTCCGTGTCCGCACCGAGGCCGAAGTGGCCGCCCTCGTCAGGGTCTGCGCGGAACTTCGGGTTCCGATCGTCGCCCGAGGCGCGGGCACGGGCCTCTCAGGCGGCGCCAACGCGGTCGACGGCGGCATCGTCCTCGATCTGTCTCAGATGCGCGAGATCCTCGAGATCGACACCGAGAACCTGCTCTGCGTCGTGCAGCCCGGAGTCGTCAACAACGATCTCAAGGCGGCCGTCGCCGAGCACGGCCTCTGGTACCCGCCGGACCCGGCGAGCGCGCCTTGGGCGACGCTCGGTGGCAACGTCGCCACCAACGCCGGCGGCTTGTGCTGCCTGAAGTACGGCGTCACGCGCGACTACGTGCTGGGGCTTCGCGCGGTCGTCGGTGGGCCCGCGGGATACGGGAGTGCCGTCGCGCTCGGGCGGCGTACGAGCAAGGGCGTCGCGGGCTACGACCTGACCGGCCTGATGGTCGGTTCCGAGGGCACGCTCGGGATCGTCACCGAGATCACGCTGCGGTTGCGGCCCGCCCCCGTCGGCCATCCGCGCACTGTCGTCGGTGCCTTCAGCAGTCTCGTCGACGCCGGTCGCGCCGTCGCCGGCGTCACGCGACGTGGCCTGACGCCGGCCGCGCTCGAGCTGCTCGACCGGGTGTGCCTGGAGGCGGTCGAGGAGTGGAAGCAGCTCGGAGTGGATCCGACGACGGCAGCGTTGCTGTTGGCGCGCGTCGACTCCCCCGGCACAGCGGGTGCGGAGGAGGCCACGGCGATCGTGACGGAGTTCACCGACGCGGGCGCCATCTGGGCAACGGAGTCGACCGACGACGTGGAGGCGGAAGCGCTGTTCGAGGCGCGACGCCTTGCCTATCCGGCTCTCGAGCGGCTCGGACCCGTGCTCACCGAGGACGTGTGTGTCCCGCGGTCGAAGGTGCCGGCGATGTTCGCCCAGATCGAGGCCATCGCCTCGCGACACGACGTCCGGATCGCGACCGTTGCACATGCGGGCGACGGCAACCTGCACCCGCTGCTGCTCACGCCGCCCGGGGACGACGACGCCCGCCACCGCGCGATGCTCGCGTTCGAGGAGCTGCTCGACGCGGCGATCGCGCTCGGTGGCACGGTGACCGGCGAGCACGGCGTCGGCCTGCTCAAGCGTGGCGGGATGCTGCGCGAGCTCGACGCGGGCAACATCGCGCTGCAGCGCGGCGTCAAGGACGCCTTCGACCCGCTCGGCATCTTCAACCCCGGCAAGGTGCTGTGACCCGCGCTCGGGACCTGAGCCAGCTAGAACCGTGAGTCGCGTGCACGGGCGAAGGCCCGGCCTCCTCGATAGGCGAGCCACGCCAGGGCAAACGCCGCGACACCCAACAGCAGGGTCAGTACGGCGAGCGCGGCACCCTCGCTGAGGAACCCCTCCCGGAAGCCGCGTTCGTAGACCAGCAGCGGCAACGTCTTGGTCGCGTCGAGCGGTCCGCCGCGCGTGAGCAGGAGGGTGGGGACGAGCGCGTTCGTCATGCTCACCAGCACGTCCCGCGCCGCGAGCAGCAGGAGCACGGGTGCCAGCAACGGAAGCGTGATGCGGCGGAACAGCGCCATCGAGCGCGCGCCTTCGGCGCGGCCGGCCTCGTAGAGCTGCGGCGACAGCTCGCGACGTGCGGCAAGGGTGACGAGAAAGCCTTCCCCCAGCGCGAACACCGACAGCGCGACGATCGTGAGACGCGCGCCCCACGGGTCGATGAGCACCGGTCCCGGCGTGCCACCGCCCAGCCGGATCACGGCACCGAGCGGTCCGTAGAGCGGGTTGACGACCCACAGCCAGATCAGTGCCGTGGCTGGGTCGGGGATGACGGCCGGAGCGAAGACCGAGACCCGGGTCGCCCCTGCGATGCGGCCGCGACCGTCGGCGAGCAGCGCCAGCAGGAGGCCGCCGACGATCCGCAAGGGAACGGCGAGCACCAGGAACCACGCCGTCGCCCGCAGCGACCGGTGCAGCTCGGGGTCGGCGAGCACGTCCCGGAACGTGCCGAGCCCGTTGAAGGTGGCCGGCGTGAACCCGTCGTACGACGTGAACGCGTAGCCCGCCGTGATGAGAACAGGTCCCACGACGAGCAGCACCGAGCCGACGAGGAACGGCAGCCCCATGAGGGCGACACCGCGTTGGTAGCGCCCCGTCACGCCACCCGCCGTCCGTCGGCGTCGAAGCCCGAGTGCCGGCGTACGGCGAAGCCCGTCTGGTCGCCGCGACGCAATGTCGGTCCGGGACCGACCTGAACGACGAGCCGGTGGTCCTGCACCGCGAGGTGGACGAGCTTCTCGTGCCCGAGGTCGTCGACGGCCGTGACGACGGCGTCGTCGCCGGGCGCGAGCTCGACGTGCTCGGCGCGGACGCCGATCGTCACCACTCCTGGCCCGGCATCCACGCGCGCCGCCCGGGGTGGCAGCAGTGACATCGGATGGGTGCCGATGAACGCCGCGACGAACGTCGTCGCGGGGTCGTCGTAGAGCTCCCGCGACGTGCCCACCTGCTCGAGCCGCCCGTCCTTCAGCAGCGCGATCCGGTCGCCGAGGGTCATGGCCTCGCTCTGGTCGTGGGTGACGTAGAGGGCGCAGCGGTCCTCGGCGCGCAGCAGCAGGTCGAGGTCGCGACGGGCTGCTGTGCGCAGCACGGGGTCGAGGGCGGAGAGTGGCTCGTCGAGGCAGAACACGACCGGGTCCCGGAGCAACGCACGCGCAAGCGCGACTCGCTGGCGCTCGCCTCCGGACAGCTCCGCCGGCATGCGGTGCAGCAGGTCCGCCAGCCCGAGCCTGTCCGCCACCTCATGGACCCGCTGACGTCGCGTGGACCTCGCCGCCTTGCGGACCGCAAGGCCGAAGCCGATGTTGGCCGCGACGTCGAGGTGCGGGAAGAGGGCATAGCCCTGGAAGACCATGGCGACCGGACGCGACTCGGGGTGCACGTCCGTGACGTCACGACCGCCGACGTGCACGCGCCCAGCCGTCGGGCGCAGCAGCCCGTTGACAAGCCGCAGCAGCGTGGACTTGCCGGAACCCGAGGAGCCGACGACGGCGAGGACCTCGCCCGGTTCGACGGTGAGGTCGACGTCCGCCACCGCTGGAGAGCCGTCCTTCACGTAGGTGAACGACAAGCCCTCCAGCGCGACGGCGGCTGTCATCCCTTGGCGAGCTCGACCTTCGTGGCTTCGCGGATGTCGGCGATGGCCTTGTCGAGGGTCGTCTTGCCGGCGAAGAGCTGGACCAGGATCTCCTCGGTCGCTCCCTCGGCGTCGTTCCATGTCGGGGAGTGGGGCAGCGGCCGGGCGTCCTCGAGTTGGTCGAGGAACACCTGTGACCGCTTGGGGGCCTTGTCAGGGGCGAGGAAGTCGGGGCTGGACGCGACGGACTGCATCGCCGGGACCGTGCGGCCGGACTGGGCCAGGATGTTGGCGCCGGCGCCGGACACGGCGAACGCCGAGAAGGCCTGCGCCAGGTCCTTGTTCTTCGAGGCCTTGGTGACGCAGTAGCCGTCGGAGTGCAGGACGGTGGTCGAGGTCTTGTTCGTCGGCACGGGGGCGACGTCGAAGGTCAGGCCCTCGGTCTTGCGGAAGCCCGGCACCGCGCGGCGGCTGTCGAGGTACATCGCGACCTTGCCGGCGCTGAACGCCTCCTCCGGGTCCTGCGCGGCCCGGTCGGTCGCGGACATGCCCTCCTTCTGCAGGTCGAGCAGGAACTGGATGGCCCCCTTGGCCTCCGCGGAGGACAGGTCCACGGCGGTGGGCGTGTCGATGGAGTCGACGAACTCGCCGCCGTTGCTCCACACGAATGGCGCCAGGCGGATCAGCGCGGTCTCGAAGCCGATCGCCTTGATGCCCTTGGCCTTCAGCGCCTTCGCGGTGGCGAGCATCTCAGCCCACGACCAGTCGCCCGCGGGGGGCGTGACGCCGGCCTGCTCGAACAGCGAGGGGTTGAGGTAGACGACCATGCTCGAGGCGTTCGACGGCCGGCACAGCAGCGTGCCGTCGAAGGTGAACGCCGTCAGCGGTTTCGCGTACAGGCCCTCGGTTGCGCCGTCCGGGACCGGCTCGATGACGCCCTTGGCCGCGAATCCGCCCAGGCGGCGGTAGTTCATCAGGAACATGTCCGGAGCGCTGTTCGCGACGAATGCCGTCGTCAGCTTCGAGATCAGCTCACCGGCCTCGGCAACCGTGTCGAGGGTGACCGTCGTACCGGGATGGGCGGCCTCAAAGGCGTCGGCGACCTCCTGCAATGCCTTGATCTCCCCATCACCCCCGGCTGCCGCCACGGTGATCGCGCCGGAGAGCGTGGTCGAGCCGGTCGAGGCAGCCCCCGTCGGGAACGTGCTGTCGTTCGCGCAGCTCGTGGCCAGCATGACCATGGCTACCAACGCAAGCACCTTCGTGCGCACTACCGCTCCCGTTCGTGTTCGGCCCGCCATGACCTGTCCGACGCGAGGTTGAGCGTGGAGAGCAATCGCCGTTGGGCGAGCAGCAGCAGGAGGAGCGGAGGAAGCGCGAGCATAAGGGCTCCCGCCAGCGCGACGGGCGTCTCGGTCACGTCGAGGTTGCGGAGCTGGGCGACCGCCAGCGGAAGCGTCCGCTCGCCGGGCGACCTGACGTACAGCAACGCGTCGAGGTACGCGCCCCAGTGCACCGTGAAGACCAGCGCGGCGATGGCGGTCGTCGTGGCCTTCACCTGCGGCAACCCCACCGACCACCACGTGCGAAGGGCGGACGCTCCCTCGACCCTGGCTGTCTCCCAGTGCTCAGCAGGGACGCGCCGGAACGCCTGGTAGGCGAGCAGCACCGTCACTGGCGACGAGGCCGCGAACGCCGGCAGAACCAACGGGGCGAGCGTGTCGAGCACACCGAACTTCAGGAAGAGCACGAAGCGCGCGACCCACAGCATGGGCAGCGGCACGACCAGCAGCACCAGCACGAACCCCACGCTCCAACGCCGGGCGCGCGGGGAGAGCTGAGAGATGGCGTAGCCCACCGTGCTGGCGACCACCACGCCGATCGGCACGGCCAGCGCAACCACCCACGCGGAGTTGCGGAAGGCAGTGCCGAGGTCGATCTCGTCACCGAGCCGTTCGTAGGCGCCGAGACCCGGGGAGGCCGGGAGCAGCTCGAGCCCGTCCGGCGGCGGCAGCCCGATCCGCCGCAGGGATCCGGACAGGACGAGCAGCACGGGTGCGAGGAAGACCATGATCACGGTGAGGCGCAGAGCCGTCCTCATCGCGGGCATCGCCTCATTCTGCCCAGGCGGTCTCGTTGCTCGCTACAGTCGCCGCCGTGGCGGGCGTCGTCGTTCGAGGCCTGCACAAGGGCTTCGGACCCATCACCGCGTTGGCCGGCGTGGACCTTGAGGTGCAGCCCGGGACCGTGCACGGGCTGCTCGGGCCCAACGGCGCGGGAAAGACGACCCTGCTCCGGGCTCTGCTGGGCCTGGTGCGCCTCGACGCGGGGCGCATCGACGTCGAGGGGGTTGTCGCCGGTTTCGTGGAGGTCCCCGGCGCCTACCCGTACCTGACCGGCCGCCAGAACCTGGAGTTCCTCGCGGCTCTCGACGACGATCCGGGAGACGTGTCGGAGGCCCTCGACCTGGTCGGCCTCATGGACCGCGCTGACACCAAGGTGTCGGGCTGGTCGCTGGGCATGCGGCAACGGCTCGGGATCGCGGCGGCGCTGCTGCGGCGGCCCGACGTCCTTGTGCTGGACGAGCCGGCGAACGGCCTCGACCCGCAGGCCGCGCGTTCGTTGCGGCAGCTCATCGCGGGGCTCACGGCCGACGGGCTGACGGTGCTGCTGTGCAGCCACGACCTCGCCGAAGTCGACGCGCTGTGCGAGGACATCACGGTCCTGCTCGCGGGCCGGGTCGCCTGGACCGGGACCGTCAGCGAGCTGCGCGCCCGTCCCGGCCGCAGCGTGCTGACGACCAGCGACGACGTGCTCGCCCGTCAGCTGCGGCCGAGAGCGATGGCCGCTACGGACGACGCCGATGGCGGCCTGGTCGTGCTGGGCGACACCGCAGCCGTCGACGCCTACGTGCTCACCCTGGCCCAGCACGGGGTCGCCGTCCGATCCCTTCGGCAGGAGTCGCTGCCGCTCGAAGAGGCGTTCCTCGAGTTGACGCGGTGACGGTGCTGCGCGCCGAGCTGCGCAAGCTGGCTGCGCAGACCCGCGTGCGCGTCCTGCTGCTCGTGTGCCTGCTCGGGCCGTCGTTGTTCGCCGTCGTACTGGGTCTGCAGTCCGGGCTGCCCAAGGACACCCTGTTCGGACGCCACGTGCACGACTCCGGCTACGCGCTGCCGCTCGTCATCCTCGGCTTCGCGGGCATGTGGGGCTTCCCGTTGCTGACGAGCCTCGTCGCCGGCGACATCTTCTCGTCGGAGGACGGCCACCGGACGTGGGCCGCGGTGCTGACCCGAAGCCGCACCCGGGGGCAGGTCTTCACCGGCAAGGTGCTGGCCGCCTGCGTCGTCGCGACGGGGTTGCTGGCGGTGACTGCCATCACGAGCGTGCTGGCGGGGCTGGCTCTCGCCGGCCACTCGCCGCTGACCGGTCTGTCCGGTGACGCGCTGCCGCCGGTTCGCGCGGTGCTGCTCGTGCTGGCCAGCTTCGCGACCGTCCTTCCGCCGCTGCTCGGCTTCACGGGACTGGCCTGCCTGCTGTCGGTCGTCAGCCGCAACAGCGTGGTGGGGGTCGGCGGTCCCGTCCTGCTCGGCCTGGTCATGCAGCTGCTCTCCCTGCTCGGTGCGCTCGGCTCGGCCTCCAACGCCCTCTTGACGACGCCGTTCGCGGCCTGGCACGGCCTGGTCCGCGAGCAGCCCTTCTACGGCCCGCTGTGGCAGGGCGCACTCGTCAGCCTCGGGTGGGCCGTCGTGTGCCTTGCGGTCGCCCGCCGGGTCCTGCTCACCCGGGACGTCACATGAGCCGCCGGCCGCTCCTGGCGCTGCTGGCCGTGCTCGCGACCTCGTGCGCCACCGCCCAGACGCCGCCGAAGCTGTCAGCGTCGTTCGCGGAGACGTTCGCCGGCTTGTACGCCGAGCAGCAGCAGGCGCTCGGTCGTACGGACGCGACCCGACCGTCGTTGCAGACCCGCGCGGTCTGCCGGCGGTCCGGGCCGCAGCCGGAGGGTCCAGGAGAGGACTGGCTCTGTGCCGTGCAGTACGTCGACGGCGATACCGAGGCCACCCAGTCCTTCGAGGTGCAGGCCAAACCGGACGGCTGCTGGAAGGCCGAGGGCCCCCCGACCGTTCAACCTGCGCTGCTCAGGGACCCGCAGACCGGGCGCAGCGTGGTCAACCGGCTGGCGGAGTTCGACGGCTGTCTGGACACCAGCTGGCGCTGACGTCTCTGGGCGCGCTGCAGCGCGCGAGGATCACCCGGCTGGGACGTTTGTCCGGTAAGGGCCCTTTCGGTACGGCGTCAGTCGGTGTTCACTGCAGGCGACCGACGCCTCGCTGAAGGCGTCGGCGCCACTGACCCGGGAGTTTCGCGTGACTGACGTGCAGGGGTACGACGACACGTCCGGCACCGACGCCGCAGGGACCAGCCGCCGGCGGTTCCTCACCTACCTCATGGCCGCGCCGACCCTGGCGGTCGCCGTCCAGTACGGGCTGCTCGACGGCGTGGCGGACGCTGTCGTCCCCACCCAGCCGCAGCAGGCCGAAAACTTCGATCTCGGCGACTTCCTGATCCTCGCCGGCAAGCCCACCGAGGATCAGCTGATCGTCATCGAGGTCGACAAGGCCGGCAAGGTGCACTGCGCGCTACCGCGCGAGGAGGTCGGGCAGGGCATCACGACGGCCGTCGCGATGCTGATCGCCGAGGAGATGGACGTCCCGCTCGCCAACGTGACGGTCACCCTCGCGCCGGGTCGCCCGGAGCTCATGTACAACCAGCTGACCGGCGGCTCCAACACGATGCGGTCGGTCTACGCGCCGACGCGCACCGCCGCCGCGGCGACGAAGGCACGCCTGCTCGCTGCAGGCGCCCAGCGCACCGGCGTACCGATAAGCCGTCTTCAGCTGCGCGCCGGGCTGGTCGTCGGCGAGGGGCACAGCATCCCCATCGGGGATCTCACCCAGGCGGCCGCGTCGCCGACGCTCGCCATGGGTGCCGTTGAGGTGAAGGACCCGTCAGCGTTCACGCTGGTCGGTCGGCCGCAGAACCGCAAGGACGCGCGGGCGATGGTCACCGGGCAGCTGAAGTACACCAACGACCTGGAGCCGGTTCCGGGGCTGCTGCGCGCGATGGTCCGCCGCCCACCGACGATCAACGGCACGGTGAAGGCGATCGTCAACGAGGCCGCCATCAAGAAGATGCCTGGTGTCCGCGCGTTGGCGATCATCCCGACCGGCGTCGCGGTGCTCGCCGACACGTTCGGGCAGGCCCTCGACGCCAAGGAGGCGCTCGAGGTCACCTGGAACGCCGGCACCGTCGACGCCGAGGACAACGCCAGCATCCTGGACACGCTCAAGGCGGTGAACGCACCGCTCGGGCCGGCGTTGGGCGACGCGGTGGAGGGCGAGTTCGACTTCGCCTTCGTCAACCACGCCCCGATGGAGACCAACACCGCCATCGCCGACATCAAGGCCACCGGCGGCACCGTGTGGGCCGGGATGAAGTCCCCGATCGTCGCCGCGCAGTTCATCGAGGACGACCTCGGCCTGCCGCGCGGGTCCGTGACAGCGGTCGTGACGCAGGGCGGCGGCTCGTTCGGGCGCCGGCTGTTCTTCGACGGTGCCCTCGAGGCGGCGCGCATCTCCAAGGCTGTCGGCAAGCCGGTCAAGCTGATGTGGACGCGGGTCGACGACATGCGACACGGCCGGGCCCGGGCGGCGAGCCACCACCTCGTGCGCGCGACCCTGGCCGGCGGCGACGTCGTGCGGTTCGAGCACCACGTCGCCAGCGTCGAGACCGACTTCCGGCACGGGCTCGGCGAGATCATGACGGCCAACGGGGCGGCGTTCGGTGACCCGGCGCTGATCCCGATCTCCGCGGGTGGCGCGGCGACGTTCTCGCAGTCGGTGTTCGGCAGCACCATCAAGTCGCCGTACAACTTCGGGCCCACGACGCAGATGCTCAACGAGGCCAACCTGCCGATGCACACCGGCAGCTTCCGGTCGGTCTACTCCGCCAACACGCGCGGTGCCGAGGAGATCATCGTCGACGAGATCGCGAAGGCCCTCGGCAAGGACCCGGTCGCCTTCCGGATCGAGTACGCCAAGGACCCGCGCTACGCCGCGGTCATCAAGAAGTGCGGTGAGCTGGGCGCCTGGGGCACGAAGCTGCCGAGCGGCTTCGCGCAGGGATTCGGCTTCCACGCGGAGTACAAGTCCTGTACGGCGTGCCTGGTCGAGATCGACGCGCGCGACCCGAAGAAGCCGCGGGTGACGAAGGCCGCGATCGTCGGTGACTACGGCCTACCGATCAACCCCCGCGGACTGGAGTCGCAGCTCCTCGGCGGACTCACCGACGCCATCTCCACGACGCTTCGCGCCGGTCTGCACATCGACAAGGGACTCGCCCTCGAGGGCAGCTACTCGCAGTTCCACTTCGCCAGGCAGAAGGACGCACCGCGGGAGGTCAAGATCCACATCATGCCGGCCACGACGGGTGAACCGGGCGGCGCCGGCGAGCTCGGCCTGCCGTCGGCCGTCGGTGCCGTTGCCAACGCCTACGCCCGTGCGACCGGCACCAAGCCCCGCCGCTTCCCGATCATCTTCCCTGTCGACTTCACCCCGTTCACCAAGGGCACGGGGTCGACCCGAGTCCAGCCGCGCTAGGAGCAGGACGTGCCGAAGTACTCCTTCACCCTGAACGGCAAGACCGTTCAGGTCGACGCACCGGGCGACCTGTCGGTGCTGTGGGCGCTGCGCGACAAGCTCGGGGTGACCGGGCCGAAGTACGGCTGCGGCATCAACGTCTGCAAGGCCTGCACCAGCCACCTGAACGGCAAGGCCTTCAACCCCTGCGTCACCGACCTGCGCGATGTCGCTGGCAAGGACGTCACGACGATTGAGGGGCTCGCGAAGGGCGACCAGCTGCACCCGGTCCAGGAGGCGTGGCTGGAGCAGGACGTCGCCCAGTGCGGTTTCTGCCAGCCGGGCCAGATCATGGCCGCGGTGGCGCTCCTGAAGCGGACGTCCAACCCGACCGACGAGGACATCGACGCCATCGAGAACGTCTGCCGGTGCGGCTCCTACTTCCGGATCCGCGAGGCCATCAAGGCCGCCGCCGCGAAGATGGCGACCCCGGTCGCGGGGCCGGCCGCAGGTGGGCCCTCGGTCCCCGACGTCGCGCCGGGACAGCTGCCGGCCACCGGACCCGGCGTGGCGACGGCGGCGGCGGGGGCCGCCGCTCTGGCGGCTGCCGCAGCCACCCGACTTCTGCGCGACGCGGACGAGACCGAGGCCTGACCATGCGCGACATCGCCGGTCAGCTCCGGCAGCTCTGCGAGAGCGGGTCTCGATTCGCGCTGGCCACTGTCACCGCGACCGCCGGCAGCACGCCCCGGCCGGTGGGCACCGTCATGGCGGTGTCCGAGGCCGGCGAGGTCATCGGCAGCCTGTCCGGCGGCTGCGTGGAGGCGGCGGTCTACGACGTCGCCCAGTCCGTGCTCGCCAGACGGTCACCGGCCGCCGCGCACTACGGGATCGCCGACGACGACGCCTTCGCCATCGGGCTCACCTGCGGCGGCAGCCTCGACGTCTTCGTCGCCGAGCCAGACCTCGATGTGCTCTCGCGCCTCTTCCGCGGGCTCGACGAGGACGAGCCGTCTGCTCTCGCGACAGTCGTCTCCGGGCCGGCTGCCCTGGGGGCGCAGCTGCTCGTCACGGAGCTGGAGCAGGCGGGATCGCTCGGCACCGAGGGCCTCGACGCTGCCGCCTCCGCCGACGCCCGCGGGATGCTCGCGGCCGGGCAGAGCGGCCTGCGCCACTACGGTCCGACCGGCCAGCGGCGCGTCGACGACGTGACCGTCCTCGTGCAAGCCTTCACGCCGCCCCCGCGGATGCTCGTGTTCGGGGCGACCGACTTCGCGGGTGCGCTCACCCGGATCGGCGCCTTCCTCGGCTACCGCGTCGTGCTGTGCGACGCGCGCCCGGTGTTCGCCACCGCGGCGCGTTTTCCCGACGCGGCGCAGGTGGTCTGCGACTGGCCCGACCGCTATCTGGCGGCGGAGGTCGCTGCCGGCCGAGTCGACGCCAGGACCGTTGTTGCCGTCCTGACGCACGACCCGAAGTTCGACGGCCCGCTCCTCGAGGTCGCGCTGGCGTCCGACGCCGGTTATGTCGGGGCGATGGGCAGCCGGCGTACCCACACGGCCCGACTCGCCCAGCTTCGCGCGGCCGGCGTCCCCGCGCACCAGTTGGCCCGACTGCGGTCGCCGATCGGGCTCGACATCGGTGGTCGGACGGCAGAGGAGACCGCGGTGTCGATCGCGGCTGAGCTGGTGCAGACCCGATGGGGCGGCAGCGGCCAGCCGCTGAGCAGCGTCGACGGCGAGATCCACTGGAAGGTGTCGAACGGCGTCGGAGACGGCGCGGCGCTCGTCCCGTGACCACGGCTGGGCTGCTGCTGGCAGCCGGCGCCGGCCGCCGCCTGGGCGGACCGAAAGCCCTCGTTGAGCTCGGTGGCCGCACTCTCGTCGAACGAGGAGTCACGCTCCTTCGCGACGGCGGCTGCACATCGGTGGTCGTCGTCCTGGGCGCACAGGCGGAGCGCGTGCCGCCGCTGGCGGACGCGCAGGTCGTCGTCGCGGCGGACTGGGAGAACGGCCTCGGTGCGTCCTTGCGGGCGGGACTGGTCGCGCTGTCGGCCGGATCCGCGTCGGCATGCGTCGTGGCGCTCGTCGACCAGCCACTGGTCGGCGTCGAGGCGGTCCGCCGGCTGCTCGCCGTCAGCGGTCGGTGCGAGGCGGCCGTGGCGACGTACGCCGGTGAGCCGCGCAACCCCGTGCTGCTCGACCGAGCCGTGTGGATCGACGTCGCCGGACTCGCGGTCGGCGACGTCGGAGCGCGGGCCTGGCTGCGGGCGCACCCGGATCGCGTGCTGCGGGTCGACTGCGACGACACCGGTTCGGCCGCTGACGTCGACACCGCCGAGGATCTCGTTGAGCTCAACCGCCGAGCAGCAGGAACAGACCGCCCAACGTGAACACGACCATGACTGCCAGCAAGGGGTACTGGGTGATGCGTGCCTGCGCGCGCCGATCCGGGCCGGCCAGCCTGACGGCGCGGTCGTGTGCGAGGACGACGCCCAGGATGTGACCGCCGACGATCGCGGCCACCTGCACCAGGCTGATCGTGCGCGCGCTGACGGCGGTGTAGTCGATGGCGTTGCGGGCGGTGCCGAACAGGTCCCAGCCCCGGTCGAACGGGTCGCTGCTCAGGATGTAGGTGAGCTGCCCGTCGAGCATCAGCAGCGAGAAGTAGTGGGCGATGGCGTAGCCCGCCGCGATGGGGATGACGGAGTGCGCGTACTGCGCCGGCCCGTCGTCGATCCCCCCGGTGCGGCCGGCCAGTCGCGTCGCGCCGACGTACAGCGCCGCCACGAGCAGGAGCATCGCGACCAGGCCGAGCAGCTGCGGACGCGTTGCGGCGTCGCCGGCGACACCCGGACCGGTCTGCCACCACGTCGTGCGAGTCAGGCCGTCGAAGGCCGTGCTGCCCACCAGGACGACGACCACCGCCGTCAGTCCGCGTTCTGTGGCCAGGCCGGCCGCACCGTCGAGCGGGTTGCGCACGACGAGCACGCCGTCGTCACGACGGCCGAACGGTGAGAGCCGGCCCATCAGGGTGCTGTAGACCTCGAAGCCGTCACCGCGCGCGAACCACCCCGCGCCGTACCAGAGAGCCGCGGCCAGCTGGACGATCGAGTAGACGACGATGAAGGTGCCGACCACAACCGGGCGGGAGCGCCCCGGGAAGGCCAGTTCCAGGAACACGAACGTGAGCAGCGCGACCGCCGCCGGCCAGTAGCCGAGGCGGGACAGCGAGGCCGCACCGGGTGCCTCGCCGGCCACCCGTGACATCGCCCAGTGGATGCCGCGCAGCGGGTTGACGCGTGCCCACACCGGCCCGAGCAGCAGGCTCGCCACCACCAGCCCGACCCAGAACTGGATGTAGAACGCCCAGGGCGTGAGGTTCGCGGGGACGTCCTCCGGGCCGGTGAAGGCGACCGCGAGCATGACGCCGACGAGCGCGAGCGCGACCAGCCGCAGGACGGCGGTCGTGACGCGGCTGTCGACAACCGACTGCACGAACGTGGGAAGGGGACGACCGGCCTGCTCCCCGCGAAGCCGCGCATCCGGCCACAGCGCACCGAGCGCGATGAAGGACACCAGCACAGCGAGGCCACCAGCCGCAATTGCCAGGTTGACCGGGATGGGCAGGTCGGCGCGCGTGCCGACGCCGTGGGCGAGAACGGTGATGGCGGTCACCGCACCTGCAGCTGGACCAGACGGCGCCCGAGGTCCTCGAGCTCGACCTCCCAGCGCCCCTGCAGCGTGGCCCTGAACAGGATGGTCACGGTGCCGCCCCTGGCGACGGTGGCCTTCTTGTCGTAGCCGTGCACGTGCACCTCGTCCGCCACGTCGCTCGTGACGACGAGCGCCACCGTGCTGTTCTGCTTGACGTTCACGAGGCCGATGTCACCGCTGACCTTTCCCGCGGCGTACGTCACGCGGAGCGTCTGGTCGGCAGCGACAGCGGCAGGGCTCGAGGGTGGCACGACGCTGGGGACGGCCGACGGCGGCGGGCTGCTCGACGGCGACGCTGCAGGCGACGGCGAGGCGGTCGTGTCGGTCGCGCTCTCGCCGGCGCAGCCCGCGAGTGCGAGTGCGAGCACGACGAGGGCAGGCAGTGCAGTACGGCGCATGCGGTCATTGTTCCCGACGGGTGTCTGAGCCGTGTGAGCCGTGTGGGCGCCCCTGCACGGGGCACAGAGGAGGTGTGACGAACAAGGCAGAGTCCGCCGAGCTGCAGGTCGAGCTGCCATCGGACCTGACGGCGGCCGGCGCCGCACGGGCGGAGACGCGCCGCGTGCTGCCGGGCTGGCGACTCGGCGCATTGCTGGATCCCGTCCTGCTCGTCGTCTCCGAGCTCGTGGGCAACGCGGTGCGGCATGGACGGCCCCCCTTCGACATGCGACTGCGGAAGGCGGGCGAAGGCGTGCGCGTCGACGTGCACGACGAGGAGCCCGCCGAGCCGACGCTGAAGGAGGCAGGGCCCGACGCGGAGTCCGGGCGGGGACTGCTCCTCGTCAACGCCGTCGCGAGCGAGTCAGGGGTCGACCAGATCGAGGGCGACGGCAAGGTCGTGTGGGCCCGCGTGGATCCGGAGCCGGACGGCACCTGACCCCGGGCGCCACGTCCCGAGGAGATGACGGTCTAGCGCGAACCGGGCGTTGTTGCGAATGAGTTGCAACAAGCCGGACTGCGTCCTAGCGTCGGCCCATGACCCTCGACGCCCCTGCTCCGGCGCCCCCGACGAGCCGCAAGCGCCTCATCCACTTCGACCGCGACGAGAAGATCCGGGTCGGCTTGCTGTTCGGAGCGGTCGCTGCCCTGCACATCGTCGGCTTCGGGCTCTTCGCGCACTACAACTCCATCGCTGAGTACCACCAGATCGCCGACAACAAGGGCACCCTGCTGTACGCCGGAGCTGCGTCGCTGGCCTACGTCTTCGGCCTGCGGCACGCCTTCGACGCCGACCACATCGCCGCGATCGACGAGACCACGCGACTGCTCCTGCAGAAGGGCAAGAAGCCACTCGGCGTCGGGTTCTTCTTCTCGCTCGGGCACTCGACGGTCGTCTTCGCGCTGTCCTTTGCCATCGCCATCGCCGCGCAGGCAGCGGTCGGCTTCCAGGAGTCGTTCGCGGGCATCGGCGGTGTCATCGGCGCGAGTGTGTCCGGCGTCTTCCTCTACATCATCGCCGGCTTCAACTTCGTCATCCTGATGGGGATCATCCGCACCTGGCAGGACATGAAAAGGGGCCAGTACAGCCCGGACGAGCTCGACGAGCTGCTCGCGCAGCGCGGTCTGATGAACCGCATCTTCAAGGGCCGCTACAACAAGTTCATCAACCACTCGTGGCAGATGTACCCCGTCGGCATCCTGTTCGGGCTCGGCTTCGACACTGCGACCGAGGTCGGATTTCTCGCCATCTCCGCCACCGCGGCGACCGCTGCCGTCGGATCCGGTGTCACCCTGCCGCCGCTGGCGATCATCGCGCTACCCATCATCTTCGCGGCCGGCATGTCGATGATGGACACCTTCGACGGCGTCTTCATGTGCAAGGCCTACGACTGGGCTTTCACCAACCCGCTGCGCAAGATCTTCTACAACATCTCGACCACCGGCCTGTCGATCTTCGTGGCCTTCATCATCGGCACCATCCAGCTCGTCAGCGTGATCAGCACCAAGAGCGGCTTCGCCGACATCCAGCCGTTCGCCTACATCGCCGGCATCGACCTCAACCGCATCGGCTACTTCATCGTCGGGGTGTTCCTGCTGACGTGGCTCGGCAGCGTCGCGATCTGGAAGTACCGGCGCATCGAGCAGCGCTACAGCGGCCGGCTCCAGCAGACCGGGGAGCCGGCCGTCACCGTCGACTGACTGAATCAGGCGCCGAGCCACTCCCCGTCGTCGGAGAGCTTGGCGATGCGCACGTGCATCGTCGACCGCTGGTGCAGCGCCGCCTGCACGGCGCGGTGCAGACCGTCATCGAGGTAGAGCTCGCCCTGCCAGGAGATGACGTGACCGAACATGTCGCCGTAGAAGGTCGAGTCCTCAGCGAGGAGCACGTCCAGGCGCAGCTCCGCCTTCACGGTGATGAGGTCGTCGAGGCGTACCTGCCGCGGCGGGATCTCGGCCCAGTCCCGCGACGTCACTTCGGGCATGGCGTAGGGCCGCGCATCCAGGACGCCGCGGAACACCTTCCCGCCGGACAACGGGCGGCGACTAGGCCGCCGCTGCTGGTTGGCGTTGCTCACCTGGTCCTCCTCGGTACGGGGTGAGCATGCCCTGCCGGAGGCGGACTAGGCCGGGTGGGTGCGCCTGAGCCGCTCGGTCACCTGCTTCTGGAGCAGGACGGGGACGAAGGTCCGGACCCGCGCGCCGGTGAACTCCCGGAGCCCTTCGTCGACCTCGCGGGAGATGGTCTCGTCGGGCACCCGACCGGCGAAGCGGCGCTTGAGCGCCGCCTCCACGGTGCGGAGCTGAACGGCCTCGTCGACGTGCGGCTGGGTCTCCTGAGCCATGGGGCGAGCATGCCGTCCGCCCGTGCATGGCTGGCAAGCATCGTCAGGTGAACAGTGGGTGAACGAGTCCCGAGGTGCCCTGAACTGTTCACCGGCACGTCTTCCGGCGTCCTTCGTCCGGTATGCCGGGAGGTGAACCGTGCGGCTCATGGAGATCCTTGGCCACCGCGGTCGGCCCGGCCCCGACACGCCGGAGAACACGCTCGCGTCCGTCGCTGCCGCCCTCGCTGAGGGAGCGGACGGCGTCGAGGTCGACGTCCGCCTCACCGCGGACGGCGTCGCCGTGTGCATGCATGACGCCGGCTTGCAGCGGGTGGCCGGAGTGGCCCGGGGCGTGCGCAGCCTGACGCTCGCCGAGCTGATGTCCATCCGCGTCGGGGGACATTCGGTTCCCACCGTCGCCGAAGTGCTGCGCGTCCTCGGCGGCCGCGGGCGGCTGGTCCTGGACCTCAAGCCGGAGCAGCGCCCGCGCGCCCTGCTGAGCGCCGTCGGTGAGTCGCTCGCGGCTGCGGAGCTGCCGCTGCCGCTGGTGGTCCTGTCGTCCTTCGACGGGGCGGTCCTCGATGCCTGTGCCGCGATGGCGCCCTGCCTCGAGCGGGCGGTCATCCTCACCGGCGCGGAGCCGACCAGCCAGGTCCTCGCGCAGGCGGCCTCGCGCGGGGACGCCGCGCTGCACGTGCCGGCCCGCACCGTCTTCGGCGCGCCCGACCTCGTGGCGGCGGCTCACCGGCACGGGTTGGCCGTCCGCGTGTGGACGGTGAATCGCGCGGTCGACGCTCGGCTCCTGCGGCTGTTGGAGGTCGACGCCCTCATCACCGACGTCCCCGGCGAGCTGCGCGCGACGTTCATCCCCGGTTCACCTCGACAGCACCATCGGTCCATGTCGCCTGCTTACCGTCGGTGACGAGGCCGGCGGGGTGCCGGCCCAGACGCATCGAGGGGAACACATTGAGCACGTGGCCTGGAGCCCGGCTTCTGGTGCTGGCAGCCGCCGGCACCATCGCACTGTCCGCCTGCGGGAGTGACACGCAGGACTCGACCGACAATGCCGCCTCGAGCGGCCCCAGCAGCACCGCAGCCTCGGTGGCCTGTGCGACCGGCGACCTGAAGGGCGCGGGATCGTCCTTCCAGAAGAACATCATCGCGCAGTGGATCAAGGACTTCGGGGCCGCGTGCTCCGGCGCGAACATCGACTACCAGCCGGTCGGCTCCGGCGCCGGCATCACGCAGTTCGGTGCCAACACGATCGACTTCGCCGGCTCGGACTCGACGATGAAGGACGACGAGCAGGCGGCTGCCGACAAGCGCTGCGGCAACCCGGCCATCCACCTGCCGATCACGGCCGGCGGCATCGCGGTGATGTACAAGCTCGGCGACGTCAAGGACCTGCAGCTGTCCCCGAAGACCCTCGCGGGGATCTTCCAGGGCACGGTCACGAAGTGGGACGACGCGGCAGTCAAGGCCGACAACCCGGGCGTCACGCTGCCCAGCACCGGCATCACGGCCGTGCACCGCAGCGACTCGTCCGGCACGACCAGCGTCTTCTCCAAGTTCCTGGCCGCGGCCGCCGGTGCCGACTGGAAGCTCGGCGAGGGAAAGGAGCTCAAGTGGCCGGCCAGCGTGCAGGGCGCCAAGGGCTCCGACGGCGTGACGCAGGCAGTGGCCGGCAGTGACGGCGCGGTGACCTACGCCGAGGTGTCGTACGCCACCGCGAGCGCACTGGGAATCGCCAAGGTCAAGAACGGCGCGGGCGAGTACGCGGCTCTCGACGCGGCTTCCGTGGGCAAGGCTCTCGAGGGCGCGTCGGTCGCCGACTCCGGTGACCTGAAGGTGAAGTACGACTTCGCCAACACGACGCCCGGCGCCTACCCGATCACGGCGCTGTCCTACGAGATCGTCTGCTCCAAGGGCAACGACGCCGGCAAGCTCGCCCTGCTCAAGGCCTTCCTGACGTACTCCGCCACCACCGGGCAGGCCGCGGCCGATGCGCTCGGCTTCGCCCCGCTCCCGCAGAGCATCGCGGCCAAGGTCACGACGGCGATCGACGGCCTCGCGTAGCAGCAACCGCTCGTCCCTGCCGCCCGCTCCCCGCTTTCCCGGGGGAGCGGGCGGAGGCCGTCTCACCCCCGCTCATCCCCGCCGCGACCGAGAGGCAGACTGCGCCCCATGAGTGACGCATCCGCGCTCGCCGGGGGCGGCCTGACGCCGCTGGGCGCGTCCAAGGACTCGGCGACGGGCGGGCGTCTCGGCGACAAGGTCTTCCGTGGCTTGTCGGGAGCAGCCGGAGTCACCCTGCTGGTCGTCATCGCCGGCATCGGGGTCTTCCTCGTCGCGAAGGCCATCCCGGCGCTCCGGGCCGACACGACCAGCTTCCTCACGACCAAGCAGTTCCTGCCCGAGGCCGACTCGCCGACGTTCGGCGTCGCCGCCCTCGCCTTCGGCACGCTGATGTCGTCGTTCCTGGCCCTGGTCATGGCCGTCCCGGTCGCGCTCGGTGTCGCGCTGTTCATCACCCAGGTCGCTCCGCGCGGTGTCGCCGGCGTACTGGGCAACCTCGTCGACCTGCTGGCCGCCGTTCCCAGCGTCGTGTTCGGGTTGTGGGGCGTTGCCTACCTCAACGACAAGATCGTTCCGGTGTCGTCGTTCCTGCACTCGACGCTCGGGTGGATACCGCTGTTCGGCGACACGGGGGAGCGTTACGGACGGTCGATCTTCCTGGCCTCGGTCGTGCTGGCGATCATGATCCTGCCGATCATCGCCGCCCTCTCCCGCGAGATCTTCCTGCAGGTGCCGCACGGCAACCGGGAGGCGGCGTACGCGCTGGGTGCGACGCGCTGGGAGATGATCCGTACCGCGGTGCTGCCGTTCAGCCGACCGGGCATCACGGCAGCGGTCATGCTCGGCCTGGGCCGGGCACTCGGCGAGACCATCGCCGTCGCGCTGGTGCTGCTGTCGAACTTCGAGATCACCGCCAAGGTGCTCGGTCCGGGCGGCAACACGATCGCGGCCAACATCGCGACCAAGTTCGCGGAGTACGGGCCGACCGGACGCGGCGCCCTCATCGCGACCGGGCTCGTGCTCTTTGTCATCACGTTCCTGGTCAACCTCGCCGCGCGCGGGATCGTCTACCGCAGCGCCCGACGGTTCGAGGTGGAGGCGTGACGACCGTCGAATCCGGCTCCCTCGCGACTGCGCACGCCGGTGGGCTGCGGCGGCGCGCGGTCAACCGTCTGGCCACGCTGCTGCTCGGGCTGGCCGTCGCCATCGCCCTGCTCCCGCTCGCGCTCGTCCTCTACTACACGGTTGTGAAGGGCCTGGTGCGCTTCGGCGGCTACTTCCTGCAGCACTCCATGCGCGGGGTGGGACCGATCGACCCGACGGGCGGTGCGTATCACGCCATCATCGGGACGCTGGAGCAGGTCGGCATCGCGACCCTGGTCGCCGTCCCGATCGGGCTGCTCGCCGCCGTCTACACGGTCGAGTACGGCCGCGGCCGGCTGGCCGCCACGATCCGGTTCTTCACCGACGTGATGACGGGTGTGCCGAGCATCGTCGCCGGCTTGTTCATCTACGCCTTCTGGGTGCTCGCCCTCGGCCAGGGCTTCTCCGGCTTCGCTGCGGCGCTCGCGCTGATGATCCTGATGCTGCCGACGATCGTGCGGTCGGCCGAGGAGATGCTCAAGCTGGTGCCCGACTCGCTGCGGGAGGCCGCGCTCGCGCTCGGCATCCCGCGTTGGCGCACCATCGTGTCGGTCGTCCTCCCCACCGCGAGTGCCGGCATCGTGACGGGCGTCATGCTCGCCGTGGCGCGGGTGGCTGGCGAGACCGCGCCGCTGCTGCTGACCGCGCTGAACTTCGACTCGATCAACCTCGACCCGTTCCACGGCCAACAGGCCGCCCTGCCGACGTTCATCTTCGCCCAGGCCGGCCAGCCGCAGCAGGTGGCGTTGGACAGGGCGTGGGCCGGTGCCCTCACACTGGTGCTGCTCATCCTCGTGCTCAACCTGATCGCCCGTGCCATCGCCCGCCGTTCCCGCGTCCACGGCTGAGAGGACATCGCAGTGGCCAAGCGGATCGCCTGCGTTGATGTCAGCGCGTGGTACGGCAAGACGAAGGCCATCGAGGACGTCTCGATGGTCATCGAGCCCAAGAGCATCACGGCGCTCATCGGCCCGTCCGGGTGCGGCAAGAGCACGTTCCTGCGCACCCTCAACCGCATGCACGAGGTGCAGCCGCGCACCCGCGTCGAGGGGCGCATCACCCTCGACGACGTCGATGTCTACGGCCCTGGTGTCGACCCTGTGTCGGTTCGCCGGACGATCGGCATGGTGTTCCAGCGCGCGAACCCGTTCCCGACGATGTCCATCTACGACAACGTCGCGTCCGGGCTGAAGCTCAACGGCGTCAAGAAGAAGTCCGAGCTCGACGCCGCGGTCGAGCGCTCGCTGCAGGGCGCCAACCTGTGGCGTGAGGTGAGCACCCGGCTCAACCGGCCGGGAGCGGGACTGTCCGGCGGCCAGCAGCAGCGGCTGTGCATCGCGCGAGCGATCGCGGTCGAGCCGGAGGTGCTCCTCATGGACGAGCCGTGCTCGGCGCTCGACCCGATCTCCACCCTCGCCATCGAGGACCTGATGATCGAGCTGAAGGACAGCTACACGATCGTCATCGTCACGCACAACATGCAGCAGGCGGCGCGCGTCTCGGACACCACCGGCTTCTTCACCATCGACGGTCCCGGTACGCCGGGACGACTGGTCGAGATCGACAGCACCCCGAAGATCTTCAGCAACCCCACCGAGAAGCGCACCGAGGACTACATCACCGGTCGCTTCGGCTGACCTCAGCGGATCGGGGGGTCAGGTCTCGAACTTGTAGCCGAGTCCGCGCACGGTCACCAGGTGCTGGGGCTTGCCCGGCGCAGGCTCGAGCTTCGCGCGCAGGCGCTTGACGTGCACGTCGAGGGTCTTGGTGTCACCGACGTAGTCGGCCCCCCAGACGCGGTCGATCAGCTGCTGACGCGTCAGGACCCGGCCGGAGTTGCGCAGCAGGATCTCGAGCAGCTCGAACTCCTTGAGCGGCAGCTGCACCTCCTCGCCGGCCACCGTCACGCGGTGCCGGTCGACGTCCATCCGCACCGGGCCGGCCTCGAGTGCTGTCGCGGCGGGCTCGTCCGGTTCGGCCCGCCGGCGCAGCACCGCCCGGATACGTGCGACCAGCTCCCGGTGGCTGAACGGCTTGGTCACGTAGTCATCCGCGCCCAGCTCGAGCCCGACGACCTTGTCCACCTCGCTGTCGCGCGCGGTGAGCATGATGATCGGCACGTTCGAGGTCTGCCGCAGGGTGCGGCAGACCTCGGTTCCCGACAGGCCGGGAAGCATGACGTCGAGGAGAACGAGGTCGGCGCCGGACCGGGCGAACTCGTCGACGCCGTCCGGGCCGGTGGCCGCCACGGCCACCTCGAAGCCCTCCTTCTCCAGCATGTACGCCAACGGCTCCGAGATCGACGGCTCGTCCTCGATGACGAGCAGCCGCGTCATGCGGGCACTCTCGCCGGGGTCGCCGCCGGCAGGCGAAGGGTGAACGTCGCCCCCAGCCCCTCGATGCTGCTGACGGACACGCTTCCCCCATGGTTGGTGACGATGTGCTTGACGATCGCGAGGCCGAGCCCGGTACCTCCGGTAGCCCGTGACCGCGCCGGGTCGGCCCGGTAGAAGCGCTCGAACACGCGCTCCAGGTCCTTCTCCGCGATGCCGATGCCTTGGTCCTCCACGGAGATCTCGACCTGCTCGTCGAGAAGCGCCGTGCGGATGGTGACGGTCGTGCCGTCGCCGCTGTAGTTCAGCGCGTTGTCGAGCAGGTTCACCACGGCCGTGACGAGCTGGTCTGCGCTCCCGGGCAGCTCGAGCTCCCCGGCTCCGCTCCGGGTCAGCGTGATCCCGCGGGCGTGGGCAGCTGTCTGCGTTCGCTCCAGGGCTTCGCTGACGACGCGGTCGACGTCGACGTGCTCGGGGTCGGGCAGGGCCTCGGCTCCCTGCAGTCTCGAGAGATCGATCAGCTCCTGGACGAGCCGCCCGAGTCGTTGCGCCTCTTGATGAGCGCTGGCGGCGAACCGCCGTACCGCAGCGGGGTCGTCGCTGGCGTCCTGCAGTGCCTCCGCCAGCAAGCTCAGCGCGCCCACGGGCGTCTTCAGCTCATGAGAGACGTTGGCGACGAAGTCACGGCGTACCGCCTCCAGGCGACGTGCTTCCGTGACGTCCTCGAGGAGCACCGCGACCGTGCCGTCGCCGACGGGCGTCGCGCGGGCGAGCAGAACCGCCGGTCCCCGTCCGAGGGCAGCGAGGGGCATCTGCAGGTCGTCCTCCTGCGGGACCATGTCGTGGCGCGTGCGGCGCACCAACCGGCGCAGCTGCGGCATGCCGGCGAGGACACCGTCACGGATGAGGCCGAGGTCGCGCGCCGCCCGGTTGCCGAGGAGGACCTCGTCCGCGACGTCCACGACCAGCACGGCCACGGGGAGCGCTTCCAGCACGGCCCGCGCCCCGGGAACGGGAACCGCGCGAGCGGGGCCGTCGAAGTCCGACGGCTCTGCCGGCCGCCGGAGGAGCAGCGCACCGACCGCTACGCCCACCAGCAGCCCCACTGCCGCGGCGAGGACGACCACGGGTTCAGCGTAGGGCCGCATCCCGCGCTCACCTGCGGCCCGAGACGATGTTCCCCTTCAGTTCACCCAGGGTTCGCCGTGTGCCTCGATCGTGGGGTCTCCCGTCCAGCACGCTGCCGGTGCGCTGACAGACTGACGGCAGACCTCAGGAGGACACGTGCGCGACAGCTACCACGAGCAGCTCGACGGGATCGGTGACGGGCTGGTCGAGATGAGCCGGTTGGCCGGGTCCGCGGTCAGCCGGGCGACGACCGCTCTGCTCGACGCCGACCTTGCGCTCGCCGAGCAGGTCATCGCGGGCGATGAGGTCGTCAACGAGCTCTACCGGACCATCGAGGCGCAGGCCTTCGACCTGCTCGCCCGTCAGCAGCCCGTCGCCGGCGACCTGCGGGTGCTCGTGACGAGCCTGCGGATGGTGGTCGACCTAGAGCGCACCGGTGACTACGCCGTGCACCTCGCGAAGATCGCCCGCCGCCGGCACCCCGCTTCCGCGGTGCCGCCGGAGCTGCGGTCGACGGTCCTGGAGATGGGGCAGACCGCGCAGCGCATCGCAGTGAAAGCAGGCTCGGTCATCGCCAGCCGTGACCTCGCGCTTGCCGCCGAGCTCGTCCGGGACGACGACGTCATGGACGACCTGCACCGCAAGCTCTTCACGACGATGCTCAGCCCCAGCTGGTCACACGGCGCCGAGGCAGCTATCGACATCACCCTCGCGGGCCGCTACTACGAGCGACTGGCCGATCATGCCGTCGCCGTCGCTCGCCGCGTCGCCTACCTCGTCACCGGTGAGCACCTGGACGAGGACGACCTCGAGGCGTAGTTGCTACTGCTTGCCGAGACCGACGGCGCCGTGGATGGGTGCGACCGTGACGCCGCCGGCGGCGCACTCCGCCGGGTCGGCGTCGAACACCAGCGGGCCCGCGGCGCCGTACCCGACGTACTTGGTGGTCTTGTAGGTCTTCTTGCCGACCTTCGCCGACGGGATGACCGTGCCCTGCAGCGCGACGCCGGCCGTGGCGGACTGCGTCGTGTACTGCACGACCGACAGCGACTTGTCAGCCCAGGTGACGAGAGCGACCCCGGCGCCGGAGTTGGTGCCGCACGTCCCGGTGCCGGTCGACGGCTGCAGCGTCGCGATCTTCCCGGAGGCCGGCGCGCCGTTGTTGGACTGGCAGCCGGTCAGGTCGCCGCTGAAGGTGTAGGTGAACGCGTGGTCGGTCATGTTCGGGCCTTTGTTGAACGTCGCGTTGCCCTCCAGCTGGCACAGCCCGCCGTCCGCGGCGGAGGCCGGCACGGCGCCGATCGCCCCACCCACGGCGAGAGCGGCGAGCAGCAGGCGTACGGCGGATGAGCGCATCAGGACCTCCGGGGAAGGGACATCGACCACGGCTTGATTCGACGTCGGACGCGCGTCTCCTTCCCCAGGGTGCGCAGGTGGGCAGTGCTCTCACAGCCGGCTCACAGGATGCTCACAGCCTCTGTGGCCAGACTGGCGTCGTGCCCGCTACCGCCTCGCCTGCGCCCGAAGCCCGGCTGCTCGTCGTCGACGACGAGCCGAACATCCTCGAGCTGCTGTCGGCGAGCCTGCGCTTCGCCGGGTTCGACGTCGCCAGCGCGGCCAACGGCGCCGACGCGCTGCAGCTCGCGAAGACGTTCCGGCCGGACCTGCTCGTCCTCGACGTGATGATGCCGGAGATGGACGGGTTCGATCTCGTACGCCGGCTGCGCGGCGAGGGCAGCCGCACGCCCGTCGTCTTCCTCACCGCGCGCGACGCCACGGAGGACAAGGTCACCGGCTTGACGCTCGGCGGCGACGACTACATCACCAAGCCGTTCAGCCTCGAGGAGGTCGTGGCCCGGATCCGGGCCGTCCTCCGGCGTACTGCCGAAGGCCCGACGTCTCCGCAGGCGGCCCGGCTGACCTTCGCCGACATCGAGCTCGACGACGAGACGCACGAGGTCTGGAAGGACGGCGTCGCCGTCGCGCTGTCGCCCACGGAGTTCAAGCTGCTGCGCTACTTCCTCCAGAACGCCGGCCGGGTCTTGTCGAAGGCGCAGATCCTCGACCACGTCTGGAACTACGACTTCGGCGGCGACGCCAACGTCGTCGAGTCCTACGTCTCCTACCTGCGCCGCAAGGTCGACACGAGCGAGCCGCGGCTGCTGCACACCCTGCGCGGCGTCGGTTACGTGCTCCGGCGCGCCCCCCAATGAGTGGTCGGCTGCAGACGCTGTCGGCGCGCACCCCACTGCGCGTCAAGCTCGTCGCGGCCCTGACCGTCCTGGTCGCGCTCGCCCTCGCGGTGACCGGCTTCGCTGCGGCGACGGCGTTGCGCGGCTACCTCGTCGAGCGTGTCGACGCCAACCTCGCCGCGGCGGTCCAGCGCCCGGGCGCCTTCAACGAGCAGCCCGCACGGGGTGACCGACCCGGCATCCGCCGCCCTGACGAGTTCGCGCTTCAGGTCAGCGCGCCGGACGGGACCGTCGTGCGCGCGTTCACCTTCGACCGGGCGGGAGTGTCGCCGCCCGACCTGCCGCCGGTGACGGCCGACAGCGTCCGGGCGCGCGGCGGCAAGCCCTTCACCGTCCCCTCGCTGGACGGCGACTCGAGGTGGCGGGTGCTGGAGCTCGAGGCACGCGGACCTCTGGGCAGTCGAGGGTTCGCCGCCGTCGTCGCCCAGCTCGACGACGTCGACAGCACGCTGCACCGCCTGGTGCTGCTGGAGCTGGCGATCGGCGCGGGGGTCCTGATCGTCTTCGCCGGGCTCGGTTACGCCGCGGTCCGCACGAGCCTGCGGCCGCTGGTCGAGGTGGAGGAGACGGCCGAGGCGATCGCGGGCGGCGACCTGGCCCGCCGGGTCCCCGAGACGGACCCGCGGACCGAGGTCGGCCGGCTCGCGGGATCGCTGAACAAGATGCTCAGCCAGATCGAGCACGCCTTCCGGGCCCAGCAGGCGTCGGAGTCGGCCGCCCGCCAGTCGGAGGAGCGGATGCGTCGCTTCGTCGCCGACGCCAGCCATGAGCTGCGCACCCCGCTGACCTCGATCCGCGGCTTCGCCGAGCTCTACCGGCAAGGCGCGGTCACGGGCAAGGGCGAGCTGCAGCGGGTCATGAAGCGGGTCGAGGACGAGGCCGCCCGGATGGGCCTGCTCGTCGACGACCTGCTCCTGCTCGCGCGGCTCGACCAGCAGCGACCGCTGGAACGGGAGCCGGTCGATCTCGTGCAGCTCGTGGGCGACGCCGCTCACGACGCGGCCGCCGTCGACCCCGAGCGCGACGTCACGGTCGAGGTCACCGGGGACGGCCCGCCTGTCGTTCTGGGAGATGACGCCAGGTTGCGACAGGTCTTCGGCAACCTCGTGAGCAACGCGCTCACCCACACGCCGGCGGGCAGCGCGGTCCGGCTCCGGGTCGGCGCCGACAGCGCGAGCGGGATGGCCGCCGTGGAGGTGACCGACGAGGGAGCCGGGCTCGCACCCGACCAGGCGGAGCGCGTCTTCGAGCGGTTCTACCGGGCCGACGCCTCGCGCAGCCGCGTCCACGGTGGCAGCGGGCTCGGCCTGTCGATCGTCGCCGCGCTGGTGGCCGCGCACGGCGGCCGGGTGGAGGTGGACAGCGAGCCCGGCCACGGTGCGACGTTCCGCGTGCTGCTGCCGCTCGCTCCGTCGTACGTCACGTGAGCGCTGCCGCTGGTGAGCTTCGGCCAACGAGCTGGAGGGCGCGTAGACAGCGACCAGCCTGACCGAGGTGAGGCTCCGTAGCCGCCTTTCACGTGTGGTCCTGGCGCCCTACGGATCAGATTGCGGACCCTCACGCGTGAAGGCTTGGAAGTTGATCCGTACGCGGCCCCCGTGGGCGCTCCTACGGATCAACTTCCGTTGCGGCGACCCGAACTCACAGCAACCTGCCAGGGTCCTCCCATGGATCCGCAAGGAGCGAAGGCGCAGCATGGGGACATGGACGAGATCTCGAGCGGACCCCCGACCCGGCAGCGAATGAGCAGGATCCGTCGCGTCGGTGCCGCGGCAGCCGTGGGCGTCGGCCTCGCCGTCGGCGCGGCCGGCATCGCCGGCGCGGCGGACAACCCGTCGCCGTCACCCTCGCCGGGTGCCGGCGCGCAGGTCGCCCCACAGAACGGACCGCAGAACGGACCGCCCCCGGGCGAAGGACGTCGCCTTGGCGGGGGTCACGGGCCGCGTGGCGACAAGGGCATGGGCATGGGGCCGGGCGGCGCGCTGCACGGCGAGTTCGTCGTACCGGACGGCAACGGCGGCTACCGCACCGTGCGCACGCAGCGCGGCGACGTCACCGCCGTCAGCTCGACGTCGCTGACCGTCAAGAGCGAGGACGGCTACACGAAGACCTACGTCCTGACGCCCTCGACTGTCGTCGTCGCGGGCCGCGACGGGATCGGAACGGTCAAGAAGGGCGAGACGGTGGCGGTCATGGCGACGGTCAGCGGCGGTACGGCGACGGCCAACCACGTCCGCGACCTGACGACGCTGCAGGCGGAGCGGCGGAAGCTCGGGCCGCGGCGCGGACCGCCGCCCGGTGCCCCTGCGCCCGGCGGCACACCCGCCAGCCCGAGCAGCTACGACGGCGACACCCAGGGCGCCTGAGTCAGCTGCCCCGCGTCGTCAGCAGGGCGGGTCGTCCGACCGCTGCAGTGCGTCGACGAGGGCGGTGCTGATCTCGCCTAGCTGGACGACCTGCTCCGGGGTCAGTGGGTCGAAGACGTGGGCCCGGACGCCGTCGACGTGCCCCGGCGCCGCGGCGGCGAGCGCGGCGAAGCCCTCGTCGGTGAGCCGGGCAATCTGACCGCGCTTGTCGGTGGGGCACGTCTCACGGCGTACCCAGCCGTTCTCCTCCAACCGGGCCACGGCGTGCGACAGCCGGCTGCGCGAGCTCTGGGAGCGGTCGGCGAGCGCGCTCATCCGCAGCGCGCGCTCGGGCGCCTCCGAGAGGCGGACGAGGATCTCGTAGTAGCCGTGCGGCAGCGAGCTGTCGCGCTGCAGCTCGCGGTCGAGCTGGTCGAACACGAGACGGGTTGCGCCGAGGAAGGCCCGCCAGGTCCGCTGCTCGTCCTCGTCGAGCCACCGCGTCATGCCGGCATTCTACCCGATTGCTTGAGATCTCAACATCCACAGGTGGGTGTCGCTCCGGGATTGTGTCCGACGACCGTGGAACGCTGAGAATCATGACCCCGACGTCGCCGCATGCAGCCGACGTCTTCAGCCAGTTGCGCGTGTCGGTCTCCCGCGAGCTGGACACCGACGGGGTCGGTGCGCTGCTCGACGACCTCGTCGCGCGCGGCTGGCGGCCGTGGCAGCTGCGGCACCGGGTGGGCACGCTGCCGACCCAGCCGACCAGCGTCCAGGACGCCGAGATCATCGTCGCCTACCTGCGCCAGCTCCTCGAGGAGCCGTCACCGCAGGCCAAGTACGACGAGGAGCGCGCGCGTCGCGCGCGCGACCGCGACGACGCCGCCCGGCATGCCCCCGTCCCGGCCGGGCCGGAGGACCGCGAGCGCTGGATCGCGGTGATCCGCACCGGGCTCAAGGGCCGGCCCCGGGTCGTCGTGCCGGCACCCATGCGAGTCCGGCCCGACTGCGCTCTGTGCCAGGGAGAATCCGACTTCTTCGTTCGCCGCGACGTGCACCTGTGTGCACGCTGCGTCGACCTGCTCGCCGCCGGCGCCGTGACCGCGGAGGCCGAGACCGGCAGCTGAGCGAGGCGACAGACGTCCGTCTCTGCACCTGTGTCACTCGTTCGGGTGACAGGACACACCCGGTCGAGGTCGAGGAAACGGACACACCGACGCCGACTCGAATCTGGACCCCTCATGCGCCCCCGCCTCGCGCTCGCTGCCGCCTTCCTCGTCGCGGTCGGCGTGACCACGCCCGCCCTGGGGGTCCTCGCGACCGACACGACCGGCACCCAGTACGACGTGACGGCGCGGGTCGTCGTGCCGATGATCTTCCCGGTTGCGGGATCGTCTGCGCTCACCCGCTACTCCGACAACTGGCTGGTCTGCCGGTCCGGGTGCACCCGCAAGCACATGGGCCAGGACCTCATGGGCGCCAAGATGACGCCCTTGGTCGCCCCGTTCGACGGGGTGGTCACATCGGTCAAGCGCGAGGCGACGGTCGGTAGCGGCAACTACGTCGTCATCGCCGCTGACCGCGGCCCGGCCGCCGGGTGGTCCGCCATCTTCATCCACGTCAACAACGACACCCCGGGAACCGACGACGGAAGGGGGACCGCCGCCTGGGCGTTCCCGTCGGGCATCGCGCAGGGGTCGCGCGTCCTTGCCGGCCAGCTCGTCGGCTGGCGTGGCGACTCCGGCAACGCCGAGGGCACCGGGCCGCACCTGCACTTCGAGCTGCGCAAGGGCTCGGGCTGGAGCGGCATCGCCTACAACGCCTTCCCCTCGCTGCAGGCCGCGCGCCACATCGCCGCACCGACGCCGAGCGGTCCGCATCCGACCGGCTCGCTGCTGCGGCACCCCAACGGCATGCTCTTCCTCGTCGACGGCGTCGCCAAGCGACCGATCTCCTCGACCGTCCTCGCGGCGAATGGCCTCACCGAATCGGCGGCCGTCCCTATGACGTCGGGCGAGTCGCTCGGCTACCTGACGCAGCCCGCCGTGGTGCTGCGCGACGGCACGATCGCCCGCGACAGCGCCGGCGGTCTGTGGCTCGTCACCGGCGGCCAGCGGGTCGCTGTCACCGAGGCGCAGCTCGCCGCCCTCGGCCACCCCGCACCGCGCATCTGGCCGGCCACCGATGCCGACCTGGCCGCGCTGGTCGTCACCGATGTCGTGCCAGCCTCGCCGCTCTACCCGGGCGCGCTGGTGCGCACCGACGGGACGCCCGACATCCGCTACGTCGACAGCGACGGCTCCGAGCGCCCGGTCGACCCGGCAGCGCTGGCCAGTCATGGTTGGACGACGCAGGACGTCGCCGTCGTTCCTGCCGACGTGGTCGCGACCGCGGACGAGCCGATTGTCGAGGAGCCGATCTCAGGCTTCCGTCGCAGCTGGGACGAGACCGCGCGCAACACCGGCCCGCTGCCGATTCGCGACGGGTCCCTCGTCCAGACGCCCGCACACCAGGTCGGCGTCGTCTCCGGCGGCGCTTTCCGCCGCCTGTGGGACAGCCGCATGGTCACGGCGTACGGGTACGCCGGCAAGCCGCGCCTCTACGTGCCGACGGCTGTCATCGCCGCGCTTCCGACCGCTGAGCTCACGCAGCGCTGACCCCCGCGCCGATCTACGTCTGGATGCCCGCGACACGCCGACGGACGTCGTACAAGACGTAGATCGTCGTCGAAGTGCGGCGAGGCATAGGTCGCTCTACACAGGCACAATGACGAGTCAGCCACTCGCCTCGGAGGCCACATGCCGCTCGACCCGCCCATCGCCGCCGTCCTCGACCTGCTCGCGAACAGCGGCACGCCGATGGCCATGGTCGACGGCACCCCGGAGCAGGCCCGCGAGGGCTTCCGGACGATGACCGTCGGGCTGCGCGACCCCGCGACGCTCGCGCCGGTGCGCTCGGTCCAGGACGGCATCGTCCGCGGACCGGCCGGTGACATCCCGATCCGGACCTACCGGCCGGACGTCGACGGCCCCGTGCCGACCGTGCTGTTCCTGCACGGCGGCGGGTTCGTCATCGGCGACCTGGACACGCACGACGACCACGCCCGCCTGATCTGCCATGACGTCGAAGCAGTCGTCGTCAGCGTCGACTACCGCCTCGCACCTGAGCACCCCTTCCCGGCCGGCTTCGAGGACTGCCTCGCCGCGACGCGGTGGGCCGCGGAGAACATCTCGAGCCTCGGTGGGGATCCGGAGCGGATCGCCGTCGCGGGCGACAGCGCCGGCGGCAACCTGTCGGCCGCCGTCGCCCTGGCGACGACCCGTGAGGGCGGGCCGCGGCTGGCGGCACAGCTGCTGATCTACCCGGGTGTCGACTTCCGGGAGGACGACACGCTGCACCCGTCGCGCGTCGAGAACGGCGAGGGGCTCTTCCTCACCGCCGAGGACATGCGGTGGTTCCGCAACCACTACCTCCAGGACGACGTGCACATCGAGGATCCGCGTGCGTCCGTGCTGCTTGCCACCGACCTGACCGGAGTGCCTCCGGCTGTCGTCGGAACGGGCGAGTACGACCCCCTGCGCGATGAGGGCGAGGCCTACGCGAAAGCCCTGGAGGCCGCCGGGGTGAAGGTGGTGCTGCGCCGCTACGACGGACTCATCCACGGGTTCTTCGGGATGGGCACGTGGTCGCCCGCTTCTGCGGCCGCGACGCGCGATCTCTGCGAGGAGTTCCGCGCACTGCTCGGCTGACAGCCGACGGATAACGTGGCCGGGTGAGCGAGACCCGGCGCGGCGCGATCTTCGGCGCGACGGCGTACCTGCTCTGGGGCATCTTCCCGCTGTACTTCAAGCTGCTGGAGCCGGCTGGCGCCGTCGAGGTCCTCGCCCATCGCGTCGTGTGGTCGCTCGTCGTCGTCGCGTTGCTGGTCCAGGTCACCCGCAGGTGGCCGGGGGTGCGCGCCGTCGTCGCCGACCGCGGCAAGCTGCTTCGCCTCGCCGCCGCCGCTGCGTTCCTGTCGCTCAACTGGGGTGTCTACGTCTACGGCGTCATCACCGACCGCATCCTCGAGACGTCACTGGGCTACTTCATCAACCCGCTCGTGACCGTGATGCTCGGTGTCGTGGTTCTCCGCGAACGGCTGCGGCTGCTGCAGTGGGTCGCTCTCGGCGTCGCCACCATCGCCGTCCTCGTCCTGTCCGTCGCCTATGGCCGTCCGCCCTGGATCGCGCTCGTGCTCGCGTTCAGCTTCGGCGCGTACGGCTTGCTGAAGAAGACCGCGGTCGTCGGAGCGCTGGAAGGACTGACGGTCGAGACGGCGGTGCTCGCACCTGTTGCGGTGGTCTACCTGGCTGCTGCCCAGGTCAGCGGTGCCTCGACGCTGACCTCGCACGGTGCAGACCACGCGGGCCTGCTGGTGCTGCTCGGGCTCATCACCGCCATCCCGCTGCTGTTCTTCGGCGCGGCCGCGTCACGGGTGCCCCTGACGACCCTCGGCGTCCTGCAGTACCTCGCGCCGACGATGCAGTTCCTGCTTGGAGCACTGCTGTTCCACGAGGCCCTCGGGACCGCGCGGCTGCTCGGCTTCTGCCTGGTGTGGACCGCGCTCTGCCTGTTCACCGCCGACTTCGTCGGCATGCGGCGACGGTCCGTGCGGATCGCCGTGCCCGAGCCGGTGTGACGGAGCGGAGCTGATGGAAACCCGCACCGACGTCGCCCTGTCGGCGTACACGACCCTTGGTCTCGGTGGGCCCGCGGCGTTGATGGTGACGGCGTACGACGAGGCCGAGATCGTCGACGCGCTTCGCAGCGCCATCGCGCCAGTGCTCGTGCTCGGCGGCGGCAGCAACCTCGTCGTTGCCGACGACGGCGTGCCCGGCACCGTCGTGCGCATCGCCTCGCAGGGCCGCAGCGCGACAGCGGACGGCGACGACGTGCTGCTGGAGGTCGCGGCCGGCGAGGACTGGGACGCGCTCGTCGCCCAGTGCGTCGCGGACGGCCTCGCGGGTGTCGAGTGCCTCGCGGGCATCCCCGGTCTCGTGGGTGCGACGCCGGTGCAGAACGTCGGTGCCTACGGGCAGGACGTGTCGCAGAGCGTCGCCGCCGTGCGGGTCTACGACCGCGACGCCGACACGGTCCGCACGATGACCGACTGCGGCTTCTCGTACCGCACCAGCCTGTTCAAGGCGCAGGCACCGAGGTGGGTGGTGCTCTCGGTCACCTACCGACTGGCGCGCAGCGCGATGAGCCGGCCGCTGCGCTACGCCGAGCTGGCCCGCGCTCTGGGGCTGGAGACCGGTGGCGTCGCGCCGCTGCCCGACGTCCGGGATGCGGTGCTGTCGTTACGACGGAGCAAGGGCATGGTGCTCGACCCGGCGGACCCCGACACCCGCAGCGCGGGCTCCTTCTTCACCAACCCGCTGCTCGACCCCGATCAGCTCACCGCCCTCCGGGCCCGCGATGTCGACCCGCCGTCGTACCCGGAGGCCGACGGCCGCGTGAAGGTGCCCGCGGCCTGGCTCATCGAGAACGCCGGCTTCGCGAAGGGCTACGGGGCCGGGCCCGTCGGCATCTCGACCAAGCACGCGCTGGCTCTGGTCAACCGCGGCGGGGCGCGCACCGAGGACCTGCTGGTCGTGGCCCGTGCGATCCGCGACGGAGTGCGCGACACCTTCGGCGTCGAGCTCGTGCCCGAGCCGGTGCTGGTCGGCGTGACCCTCTAGGGATCAGTCGAGGAACTGCAGCAGCTCCATGCACTGCGGGCACACGGGGTACTTCTCCGGGTCGCGACCGGGGAACCACTTCTTGCCGCAGAGCGCCGTTGCCGGGATGCCGTCGACCGCGCTGCGCAGGATGTCCTCCTTGCGCACGTAGTGCGACAGCCGGTTGTCGTCGTTGTCGTCGTCCAGCTCGGTGTCGAGCGCTTCGGACGTGCCCTGGCGGACGTCGAGCTCAGTCATGGGTCGAGGGTAACGAGAACCCGCCGCAGTTACGTGTCCGTCACCGCTCGGCCAGGTGAAGCGGCCTCGGGCTGGGTAACAACCTGTCGTGAAGACCACGCCTGCGGCGCGCGCGGCGGTGGAACGCCGACGCCGTCGCCAGGAGGTCCTCGACACCTTGCGTCAGGCGGCCGAGCTCCGCGCCCGTCTGCACCCACGTGCCAACGCCTTGGCCAGGTCGAGGGCGCTCCTGCACGCCCGCACGACGAGAGGCTGAGTGCCGCCGCTGGGTCGACCGGGGACGCGTGCAGTTCTGTCCCCACGGTGCGTCCGTCGCCCGCCGGCCCCTCGACTCGCGACGGATATGCACCAAGGTGCTCGCCGGTCCGGTCCCGTGCGCTCGGCCCAGGCACGTCGACGGGGGACGTGTGCAGTTCTGTCCCCATGGCGCGCCGTCGTCCACAGCCGGCACGCGGCCCGACCCTGTCGGAGCCGCGCGGCATGAGGGTCGCGGCATGGACGTCACCGCGATATTCGACTCGTGCTCGTGCAGTCAGCGCGAGCTGGCAACCCGGAGCCAGCTCGCGAAGGCGGGCCTGGGTCCGGCGGCGCTGCACGCCGCTCTCAAGGCGGAGGATCTGTCCCGAGTGCGGCGACGGGTCTACGCACGTCGTCCCCTCGAGCCGTGCGGCGAGCACCTGCTCTCGGGCGGTCGCCTCGACCCGGCGTACCTGCGCCAAGCCCAAGCGGTGCTCCTCGAGCTCGGTCCGAAGGCCGCCCTGCGCGCTCGAAGTGCGGCTGTGCTCTGGTGCCTGGACATGCTCGCGGAACCGGACCTGTTCGAGGTCCAGGTCCCGACGACCCAGACCCGGGTCGCCCGTGCGGATGTCGATGCACGCCGCACGAGCGAGCCGGTGCAGGTGGTCAACGGCCTGCGCGTGACCGGGTTGGTCGGGACGCTGCGCGGATGCGCGCAGGAGCGCCCGCTCAACGAGGCCGTAGCCGTCGTCGACAGCGCCCTGCGCCGACGGCTGGTTCGCCCGCGCGGGCTGACGCAAGGCGGGGCGCTCGGCCGAGCCATCGCTCTCGCCGATCCCGCCGCCGGCTCGGTGTTGGAGTCTGCGCTTCGCGTCCTGTTGGCGGAGGCGGGTCTACCGGCACCGCGCTCGCAGCACGTCATCCGCGACGGCCGGTCGTTCATCGCGCGCGTCGACTTCTGCTGGCCGGAGCACGGCCTGATCGTCGAGACCGATGGCCGCCGCTGGCACGACCCGGAGGACGTGCGCACATTCGACCGGCGGCGTGCGAACGCCTGCGCGCAACGAGGCTGGCGGCTGCTGCGGTTCACCTGGGCCGAGGTTCTGCACGACCCGGCGTACGTGATCGCGAGTGTGCGAGCGGCGCTGACCGCAACCGCCGCCGCATGACGCGCCGACGGAAGTGCACACATCCATGAGGCCGCAGCAGCTCAGCCGCGGGGCGCTCCTCCGGGTGCTGCGCGTTGGTGCAGTTCCGTCGGGCGATGCCGGGAACGACGACGCCCCGCCCTCCGGACCGGAGGGCGGGGCGTTCGGCGTACTGAGTCCTAGACGGCGTCCTTGACCTTGTCGCTGACCTTGTCGAACGCGCCGGTCGCGGCACCGCCGACGACAGTCGCCGCCGTGGCGCCGAGCGCGGCGGCGCGACCCGGGACGGCCTTGAGGGTGCCCTTGAGGACCTCGGACGGGCGTTGCTGCTCCTCGTGCAGCGACGACGACGCGAGCACCGCACCGGTGAGACCCGGGATGGCCCACTGCAGCGCCTTGAGCTGCTTCTGCGCCTTCGCCACCTCGGGCGGCGTGGACGGCAGTGAGGCCGTAGCGCCGGCGACCGGGACGTCGCCGGCGTCCATCACCTTCTGGCCGAGCAGGCGGCTGTACGCCGTGGCGCCGAGCGCGCCCGCAGTCAGCGCCAGCTTGACGTTCGTGTTGGCCAGAACGCCCTTCTGGGCAACGACCCGGCCCTTGTTCTCCTTCAGCAGGATCGCGCCACCCACCAGGTGGGCGCCGATCGCTGCGAGGTTGAACGGCGTCCAGCGTCCCCAGCCTGCGTTCGCGACGCGGGCGCGCTGGCGCGGGTCGTCGACGTCGGCGGCTGCGCCGTTCAGGCCGATCGCACCCATCAGCGACCCGCCGAACCAGGCGGCGAGCCCGGCGTCGTGCAAGAAGTGGGCGAACGTGTTCCGGTTCTGCATGAGAGTTCCTCCGCGGCTACGTGTCGGTGTTCGTGTTATAGGACCGCTACCCGGTGACCGTCACCGCGAACCGGTCCCGGCGGCTTCCCTCTGCGCGGCCGGTCTGCAAGAGTCCGCTGGAGAAGATCGTCGAGGGGGTGCGCGTGGCCGAGACCGAGGCGTACGCCGTCGTCGTCTTCCGCGAGGAGGGCAACTGGCAGGTCGGCGTGCTGCCGGAGGTCCTGACCGAGGACCTCGACGGCCTGGTCGCCGCCGTCCGTCAGCAACCCGGTGAGAACGGCTCGTTCGCGCTGGTCGACGTGGCGGACGAGTTCTTCGTCGTGGTTCGGGTGCAGATGGGGCAGGTACGGCTCCTGTTGTCCGACGTCACCGCCGCTGTCGCATGGGACCTCGCCGCCCAGGTGCTTGAGGCCCTGGGGCTCGACGCGCCGGGCGACGACGACCTCGAGGACGTGTGGCCGGTCGGCGATCTCGGCGTTTTTGAGGACTTGGGCCTCGATGAGATGGAACTCGGTGCCATCCTGTCCGACGTCGACGCCTACGCCGACGAGATGCTGTCGGCCCTGGCCCGCCGACTCGGTTTCGCCGACGCGTACGAGCGGGTAGTCGACGCCCTGGTCGACTGACTGCCTGATCGCCACCCAGCAACCGGAGCGCCCCACGTGTCCTACTTCGCCGCAGCGCTCGCCAGGACCGGAGAGAACTGGACCGGTGTCGAGGTCGACCTCGACGAGGTCGAGGACATCGAGGCACTGACCGACCTGTTGCGCGACCTGACCGGCGAGGCGCCGGGGCCGGCACTGCTGATGCTGGAGGAGGACGACGAGTACGTCGCGATCGTCCGCGTCGACGGCGGTGCCACCGGCCTCGCCGAGCCGCGGGTGTTCCTGTCCGACCGGCGCGCCGTCCAAGGCAGCGACGTCGCCGCGATGCTCTGGGAGGAGGCCGACCCCGAGGACGACGAGGACGACGAGGACGACGAGGACGAGGGCACCCGGCCGGTCGTCGAGCCCGTCGGCGACACCGAGCTGCTCGCCGACCTCGGCACAACGGGCGCCGACCTCGTCGACCTGTGCGCGGAGGAGGGGCTGCTGCCCGCCGACGTGCTCACCACGGTGTGCGAGCGCGCGGGCTGCGCGGACGTGCTCGAGGAGCTCCGCGAGGGGTGAGGTCGTGCCGGCGGCTGACCACGCTGCACTGATGCGGGCTGCGCTGCAGCAGGCCGAGCTCGCCGAGCGCCACGGCGACGTCCCGGTCGGAGCCGTCGTGGCCGGGCCCGACGGCACCGTCATCGGCGTCGGGCGCAACCGGCGCGAGGAGCTGCACGACCCGACGGCGCACGCGGAGGTGATCGCACTTCGCGAAGCCGGCCGCGTTCTCGGCAGCTGGCGGTTGACCGCCTGCACTCTCGTCGTGACCTTGGAGCCCTGCACGATGTGCGCCGGTGCGGCCGTCCTCGCGCGGGTGGATCGCGTCGTCTACGGTGCGGCCGACCCGAAGGCGGGGGCGGCCGGGTCCCTGTGGGACGTGGTCCGTGACCGGCGCCTCAACCACCGTCCGGAGGTGATCGCAGGCGTGCTGGCGACCGAGTGCTCCGACCTGCTGCTCGCGTTCTTCGCGCGCGACCGCGACGGGTGATCCCGCTTCGCTAGACTCGCCGGCGGTGGCGTGTCCGAGCGGCCGAAGGAGCACGCCTCGAAAGCGTGTGACGGTGCAAGCCGTCCGTGGGTTCAAATCCCACCGCCACCGCCACTGCACTCCCTCGGGGGCACCTCCGCGGAGCCCAGGCGCCCGCAGACAGGGGACCGTTGTTGGTCGCGCTCACGGTGATCTCGCCGCACCTCGACGACGCGGTCCTCAGCCTGGGCTGCATGCTGCGTGGCAGTCCGGGGGCGACCGTCGTCACGTGCTTCGGGGGCGTGCCTGACAAGGCCGCCCGGCTGGCCGACTGGGACAGGCGCTGCGGTTATCCGGACCCCGCGACCGCGGCCACTGCCCGGCGCGCCAACGACGCGGTCAGTGTCTCCCGGGTCGGCGCCCAGCCTGTTCATCTGGATCTGCTCGACTGCGACTACCGCGTCGCGGACGACCGCACCCGGTTGGCCGATCTCGAGCGTGCACTGGCCGCCGTGGTCGGCAGCGCCGAGTCGCTGTGGCTGCCGGTCGCGCTGGGCCGGCACCCCGATCACGTGCTCGCCCTGAAGGCCGGCCTGGCGGTGTGGCGTTCCTCGCATCGGCCACCATTGACCCTGTACGCCGACCTGCCGTACGCAAGCACCTTCGGCTGGCCTCGATGGGTGATCAACGGTGGGCGGCCTCGGCTGCCACTCGCCTGGAGCCGGCATGTGCTCAGGTGGCGACGCCACGAGGTGGCGATGCAGTGGTCGGGGGCGCTGGCTACGTCCGGTGTACCCGTCCACCGGCTGACGCCTACCGTCAGGCCCGTGATCGGGAGTGACCTGGTCGACAAGCTGACTGCGCTCGAGCCCTACAGCGAGCAGACTGCGCAGCTCACCTATGGGCCAGGTGGCACCTGGACGTTGGCCCAGTCCCTGGAGTACGAAGCCTGGTGGACGCTCTCGGGCTGAGTCAGTGCCGTCGTAGCACGCTGCGCAGAACCGCGTCGTAGTCCCGTGCCATGTCGGCCGGCGTCGGCCACCCGGCCGCCCGCGCTCGTCCCGCCGCACACAGCTGTCGCTGCCGGTCAGGATCGGCGAGCACGTCCCGGATCGCGTCCGCCAGCCGGCGGGGATCGTCCGGCGGCACCAGTGCTGCGGCATCGCCGACGAGCTCGGGAATCCCGCCGACCGCGGTGGCGACGAGGGGGGTGCCCACCTGCAGCGCCTCGGTCGCGACGAGGGGCGCGGCTTCGTAGTGACTCGGCAGGACGACGAGGTCGGCCGCGGCGAAGGCTCCGGCGACGTCGTCGTACCACCCGGCGAAGCGGACTCGGTCCCGCAGCCCGAGCTGGTCGCAGAGCGCCTCCAGGACCGGTCGCTCGGGTCCGTCCCCCAGGAGCCACAGCGACACCCCCGGAACGAGTGCCATGGCCTGCAGCAGGACGTCGAACCCCTTGATCGGATCAAGGCGACCGGCGGCGACGACGCACGGATGCGGCAGAGCCGCAGGGAGCTCGCCGGGCGTGACCGCCAGTCGCGGGACGCCGTTGCGCAGGGTTCGCACGCTGCCCGTCGGCAAGCCGACGAGCTGCTCGACGCGACCCGCGGCGGCGTCGCTGACGGCAAGGTGCGCGGCCAGCCGGCTGACGGCCCACCGCTTGAGCCGCACCTGCAGGCCGCTTTCCGTCGTGTCCGGGAAGTGCTCGACCGCGACCACCGGGACGCGGAGCAGCAACCCGGCCAGCGTTGTGTACTGGCCGGCCCAGGGGATGCGCAGGTTGACCAGCAGGACGTCGGGTGCCGCCTGCCGCACGGCCCGTACGTGGCGCACGATTCCGATCAGGTCCCGCTTGCCGGCCACCGGCGGGAGGACCACGGTCGCGGCCTCGGGCGCACCGGCCGCGACTCGTGCGGTGATCGTGTGGTCTGTTCCCAGCACGGTCACGTCCCAGTCGGCCGCGAGGTGCTCGACGACCCGGGACAGGACCACCTCGGCGCCGCCCCACTCGGTGGCGTCGGTGCACGCGAGCAGGCGACGTCTGCGGGCGAGGTCGTAGACCGTGAGGTGCGCGCGTGCGATCTGCTCGGCAGCCGGGGGCGCTGCCGGGGCAGGTGGTAGCGCGCCGGTCACGGCCGCGGACCAGGCGGTGACGTCCCGGGCGACCACGGCACCGGAACCCGTGGCGCGCACGGACGCAGCCAGCTGCGGAGCATCGCTGGCCAGCACGGGAGTGCCGGTCGCCCGAGCCAGGTGCACCAGTCCGCTGTCGCTGGCCCGCTCGTAGGGCAGGAGCAGCGCATCGGCCGCGCGGGCGGCCAGGGCCAGCTCGCGGTCGGTGGCGAAACCGCGGCGAACGACCGCGCGGCCGGTCGCCTCCAGGCGGTCGAGCACCTGGCTCGCTTCCTCGTCCCACGCCTCGCCGAGAACGAGCAGCAGCGGGGCTTGCGGCCCGAGCTGCTCCCAGACGTCGGCGAGGAGGGCATAGCCCTTGTACTGCCGGACAAAGCCCAGCGCGGCCACGAGTCGACCCGTTTCGGGCAGCCCGAGCTCGTGTCGCGCGCCGGACCGCGGCGCATCAGGGCCGGCCTCCGGCGGCACCGTCGCCGGGATGTGCTCGACGACGACGGAGGGGATGCGGTGATCGGCCAGCAGCAGACGGGCCGGCTCGGTGTGCACGACGACGGCGTCGGCGGCCCGTAGCCACGCGAGCCTCGGTGGCTCCGCAGACAGCGGCTGGACATCGTGAGCGGTGACCACGACCGGAACTCGGCGACGGATGTCCGCGACGAGCAGGTGATCCAGGCGGCGCACGATCTCCGCCTGGAGGTGAACGACATCAGGCTGGACCGTCGCGATCGCGCGCAGCACGGCGCGCCGCGTCAGCCAGGCAGTGCGCAGCCGCCCGAGGTAGAACAGCAGCGCCGGCTGCTCGGGGTCGCGTCCCCAGCGTTGGCTGGGGAGGGCGCGCAGGGTCGGCACCGCGGCGGCGGGCCGGGTGCTGCTGGTCAGCAGGGTGACCGAGCCGCCGGTCGCAGCGAGCGCGGCGGCGAGGGCGTCGGTGTAGACGGCAATGCCGCCCCGCTCCGACGGGTCCACCAGCAGGACCCGGCACCCCGTCACGACGACTGTCCGAGTCGACGGCGCCCGAGGGCCGCGCGTAAGGCGGCCCGTTCCGGGCCCGACAGCCCGGTGCGGGTCAGCAGTCCGAAGTACAGCAGTCCCAGGCCCATCCCGCCGAGCAGGACGCCGAGAGACCCACCGGGCTCGGCCGAGCGCAGGCCGAGCGCGAGCGCGCTGACGACGGCCGCCGGCAGCAGGTGCGCGGACGCGACCGCCCCGTAGATGCGCCGGGCTGGAATACCGACCTCACGGCAGAAGTACGGCAGGACGAGCAGCACCGTGGCCGAGGTGGTGGTGATGAGCGTGGCAACCGCGACGCCGGTCAGGCCGATGGCGCGACCGAGGGCGATGCTGAGCGTCAGGTTTGTGACCGCCTCCGCGACGCTGATCAGGGCGACGACGCGGGGCTTGCCCACGCCGTTCAGCACGTTCTGCGCGGGACGGCGCAGCGCGGAGATGCCGACGGCGCCGGCGAGGTAGACCACCACCCCCTCCGCCTCTGCGAAGCGGGGCCCGACCCAGAGGTCCAACAGCGGTCCTGCCAGGAGCGCGGTCAGCAGGGTGGGCGGGAGTGCCACTGCGGTCGCCAGTCGGAAGGCTGCGAGTGAGCTGGCCCGGACCGCCGCGCGTTCCCCGCGGGCGGCCTGCGCCGCCGCGTGCGGGAAGAAGGCGCCGACCACGGGGTCGATCAGCCGGTCGCCGAGCATCGCCAGCTTCTGACCGACGGCGTAGACACCCGCGGCGGCGACGCCGACGACTCCCCCGACCACGACCGCGTCGAGGCGCTGGACGACGAGAACGGAGACCTCGTTGAGGGAGAACCAGACCGACGTGACGGCGTAGGGCCGGACGAGCTCGCGACGGGCGCGGCTCGGCCGGAGGGACATGCCGGGCACGAGTCGGCGGGCGAACAGGTACCGGGCCAGCTGTCCGAGCAGGCTGATGACGGTCGTCGCCGCGCCCAGGGCCACCAGCCCGCCGCCGAGCGCGAGGACGACGGCGATGGCCGCGGTCTGAGCCAGCAGCACGCTGATGAGCGTCGCGTTGAGCAGGTCGAAGCGCTGCATCGCGATGAGCACGCCGCCGAAGGTGTCGCCCGGGATGGAGATCGCCAGGTCGACCGCGAGCAGGACGACGAGCAGCCGGGCGGCCGAAGCCGTGTCGCCGTGCAGGGAGAACAGCGCCGGGAACGCCCAGGCGACGGCGAGCCCGACGAGAAGCGCGATGATGCCGGGTACGACGAGGAGCCAGAAGGACGTGGCGATCGCCGTACGAACGCCTTGTTCGTCCTCGCGGCTGGAGGCGTCGGCGACGTAGCGGATCGTCGTGGTGCCGAATCCGAACTCGAAGATCTCGAGGTACATGATGAGGGAGCCGACGAGTACCCAGACGCCGTAGCCGGTGCGGCCGAGGCCGGAGGTGAGCAGCGGCACCGTCACGAGGGCAAGCACCAGGCTCGAGGCCGTGGCGAGGTAGTTGCTCAGCGCGCTGCGACGAAAGCCTGCGGGCAGAACGCTCATCGGGGACGTCGCGCGAGAAGCCACTCGTCCACGGCGCGTTCGACACCGCGACGCAGGTCCGGGGGCGCCATCGTGTGCGCGTCTGTCGGGCCGTCGGGCAACAGCCGCCCGACACCTGGCGTGACCAGCAGCGCAGCGAGGCCGGGATCAGTGCCGAGCCGAGCCCGCAGCGGTTCGCCCGGGGTGAGCACCAGCAGCACCTCGGCGCCAGCGCTCGACAGTCGGTCCGCGGCGACGCCGAGCTCGCCGGCAGCCGGTCGGCGGCGCAGCCGGTCGGTCAGCCGTCCGCCGGCCCGCCGGGCGGCGGCGGCCGCAACGCGGGCGGCCTTCCCGAAGGAGGATCCCCCCCGGAGCACGTTGCGCCAGGTCTCGGCGGAACGAAGCTTGCTCAGCTCACGGCTCGACTCATCCGCCCGTTGCCGGGGCGACCACACGAGGACGCGCGGGTTGAGCAGCACCGCGCCCGTCACGCGCTCGTGCTGGGCTGCCGCGACGAACGACCAGTAGGCCCCCGAGCAGAGCCCGGCCGCGACCAGCGGCGAGCCCGGCTGCTGCGCTGCCAGTGCGTCGAGCGTGGCCGTCATCGCCGCTTCCATCTCAGCTGTGTAGAAGACCTCGTCGCCAGGGAGCCAGTGGTCCGGCCCGGCGCTGTCACCCGTGCCCGGCAGGTCGACGCGCACGGTGCCGATGCCGGCCGCTGCCCACCGACGGGCGGCGTCGACGTACATCCGGTTCGGCCCGATCCGTCGCAGCGCGCCCCCGTTGAGCAGGACCACGAACAGGCCGGCCGGTTCGTTCACCGGGTCGGTCCGGATCGCGGACAGTGGCCCACCCGGGACGGCCAGCGTCAGCACTGACTCGTGGATCCCGGACCCGAGATCCACGTGCGTCCGGCCGGGCACGATGACGTCCCGCTGCGCCCGCTGACCGGTCGCCCCGGCTGCCAGCCACGACGCGACCAGGTCGGCGGTCGTGGTCGGTGAACGCGAGAACTGAGGGTCGGCCAGCAGGTCGCTCCAGCCCACCCCGTCGGCGGTCTCCACGGCGCGGTCGCCGCTGCGGAGGGCTGCCTCGAGTCTGGCATCTGGGGGACGGCCGTCCCTGCCGAGCAGCAGCGCGCGGCCTCCGGTCGGAGTGGCGATCGAGGCGAGCTCGACCGTCGACAGCTCCGCGGCCAGGCCGGGCGGGAGCGGATGGCCGTTCACCCAGAGCACACCGTCGTCGTCGACGACCGGTTGCCCATCGATGCCATGCAGGGCGGCGGTCGCGCGCAGCTCACGCACGGATGCTGCGCCCCGAGCGGAGGTCCCCCACAGCACGAGGTCATCGAGCTCGGCCCCCTCCAACGACGCGATCAGGCCGCCGATGCCGATCCCGACGGCAGCGACCCGGCTGCAGCCAAGGTCGTCTCGTAGGAGGCGCGCCGCCGCCACGGTCGCCCGCCGCCACGCTGCCAAGCGATCTGTGTCGCCTGGATCCCCGGGGCTGTCGCCGGTGCCCGGCCAGTCGAACCGCAGCACGGGATGCCCCGCCGCTTCCAAGCGCAGTGCCCATGCCCGCCTGCTCCGGTACGACGTCAGGTCGTCCCAGCCGTACGGCGAGAGCTGCAGCACGCCGGTGGAGGACGACTGACCGTCGGGCAGGTGCACGACGGCGTACACGTCCTCGCCCCCGAGGTCGAGGTACGTCGGCGTGCCTGTCATCGCTCGGTCACGTGCACCCGGCGGCCAAGGTTCACAGCTCCCAGGGTCGCCGACAGCGGTGCGCCGGGCGTCGTCGGCTGCAGCTCGAGCCGACGCGACGAACCGGGGGCGAGGTGGAAGTAGTCGTCGTCGCACCGGAAGCCGGGTGCGTCAATGTCGACGCCGAGCGCCGTTCGCGCCGTCGTGCAGGTGAGCACGAAGCCGCCATCGGGTCGGGGCTCGGCCACCGCGACCAGTCCGAGCTCGTCAGGGGTCAGCACAGCCACCGGTGCACCGACAGGGAACCGGAACGTCTCGGAAACCAGAACGCCGTCAACCAGTAGCGAGGCGACGAGCAGGTCGTGACCGGGGGGTCCGAACCGGTAGGCGTACGACGCGTCGATGAACCCGCCGAGCACCGCTTCGGCCGAGACCGTGTGGGCGCTGTGCGCGAGAAGGTCGATCGCCAGCCGGCCGTCGCGCACCAGGACGTCGTTGTGGTACGCCGCGATCCTGAGCTCGCCCTGCAGCCCCTCGCGTTGATCGTTCGCCACGTGCACATCGACGCCGCCGAGGCCTTCGTCGGTGGTCCACGCGGCCACGGGTGCGAAGGCGCGGCGGGCTGCCCACCAGATCGGCTTCGGGTCCCCTGCCGCGTCGAGCAGCCCCCACCCAGCTCCGGGGCGCAGGTCGCGAAGCCACAGGATGATCCCGCCTCCGCAGGGGGATGCGTCGCGGCGCCACTCCCCGAAGACCTCGGCGAGCAGCTCGCTCGACGTCAGCCGCGACACCGCGAGATAGCGGTCGACTTCCTGTCGCCGCAGGACGGCCACGTCGATCCCGTAGAGCAGCTCCGTGTAGTGGTCGCGCACGTCCTCGAAGGTCCAGTCGGTGTGCGCATCGGCCGGTACCCCTTCGACCCACGCCGGTGTGCCGTAGCCGCCGACGGCGCAGACGCCGGCCTCGCCCGGGACGTTGGACAGGGCCAGGCACTCGGCCGCGAACCGCACCTGCGCCCCCCGTGTGTCGGCGAGCGGTCGCCGGTAGCCGCCGACGCCGAACCAGTGCGCGATGCCCTCGGACGGCCGCATCGGCAGCTCGCCGCCGGTCGGGCTGGACGGCACGTAGGCGGCATCGACTCCACTGCGGCGTACCAGGTCGGGGAGCAGCTCCCTGAACAACGGGCCACGGCCGAGCGCCGGATCGAGGCCGAGCATCGCGACCTGCTGCTCCACTTCGCTGCCGCCGCAGACGACGGCGAGACTGGGCGAGCCGGCGGCACCAGACAGCACGGTGGCGACCTCGTCGACAACCTGCTCCGCGAACGTCTCATCCTCGGCCGGGTAGTCGAAGTTGGCGAACATCAGGTCCTGCCAGACGAGGATCCCGCGCTCGTCGCAGCCGGCCCAGAAGTCGGCCGTCTCGTAGCAGCCGGTGCCCGCGACACGCAGCAGGTTCATGCCCCCGGCGGCCACCGCGGACAGCATCGACGGCACGTCATCCCGGCCGCCGGTGCCGAGCTCCGGTGGCACCCAGACCGCGCCCCGCACGAAGACCGGCACCCCGTTGACCTTGAGCGCCAGGCCCTCCCGCTCGAGCTCGGGGGTCTCGATCGTTCGGAAGCCGACCCGGCCGGCGTCGACCGCGACGGGGCCGAGGCTCGTCTCGACGGTGAGGGTCAGCGCTGCAAGTGAGGGCGATCCATGCGTGTGGGGCCACCACAGCTCGGGGCTCGGGAGAGCGACCTCACCCGCCCAGCCTCCGCCATGCCGCTCGAAGGACTGCTCGACAGCGCGGTCGCCCTGCGAGACCCGCCCGCGAACGCCCTGGATGACGGCTCCGTCCAGGGGAGCCACTCGCAGGTGGAGCCGCGTCACGCCGACGCCGTCCACGACGCGCGTCGTCACCTGCAGGTCGTCAACGGCCACCCGCCGGCGCCGCTCCAGTGACACCGACCGCCACGGGCCGATCAGCGGCGGACCGGCGGCCAGGCCGGGAGCGCGACCGATGATCGCCGTACGGATCCAGCGCAGCCCGTTCGGCGCAAGCGCGGCACGCCATCGGGCCCGAGGGCGTCGTGGCGTCGCGAGGACCGGGCCCAACGCGGCGCAGCGCACCTCGAGGGAAGACCCCTCGCGAAGCAGGTCCGTGACGTCGACGGCCACCGGCGTGTGCATGCTGCGGACCTCGGCGATCACCGTCCCGTCGAGGACGATGTCTGCCAGCGTGGCAACGCCGTCAAACCGCAGGACGAGCTGCTCGCCGGTGTCTGCCGCCGGGGCGTCGACCGCCGTCCGAAAGAGCCAGCCGACGTCATCGAGGTCGGCCGGCACAGCGCGCCCGCTGGCACGGTGCGCAGAGGCGACCGTCCCCGGCACCTGCGCGGCCAGCCAGTCATCGTCGGTCGCGTCGTCACCGCTTCGACGCAACTGCCAGCCGGTGGACAGCGGCAGCCGGCTGGAGCCGGCCACGGTGACCAGGCGCCCCCTCGTGCCCGGGACTGCCGCCGCCCTAGGCGACGAGGGCATCGAGCTGCTCCAACACGGCCTGCCACTGCACGGCCAGCTCGACCACGATCGGCGCCGGGTCGAAGGGCCGCCGGCGCGCAAGCCGGAACGACAGCACCTTGCAGCTGCCGGTGACGGCGTCGCACGCCGCGATCGCGGCGGCGGCTGACGGGAAGAGCCAGCGTGCCTGCAGCTCGAGCGCCCCGGCCGCGGCACCGAGCATGCGCACGCTCGCGAAGGCGTACGCGTGGAAGTCGGCTTCCGTTCCGGCCAGCAGGTCAGGAAGCGAGGCGTCGAGGTGCTCGCCGAACCGGTGTACGGCCGCGGCGCCCGGCGCCCGCCTGAGGTGCCCGGCGAGCAGCTCACGGGCGGCCGCCTGGAGCTCGGTGCCGCCAAGCCGCGGGCCGGCGTCGAAGCGCACCAGCTCGGTGTACGGCGGCAACGCGACGGCCGGCAGCGGTTCCAGTCTGAGCGCCCCGCGGTAGTCCTCGCCGGTCAGCGTGAACACGCCCCGGCCGTGGACGTAGTGGAGCACCTGGTCGTCGGGGTCGAGGGCCAGCGGTGCGATGGACGACTTCACGTGGTTGGTCCGGTAGTCCGTCGCCGCGGTGTCCGGCAGGTACCAGCTGTCGACCTCGACCGTGACGGTGCGCCCGGTCGGAAGCAGCTCGCGAAGCTGCTGCTCCAGCGCTCGGTAGGGCTGCATCTCGTGCACGTCGATCCCGAACAGCGCCTGCAGCTCCTCCGGCGGTGGCTTGAAGAAGGTGAACTGGTCGCCCTCGAAGTCCAGCGCAGCGCAGCAGCCCAGCACCGCGAGCGGCTCGTCACCGCGGGCATGAAGCAGCTCGACGACGAGGTCGGCGTAGCAGTTGGTCTCGGGATAGAGCCGGTCGCTCCCGTGCAGCGCGTGCCCCGGTCGCTCGAGGATGGACGGCAGGTCGAAGCCGGCCAGGCGGATGCGCGCGTTCGTCACGGCCACAGGTCGGCGCGGACCGGCTCCGGCCAGGCCTCGCGGTCGAAGCCGTGCGCACGCAGCAGCGCAAGGGAGATGCGCTCCAACCCGAAGCCGAGGCAGGCTGTGTGCGCGACCGTCCCGTCGGCATGCTTCAGGCCGAACGCTGTGGCGAAGTGGTCACCGTGGGCGTTGAAGGACGCTACGGCTGTCGGTTCCGGGCTGGCGATGGGCACCGTGATCTCGAACTTCAGCTTCTGCGCGCGCTGGCTGCGGGCGAGCAGTCGACCGGCCCGGCCGAAGAACGGGTCGTTGGCCTCATCGACGGCGGTGTCCAGCCCGAGGCCGGCAAGCATCCCCGCGGCGCGGTCGCGCCAGCCGTCGCGCCAGGCGGCGACGTCGTCCGGGGTGCCGATGCGCACCACCTCGCGCTGGTGGAAGGCCTGCATCCTCGCCGGGTCGTTCGAGGGTTCGCGCCGGAACACCCAGGCGGCGCCGGCGTCGACGGTCTGCCCGCCGTCCGGCACCGGCCCGAGTGCCGCCACTGCCGGGTAGACCGGGTGACAGGCGGCCGGCACCATAACGACGTCGGTCGCGCGCTGATGGCCGCTCCAGTCGCCGTGGCCGGCCGCCACGGCGGCCTGGTCGGTCGCGGCGTCCTCGTCACCCTCGAAGCTGAACACCGTCGCCGCCAGCTGCGGGCAGCTGCCCAGGTAGCCGTTGTCCTCGAGGACGCGGCGGGGCATCACCGGGGGGAAGCTCACGCGAAGGGCTCGCTCGTCCGCCGCCTTCCGGGTCACGAGCGCGTCGACCGCGGCGGCGATCTCGAGCAGCGCTGCGCCCTGTCCGAAGACGCCGCGCACGCCGGTGTCCAGCAGCACTCCGGTGTCGATCAGCTGCGTGCGGAATGCCTCCTGGTCCGTGGTCCCGGCCATCAGACGTCCTTCACGACGAGCAGGAGCCGCGCGTTGGTCGCGTGCAGCCGGTCGTTGGCGACCATGACCGACCCCGACAGTGCATCGCGCAGATGCCGACCGACGCTGTACGGCGTGTCGTTGCGGTAGCCAGAGATGCCGCACATCGCCAGCGCCGACCAGCACACCTGCGGCGCAGACGTCGAGGCAGTGGTCTTGAGGGTGTTGAAACGCAGGGCCGCAGCCATCGTCATCAGCCCTGCGAAGTCGTCGTCAGCCGTCGCCGTCGTCAGCTCCGCAAGGCCGGCGGCCACGGCCGCCCGCAGCAGAGAGAGCTCGCCGAGCAGCGTCGAGAGCCGACGACCGTTGGCGTCGCCACCAGCGGGATCGCGTTGAGCGCCCGCACGCGTGAAGGCCCGCGCGCGTTCGAACGCATCGGTGGCGATGCCGAGCCAGACGTGTGACCACAGCACGTGCGACACCGGCACCATCGTGATGGCGGAGATCCGGTCGAACGGCTCGGGTAGGACCTGCGCCGGACCGACGGTCGCCGTCACGGCGAAGCCGGGCGAGCAGGTGCCCCGCATGCCCAGCGGATCCCAGCGACCGGTCTCGGTCAGCTCGTGCTGCCCTCGCCTGGTCAAGACGGCCACCTGGTCGCCCGGCTCGGCGTCGGGGCTACGACGAAGAGTGGTGAGCAGGTCGTCGGCCTCGGCGCCGTAGCTGATCGTGGGTGCCTTCTTGTCGAACCGCAGTTGTCCGTCGGGCTGCGGCTCGAGTGCTGCCGAGGAGGCCCCGAGGTTGCCGCCGGTGGCCACCTCCGAGGTCGCAGACGCGATCAACCGGGGCGTCGCGACCAGCTCGCGCAGGTAGGCCTCGAACCAGGCGGAGTCCTTGCGGTGACGAACGAGGCAGGCCACCTGGATGGTGTGCATCGCGAAGACCATCGCCGTCGCGCCGCACGCCCGGCCGAGCAGCACGCAGGACTGCGCGAGCACGTCGAGACCGAGCTCGAGACCTCCGAGCTCCACGGGTACGAGCGCGGCCAGCGCACCACAGCCCGCGAGCTCGTCCATCGCCTCGCGGGGGAACCTCGCCTGGCGGTCGACGTCGTCGGCGTGCGTCGCCGCGATCTGCGCGGCCCGCGCCACTCCGGCGAGGAGGTCGTCAGCGGTGGCCGTCACGCCGGGGCGCCCAGGCCGAGCTCGGTCAGCGCAGCCGCGATGGCATCGACGCTCGCGAAGACGCCTCGCGTCAGCATCCGGTCGGGGAACTCGACATCGAAGGCGTCCTCGAGCCCGAGCATGACGTTGACGCTCGCATGCGAGGCCATTCCGGCACGGTAGAGGTCGTCGCTGTCGGCAAGGGTCTCCATAGGGACGGGAAGTCGGCCGTGGTCGCGAAGCACCGTTCGGATGAGATCGTTCATGCTCGGTTCAGTCGACATGGCAGCGCTGGTTCTGCAGTGCCGTCGGCGCATGGTCTGCCACGACGACGGCAGCGGCGTACGCCCCGTCATGGGTGAGGCTCACCGCAAATCCCGACAGACCGGCATCCTCCGCCAGTGCCTTGGCGGCACCGGTCAGCGCGAGCTCGACGTCGCCACCGGGGTTCCTGCGGACCTCGACGCTCGGCCAGGGCACGGCTGCGTCGCCCGGTCGCAGCACCTTCATCGTCGCCTCCTTGGCCGCGAAGCGGGCGGCGAGCCGGAGCGGATCCGGCCCGGCCGGGCCGGCGCAGTCCTGCACCTCGCGGTCGGTGTAGACCCGGGCCAGGTAGCGCTCGCCGTGTGCGCTCAACGCGGCCGCGACGTCCTCCACGGCGATGAGGTCGATCCCGACGCGGTGCGGCACGCCGAGCAGCATCCCACGGAGCGTGTCCGCAGCAGCTCGTGCCAACTCGGCTTTCAGGTCCGGCTGCGCGGCGACACGGCATGCTGTGGAGGCACGGCGGACCCGCCGCCGGATCGCCGGGGCTGGGGGTGGCGTGGCTCTGGTTGCAGCCCGCCGCATCGCGGTGACGGGCTTGAGCGCTGTCGTCCTGGCCGGACCGGTCCTCTACCCGGCCGGTCTCGCCTTCGCCGCGCGCCGCCGGCCGATCGAGCAGCGGCCGCCCGACCCGCCCGACTGGCCGAACATGACGGTTGTCGTGGCCGCCTACCACGAGGCGCGGCTCATCGCCGCGAAGGTCGCCGATGCTCACGCGAACGGCTATCCGGGTCGGCTGCAGGTGGTGGTCGTCGCGGACGACGAGCCGACCGCGGCAGCGGCCCGGGAGACGGCAGCCGTCGTCGTCAGCCCAGGTCGCCGGGTCGGCAAGTCGGCAGCGCTCGACATCGGCGTCACCGCCGCAGACGGCGAGATCGTCGTGCTCAGCGACGCCAACACCCGCCTCATGCCGGGATCCCTCGCGGCGCTCGCTGCCTGGTTCTGCGACCCGGCAGTGGGAGCTGTGGCCGGCGAGAAGCAGCTCAGTGCCGGTGCGGAGTCGGCGTACTGGCGCTTCGAGTCCTGGCTCAAGACGCGCGAGTCCCGGCTGGGCGGCACGATCGGCCTGGTCGGGGAGCTGGCCGCCATCCGGCGTACGGCCTGGCGACCGGTGCCGGCCGACGTGGCTGTGGACGACCTCTGGGTGGCGCTCGACGTCCTCGAACAGGGCCTGCGCGTCGTCTACGAGCCGGCCGCGGTTGCGGTGGAGGACGCCAGCGGCACCTGGCAGGAGGACTGGGAGCGCCGAACGCGGATCGTGGCCGGCATGCTCGACGTCGTCCGGCGACGGCAGGCGCTCCTGCTGCGTGCGGACCTGGTCAGCGCCCAGCTGTGGGGCCACCGGGTGCTGCGGGCGAGCGCCGCGCCCGTCGCCCAGGCCACGCTGCTCGGGTTCGCACTCGTCCGGCTGCGACGGGGACCCCGGTCAGCCCCGATCAGCGCCTCGTTTGCGATGGCGCACGTCGTGGCCGGCGCGGCCCACGTGCTGACCAGCCGCGGCCAGGGGCTGCCGGGGCCGGTCGGCGCCCTGGGTTCCGCCGCCTTCCTCCAGGCCGTCGGGCTCGGCGGGCTGTGGCGACACCTGCGCCGCGAGCCACTGGCGCGTTGGCCGAAGGTGGACCGCGGCGGCGCCGCGTGAAGGTTGCTCTCGTCGCCGATGCGGTCGAGTTTGCCGGCGCGGAGCGGTACCTCGAGGTGTTGGCGGAGGGTCTGCGTGATCAGGGGGATCGGCTTCTGGCGCTGCTGCCCGACGAGGGTGACGCGTCCCTGGCCGAGCGCCTGGGCCGACATGCGGAGATCACCCGGATCCCGGGCCTGCGGCGCCTGCCCGGAGCGGCGGCCGTGCCGCGGGTCCGGCGGGCGCTGACCCTGTTCCAGCCGGACGTGGTGCACCTCAACCTCACCGACCAGGGTGATGGGATCGCGTCGGTGCTGGCAGCGCCCCGGCGCCGGGCCGTGGCGACGCTCCACAACGTGCTGCCCGCCCGCGCCGCAGCGCGGGAGCGGGTCTCGGCGTGCCTGCTCCGTCGCCCGGCGGCGGTCCTGTGCGTGTCCGCGCCCGTCGGACGGTACGTCGAGCGGCTCGGCGGCCGCGCCGTCGTCATCCCCAACGGCCTGCCCACAGCGATCCCGCACCCGACGCCGCGGGTCGTGCTCGGCCTGCCGGAAGACGCGGTGGTCGTCGGTGGCATCGGGCGGCTGGACCCGCAGAAGGGCTGGGACGTGCTCGCTGCTGCCGCAGAGCAGCTGCCCGGGGTACGGGTCGTCGTGATCGGGGACGGCCCGCAGCGGGGCGAGCTTGCGGGCACCCGCCTCGAGCTGCCAGGAGGACGCCCGGACGCCGCGGAGCTCGTCGGCGCCTTCGACATCCTCGCCATGCCCTCCCGGTTCGAGGCCTTCGGCCTGGTCGCCCTGGAGGCGATGCAGGCGGGCGTCCCTGTCGTCGCCAGCGCAGTGGGCGGCCTGGCCGACCTCGTCGCGGACAGCGGGGTCCTTGTCCCGCTGGAGGACGCCGACCGGCTGGCAGCCGCCCTGCGGGACCTGCTGGCCGACCCCGCGCGCCGGCATGCGCTGGGTGAAGCAGGGCGCGCCAGGTCCAGGCAGTTCACCCCGGCTGTCATGGTCGAGCAGACGCGGCGTGTCCTGGCGCGGGTCGCCGCAGACGCCTCCTGAGGGTCAGGGGCGGGGAGTGCGCTGCCAGTCGCCGGGACGGCCGCGCTGGGCCAGCTTCGTCCAGATCTTCCACGCGACGACGCCCGGCGCCGCAGCCAGCGCGAGGTAGGTCTGCGGTGGCGCCTGGGTGACCCGGAGGCCGGCCAGCGCGTGGCCGACGAGCACGGCGCCCTGCGCCGCGCCGGTGCGCAGACCGGCGCGGCGGTCGGCGGCCGTGCCGACGGCGGTCAGCAGCGCCGCCGCCGCGACGGCACCGGCCATCGGCGCCAAGGGTGGGAACACGAGCTCCGAGACGACCGCCTCGGCCAGCACGGGATCGTGCTGCACCCACGCCTGCCGCAGCGCCGGCCACCGGTGCTCCCGCACCACCTCAACGCGACCGGTCTCCCAGCGGGCACGTTGCACGCGCGCAGCGGTCACGTCCGTCGGCATCGCGCTCTCGACACCACAGCGGGGCTCATGCACCGGGTGGATGCCCGCCCGCAAGAGGCGAATCCAGTAGCCGACGTCCTCCGCCACCCCGTAGGCGTCCCACGGCACCGCGCGCAGGACATCGGTGGCGAAGACCATGCCATTGCCCTGCAGCTTCGCCGCGCCACCGAGCCGGGCGCGGCCACGTGGCCGGAGCACGGACTGACAGGCGGCGGCTGCGTCGGTGAGCCGGGTGAGCAGCGCGGCCTCGTGAGGACGGGCCGCGCGGTACACGCCCTGCACAGCGCGCGCGCCCTGCGCGAGCCGGTTGGCGGCGACCAGCAGGAAGTCCGCGTCCACGACGGTGTCGGCATCGACGATCGCGACAGCTGACGGGGACTCTGCCTCCGCGAGCAGGCGGTCCATCGCCCACCTCAGCGCGTAGCCCTTGCCCCTCAGGGGGGAGGTGCGCTCCCACACCTCGACGCCACAGCGGCGCGCTACCTCGGCCGTGGTGTCCGAGCAGTTGTCCGCGACGACGATCACGTGCAACCCGTCGGGCGGCGCGGTGCACCGGGCCAGCGAGTGCAACGTCGCGGCCAGGCCCCGTTCCTCGTCGTGCGCGGGCACCAGCACGGTCAGGCGACCCGCCCATTGCGCGCTCGTGGGGGACGCTTTCCGCGGCGGCAGCAGCCCCGCCACGGACACGGCAAGCAGGTACGACGTCGGCAGCCAGAGGACGGCTGCCCCGATGCGACCCAGACCGGTGGCCAGCCGCCGCGCCGCCCCGGGCCCAAGCACCCGCTCAGCCTGGCACACCGCCGTACCCTTCAGCACGTGGCCGCGTTGCTCGCCCTGGTGCTGTCCGCACTGCTGTTCGCCACGTTCCTTCACCTCGAGCGGACGGGTCGCCAACTGCAGGTCGTGCTGTGGCTGCTGGCGCTCTTGGTCGTCGAGAGCGGCCTCTGGCCCGACCCCAACACCATCCCGGCCGGCCTGGTGCACCCGAGTATCGGCGGGTCGAACTTCAGGCTGCTCGACACCGTGGTGCTGGCCGCCATCGCTGCGCACCTGCTCGTGCGGGGGATCCCCAACCGGCTGCGCGCGACCGACGCGTGCTGGCTGCTCTTCTTCGGCTGGATGCTGACCGCCGCGGTCGTCGGCGTGCTCGTGCAGAACGACCGGGTGCTGCTCGTCTACGAGGCGAAGGCCTTCGCGTATCTCGGCGTGATGTGGGTTGCCTCCGGTGTGCCTGCCCACCAGTGGCGAGGCCCGGCGCTGCCACGGTTCCTCATCATCGTCGGCGCGGGTGTCGCCGTGCTGCTGCTCGTCGACCAGTCGGGACTGGCCAGGCCCATCAACCTGCCACTCCTGTCCTCACCGAACGCCGGCCGCATCGGCTCCGACGCAGCAACCGTCTTCGGCACGCTCGGAGTGCTCGCCTGCGTCCGGGCGCTGCACGAGAGCCGCCGTCGCTTCCTCCTGCTGGCAGCCTCTGTTCCGCTCCTGTTGAGCGCGCTGGCGGCCGGGCAGCGCGCGGCCATGATCGGCACCGGCTGCGCCGTCCTGTTCTGCGTCGTGGTCCTGGCGATCACCCGACAGCATGTGCGTGTCCCACTCGGCGAGCTGGTTGTCATCGGGTTGCTGGCGGGAGCGCTCGTGGCGGCACCGGTGCTGCTGGGCGCTCTGGGCGGCAAGGCCCCCTCCGTGCCGCTCACCACGACCGTCGAGCAGGCGTTGCACTCGCGCGGGAAGCAGCTGTCCAGCCAGGGGCGGGTGAACCAGTGGCGTGAGGTCAGGCCCCTCCTTGCCGAGCGCCTCGTCCAAGGCCACGGGCTGGGCAAGACCTACGCGTACTACGAACCAGGACCGGCAGAGTTCGTCGTCAGCGATGTGACCCACAACGTCGTGCTCGACGTCCTGCTCAGAATGGGTCTTGTCGGGGTGCTGCTGTTCCTCGCAGCCGTCACGAGCACGGTGGTCGATGGACTTCGGGTGGTGCGTCGCTCCCTCGAGCCGCTGGTGTCGGCCACCGCGCTGGCGGCGACGGCCGGTGTCGTCGGCTGGGCGGCCAAGGGCATGGTGGAGTCCCTGTTCGAGAAGTACCGACTCGCGCTGCTGCTGGGCCTGCTGGTCGGCATGGTGTGCTCGCTCAGCCGCTCGCACGATCCGTCTTCCGACCCCGAGGACGACTGGGATGCCAGTCTGATGGCCATCGGGCACCAGCCCACCCCTGCTGCGGGAGCCGCGACGTGACGTTGACCGACCTGTTGCAGGCGCTACGACGGCACCGCTGGATCGCGGCCTCGACGTTCGTCGCGGTGCTTCTCCTGGCAGCCGCTGCGGCGTTCCTGCCGAAGGACCGCTTCACGGCGACGACGACGATCGTCGCGCTCCCGTCCGCGGACATCAACGCCTTCGCGGCGGTGGCACAGATCCTTATTCCGACGCTCGCGGCGACAGCCGAGAGCGACGCCGTTGAACAGGCTGTGCGCGGTTCGTACGCGTCGCCGCTGTCCGAGGCCGACGTCATCCTGACTGCCCAGCCGGACGCCGGCACGGGCGTGCTCCAGATCAGCGCCGAGTCACCCGACCGCACTGTCGTCGCCGGCTACGCCAACAGCGCGGCCTTCGCACTGCTCACCAGGCATGCCCGCGGCCTCACCGGCGTTCGGCTCCAGGTGCTCGACCGTGCGGTCGACCCGACCGCACCGTCCGGTCCGCCGCGGATCGCGATTCTGCTCGGGGGACTGGTCCTGGCGACGTTCGCGGGGCTCGTCGCGGCCCTGCTCGCGCGTGCCCTCGCCGCGCGCGGCATGCTCGCGGACGACCTCCCTCGCCGCACCGGTGTGCTCGTCTTCGGGGAGATCCCTGTCCTGAAGGGTTCCCGGCGCCGGCGGCGTCGCCAGCTCAGCCCGACGGCACTCGCGTCCGGCAAGGTCGATCCGCGCGTCACGGAGGCCCTGCAACGGATTCGGAGCAGCCTCGACTCGGCCGGCCGAGGCAGTCGGCCGAACGTGCTCGCGGTGACCTCGTTGCACGGGGGCGAGGGCAAGTCGTCCGTGACCGCAGCCCTGGGGTGGTCGCTCGCCAGCGCCGGCTACCCGGTCGTGGTCCTCGATGCCGACCTGCGCCGGCCGAGGCAGCACGAGATCTTCGACGTCGCCGTGGAGCCTGGCCTTGCGGACGCCGACCGGCTGCCGTTCGCCACCCTGATGGCGAGGACGAGCGAGCCGTCGCTCGTGGTCGTCCCGGCCGGGCTGCCGCGACAGCACCCGCTGGAGGTGCTCGACGCGGCTCTGCCGGCGGTGCTCGCGTCGGCGCAGGCACCCGGAGGGCTCGTCCTCGTCGACACCCCTCCGCTGGAGTCCGTTGCCGAGACGCTGCGGGTGCTCGTGCTGTGCAAGGCGGCGCTGCTCGTCGTCGATGCCCGCAAGGCCACGGTCGACGAGGTCGAGCGCGGCCTCGAGCGGCTCCGCCGTGCGGACGTGCTGGTGCTCGGCATCGTGCTGAACAGAGCACCGAGACGACGTGCTCGGCGGGGTCAGGACGCCTACTACCTGGCTGCGAAGACCTTGCAGGCCACGGCCAGCAGCTCCGTGAAGGACCCGAAGAGCCCCAAGACGGCGAAGGCCGTGCAGTCCGGCGCCGCGCGGACGGTGGTGCCTCGTCGGGGCTGACGGCGCGGCGCCGCCGCACCGCCAGGCCGCGACGCGGTCGCAGCCGCGCCTTCCTGCCCTGGACGGCCTACGCGGCATTGCCGTGCTGGCCGTCGTCGGCTACCACACGAACCTGCGGCCGTTCCGCGGTGGCGACCTCGGTGTGCAGGTCTTCTTCGTGCTCAGCGGCTTTCTCATCACCTCGCTCCTCCTGGGTGAGCGGGAGCGCGCCGGCCGGTTGGATCTCAAGGCGTTCTACCTGCGCCGGGTGCTCCGCCTGGCGCCCGCTCTCGTCGTCGTCCTCGCCGTCGTGCTGCTGGTGGGCGAGCTGCGGCTCGGCCGGATCGGGCGTGACTTCTCGGCCGGCGCGGTGCGCACCCAGGTGCTCCTCGCCGCGACGTACTTCAGCGATGTGGCGGCCGCGGCCGGGTACGACATGGGACCGCTGCTGCACACCTGGACGCTGTCGATCGAGGAGCACTTCTACCTGTTGTGGCCGCCCCTGTTGGTTCTGCTCAGCAGGCGACGGCCGCAGGTGATCGTCTGGTTCGTCCTGGCTGGCGCGCTGCTGTCGTGGCTGCTGCGGAGCATCCTGGTCCTGCACGGCGCCTCCCTCGTGCGCACCACGTATGGGCCCGATGTCCGTGCCGACGGGCTCCTGCTGGGCTGCGCGCTAGCCGCGTGGCTGGTGCAGCACGACGGCAGGTGCCCGCCGCGGCTGGCACGGCTCGCGCCTGGTTGGGTCGGACTGGCGGTGCTGGCGGTCCTCGTCGTGTTCCCGCCGCCCAACCGGGGTGGCGCGCTGTTCGGCTACGCGCTGGGCGCCGTGGCCAGCGCCCTGCTGATCGTGGGCGTCCTGCCGGGCGCGAGCCCCCGACTGGCCACGTGGGTTTCCTTTCGGCCGCTGGTGCACGTCGGCGTCGTCTCGTACGGGCTCTACCTGTGGAACTTCGTGCTCGTCCGCATGATCGCGGCCGACGACGTGCCTGCGGTGCTGGGCCCGGCGGTGGGCCCGGCGCGACTCCTGCTCTGCTTCGCCGCCGCCGAGCTGTCCTACCGGCTCGTGGAGGCGCCGTTCCTGCGCCTGAAGCAGCGCGCGGCGCGGGGTGCGCTACCCGCTGCGACGTGAGAACCGGTTACCGGCGCGTGCGGGGCACGCCGCGCCAGCGCAGGCGCTTCACGACGCGCGAGGACGCCGAGACGGTCGTCCGCGAGGTGGCAGCCGTCGTGGCAACCGCGACCGGCGCTGCGACGGTGACCAGCGGCGCCACGGGGGCGACGGCGGTGGCGACGACGGTGGCGATCGGGGTGGTTGCGTCGGCGGCTGGGGCGGTCACGGCGGCGGCGACGGGAGTCGCTGCCGCGGCCGGCGCGGTCATGGCCTGGCGGTAGGCGGCCGCGGCCTTCGGGAAGGTGCTGCCCTCGAGCAGGTGGTTGCCGTCCTGCGCGTCCACCTCGAAGTAGGTCTCGTACAGCACGTGGTGCGACCGAACCCAGTTCAGGAAGTTGGTGATGAACAGCGGGTTGTCGCCACCGCCGCCACCGTTCTGGTCGGCGCGGTCAACCAGGCCCCACTCGGGGAACGACAGCGGCTTGTTGCCGTGCGCGGCACCGAACGCGGCCCACCAGTCCAGGGCGTAGGTGCCTTCTTGGACGGCGGTCCAGCGCTGGGCCGGCGTCGCCGTGCTGTTGCCCCACATGCAGTCGTAGACGTCGAGCGAGATGGTGTCGACGTAGCTGTCGCCGGGCCACGCCTGCTCCGGGTGGCTGCCCCACTGGCCGGGGCCGAGGGTCGGGTTGAAGGCGAACGCGAACTTCGCGCCGGAGACCGATCGCATCGCGGTGACGATGTGCCGCCAGTAGCCGATGAACTCCGTCTCGTGGCCGTACGACGACCACGGGTACCAGGTGCCGTTCTGCTCCCAGCCGAGGCGGAGGACGGCGTCGGACATCCCGGCCGCGATGAGCCGGCTGGCCAGTGTGCGGAAGTGGGCGTCGTACGCGCCCGTGGCGCCCGCCGCCAGCGTCGTGCTGCCCTGCGGTCCGGGGAGGATCGGTACGCCGATCACCATGCGCGTGCCCGAGCCCGACCACGCGCCTGTCCACCAGTCCGGCGCCTCGACGCCGGCCCAGCTGTCGCCTGACAGGAAGTCGCCCGTGACAGTCACGGCCTGCCCCCGCCAGGACCCGAATGCCCGGGCCTTGTCCAGTCTGAGCCCGCCGGCGTACACGCCTGACAGCGCCGCGGTGCTTGATCCCTCGGCATGGGCGGCGGTCGCGGTCGCCGTGCTCAACCCGGCGGCGATGATGACTGTCGCGGCCAGGGTGGCTGCGCAACGCAGCAGGGACGGAAGACGGCGCATGGTCCTGAGGAGCCTCTCGAGGCAGACAGGACCGATCGGCTTCGACGGCCTGGCAGGGTCCTGGACGGACCTCCATGGCTTTGCGTCCCCGCCTCGCGACGGGTTTGCCCTTTCGACCGATCCCGTAGTGGCGGGACACTTCAGATGTCGTCACTCGTTGTGATGACGCGATAGCCCGTTAGGGTGACACCGGCGCTCAAGGCGCCGCAGAACGCTCCCAGACCTGGACAGACACCCCGCGGAACGCACGTTCCGACGTCATGGTCATGACGCTGCGTAACGCAGCGTTGACGCCGTCCAGCACCGGGTCGGCCTGCCCGTACAGGTTGACGTGGCTGAGCACCAGCCACACGCGCTGGCGTCCGGCCAGCGCGGTGGCGACGCGCTCCCGTGGGAGGGGGACGTCAAAGAACAGCTCCGTGGGGGACGCGCCCCAGGGGAGGTCGGGCAGCAGCGGATCCACGCCGCGACGTTGCTCTGCTTCTCCTGGCCAGTGGCGCTCGAAGGGCAGGCGGACGTAGGGAGCCGCGAACAGCACGCCGTCGCCGGCCACGGCGCGGCTGGCCACGGCCTCGGCGGCCTGCGGCCAGTCCTCTGTCTGGCTCTGGACGTAGCGGTCGCCCACCAGCAGGCCGGCGAGGGTCACCAGGGCGGTGATGACCGCGGTGACGGCTGTCCAGGGCAGCCGCGCCAGTGCTGCCGCGAGAAGCAGGACAGCCGGTGGCAGGCAGATGACCAGGTAACGCGGCGCGAGCACCGGGGTCAGCAGCACCGAGACGAGAACGGCAGCGACCGCGGGGCAGACCAACCAGCTGCCTACGAGCAGCCACGGCCAGGTGCTCGGCCCGGCGCGGAGGACCACCGGGTGGCCCTGGCTCCGGCGTCGGAGGACGACGGCGACACCGGCCGCCGTCGCGAGAAACCCCACCGCCAGGCTTCCCGGGATCGCCGCCTTCAGCAGCGGCGAGTTCTCCAGGTAGCCGACCCCGCTCGCCCCGGCGCCGTTCAGGAGTGCCGCGAGCCCGGAGACGACCACCAGGTAGACGGCGGCGCCGGCTAGCAGGCCCCGGGAACGGGGCAGCGGGGCGCGTCGCAGCAGGACGGCCACGCCGTGTCCGAGCGGGAGCAGGAGGGCGAAGTAGTGGGCGTAGACGGCGGCCCCGGTGAGCAGGGCGTAGAGGGCCCAGCCGGCGACAGTGTCACGGCGCAGCGCGCGGACGAGGAGCGTGCCGCTGAGGCAGGACAGCAGCAGCACGAGGGCGTAGGTGCGCGCCTCGACGGCGTACCGGACGTAGAGCGGGTTGCCGACCAGCAACGGCGGGACCAGCAAGGCGGTACGCCGGTCGAACAGGGTCAGGGCCAGCGACGTGAGGGCCAGCACAGCCAGGGCCGAGAGCACCAGCGACGGCACCCGCAGGCCCAGGTCACCTGAGGCCACGTGCCGCCAGCCGCGCAGCAGCAGGGTGTGCGCGATCCCGTTGCCCTCCCGGTGCAGGACGACCTGACGGAACGACTCCCCTGGCAGGGCCGCCAGGCTCGCGCTGGCAGCCTCGTCGAGCCAGAGTGGGCGGCGCGTGCCGGGCAGCAGGGCGGTCACCGCGACGCCGCCGAGGACGGCCAGCACCAGTGACCGGCTGCTGCGCAGCGGGCTGGTCTCGACGTCGACGCCCGCCACGCGCGTATGGAAGCACGATGCGGATGCCATGCTCGGCTCATGGGGTCGATGCTTCGTCTCGCGGTGCGGGTCATCGCCGTCGCCGCAGCGCTGGCTCTGCTGGCCCTGGCCTGGGCTGCCGTCGTCCTGGTGATGTCGCGCAGCGACCTGCTCAAGGCGAAGGACGAGCTGCAACGGGCACAGTCCTCGACGTCGTCGGACGAGACCGCCGCTTTGCTGGCCACTGCCACGAAGCGGCTCGAACGAGCCGATAGCCGCCTGACGCAGATCGGTCCTTCCGTCGCCGCCCGCGTCCCGGTTGCCGGCAACACCGTCGAGTCCGTGGCGATCGCGACGCGAGCGTCGCTGCGCGTCGGCCAGCAGCTCCAGGTCCTCGTCGATGACGCGCGAGCTGCGGACCTCGTCTCCGACGGGCGGGTCGATTTGGTCCGGCTCGCGCGGCTGGAGGCCGATCTTCGCCGCGCGGCGAAGACAACCGCTGAACCGGTGGCCGCCCTGGCGGACGCACCGACGTCAAGGGTCCCCGGGTCGGTCGCCTCCGCCGTACGCAGCGCGCGCACCCAGCTCAGCTCGCTGCCGCGGTCACTCGCACAGGCCGCGGACGCGCTCGGGGCCACCGGCGACCTCCTTGGACGCAACGGGCCGCGGCGGCTGCTCGTCGTGCTCGAGAACAACGCCGAGCTCCGCGGAACCGGCGGGCTGGTCAGCGTGTTCGCCGAGGGGATCACGAGGAACGGCAAGCTGGAGCTGCAAGGCTTCCGCGACGTGCAGGACGTCGCGGACGTGCCAGGGACGAGCTCCCCACCTCGACGGGTGTCCGCGCCCGCCGACTACCGCGGGCTGTGGGGGCCGTTCCTCGCCGACACCACGCTGTGGAAGAACACGAACATGTCGCCGGACATCGCCACCTCCTCGGCGGTGCTCGCGTCCGTCGCGGCGGAGAGCCTGCACCGGCGACCTGATGCGATCGTCTGGCTCGACGTGCGCACGATCGCGGCGGTGCTGGAGGCGACCGGTCCGGCAACGCTTCCGGACGGCACCGTCCTGAGTGGGGACACAGCGGTCGCGTCGCTCCTGTCGCAGGCCTATCGGAACACCACCGACGATGAGATCGGTCAAGGGCTGCGACGGGCCCGGCTGCGCGGTGCCGCTGACGTCGTGCTGAACCGGTTGCTCGACGGCTCACCGAACCTGGTGCGACTTGCCCCGAGCCTGGCTCGAGCCGTGGCCGGCCGGCATCTCGCGGTCTGGTCCGGAGATGCTGCCCAGCAGAAGGCGTGGACGAGCGGCGCCGTCGACGGCGGGGTCCGGGCGGGTGATGGGGATCTCGTCAGTGTCGCCGTGCAGAACTTCGGCGGGGGGGACCGCAACGGCAACAAGCTCGACTACTACGCGCGGCGGCTGGTGACGCACTCCGCGGTCGTCAGCCGCACGGACGCCACGGTGGAGCAGCTCGTGACGCTGCGCAACATCGCTCCGTCCCGAGGCCTGCCGTCGTACGTCGCCGGCAAGGCGACCCCTGGGGTCAGCAACAACTACCTGACGTTCGCCGTACCGCGAAGCGCCACGTTGCTGGAGTTCAGCCGCGGTGGCACCGCAGTGCGCACCGCGGTCATGCCCGAGGGTGACCACCGTGTCCTGACCGACCTGGTGAGCCTCTCGCCGGGCACCTCGGTGAGCTGGCGACTGCGCTACCGGATGCCGGTCCACGACGGTCGGTACCGCGTCACGCTGGTGCCTCAACCGCTGGCGGTGGACGCCGGTCTGTCCGTGTCCGTGACCGCCGGCGCCGGTGTGGACATCAGCGGCGGCGACATCCGCCTGTCCGGCCCGTTCACCCAGGTGCGGACGGTCGATGCATCGATCCACCGGCCCGGCCTGGCGCGGCGGATCACCGATGCCATTCGCCGCTTCTGGAACGAACCGGTACGGCTCCCCGGCTGACCGGCGGAGGGTCAGCCGCCGCTGCGGCGCAGCACGATGACCACGGTGCGCAGCAGGATCTTCACGTCACTCCAGAGTGACCAGTTCTCGATGTAGTAGTTGTCGAAGCGGGCCCGGTCCTCGATCGAGGTGTCTCCGCGCAGCCCGTGCACCTGCGCCCAGCCGGTCAACCCACTGGGTACCCGGTGCCTCGCCGTGTAGCGGGGGAACGTGCTGGCGAAGGACGCCACGAAGTGGGGACGCTCGGGTCGAGGGCCGACGAGGGTCATGTCGCCGCGCAGCACGTTGAACAGCTGCGGCAGCTCGTCCAGGCTCGTCGCCCGCAGGAAGCGGCCGAGGCTGCTGAGGCGGTCGTCGTTGGCGATGTTCCAGCGGGTCGCCGACTCGTCGTCGTCAACGGGACGCAGCGACCGGAACTTCAGGAGCTCGAACCTGCGGCCATCAAGCCCGATGCGCTCCTGGCGGAACAGCACTCCACCTTCGCCCTCCAGGCGCACCGCGACGGCGATCAGCGCGATCAGCGGCGAGAGGACGACCAGGGCGGCCGCCCCGACGAGGATGTCGATCAGCCGCTTGAGCCGCCAGGACCAGGTGCGGAACGCCGCTCGCCGCAGTCGCACCAGGGGGAGCCCCCAGACCTGGTCCATGTCGCTGGTCGTGTTGTGCAGCTCGAACAACCGCGGCACGAAGAAGATCTCCGCGTCCAGGCGATCACACGTCCGGATGATCTCGACCATCTGCGACTCGGCGACGGAGGCGAACGCGACGATGACGTCACGTACGCCGAACTCGACGATGACGCGCGCCAGCGACTCCTGTCCGCCGAGGAGGGGCACCGGCCGTTCGAAGGGCTCGAGCAAGGGATCGGTGTCGAGGAACCCGACAGGCTGCAGTCCGTACGAAGGGTGTGCCAGCAGCAGTGCGGCCAGCTGTCCACCCACCTTGCCTGCGCCGAAGATGAGGGTGGGATGTGTCACCCAGCCGGCGGCGCGGAAGCCGCGCACGATCGCGTAGGCCGCCACCCGCATCAGCGTCACGAGAACGGCGAACGCCGCAGCCGTCTTCAACAGACCGGCGTCGGCGAGGTCCCGGTCGACGAGCAGCGCCACCGACGTCGCGATCGTCGCCGCTGCCAGCGCCCGGCCCACGAGCGCGGGCAGGTCGTCCAGAGCCGACAGCGACAGCCGACTCCGGTAAAGGCCGGCGTTGGAGTACAGCCCGACCGTGAGCGCGAGGAGGACCGCCTCGCGTCCGGACGGACCCTGACCCCAGGCCGTCACGCTCAGCCAGGCGAGAGCGTCGGCCAGCAGCAGGAAGGGGCGGACGCCGTACCGGAGCAGTGTTCGGTGGGAGAGGCTCGGCCGGCTCTTGCGCAGCTTGGTCCCGGCGGATGACCCCTGACCAGCCCCGTCGTCGGGGTCGGCGAGCCCCACGGGCCGGCTCCGGGCACCTCGTCCACGCGCGCGCAGCCGGGAGCGACGCACGCGGGTCTGCCCGTCCGTCATGCGCGGCGCACCTCTCCCTCTCTGGGGTTCCCCATCGGCAGGTGTCCGCCGGGACAACACTGCGGTGGGATGGTTTTCGCCCGAACGTGTCACCCGGCGTGAACCGGACGGCCGGTTGCGCTCTGCAACCAACCATGGTGCAATGTTGCAGAACGTGACCGCACTATTCCGGTCTCGCGTCGTCGAATGCTCTCTATCTGTCTGCGGTGGAGCGTTCTGGAGCAACACGACAGTCTGCCGCAGTAGGGGGAGAACCGTCATGCGTTTCCGTCTCGCAGCAGCAATGTGCGCGCTGTCTTTTGGCGGTGCCCTGATGGTCTCGGGTGCCGCACCCGCCTCCGCGGCGGTCTGTGACGCCTACTCCGGGGTGTGCCCCTCGCCCCCACCGACCGTCGTCGGCGGTGGCGGCGGCGGTCCGGCGGCAGCCCCCAGCCCAGCCCCCGTGCGCGCGCGGACCACGACTCCGGGTACGACGCTGCCCTTCACGGGTGGCCAGTTCGTCCTGCTCCTCACCGTGGGTGGTGCAGCAGTCGTCGGTGGCTCCGCCCTCGTGGTGGCCGGCCTCCGCCGCAGCCAGCCTGGCGGCTGACCGCTGCGGTGACCCCGCGGTGGGGGTCGCTGCTCGTCGCGCGTGAGTACGCCCACGCGACGCAGGGCTGGAGCGACGAGGGGGAACGGCAGGCTTTCTCGGGCCTGCTGCCGTTGCCCGAAGGGGCCCGAGTTCTCGACATCGGTGTCGGTGGCGGCCGAAGCGCCTCCTTCCTGGCCACGCCGGGGGTGAGCTACCTCGCCATAGACAGCAGTGCTGAGATGGTCCGGCTGGCGCGGCGCAACTACCCGCACGCGGATGTCCGGCTGGGTGACGCGGCGGATCTGAGCGGCTTCGCCGCCGGCAGCCAGGACCTCGTCGTCTTCAGCCTGAACGGACTCGACTGCCTGACGCACGACCAGCGCCTCGGCTTCGTCGCCGCGGCGCACCGGCTGCTCGGCCCGGGGGGTCGACTGGTCTTCTCCACGCACAACCTGGATGGTCCGAGCTCTCGGCAGCGCCCCCGAGGCCGGCAGATCGTGGAGGCGGTCAACAGGCCCGGGGCGATCAACACGGCTCGAGCCCTGCCCGGCGCAGCCCTGCGACTGACCACGTCGCACTGGTTCTACCGACGCAACGTCGGCCAGGGGGAGCAGCATGACGGTTGGGCAACGGCACCGTTGCGGGCCCACGAGTTCCGTTTCGTCGTGCACTTTTGCCGGCTCGCCGCGGTCGTCGGTGACGTGCGCGCCGCCGGGCTGGACGTCGAGGAGATCTGGACCGATGACGGCAGGGCGATCGCCGTGGACCAGGTGACCCACGATGCGCACTACGCGCACCTGGTCTGTCGCAAGCCGGCCGCCGCCCCTCCGGCTGGTTACTCCGCGTGATGGGTGTGACCAGCACCACCCAGAGTTACGCCGTTCAGCCCACTACTTCTGGGTTGATCTCTGGTTACTCTCTGTATCCGACCCCTAGCGCCGCGTCGCAAGCATGTGGCGTAATGGGTCGGTGAAGTGGGTAGCAACCCGCTTCGAGTAAGGAAGCGTTGATCCGCACGGTCCACACCGGTTCGCCCCACGGGGAGAACACGGAGAGACTCGGTCGCCTAGACCGCGCGGGGAGCTAGTGGCGAGACCGACCTGCCCCAGTGAGCTGGGCGTCGCGAGACGTTCTGGTCACCGGATGCAGAGGCTGTGATCCGCACGGTCCTCACCGACACCGGCTGTCGCACTCCGACAGCAGGTGCACGGAGGAAGACGGTCGCCAAGACCGTGCGGGGAGCTAGTGGCGAGACCGGCTCGTCCGGTAGCCGGACATCTTCGGATGCCCTCTACCTTGGACGGGAGTCCCCGCGTGCGCACCATCCATAGCACCTCAGGTACCACCAGCAGGATCCGCCGCGCGCCCGTCGTCTCGACGCTCGCGGCGATCTGCCTCTCCGTTCCCCTGGTCATCGGCTTCGGTACGCCGGCCTTCGCGGCCGACGACGCAGCTGCGGTCGCCGAGCGCGGCAACAGCGCGCAGGCCCAGGCCGCTGCCGCCCTTAAGAAGGACGACACCGCCGACAACGCCAACGGCCTGGCCAAGGGCCACGACGCGGCAGTCATCGCTGCCAAGCCGGCCGGCTTCATCGGTCCGGTTGCCCCCGCGTCGACCACCGGCACCAACACCAACACGACCTCGGTGCCCTTCACCAACCAGGGCGGAGTCACCACCGGCTCCAACACCACCTCCTACGAGGTCGTCAACGGCCGCAGCGGCAGCCCCGCTGTCGGCGGTGGGCAGCCGAGCGGGGACGTCACGCAGCTGCAGCCGTTCTCGACCGCCGACGGCAACAACACCGGCGCCAACGACACGTCGGCGAGCAACCCGTACCGGTCCACCCGTGACGGTGCGCCGTCGCTGAACGGCAACGGCGGTGGCAAGCAGGTCGGCCAGCCGTGCGCGGGCTGTGTCGGCAAGGCCGACAACAAGAACCCGCCCGGCCAGGCGCCGAATGCGACCGACGGCAACGCCGGTTACGAGTGCGACCGCAACCACGGCATCGGCCGCAGCAACCCGGCCCACACCGCCTGCACGACCCCGCCGTCGACCCCCAACTACGACTGCAAGGGTCACCTGCTGCCGAACAACCACAGCGCGTCGGAGTGCGAGACCACCAACCCGTCGTACGACTGCAAGGGTCACCTGCTCCCGAACAACCACGACGCCACTGAGTGCGGCGGCACCAACCCGTCGTACGACTGCAAGGGTCACCTGCTCCCGAACAACCACGACGCCACTGAGTGCGGCGGCACCAACCCGTCGTACGACTGCAAGGGTCACCTGCTCCCGAACAACCACGACGCCTCCGAGTGTGGCGGCGGTGGCGGCGGTGGCGGCGAGCTCTGCCCGAACGGCAACCCCATGCCGGCCAGCGGCAACGTCGCGGACTGCAACCCGCCGAAGGTCTGCCCGCCCGCGGGCTCGAGCAGTCCGGCCATGGCCGGTTGCCCGATCACCGGTGGCGACGGCGGCCCGGCCACGACGCCGGGCACGGTGACAGGACGCACGAACACGCCGGCCACCGTCGTCACGCCTGTCGGCGGGACGACTCCCGGCCCGGGCACGGCGCTGCCGTTCACCGGCAGCAGCACCGAGATGCTGACGCAGGCTGCTCTGCTCCTGCTCCTGGTCGGCACCGGGCTGATGTACGCGACGCGCAAGCCGAAGCCGGCTCTCGCGCTCGTGTAGACACCCCGCTCGAGCCGACGGGCCCTCGCCATCACGGCGAGGGCCCGTCGTCGTTCGCGAGCTGCTGGTGCGGAGGATGCGAGATTCGAACTCGCGAGGGGTTGCCCCCAACACGCTTTCCAAGCGTGCGCCATAGGCCAACTAGGCGAATCCTCCTGGAGACCGCGCTCGATCCTAGCCGCGCCCGGCGAGGTGGAAAGGGCCGACCGCCGGCCACCGCCGTACGTCTACAGTGAGCCCCAGACCCCTCGTGCGGCGCCCATCTCGCTGAACCCCCCCAGGGCCGGAAGGCAGCAAGGGCAGGCGGGCTCTGGGTGGGTGTGCGAGGGGTCCTTACTGGTTGTAGGAGGACGGCACGTGAGCCTGGCGCTGTATCGCAAGTACCGGCCGGGGACCTTCGCCGACCTCAAGGGCCAGGAGCACGTCACCGGCCCGCTGCAGCAGGCCCTTCGCAACGACCGCATCCACCATGCGTATCTGTTCAGCGGACCGCGCGGCTGCGGGAAGACCTCGAGCGCGCGGATCCTCGCCCGCAGCCTCAACTGCGAGAAGGGCCCCACTCCGGACCCGTGCGGCAGCTGTGACTCCTGCGTCGCCCTGGCGCCGAACGGGCCCGGCAGCCTTGACGTCGTCGAGATCGACGCCGCGTCGCACGGTGGTGTCGACGACGCCCGCGACCTACGCGACCGCGCGTTCTACGCCCCGGTTGCCAGCCGCTTCAAGGTCTACATCATCGACGAGGCCCACATGGTCTCGCGCGAGGGCTTCAACGCCCTGCTCAAGCTCGTGGAGGAGCCGCCGGGCTTCCTCTGCTTCGTCTTCGCGACGACCGAGCCGGAGAAGGTCCTCCCGACGATCCGCTCGCGGACCCACCACTACCCGTTCCGGCTGATGTCCCGGACCGACCTCACGAAGCTGCTGCAGGACGTCGTCGACAAGGAGGGCATCGTCGTCGACAGGACGGTGCTCCCGCTGGTGGTGCGGGCCGCCCAGGGGTCCGCCCGCGACGGGCTCTCGATCCTCGACCAGGTCCTTGCCTCCGCCGGCGCCGACGGCGTCACGCGGGAGGCCGCCGCCGGGTTGCTCGGCGTCACACCGGACACGCTGCTCGACGACGTCGTCGATGCGTTCGCGGCGCGTGACAGCGCGGCCGTCTTCGCTGCCGTGGACCTGGTGATGGAGCGCGGTCACGACCCTCGGCGCTTCGCCCAGGACGTTCTCGAGCGGCTGCGCGACCTCGTCGTGCTCGACGCTGTTCCCGACGCCGGCGTGAAGGGTCTGCTCGACTGCCCGGCGGACCAGCTCGAGCACATGGGGCGGCAGGCATCGATGCTCGGCTCCGCGGGACTGTCCCGCGCCGCCGACCTGTTCCACGAGGGCCTGACCGAGATGCGGGGTACGACCGCACCGCGACTGCTGCTCGAGCTCGTGTGCGCGCGGGTCCTGCTTCCGGCGGCGGTGTCCGACGCGACGGCGGCGCTGACCCGTATCGAGCGGCTCGAGCGACGGCTCGACATCGCGACGCCGGCCCCCCCGTCCGCTACGCCCGCTGCGTCAGAACCCGTACGCGGCAACGTTGCACCCGTCGTCGGACGGGGCGAGCCCGACGCGACGGCGGCAGCGCCGGAAGCAGCCGCAGCGCCGCCAGCACCGCTGGCTTCGGGGCCCGCGTGGCCGGCGACAGCCACGCCCGGCGGCGAACCTCCCGCACCCGTGCCGCCAGCTCCGGCCGCGTTACCCCAGCCCGGCGTCGGAGGTCTCGACGCGGCCGCGCTGCGTCGCGAGTGGGACCGCGTGCTCGCCGCGGTACGCGATGCGAAGAAGTCGGCGTACGTCGCCCTCGGGAGCGCGCAGGTGGCGTCGCTCGACGGCCGGGTGCTGACCCTCGCCTTCACCAACCAGGGCCCGATGCGCAACTTCCAGTCCGGTGCCAACGTCGACTACCTGCGCGACGCGATCTCCGAGCTGCTGGGTGTCGACGTCGAGGTCCGCTGCCAGTTCACCGCGGCGCCGGGTGCGGCGGAGGTCGGCGTTGCGGGTGCGCGGACGACAACGGCCCCGCCCGTCCACGAGGGGTTCGCGCCCGGCGACGAGGCGGTGGCCGAGGACCCCGACGAGCAGAGCTCCGCCGTTCCGGCAGTGGACGGCGAAGACGCCGCGCTGCGGCTGGTGGAGAGCGAGCTCGGGGGTCGGGTCGTCGGCACCGTCGGGGAGTGAGCCCGACCGACCCTCAGCTGCGGTCGTCGGGGTCGCCGTACCAGGACATGTCGGCCAGGGTGGCAGCGCAACGACCTCTCGACCGCGACCCGTTCCGCACCTGTGGACAACGCGTGGCCATAGGCTCGGCGACCGGACCCGAGGAGAGACGCGATGCCGGCGCAGCCCAACATGCAGCAGCTGATGAAGCAGGCGCAGAAGATGCAGCAGCAGATGCTGTCGGCGCAGCAGGAGCTCGCCGAGACGGAGGTCAGCGGCACCGCGGGCGGGGGCCTCGTCACAGCGACGGTGACCGGCGCCGGCGAGGTGCGCAGCGTCAAGATCGACCCCAAGGCGGTCGACCCGGACGACGTCGAGAGCCTCGAGGACCTGGTCGTCGCCGCGATCCGCGACGCGAGCCGCGCCGCGTCGGAGCTCGCCGAGCAGAAGATGGGCCCGCTGACGCAGGGGATGGGCAGCCTCGGGCTGCCCGGGATGTAGATGTGCATGCATGTATGAGGGCGCCGTACAGGACCTGATCGACGAGCTCGGCCGCCTGCCGGGCGTCGGTCCCAAGAGCGCCCAGCGCATCGCCTTCCACCTGCTCGCCGCCGACCCGGTGGACGTACGACGACTGGTGTCCGCGCTGACCGAGGTCAAGGAGAAGGTGCGGTTCTGCCGGATCTGCGGCAACGTCAGCGAGCAGGACGATTGCCGGGTCTGCCGTGACCCGCGGCGCGACCTGACCGTCATCTGCGTGGTGGAGGAGCCGAAGGATGTCGTGGCCATCGAGAAGACCCGCGAGTTCCGCGGGCGCTACCACGTCCTCGGCGGCGCCATCTCGCCGATCGAGGGCGTCGGCCCTGACGACCTGCGCGTGCGTGAGCTGATGATCCGGTTGCAGGACGGGGGGGTGACCGAGCTGATCCTCGCCACCGACCCGAACCTGGAGGGGGAGGCGACAGCGACCTACCTCGCCCGGCTCGTCAAGCCGATGGGGCTGCGCGTGACGCGGCTGGCAAGCGGTCTGCCCGTGGGGGGCGACCTGGAGTACGCCGACGAGGTGACGCTCGGCCGGGCGTTCGAGGGCAGGAGGCAGGTCGATGTCTGACGACGCTCAGCTGGCACAGGACGTGGCGCTCGACGTGCGTTCCTATCTCGAGACGGTCGAGGCAGTGGCCTCCGGTGAGGCCGGTTCGCAGGCCATCTCGCTGCTGCTCCTCGACGTCGCGCGCATCTGCGTCGCCGGTGCGCAGCTCGGCGCGCTGACCGACGTCATCCTCGAGTCCAACGTCGAGCCGGTCGTGCCACAGGTTCCCGACATCGATGCCCTGCGGGTCCGCCTCGCGGAGGAGCTCGAACCCGTCGACGAGTACACCGAGGTCTTCGACCCGTACGGCGACAACGAGCTGGTGCCGTACTTCCTGTCCGACGACCTCACCGAGATCGCCGGTGACCTCGTGCACGGCCTGCGGCACTTCGACGCCGGCCGCGTCGAGGAGTCGCTCTGGTGGTGGCAGTTCACCTACCTCAACCACTGGGGGACGCACGCCGGCGCAGCGCTGCGCGCGCTGCAGTCCGTCGTGGCGCACACCCGCCTCGACGCCGTCCCCGAGCCGGCAATCGACCTCGGGGAGTGACCGAGGTACGGCCGCTGCTCCCAGCGGAAGTTCCCGCTGTCGACGCGATGAACGCCGCGGCGATGCGGGCGATGGCGGCGGCCTACGAGGCCGGGCCGCCTGCCCCGGAGCGCACGCCGGAGATGGTGGAGCGCGGTCGCTACCGGATCGCGCACCTGCAGCGCACGGACCCCGACGGTGCGTGGGTGGCGGTCGACGGAGACAGGTACGTCGGCGTCGCGCTGTCGTTGCGCCGCGGGCAGATGTGGTTCCTGTCGCTGCTGTCGGTGGCGACGGACGTCCAGGCGCGCGGCATCGGCAAGACCCTGCTCGACGCGTCGCTGCGGACGGCCGAGGGCGCCGGTGCCGCCTGGATACTCGCGACCGCCGACCCGAAGGCGTTGCGCCGTTACGCCCTCGCCGGGTTCGCGCCGCACGCGGGCTACTCGGCGATGGGACAGCTGGACCGGTCCGTCGTCCCGGCGAACCTCGGCGTGCGCGACGGCGCCTGGAGTGGTCACGGTGAGCTCGTCGACGACGTCGTGACCCGGCTGCGCGGTGCGCCGTACGGCCCCGATCTGGCGGCGATGGCGGCGACCGGTCAGGAGCTGCTCGTCGCCGAGGACGGCGCCGACCGCGGCTTCTGCATCGTGCGCGGCGGTGCGGTCGGATCACTCGGCGCTACGACGCCCGAACTCGCTCAGCGCCTGCTCTGGGCGGCGCTGGCACGGGCCGAGAAGCCGGGCGTCGTCGTCGACTGGCTCACGGCCGACCAGCAGTGGGCGATCGACGTGGCGCTGGCGGCGCGCCTTCCCCTCGTTGCCGGGCCCTCGTCGTGCCGACGCACCCTGCTCGGACCCATGACGCCCTTCCTGCCCGGCGGCGCCTACGGCTGAGGGGCACGCCAGAGCCCGTGGGTCAGGCGATGCGCTGGCCCTTCGGGAGGTTGCGGGTCGGCGTGGTGAGCCGCCGCGTCGTCAGCCAGAGCGCGCCGACGGCGAGCAGCACGTCGACGCCCAGCCCCCAGGGCCACACCGGCTTGCGCTCCTCACGCCGCAGGGGCGCGTCTCCCTCAACGAGTCCGGTCTCGATGGCGGTCGCTCCGCTACCGGCAGGGGTGTCACGCAGGTCACGGATCGCGCGACCCAGACCACCGAGCGGGTCGATGTCACGCGCGTCCTGCCGGTTGACGCCGCGAGCCCGCTCCTCGTCGCGTGCGCGCTGCTCCTCGTCGGTGAGCGGGGGCAGCTGCGGCGCGGCGTCGGCGAGGATGACGAACGGGTTGGGGGCGAGCAGCCACCAGGTGCGGTCCGTGCGGGCCCGCGACGCCTCGAAGCTCTGCGGCGGCTGGTTGCACTGGTCGAGGATCCGCTGGCGGTCCTCCGCGGGCAGGTCCGGCGGGAGCTCGGTCTCGGACGGGCACTGCGGTGTGTACGTCTCGGTGTACTTCTCGGTCGTGATCGCCGTCGCGAGACCGAACGCGATCGTCGTGCCGACGGTCAGCGTGAAGACGGCGAGGTAGGCGATCACGCCGGACGTCGTGGTCCGCGACAGCAGTGCGGACAGCGCGAGCGAGATCGCGCACACCGAACCGAGCAGCAGGGCCAAGACCAGCGTCACCACGACGACGCGACCGACCGGGACGCCCTTCTCGGCGATCGAGTACAGGACCAGGGGCAGCGTCAACGACAGGAACACCAGCGCCGTGCCCCAGGCAGCGGCGAACTTGCCGAGGCAGATGTCCGCTGCCGTCAGACGCGTCACTTGCAAGGTCGCGAGCGTGCCGCGCTCACGGTCGCCGTTGACCGACTGCGCGGCGAGGGCAGGCACGACGAGCAGCGCCAACCCGAGCACGAACAGCATGAGGCCGCCGTAGAGGACGATGCCCTTGTCGAGGACCTCCTCCTGGCTGAAGCCGCCGAGGGCACCGCGCAGCAGTCCGGTGAACAGCAGGAGGATGCCGAACCACAGCGAGAGCAGCAGCCGCCAGCGACCGGCCCGGATGCGCAGCCGGAACTCCTGCTTCGCAACGATCACGATCCCGCCGGGCGTCATTCGGTGAGCTCCAGGTAGGCCGCCTCGAGAGCGCCCCCCAGGGGCTGGCACGACACCACGGGTACGCCGTCGCGCACGAGGCCGACGAGCAGCGCGACGGCCGCTTCGTCGTTGGCGAGCCGCACGTCGACACCAGCGGGGGTCGGCGCGTCGTGGTCGTAGCCGTTGCGGGTGAGCGCCGCGACGAGCGCGTCGGTGTCGAGCGCCCGAATGCGCCACGGTCGCGCCACCGTGCCGGTGGGCAGCTGGTCGAGCCGGTGCTCCCCGACCGTGACTCCGCGGTCGACGAACACGACGCGGTCCGCGAGCTCCTCGAGGTCGCCGAGCAGATGGCTCGACACGATGACCGCCGTACCGCCGGTGGCGAGCGACCGCAGCAGCTCGCGCAGCTCCACGCGGCTGCGCGGGTCGAGGCCCGATGCGGGCTCGTCGAGCAGCAGGACTTCCGGCTCGTGCACGAGTGCGCGGGTGAGCCCGAGCCGCTGCTTCTGCCCGCGCGACAGGACGTGCACCGGGCGATCGGCAAACTCCTCGAGCCGAGCGACCGCGAGCAGCTCGCCGGCGCGCGCCTGCGCCTTGGCCGCTCCGAGCCGGTACGCGTCGGCGAAGAACTGCACGTACTCGCGCGCGGTGAGGTTGTCGTAGAGACCGAACACGTCCGGTGACCAGCCCATCCGGGCGCGGACGGCGTCCGGCTCGGTGACGGGGTCGTGGCCTGCGACGCGTACCTCGCCCGCGTCGGGGACCAGCAGCGTCGCAAGCACCAGCAGCAGAGTGGTCTTGCCCGCGCCGTTCGGACCGACCAGTGCGGTGACCTCGCCAGGAAGCGCCGTCAGGTCGATCCCGCGGACCGCCTCGACCGGCCCGAAGCGACGCCGTACCCCGCTCGCGACGACCCCTGCTCCCGCACTCGTCATGGCCGCACCGTAAGCCGTCGCCGGTACTCTGGGGGCCATGGGACTCGTCGTGCAGAAGTACGGCGGGTCGTCCGTCTCCGATGCCGAGCGCATCAAGCGGGTCGCCGAGCGCATCGTGGCAACGAAGAAGGACGGCCACGATGTCTGCGTCGTCGTCTCCGCGATGGGCGACACCACCGACGAGCTGCTCGCCCTCGCCCAGCAGGTCTCGCCGCTGCCGCCCGGCCGCGAGCTCGACATGCTGCTCACCGCCGGGGAGCGGATCTCGATGGCGCTGCTCGCCATGGCGATCCAATCGCTGGGCCTGTCGGCCCGGTCATTCACCGGCTCGCAGGCGGGCGTCATCACCGACTCGTCCCACGGACGCGCCCGGATCATCGACGTCACCCCCGGCCGCATCACCGAGGCAATCGGCAAGGGGCACATCGCGATCGTCGCGGGGTTCCAGGGCGTCAGCCAGGACACGAAGGACATCACGACGCTGGGTCGTGGTGGTTCGGACACGACCGCGGTGGCACTGGCTGCGGCTCTCGGTGCTGAGGTGTGCGAGATCTACAGCGACGTCGACGGGGTCTACTCCGCCGACCCCCGCCTCGTGCCCAACGCCCGGCACCAGGCGACGGTCTCGTACGAGGAGATGCTCGAGCTCGCCGCCTCCGGCGCGAAGATCCTGCACCTGCGCTGCGTGGAGTACGCCCGCCGCTACAACGTCCCGCTGGTCGTGCGCTCGTCGTTCTCGACCAACCCAGGCACCCTCATCACAGGAGATGTCCCCGTGGAGCAGGCCATCATCAGCGGGGTCGCACACGACCTGACCGAGGCCCGCGTCACGGTCGTCGGGGTGCCGGACAAGCCCGGTGAGGCGGCCGCGATCTTCCGCGCGGTCGCCGATGCCGAGGTCAACATCGACATGATCGTGCAGAACGTCTCCGGCGCCACCGACCGCACCGACATCTCCTTCACGTTGCCCAAGAGCGACCTCGCGACGGCGATGGCGTCGCTGTCGAAGCTGCAGGCGGCGGTGGGCTTCGAGCAGCTGCTCTCGGATGAGCACATCGGCAAGGTCTCGCTCGTCGGCGCCGGGATGAAGTCGCACCCGGGTGTGACCGCGACGTTCTTCGAGGCACTGGCGAAGGCGGGCATCAACGCCGAGGCCATCAGCACGTCCGAGATCCGCATCTCGGTGGTGTGTCGTGACACCAGCGTTCCCGTCGCGGTGCGCGCCATCCACGAGGCGTTCGACCTCGGCTCCGATGCCGAGGCGACGGTCTACGCCGGCACCGGCCGCTGACCCGCTGCCCTCGGGCAGTTGCCGCGAGGCGAGAAGCGGCACAGAGCCGGGCCGGTCCGGTGATGATCGACGGGGAAAGACTCGGGTTTCTGTGCGTCGAAACCCGAGTACCTCCGCGTCGATCAACGAGCCGTGGCCGTCGGGTAGGGCCGGCTGTGGCAGCGTCGATGGCCGGGAGCGCCCTTACGGTCCCGAAACGCTGCACCGCGGGAAGGGGCCGACGGTGGCCGGAGGAGCGCCGCGCTGACTGGAGCTACCGCCGCTGTTGCGCCGGGGGCTGAGCCCCGACCGCGCGGTCCTTGAGCACAGTCGGGTCGACGGCGAACGGCGCGGCGCTCATGCCGTCGCTCTTGCCGCCCTCGAGGTCGAACGCGCGCGCGTACCTCAGCAACGGCATCGACAGCGACGCCTCCCCGAACGGCACCTCCGTCATGGACACGCCGGGCGAGAACCAGTCGTCGTCGCTGCCGGACAGGACGAGCCCGATCCGGTGGCCCTTCTCGAACAACCAGTCCTGCGGGTAGAGCGCGTAGGAGATCAGCTGCGTTCCGAGCACCTTCGTCGCGAGGGCACCCCGCGTGACGAGGCGAGCCTTCCCACTCGGGTCGACGTCGTACAGGTGGGCCACGACGTGCACACCGGGCGCGCTGGCGTAGACCCTGGCTTTCAGCACCACCTCACCGGCCAGGTGCGCCGCGTTGCGCAGCGGCTGCGTGACGGTCCAGGTGCCCTGTCCCGCGTCAGCGCCCTCGCCGACGTTGCCAGGTGCATCCGTGAACTGGCCGTCGAGCAGCGGCAGCGTCCATCGACGCGCATCGGCCGGCGGCCACTGCATCTCCGAGCGCCACGGGCCGTCGCCGTGACCTGACTGCACGGTCACGGCCGGGTCCTTCTTCGCGACGCGCAGACCGCGGACGTAGCGGTCGAGGAAGCGGAAGGACTCGTCCAGGAACCCTTCGCGACCCACACCCGCCTCGTGGCCCCGCAGGTGGGTGTACTGCCCGAACCACGCCTGCTTCGGACCGCGCAGTGAGGTCCAGACGTCGAGGTGCACCGGCTTGGTGTTGGCGTCGTCGAAGCCGTGGTCCCAGAAGGTCGGGATCGTTGCCCCCTTCGCACCGAGGTAGGGCTCCTTGCCCTTCCAGAACGCGCCGGCGCGGTCGGACTCGGTGTTCATCGCCGCGACCGCATCGGTCCGGCACGTCGGCGCTGCCGTCGCCGGCGCCGCTGCCGCGGCGGCGTACTCGGGGGACGTCGCCGTCGTGGTGTTCTGCGGCGGTCCGACGTCGTCGGCGGTGTAGGTCGACGTCGTCGCGTAGCGGCCGGTGGCGTAGTGGACGCCGTTCATCCAGAGCGCGGTGTACGCCGACAGCCCCGGCTCCTGGATGACCGCTGCGGCGAGCGCCTTCGGCCGCGAGGCGAGGGCCAGCACCTCTTGCGCGGCGTCGTACGACTTCCCCCACATGCCGACCTTGCCGGTGGACCACTTCTGACCGCCCGCCCAGTTGACGGCGACCTTGACGTCGCTGGCCTCGGGTGGCAGGTAGTAGCCGAAACAGCCGCCGGAGCCGCCGAAGCCGCGCACGTCGACCTGGACGTAGGCCCACCGGCCGGCCTTGAAGGCGCTGTGCTTGAACAGCTCGGGGAACCGGATGACCGGGCCCTCGGTGTTGCCGGCTGCCGTGGCTCCGCCGTTGGGCGAGGTGTACGGCGTCGAGGTGAGCAGCACCGGATGGCGCTCGCCCTTGCGGTGGTCCTTGGGCAGGAAGACACCCGCGTGCAGCTGGGTGCCGTCCGCAGCCGTGAACCACGCGTCGCTGTAGGCGTAGCCGCCCGGGACGGGCTCGGCCGCCGCGGGTAGCGCGGCCAGGGTGCCGGCGACGGCGAGCAGGGCCATCCCTAGTCGGATCTGGAGCGAGGAGGACGTGCGCATGGCGCAGGGTTCGACGCGCTGCGCCTCGGTCCCTGCCTCACGGCTCGTAGACTCGACCCCATGAGCGGCTTGCACGTCGGCGTTGTCGGCGCGACCGGACAGGTAGGCGCTGTCATGCGCCGGCTGCTCGACGAGCGCGACTTCCCGCTGGCGTCACTGCGCTTCTTCGCCTCCGCCAGGTCCGCCGGATCGACGCTGCCGTGGCGCGACGGGGACATCGTCGTCGAGGACGCTGCGACCGCCGACGTGTCCGACCTCGACATCGCCCTGTTCTCGGCCGGCGGGGCGACCTCGCGCGCGCTGGCACCGAAGTACGCCGCCGCCGGCGCCACGGTGATCGACAACTCGTCCGCGTGGCGGATGGATCCGGACGTGCCGCTCGTCGTCAGCGAGGTCAACGGCGGGGAGATCCGCAACGCTCGCAAGGGCATCATCGCCAACCCCAACTGCACCACGATGGCGGCGATGCCGGTGCTCAAGCCGCTGCACGACGAGGCCGGCCTGGTCCGCATGATCGCCTCGACGTACCAGGCGGTGTCGGGCTCCGGTCTGGCGGGCGTCGACGAGCTCGACAAGCAGGTGCGCCAGGTCGTCGGCCGGGCGACCGACCTCGTGCACGACGGTGCAGCGGTCGACTTCCCGACTCCGGAGAAGTACGTCCGACCGATCGCGTTCAACGTGCTCCCGATGGCCGGTTCGATCGTCGACGACGGCGCGTTCGAGACCGACGAGGAGCACAAGCTCCGCAACGAGAGCCGCAAGATCCTCGGGATCCCCGATCTGCGCGTGTCGGGCACGTGCGTACGGGTCCCCGTGTTCACGGGGCACTCGCTGTCGCTCAACGTGGAGTTCTCGCGGCCGCTTTCCGTGGCCCGAGCGACGGAGCTGCTCGCGGCCGCCCCGGGAGTGGAGCTCAGCGACGTGCCCACGCCGCTGCAGGCAGCTGGGCAGGACCCGGCGTTCGTGGGCAGGCTCAGGCAGGACGGGGCCAACGGCCTTGCGCTGTTCGTGAGCAACGACAACCTGCGCAAGGGAGCGGCGCTCAACGCCGTGCAGATCGCGGAGCTGGTCGCGCGGGCTCGCACGTGACCGACCAGCCCACCGCCGCCATGGGCGGCCGTCCGGACGGGCTCATCGGCGGCCGGTACCGCCCGGAGCGGCTGCTCGGCAGAGGTGGCTCGGCGGAGGTGTGGTGCTGCACCGACGAGGCGCTCGACCGCCAGGTGGCGCTCAAGCTCGTGACGTCCTCCGGCGGCGAGGACTCCAACCGAGTGGGTGACGAGGCCAAGCTGCTCGCGCGGCTGTCACACCCCGGGCTGGTCCCGGTCTACGACGCCGGCACCGACGAGACCGGGCGACCCTGGGTGGTCATGGAGCTCGTCGACGGAGAGACGCTGTCCGACGCGATCCGCCGCGGACCGATGACGTCGGCGCGCGGCGCGGAGATCGGTGCGCGGCTCGCCGACGCGCTCGCCTATGTGCACGGCGAGGCGTTGATCCACCGCGACGTGAAGCCGGCCAATGTGCTCCTCGGTCAGGACGGCCGGGTGCGGCTGACCGACTTCGGCATCGCCCGGCTCGTCGACGCCGCGAAGGTGACTGCCACGGGGCTGACCGTGGGCACGGCGTCGTACCTGTCTCCGGAACAGGTCACCGCCGAGCCGGTCGGCACGGCGGCCGATGTCTACTCCCTGGGTCTGGTCCTCCTCGAGTGCCTCACCGGGCAGCGCGAGTACCCCGGGAGTGCCGTCGAGGTTGCGCTGGCACGGCTCTCGCGCCCGCCGGAGGTGCCTGCCGACCTGCCCGACGGCTGGCCGGGGCTGCTGACCGCGATGACCGACCGCGACCCGGCTCGGCGCCCGACGTGCGCGCAGGTCGCGACTGACCTGCATGCGATCACGGCCGGCGGCGCAGCCACGACCGCGTTGGTGACGCCGACTCCCGTCGCGGACCGCACGCAGGTCATCGACCGCACCCGCATGCTCACGACCGCGGTGCCCGCACCGGCGGTGCCGGCGCGTGATCCGGCCCGCCGCGACGTCGCGCCGGTTGCGGCCCGGCCGGCCCGCAACAACTGGGCCATCGTGGCGGGGGTCCTGCTCGCGCTGGGTGTGCTTGTCGTCACGGCCCTTCTGGTGAGCCGGTCCGGGAGCGGGACGACGACGGTGCCGGACAAGGTCGCGGTCAACCCGAACGTCCCCGCCGAGGTACGACGCGACGTCGTCCGGCTCCAGCAGCTCGTGGACGGCAGGTGAAGCGGCTCGCGCTGGCCGTCGGGGCGTGCCTGGTGCTCGCCGGCTGCTCACCCTCGAGCTCGCCTCAGGCCGAGCTGCAGACGAAGATGAACGCCATCTCGGTGGCCGCGAACGACCTCGATGCAGCCGCGCTGCGGGCAGCCGTGGACGACTTCCTCGCACTGGTACGACGGCAGAGCGCCAACGCCGACATCACGACGACCAAGGCACAGGAGCTCCAGACGGTGGCCGCGCGCCTGCTCCAGAAGGCGTCGCTGCTCGAGCAGTCCGAGCCGAGCCCGTCACCGTCACCCTCCCCGTCAGCCTCCGCGTCACCGTCACCGTCACCGTCCCCGTCACCTTCGCCCTCTCCGTCACCGTCGCCGACCGAGGCACCGCCCAGCCCCGTCGTCGTGCCCAGCGTCGAGGTCAGCGCATCCCCCGCCGCCGCCGTGTTCAGCCCCGCTGCGGCTCCGGCTCCCTAGCCCGCGCCCTCAGGCGCGCAGGTCGGCGGCGCCGAAGCTCACCGAGAAGGCCCGGCACCAGATCACGACCCGGGCTGTCGGCGCGGTGCTCGGGACGGCGTACTTCTGGTCGCCCTTGTTGCCCTTGAGGGCACCGACGTCCGTGCCGCCCTCGACGCCCTTTGCGCCGGCCGGGACGAGCTGCACCCGCAGGTCGGGCCCCGCAGCGGTCTCGAAGCCGACCATCGTCAGCACCAACCGGCCGTCGGCGCGACGCAGCAGGGTCGCCGTTCCCCGGGTCTCGTGCGCACCGCTTGTGAAGCTGCCGGCCGAGACGCGCGTGACGGCGGGCGCTGGAGGCTGCTGCGCGGGGGTGGTCGAGGCAGCCGATGCCGACGGCACTGCGAGCACCGGCTCGTCCACGACTCGGTCGACGCGGCTGGCGAGCAGCAGCCAGCCTCCGACGAGCGATGCGGTCACGACGGTGGCCACCAGGCCGGGCCAGGCCGCGCGGCCCCATCGCCTCGCGGCGAGCAGCGCTGCTCCGACTGAGACCGTGAACCATCCCCCGGTCAGGACCATCGCTGTCGTGGCGTCGTCGGTCAGCAGCCCGCCGGTGACCCAACAACCCAGCAGGACGACGCCCGCCGCGACCACAGCCGAGACGAGACCGCGGGTGACCGCCATGTGGGCACGATGGCAGTGGCGTCGTACCGCGGCAAGGTCTATGCGGGTGGTGGCAGACCGAGCCGGCGGGCGAGGAAGTCGAGCTCGATCCGCGCCTGCTTGACCCGTTCGTCGACGACGAGTGAGCCGTGGCCGGCGTCGTACCGGTAGACCTCGACATCCTTGCCGAGCGCGGCGGCGGCATCGAGGTAGTTCTCGATCTGGCGCAGCGGGCAGCGCGGGTCGTTGGCGCCGGCGGTGACCAGGATGGGCGCGCGCACGTCGGCGACGTACGTCAGCGGCGAGCACGCTCGGTAGAGCTCGGGTACCTCGTCGGGCGAGCCGCCGAACAGCGACTGGTCGAAGGCCTTCAGCGGCTCCATCTCGTCCTCGTAGGCGGCGACATAGTCGGCGACAGGGACGGCCGCCACGGCCGCGGCCCACAGGTCGGGCTGCGTCCCGACGGCGAGAAGGGCGAGGTAGCCGCCCCACGAGCCACCGCTGATGACGCATCGTGCGGGATCGGCCACGCCGCTGTCGATCGCCCAGCGAAGCACCGCCTCGACGTCCTCGAGCTCCGTAAGCCCGGGCCGGCCGGTCAAGGCATCGCGCCACGCCGAGCCGTAGCCGGTAGAGCCGCGGTAGTTGACGTCGATCACCGCGCACCCGAGATCGAGCATCGCTGCCCGGGCCGGGTAGAACGCGTCCTGGTCGAGGTGGTGCGGGCCTCCGTGCACGTTGAACACCGTCGGGAACGGCCCCGAGCCGGCCGGCGTCGCGACCAGCGAGTGGATGCGGCCGCCGGGTCCATCGACGAAGGCATCGCTGACGGGCAGCGACGCCGGCGCTAGAGGCGGCGGCGCGGCCAGGACGACGTGGCCGTCGACGGAGCGCACCACGGGCGGCGTCGCGGCTGACGACCAGGAGTACTCGACGGCGCCGTCCGGTCGCGCGGTCGCGTCCGTCACGGTTCCCGGATCAGTGGGCAGCGTGGTGACGGCACCGTCGAGGTCGACGCGGTGCAGCGTCGCCCTGCCGCGCGCTTCCGCGACGACGAGCAGCGCGCTGCCGTCCGGGTACCAGTCGGCCTCCAGATCACCGTCGAGGTCCACGGCCAACCGGTCCACCTGACCCGACACCGGGTCCCAGAGCAGCGGCATCGGCCGGCCGGCCTGCTCGTGCAGCGCAAGCACCGTTGTGCCGCTGGGCGCGAAGCCGCTGCCGTGCAAGCCCAGCCCCGGGCCGTCCCACAGATCCGCGATCACCGTGCCGTCGGTGTCCAGCACGCGCAGCGCGCGGTGTCGTGAGTCGCCGTGCTCGGAGTGCTCGATGAGCACAAGTCGCTCGTCGGTCGAGAGGCCGACGACGGAGGCGTCATCGGCGGAGGAGTACAGCAGCGTCGTGCCCTCGCGACGGACGACGTGGATGGACGTCCCGTCGTCGTCGGACCTGCCGACGACCGCCGTCGAGCGCCCGATCTCCAGACCGGCGCTGTAGCCGGCCGGGACGTCCGGGGCGGCGGGCTCGTCGTCGCCGCCCGCGAACGGCTGTCGCTTCCAGGTGCCGAACTCGTCGCCGTCGGCGTCGTCGAACCACCAGATGTGCTCACCGTCCGCGGCGAGCTGCCCCTCCGTCGTCCCGTTGGCGCGGGACGTGACCTGCCGATGCGTGTCCGTGGCGCGATCCCACGCGTGCAGCTCGTAGATGCCGGTCGCGTTGGACACGTACAGGCAGCGGCCGGGCGCATCGCGCGCCCACTCCGGAAGCCACACCCGGGGTGCGCGGTACCTCAGCTCCCAGTCGGCGATCAGGGAACTGGTCATGCTGCCTACTGACATGGTCGGGGTGACAGGATTTGAACCTGCGGCCTCTACGTCCCGAACGTAGCGCGCTACCAAGCTGCGCCACACCCCGATTGCTGCCTGCGCAGACTACCGGACCGCGGTCAGCGTCAGCAGTGTCGCCTCAGGTCGGCAGCAGAAGCGGATGGGCGCGTACGGCGACGTGCCCAGACCGGCCGCCACGTGCAGCCAGGCACTGCCGTGGCGCGACAGACCCCGCGCGCGGGAGCGGTCCAGATCGCAGTTCGTGACGAGCGCGCCGTACCCCGGCAGCCGCACCTGACCGCCGTGCGTGTGGCCCGCGAGCAGCAGCTCATGGCCGTCCGCAACGAAGGCGTCCAGCACCCGTCTTTGCGGTGTGTGCGTCACGCCGATCGCGATGTCGGAGCTGACCGGTCCGGCGACCAGCGCGTAGCGGTCCCGGCGAAGGTGAGCGTCGTCGGTGCCCGTCAACGTCACGGACAGCCCGCGCAGCGAGATCGTCGTACGCCGGTGGGTGAGATCGGTCCACCCGACCTGCTCGAGCATCGTCACGACCCGGTGCCACGGCATGTTCGGGCCGTGGCGTCGCGGCTGGGCGCCGGTGAAGTAGCCCACGAAGCTCGGCGGCAGCGGCGCGTAGTAGTCGTTGTTGCCAGGGACGAACACCCCAGGGGTGCCGTCGGCCGTGAGCGCAGCGAGCGTGGAGCCCAGCAGCGGCAGCGCGTGCACTGAGGACCACAGGTCTCCGGTGACCACCGCGAGGTCGGCCCGCTCAGCGGCGAGGGACCGCATCCAGCGCGACCGGCGACCGTGCCGCGGCAGCAGGTGCAGGTCGGACAGGTGGAGCACGGTGAGCGATGGCGCGCCGACGGGCAGCACCGGCACTGACGCGCGACGCAGCACGGGGAAGTGCGGCTCGGCGAGCGCACCCGCCGCGAGCCCGACGCCGGTCAGCAGCACGGCGTTGCGCAGTCGCATCCCCACACCCTAGGTAGGTTCGCCCCATGGGAGAGCTGAAGGACCGGCTACACGCCGACCTCACCACCGCGATGAAGGCCCGCGACGAGCTGACGATGGCGACGCTTCGGATGGTGCTCACCGCCATCGGCAATGAAGAGGTTGTCGGCAAGAGCGCGCGGCAGCTGTCGAACGAGGAGGTCGTGAAGGTCATCGCGCGCGAGGCGAAGAAACGTCGGGAGGCCGCCGACGCCTTCACCACCGGTGGCCGGCCGGACCGCGCGGAGCGCGAGCTCGCCGAGGGCGCCGTGCTCGACGGCTACCTGCCCGCGCAGCTGTCGGACGAGGACCTCGTGGCGCTCGTCCGCGAAGCGGTCGCGGAGTCGGGAGCCGAAGGACCGCAGGCCATGGGCGCGGTCATGAAGCTCGTCGGTCCGAAGGTCGCCGGCCGCGCCGATGGCGGTCGCGTCGCGGCGGCGGTCAAGGCAGCGCTCGCCGGCTAGCCGCGGCCGCGCTTCTTCGACGGGCTCGGCTTGGGGGACGGCTGCGGCGGAGGCGGTGACTGCTCGCCGGGGAGCGGCGACGTCGCGGGCGAAGGCGACGGTGGCCGCTCCCGGCCGTTCGACTGGTAGACGGTGATCGTCGTGCCGACCGTCACCATCCGTCCGGCAGCTGGTGACGTGTAGGGCGTGACGCCGAACGGCACCGGCGCGGCCGGCACGAAGCCGCCGCTGCGCACGCCGAACCCGGCGTCGATCAGGGTCTGCTTCGCCGTCTCGTAGGGCTGGCCGGACACGTCGGGGACGGGCACCTTCTCCCCGTCGACGACGGTCTGGTCGGCCGCGGTGAACTGCTGCACCGGAACGCCGTCAAGCGCCGCGCCCATGGCCTGCTTCCAGATCGGCGCGGGCAGGCTGCCGCCGTACACCTGCTTGTAGAAGCGGTGGTTGATCGTCACGCTCTTCATCGGTTCCGGTACGCCGTACTTCGGGCCCGGGGTCGGGTTCGGCATCCCGAGCCAGACCGACGTGGCGAGCTCTGGCGTGTAGCCGACGAACCACGCTGCCCGGGACTCGTTGACCGTGCCGGTCTTGCCGGCAGCCGGGCGGCCGATCGACGCCGCGGACCCGGTCCGGCCGTGCACCGGCCCGTCGATCACACCGCGCAGCAGCGACGTAACGGTGTCGGCGACACCCGGCTCGAGCACCTGCTGGCAGTCCTCCTGCGGAACCGTGAGCGGCTTGCGATCCGGGGCCACGATCTCGGTGACGACGCGCGGCGGGCAGTAGAGCCCGTGCGCGGCGAAGGTCGCGTACGCCGCCGCCATGTCCAGCGGGCTCACGCCGTAGCTGCCCAGCACGAAGGACCCGCCACGGCCGAGCGGCTGGTCGGCGACGAAGTTCTTGACGACGCGCACGCCCATCGACTCGGCCAGCGCCGCCGGCTTCTCGACCCCGGTGCGCTCCTCCAGCTGAAGGAAGTAGGTGTTGACCGACAGCGCGGTGGCGGTCGTGAGGTTGAACGTGCCCGCTTCGGAGTCGCCGGCGTTGGAGATCTTGTAGGGGCCGATCTGGCCGTCCTTGTAGTCGTTGAAGACCTTGGACGTGTAGGTCTGAGGCGCGTGCATCGTGAGGCTCAGCGGGATGCCTTGCCGGAGCGCCTCGGCGATGACGAAGGCCTTGAACGTCGAGCCGGCCTGGTAGCCGAACTGGCCGCCCGTCGCGAGGTTGACCTTGGTGTTGCTGGCACCCTTCTCGTCGCTGTAGGTGCGGTTGACCGCCATCGCCTTGAGGTTGCCGGTGCCTGGCTCGACCATGTTGATGGCCACCGCTGCTCCGGACTTGTCGTGGCGCGGGACCTTCTCGTCGACAGCGGTCTGCGCGGCCAGCTGCGCCTTGGGGTCGAGAGTGGTGCGGATGGTCAGGCCGCCTCCGAGCAGCGCACGCTGCCGCTCGTTGCGCGTCTGGCCGAGGGACCTTCCCGCGGGGGTGTCCTCCAGGATGTGGCGCACGTAGTCGCAGAAGAAAGGCGACTGGACAGCGGCGTCCTCGCAGCCGCTGCCGACCGGCCGCAGCGCGGTGAAGATCCCGAGCTTCTCGCCGGCGAGGCGCTGGGCATCGCTGATGAAGCCGAGCTCCTGCATGCGGCGCAGCACGACGTCGCGGCGCGCCTTCGTCACCGCCCGGATGGAGGGCTCCTTGCTGCTCGGGTCGTACGTGTTGGGGTTCTGCACCATGCCGGCGAGCAGCGCGGACTGTGCGAGGTTGAGCCGGTTGACCGGCTTGGCGAAGTAGTAGTTGGCGGCTGTGCCGATGCCGTAGACCCCGTGACCGAAGTACGCGATGTTGAGGTAGCGCTCGAGGATCTGGTCCTTCGTCAGCTTGCGCTCGAGGGCGATCGCGTAGCGGGCCTCGCGCAGCTTGCGTTCGATGCTGTCCGCTTTCGCAGCCCGCTGGCCGGCCTTGTCGGTCGCCGACTCGATGAGCGCGTTCTTGACGTACTGCTGGGTAAGCGTCGACGCGCCCTGCTTTACGCCACCCGCGCCCGCGTTGGTCACCGCGGCCCGGATGATGCCCTTGTAGTCGACGCCGTGATGCGCGTAGAAGCGGCTGTCCTCGATCGCGATGATCGCCTGCCGGGCGGCCAGCGGCACGATGTGCAGCGGGACGTTGACGCGGTTCTGCGAGTACATCGTCGCGAGAAGCGTGCCGTCGCTCGCCAGGATCTTGCTGCGCTGCGCCGGCGGTCCCGCTTCGAGGTCCGCGGGGAGGGCCAGGAAGTCGTCAGCGCTCGACTTCGCGGTCAGGCCGATAGCCCCGACCACGGGGAGGGCGAGGGCGGCGAGTAGCAGTCCCATGACCACGCTGACGACCAGTGCCAGCCCCAGCCGCGAGGCGATCGGGTCCGATCCCCGCGAGCTCCCAGCCACGAAGACAGCGTACGTGTGGGGCCCAGCGCCGGGCGGCCCGCGACGGGCGCTCGATGTCCGATCTGCCCTAATGGCCCGATCGGACTACCCGGGAATGGGCCGAACGGGGTCTGCCGTCCGAGACGTCCGCTTCCTACGGTGTGCAAGTCGGGACGCCACCCCCCTCAACGGGCGCCCCACCAAGTCTGCGAGGACCCCCTCATGCCGAGCATGGACAGCCGTCAGTACTGGAACCAGGATTGGACCACCCGGTCCGCCTGCAAGACGTCGGATCCCGATGACCTGTTCGTCACGGGCGCGGCGCAGAACCGGGCGAAGGCGGTCTGCATGGGCTGCCCGGTGCGGACGGAGTGCCTGTCGGACGCCCTCGACAACCGCGTGGAGTTCGGGGTGTGGGGCGGGATGACGGAGCGCGAGCGCCGGGCCCTGCTGCGCCGCCGGCCCGAGGTCAGCTCGTGGCGCGAGCTGCTCGACAGCGCCCGCGCCGCCCACGCCGCCCACGCCGTCTGACCGTCAGGCCGCAGCCTCCCCGGCGAGGTCCGCACCGACGCGTCGAAGGCCGTCGAGGTCGTGCACGTCCCCGGGCTGGGCAGCGACCTCCACCACGGGCACACCGGGGTGGGCGGTGCTGAACCGCGCCTCCATCCGCTGCTCCCGCACGGCCAGCCAGACCCGGTCGGCGTGCAGTCGCAGGACCGCGCTGGCGAGCGGCGAGCTACCGGTCGCCTCGAGGGTCTGCGCGGCCGCGACCGACCGCTCGGCCGTCAGCGATGTCACCTCGGAACGGTGCACGCGGTTGACCACCAGACCGGCCAGCGGCATGCGCTCCTCGGCGAGTCGCTCCACGAAGTACGCCGCCTCGCGCAGCGCGTCACGCTCCGGCGCGGCCACGACGATGAACGACGTACCAGGTGCCTTCAGCAGGTCGTAGGTCGCCTGCGCCCGCTCGCGGAACCCCCCGAACATCGTCTCGAGCGCGGCGATGAACTGCGAGACGTCTTGCAGCACCGAGGCACCGACGATCTTCGCGATGACGCCGGTGAAGACGTTGAAGCCTGCGCTGACGACCTTGAGGTAGGCCTTGCCGCCGGCCTTCGCCGGCGCCATCAGCACCTTGATCATGCGGCCGTCGAGGAACGTGGTCAGCCGCTGCGGCGCGTCCAGGAAGTCCAGTGCCGAGCGGGTCGGCGGGGTGTCGACGACGACGAGGTCGTAGTCGCCCGACGCCTGCAGCTGCCCGAGCTTCTCCATCGCCATGTACTCCTGCGTGCCCGCGAAGGAGGACGAGAGCGCTTGGTAGAAGGGGTTGGCGAGGATCGCCTCGGCCTTGGACGGTTCGGCGTGGGTGAGGACGATCTCGTCGAACGTCCTCTTCATGTCGAGCATCATCGCGTCGAGGAACCCGCCCGCTGACTCGTCGACGCCGGTGACCCGGCGCGGGGTGTTGTCGAGCTCGGAGAGCCCCATCGACTGCGCGAGCCGGCGGGCCGGGTCGATGGTGAGCACCACGGTCCGCCGCCCGCGCTCGGCTGCCCGTAGCGCGAGGGCGGCCGCGGTCGTCGTCTTCCCCACACCGCCGGACCCGCAGCAGACCAGGATCCGCGCGCCGTCGATGGTCGCGTCGATGTCGAGCACGGGCACGGGCACGGTCGCGTTCATGCCAGTCCCTGCTCACGGAGGAGCTCGGCGAGCCGGTAGAGGCTGCCGAGGTCGACGGCTTGGGTGAGGAGGGGGAGCTCGTACGACGGCCGCTGCAGCGCGCCCAGGCTGTCGCGACCGCGCTCCTCGAGCGCCACCCGTTGCGCGTGGTCGACGGCCTCGCTCGCGAGCGCCGACACGAGCGCCTCGTCCGGCTCCAGCCCGGCCTCCTTGAGGCCGGCGGCCAGCGCGGCGACGTCCAGGCGGCCGGCCTCCGCGGCGGCGAGGTCCGCGGCAGGGAGCACCGGCTCGCGGACGGCGTTGACGATGACCCCGCCGACCGGCAGCTGCGCGGCCGTCAGCTCGGCGACGCCGTCGAGGGTCTCCTGCACGGGCATCTCCTCGAGCAGCGTCACCAGGTGGACCGCGGTCTGGGCCGACCGCAGCACGGCCATCACGTTGTCCGACTGGTTCTTGATCGGTCCCACCTTGGCCAGGCCACCCATCTCGTGCGAGATGTTGAGGAACCGCGTGATGCGACCGGTCGGTGGGCCGTCGACGACGACTGCGTCGTACGCCGGGGTGCCGTCCTTCTGCTTGCGGATGACGGCCTCCTTGACCTTGCCGGTCAGCAGGACGTCGCTTAGTCCGGGCGCGACCGTCGTCGCGAATTCAAAGGCGCCCATCCGCCGCAGCGTCCGCGCCGGGATGCCGCTGGGTGACAGCCGGTAGAACATGTGGAGGTAGTCGAGCAGCGCCCCTTCCGGGTCGATGGCCAGGGCGTAGACGTCCCCGCCGCCGGGGGCCACGGCGACCTTGCGCTCCTCGTACGGCAGCGGCGCGGTGTCGAACAGCTGCGCGATGCCCTGGCGGCCTTCGACCTCGGTCAGCAGCACCCGCTTGCCGCCGGCGGCGATCGCCAGTGCGAGCGCCGCGGCGACGGTCGTCTTGCCCGTGCCGCCCTTGCCGGTGACGACGTGCAACCGCGCACCGGGGAAGTCAGACACCCACACAGGGTAGGTGCGCGGGTGTTGACTGCCGCCGTACGGCGGGGGAGGTGCCTTCGTCGGGAGAGGTACCCGTGCAGGCTTTCAGCGTCCTGATGGTGTTGTTCGGCCTGTTCGTCTTCGTGCTGCTGCTGATGGGCATCCGCGTCGTGCAGCAGTACGAGCAGGGTGTCGTGTTCCGGCTCGGGCGGGTGCAACCCGGGGTGCGCCAGCCGGGCATCACCGTGATCATCCCGGTGATCGACCGCATGGAGAAGGTCAACATGCAGATCATCACCATGGGCGTGCCCTCGCAGGAGTGCATCACCAAGGACAACGTCAGCGTCCACGTCGACGCGGTCGTGTACTTCCGTGTCATCGATGCCGTGAAGGCCATCGTCAACGTCCAGAACTACCTGTTCGCCGTCTCCCAGGTGGCGCAGACGTCGCTGCGTTCCGTCAGCGGCAAGGCCGACCTTGACGAGCTGCTCAGTGACCGCGACCGCATCAACGCCGACCTGCGGGCGGTCATCGACGAGCCGACGGAGGGCCCGTGGGGCGTGAAGATCGAGCGGGTCGAGCTCAAGGACGTCGCGTTGCCGGAGGGCATGAAGCGGTCGATGTCGCGACAGGCGGAGGCTGAGCGCGAGCGCCGGGCCCGCATCATCGCCGCCGACGGCGAGCTGCAGGCCTCCGTCAAGCTCGCCGAGGCCGGCCGGGCGCTGTCGAACGACCCGAGCGGGCTTCAGCTTCGCCTGCTCCAGACCGTCGTCGAGGTGGCGGCGGAGAAGAACAGCACGCTCGTGATGCCGTTCCCGGTGGAGCTGCTGCGCTACTTCGAGAAGATGTCCAGCTCCTGACATTGGCGGGAAACCGCCGGCAGGAATCTGCACGCGGAGCGCGAATCCTCTCCCTGTGACGCGGGCCACACCCCGCTCGTGGAGAAGGTGATCATGCTCTCGGAACCGATCTGGCGCGCCAACGCGCAGTGCCGTCGTGACAACGCCTCCTACTTCTTCGCGCCGCCGCACTTCGAGCGCAAGCAGGAGAAGGACGCGCGCGAGGGCGTCGCCCGTGCGCTGTGCCGCGCCTGCCCCGTGCAGCGCGAGTGCCTGGAGTACTCCATCGCCGTCCAGGAGCCGCACGGCATCTGGGGTGGGATGAACGAGCTCGAGCGTCGACGGCTCCAGCGCAAGCGGGCCGCGGAGGCCGCGCAGCAGTCGGCCTGACGCTGCTGCCGATGCCGGTCCTGGATAGGGTCGCGGCATGCAGAAGTGGGAGTACGCCACCGTCCCGCTGCTCGTGCACGCGACGAAGCAGATCCTCGACAACTGGGGCAGCGACGGCTGGGAGCTCGTGCAGGTCGTGCCGGGCCCCGGCGGCGGTGACCAGCTCGTCGCCTACTTCAAGCGGCCGCTCCCATGAGCGCCTCCGCGAGGTTGGCCGAGCTCGGGCTGACGCTGCCGTCGGTCGTCCCGCCGGTCGCGGCGTACGTGCCTGCCGTGCAGACCGGGCGGCTCGTCTACACGTCCGGTCAGCTGCCGATGGTCAACGGCGAGCTGCCCTCGATCGGCAAGGTCGGTGGGCAGGTCACCGCTGAGCAGGCCAAGGCGCTCGCACGCGCCTGCGCTCTGAACGCCCTGGCCGCCGTCGACGCTCTCGTCGGCATCGACAACGTCGTCCGCGTCGTCAAGGTCGTGGGCTTCGTCGCGTCCACGCCCGACTTCACCGGGCAGCCCGGTGTCATCAACGGCGCGTCCGAGCTGCTCGGCGAGGTGTTCGGTGAGGCGGGTCGGCACGCGCGGTCCGCGGTGGGGGTCGCCGTCCTCCCGCTCGACGCCCCGGTCGAAGTCGAGCTGATCGTCGAGGTCTCCACCGAGGCAGCCGGCTCTTGAGCGACGGCGGGCTGCCGGCACAGTTCCTCGAGCGTGCTCGGGCGGCCCAGGACCCGGCCTTCGTCGCCGCGCGGCCACGGGACGCGGCCACGGTCGCGCTCGTGCGGGACGGCCGGCGCGGAATGGAGGTCTACCTGCTGCGCCGGGTCAGTGTGATGTCGTTCGCCGGCGGGATGCACGTGTTCCCGGGCGGATCCGTCGACCCCGCCGACGCGGCCGCTGAGATCGGCTGGGCGGGTCCGCCTGCTGTCGCGTGGGGCGCGCAGTTCGCGACCTCCGACGAGCTGGCCCGGTCGCTGGTGTGCGCGGCGGTGCGCGAGACCTTCGAGGAGTCTGGGGTGCTCTTCGCGGGCCCCTCGGACCGGGAGTTACTCGCCGACGTGAGCACCGACGAGTGGGAGGCCGAGCGCGTCGCGCTGGAGGGCCGGGAGCACTCGCTGTCGGAGCTGCTCGCCCGCCGGGGGCTCGTGCTGCGCAGCGACCTCCTGCGGCCGCTCGCCCACTGGATCACCCCGGAGGTCGAGCCCAAGCGCTTCGACACCCGGTTCTTCCTCGCCCGGCTGCCGGCGGGCCAGGTCACGCGGACGGCCGGCACGGAGGCGGACCAGCGGCTGTGGCTCCGCCCGGCGGACGCGCTCGAGCAGGAGCTCACGATGCTGCCGCCGACGCGCACGGTGCTGACCGAGCTCGCGGCGTACGACGACGTCGACGCCGCGCTGAACGGCGAGCGCGACATCACCCCCGTGCTGCCCAAGCTGCTCGTCGGGGACGACGACCGGCTGGTCTTCCTCCTGCCCGGCGACGACGGCTACCCCAGCTGATGTCGCGGGCGACGGGACCGCGACGGGTAACCGGCACGGCCTCGGTGGTGCTCGCCCCCAACCCCGGCCCGATGACGCTGGAGGGCACCAACACGTGGGTGCTGCGGTCACCGGGCTCGCAGGCGTGTGTCGTCGTCGACCCCGGACCCGACGACGAGGAGCACCTCGTTGCCGTGGCGTCCTGCGGGCCGGTCGCCACCATCCTGCTGACCCACGGGCACCCCGACCACAGCGACGGGGCGCGCCGGCTCGCGGAGCTGACCAGCGCGCCGGTGCGCGCGCTCGACCCGAGGCACCGCCTGGGCGACGAAGGGCTCGGCGAGGGTGATGTCGTCGTCGCCGCCGGCCTCGAGATCCGCGTCGCGGCGACGCCCGGTCACAGCGCCGACTCGCTGTCGTTCGTGATCGCCGGCCCCGGTGACGCAGCAGTGCTGACCGGGGACACGATCCTGGGCCGCGGCACGACCGTGGTCTCGCATCCCGACGGCGTGCTCCGCGACTACCTCGCGTCGTTGCGGCGGCTGCGTGAGCTCGGCGACCTGATGGTGCTGCCCGGTCACGGGCCCGAGCTGCCGTCCGCCGGCGTGGTGGCCACGCAGTACCTCGCCCACCGCGAGCAGCGGCTGGAGCAGGTGCGGGCTGCCGTCGAGGCGGGTGCGACGACGGCGCAGCAGGTCGTGGAGGTCGTCTACGCCGACGTCGACCGCGTGCTGTGGCCGGCCGCGACGCTCTCGGTGCGCGCGCAGCTGGAGCACCTGAAGAGCCCACGGTGACCTGCCCGGTCTGCGCAACGCCGACCGTCCCGGGTGCGCGCTTCTGCTTCGCGTGTGGCAGCCCGCTGGCCGGCGGCCAGCCCGAGCTGGAGACCGAGCGCCGGGTCGTGACGGTGCTGTTCGGCGACCTGTCCGACTTCACGAGCTGGTCGGAGGACCTCGACCCCGAACGCGTGGGCGCCGTGACCGATCGCGTCCTCGCCACCCTCGCCGATGCCGTCACGGAGTTCGGCGGTCACGTCGACAAGCTGACCGGCGACGGGCTGATGGCGGTCTTCGGCGCACCCATCGCGCACGAGGACGACGCCGAGCGCGCGGTGCGCGCGGCAGCGCGCATGCAGTCGGCGGTGCGCCGGGTCGTCGAGGAGGAGAGCGGCGGCGGCCGCCGGCTCGGGCTGCGGGTGGGGCTGAACACCGGCGAGGTCGTGGCCGGCGTACAGGCGCAGGTGTCCTACACGGTCATCGGCGACGCGGTGAACACCGCGTCGCGGCTGTCGGACGCCGCCGGTGTCGGTGCTGTTTACGCGGGGCGTGAAACGGCGCTCGCCACGATGTCGATCGCGTCGTGGCGGGCCCTGTCGCCCTTGCGGCTCAAGGGAAAGCGCGAGCTGGTGACGGCGTACGAGCTGGTCGGTCTTCGGCCGTCCGGAGCGAGTCGGCTGGGCATCGGTGACGAGGCGCCGTTCGTCGGCCGCGACGCGGAGCTCGGCCTGCTCATCGGCCGGCTCCTCGACGTCGTCGACCGTCGAACGCCGCGTGCGGTGCTCGTCTCCGGCGAGGCGGGGGTGGGCAAGACACGGCTCGGTCAGGAGCTGGCGCGCTTCGCGGGGGAGCTGCCCGGCGCCAGGGTCCTGTGGGGCCGTTGCGCGCCATACGGCGAGGGACGCGACCTCGCCGCCGTCGCCGAGATGGTCCGGACCGCCTGTGGCATCAGCGACGCCGATGACGTCGACACCGCCCGCGCCCGCGTCGGGCGCACGGTCGCCCGTCTCGAGCAGCCGTCGTACGCCGGGCCGGTGCCGGCCGGGATGCTTGAGCGGCTGCAGGCGCTGCTCGGCCTCGAGGATCTCGATGCGACGACCCTGCGTGACGCCGCGACGCCGGGCGCGATGATGGGCGGCGACCAGGTCCGCCGGGCCATTGCCGCGCTGTGGACGGCGTTGTCCGTCGACGGCCCGCTGGTGCTTCTGCTCGACGATCTGCACTGGGCGACCCCCTCGATGCTCGAGGGGCTGCGCGACGTCGCGGCCCGCACGCGTGGGCCGGTCCTGCTCGTCGGGCTCGGTCGGCCGGACATGCTCTCCATCGGCGACGACGGCTGGTGGGAGGCGCTGGCCGACGCCGAGCTGCTGCCGGTCCTGCCGCTGGACGACAACGCAGCCGAGCGGCTGCTCAGGGCCTATCTCGGGGCCCCGGCCGCCGAGCTCGACGACGGCGTCCGCACTGCCCTGCTCGCGCGTGCCCAGGGCAACCCGTTCTTCCTCGCCGAGCTCCTGCACCTGCTCGTCGACCGTGGCGCGCTCGTCCGCGAGGGTGACCGCTGGGTGCTCGGAGCTGACGCGCCTGACGACCTGCTCCCGGCGGGTGTCCAGTCCGTGCTCGCGGCGCGCATCGACGGGCTCGACGGTGCTGCCAAGGGTGTTCTGCGCGATGCGTCGGTCGTGGGAACGCGGGTGTCGTTGCCGATGCTCGAAGCGGTCGGACGCGCGTCGGGGCACGGTGACCCGGCGGTGGTGCGCGCCGCCATCGACGCTCTCGTCGACCGCCGGCTCCTCGATCTCGATGCCGATGCCGACGCGCTGCGGTTCGGCCACACGCTCGTGCGGGACGTCGCCTACGCCGGTCTCACGAAGTCGGAGCGGGCGCGCCGGCACGCCGCCGCGGCAGCGCACGCGCACGCCGCCGATGGCGGACGCTCCAGCGACGCGGACGTCGTGGTGGCGTCGCAAGGCGAGCGCGCCGTGCGGCTCGCCGCGGAGATGGGGTTGCCGCCGAGCGACCCCGCGTGGCGGTCGCGCGGCATCGCGTTCGCCGCCATGGCCAGGCTCGGGTCGGCGGCCCTCGGGCGCGATGACAACACGAACGCGGAGCGCCTGCTGGCGCGAGCGCTGGCGCTCGGCGAGGTCACGTACGGCGACCCGCTGCCCCCCGACCCGGTGGTCCCGGTCCGGGTCGCGTACGCCCAGGCGCTCGCGGCACTCCACCGGCTGTCCGAGGCCGAGGAGCACCTCGAACCGGCGCTGCACGCTGTCGAGGACGGCGTGCGCGCGGCCGCCCTCGTCGTCGCGGGCGACGTACGCCGCCGGCGCGGAGACCTGCACGGGGCGACCGAGGCCTTCGTGTCCGCGCTCGCCGGGGCGAGCGCGGCCGGGCTCGACCGGATCAGCGGCGAGGCGCTGCGTCAGCTGGGCTTGCTCGACTACTTCGACGGCCGGCTCCTTGCCGCTGAGGAGAGGTTCCGCTCGGCGTACTCGCTCGCTGTTCAGATCGGGGACGAGCGCGGCGCCGGGTGGGCGCTGCAGCACCTGGCCTGGAGCGCCACCACGCGCGGGGACTACCCGCTTGCCGAGGAGACCCTGGAGCGCGCCGCCGAGGTCTTCAGCTCACTGGAGGACACCGGCGGGCTCTCGTGGGTCGCCGGGACCGAGGGGTTCGTGCGGCTCCTCCAAGGTCGGCTGACCGAGGCGCGCGAGATGGCGGGTGTGCTGCTGCCGCTCGGCGAGGCGATGGGCGAGCGGTGGGGCGTCGCGGCGCTGCTGACGATCGATGCGCTCGCGGCGGCAGAGCTCGGTGACATCGCCGCGGCACGTGAGGCGGCGGAGCGCGCGCGGGAGCGGTTCGAGGAGGTCGGGGACGCGTGGGGCCGGTCGTTGGCACTGACTGCGGCCGGGATCGCGGCACGTGGCGCTGACGACCCCGACCTGGCCCTGACCCACCTCGACGAGGCTGCTGCGGTGTCGGAGAAGGCGCACTTCCCGGTGACGCAGAGCCTCGCCCTGGTCGTGGCCGGCTACGCGTCGCTGGACCGTGGTGACGTGGCGGGCGCCGAGGGCTACGCCTGGCGGGCTTCCGCGGTGCTCGCTGGTCTCGATCTCGAGCCCCACGCCGCGCTCGGCGCGAAGGTGCTGCTCGCGCAGTCGATGCGGGTGCGAGGGCAGCGCGTCGAAGCGCTGGCCGAGCTCGACGCGGCCCTCGCGGTCAGCGACCAGCCGGGGCTGCTGTTCCCGCGCCGGCAGGCGATGGCCCACCGCGCCGGGACGCTGCTCGAGCTCGGTCGGCTCGAGGAGGGGCTTGCCGCGGCCCGCGAGGCGGTAGCGACCCCCGGCGAGGACGTCCGCTCCCAGGTGCTGGCGCTGCGCGCGCTGGGGTCGGCGCTGCGGGCGGGAGGCGACGACGACGGTGCGCAGTCGGCGTACCGGGAAGCCTTGGACGTCGCCACCTCGACCGGCCAGCGCTCCGAGATCGCCGCCACCGAAGCCCTCCTCGCCGCCGCCCCAACCCGCTGAACCCGTTGATCGCCGTGCGCGTCGACCGCGTGGGACGTCAGCGGGGGCCGCGCACGCCGATCTGCGCTAGCGGGCGCGGCGGGCCAGGCGGTCGTGGTCGAGGATCGTGACGGCGCGGGAGTCGACCCGCATCCAGCCGCGGGTCGCGAAGTCGGCGAGTGCCTTGTTGACGGTCTCGCGCGACGCGCCGACGAGCTGCGCCAGCTCCTCCTGGGTCAGGTCGTGGTGGACCCGGACGCCGTCGGGCTCCTCGGTGCCGAAGCGCTCCGCCAGACCGAGCAGCGCCTTGGCGACCCGGCCGGGGACATCGGTGAAGATGAGGTCGGCCAGCGCGTCGTTGGTGCGGCGCAGACGGCGAGCCAGGACCCGCAGCAGCTGCTCCGCGATCTCCGGGCGGTCGGTGATCCAGGGCCGCAGCGAGGCGTGCGCGAGCGACGCCACCCGGGCGTCGGTCACGACCGTCGCCGTCGCCGTCCGCGGACCCGGGTCGAACAGCGACAGCTCGCCGAACATGTCGGAGGGGCCCATCACGGAGAGCATGTTCTCCCGGCCGTCCGCTGCCTTCCGACCGACTTTCACCTTCCCTGACAGGACGATGTAGAGGCTGTCGCCCTGCTCGCCCTCGACGAAGACCGTGTCGCCGCGTGTGTAGTCGGCATACGTCAGCGACGTCGCGAGCGCGTCAGCAGCCTCGGGGGCAACTCCCTGGAACAGCCCGGCCTTGGCCAGCACCTCGTCCACGCCCGCCCGCCCTTCGTCTCGCTGCGGTGTCATCGCGCGGAGTCTGGCATGACGCCCTGGTCAGCGACTCCGGCCGGGCAGCAGACGGCCCAACCGGCGGCGGCGCCAGTAGCGGTCGAGCGCCGGCGCGAAGCCCTCGCTCACGAAGGTCTCGACCTCGTCCGGGCGGGCCGAGTCGAGGAAGCCCTCGAGCTGCTCGGAGACGGCGTCCTCCCGAAGGGGACCCTCGACGCGCTCCATCCCGAGCATCAGGAACAGCAGCAGGACCGGCACGAGAAGCGCCAGCGGCAGCAGGGTCACGGGCCCATCGTCCTCTATGCGGAGCGCGCCGTCACGCGGAGATGACGCGACGCTCGCGACGAAGGGGGAGGACGGACAGACAGAGGTCGGGCTGCTCGCGGTAGCGCGCGATGAGCTCCCCGGTGGCATCGGCGATGCGGCGGTGCAGCGCCTGGCGGTACTCCGACAGCTGCCGCTCGGCGCGGGCCAGGTCGTGGTCGAGCTCGCGCTGGCCCGGCTCGTCGTCCGCGGCGATGCGTCGCTCCCACAGCTCAGCGAGGTTCGGCAGCGGCGGGATGTCGTCGGCCGGCACGACGGAGACGAGCGCCGTCCGGCTGCTCGCGAGGCGGTCGTCGGTGAGCACCGGACGCAGGTACTGGCCGTCGGAGCTGCCGAGCGTTCCCGCGCGCAGCACGTCGAGGCGGGCCTGGATGATGCGGCGCCAGTAGGAGACCTGATCCTCTTCCGAGGTGAGCCTGCGCCGGTAGGTGCGCAGGTCCTCGAGGGACAGGTGCGAGAACTCGTGCGAGCGCTCGGGGGTCGGTCGGCTGCCACGGCGTCCGCCGTCGCGGGCAGGCGGGACGGCGGCAGGGGCCGCTGCAGGGGGAGAGGCAGAGAAGGCCGTCACCGGTGCGAGCGGTGTCGACGTGTCCATGTGCCCTCCTCCGTCGTCACTGTCTGTGACCACACAGAGGGGGTCGTCACGACTTCGGAGTTCCTTGAGCCCGATCACCCGTCCAGCCGAGTTGCGTCCCTCCCCGCCTACTCTCAGTGGCGTGGCGGTGCAGCGACAGGAGAGCCGCGTGGGACTCGTCCGGCGGGCCCGCCGGATCAACCGCGAGCTCGCCGCGGTGTATCCGGATGCGCACTGCGAGCTCGGCTTCACGACCCCGCTCGAGCTCGCCGTCGCGACGATCCTGTCCGCGCAGTGCACGGACAAGCGGGTCAACGAGGTCACGCCGGCGCTGTTCCGGCGCTACCCGACAGCGGCGGCGTACGCCGGTGCCGACCGGGCCGAGCTCGAAGGCCTGATCCGTCCCACCGGCTTCTTCCGCAACAAGACGTCGTCGCTCATCGGTCTGGGCGCCGCACTCGTCGAGCGGTACGCCGGCGACGTCCCGGGTCGCCTGGTGGACCTCGTCTCGCTGCCCGGCATCGGGCGCAAGACCGCCAACGTCATCCTCGGCAACGCGTTCGGCGTACCAGGCATCACCGTCGACACCCACGTCGGTCGGCTGGCGCGGCGGTTCGGCTGGACCGACGAAGGCGACCCGGTCAAGGTCGAGGCGATCGTGGGCAGCCTGGTCCCCAAGGCCGAGTGGACGATGCTCAGCCACCGGCTGATCTTCCACGGCCGCCGGGTCTGCCATGCCCGCAAGCCCGCATGCGGCGCCTGCACGATCGCGCCGCTCTGCCCGTCGTACGGCATCGGACCGACCGATCCCGAGGTGGCGTCGAAGCTGGTGAAGACGCCCGAGCAGGTGGCGGTGTCGTGACGCGGCGCCAGGTGATCGGGTTCGTCGTCGTGCTGTCCCTCATCGCCGTCGGACTGCTGGTCAAGTCACGGACCGGCGATGCGGAGCCGGCCGATGCGCTCGGGACGCTGCGCGAGGCAGCAGCGCTCGAGCCCTGCCCGAGCGGGGTCGGGAGCGGCCTGCCTGACCTGCGTCTGCCCTGCCTCGGTGGCGGCTCTGCCGTCCCGCTACGGACAGCCGGACCCGGTACGCCGATGCTGGTCAACATGTGGGCCACCTGGTGCCGGCCGTGCGTCGCTGAGGTGCCCGTGCTCGTCGCGTTCGCGGCGAAGGCGGCCGGCAAGGTCCGCGTCCTCGGTGTGGACACCGAGGACGAGTCGGACAAGGCCCTGACGTTCGCCGCGCAGTACGGCATGCACTACCCGAGCGTCGTCGACGTCGACGGGCGGCTGCTGCGGGCGTATGGCGGCGGCCCCCCCGTCACGCTGTTCGTCGACGCCGGGGGGCAGGTGACGCACGTCGAGCACGGCCAGGTCGACAGCGTGCCCGAGCTCGAGAAGCTCGTCGCGACGCACCTCGGGGTGCGGCTGTGAGCATCCCCCCGTGGCTGCAGGCGCTGGCCGATGCGCTGCCGCACGTCCGGCCCGAGCAGCTCAGCCGCTTCCTGCCGCCGGCCGAGGGCGGCCGGCACTCGGCGGTGCTCGTCCTGTTCGGCGACGGCGCGCGGGGACCCGACCTGCTGTTCATCGAGCGCGCCGCGACCCTTCGGTCGCATGCCGGCCAGCCGGCGTTCCCCGGCGGGGTCCAGGACGACAGCGACGCGGGGCCGGTCGAGGCCGCCTTGCGGGAGGCGCAGGAGGAGGTCGGGCTCGACCCGACCGGCGTCGAGATCCTCGGCACCCTTCCCGACCTGTGGCTGCCGCCGTCGGGGTTCGTCGTCACACCCGTCGTCGGGTGGTGGCGTGACCCGCACGACGTCGGCGTCGTCGACCACGCGGAGGTCGCGGCAGTGGCGCGGGTGCCGCTCGCAGAGCTCGTCGACCCGGCCAACCGGCTCTCGGTCAGCCACCCGAGCGGCTGGATCGGCCCGGCCTTCGACGTCGGCGACATGCGCGTCTGGGGGTTCACCGCCGGCCTGACCGATCGCCTGCTCGAACTCGGTGGCTGGGCGGTCCCCTGGGACCGCACGCGAGTGCGCGAGCTCGACCCGGAGACGGCCGCACTGGCCCTGCGCACGGCCGGCGGCCCGACGGCCTGAGAGCGACCTCCGGATCGGCCCTGCGCGGATAGGGTCTGGCGATGCGCGGCGACCTGCTCGACATCATCCTGCTGCTCGCGTCGCTGCTGTTCGCCGTCTCCGGCTACCGGCAGGGCTTCGTCGTCGGTGTCCTGTCGTTCGTCGGCTTCCTCGGCGGTGGCGTGCTCGGGGCGAAGATCGCTCCCGCGGTCGCGCGCACCGGTCCCCTCGACGGCTTCCCGGAGGCGGTCGTCGGCCTGACTGTGGTCTTCGTCGCGGCGAGCATCGGGCAGGTCCTCGCGACGGTCGCCGGTGCCGCGCTGCGCAACCGGCTCACCTTCAAGCCCGCTCGGCAGGCCGATGCCGTTGCGGGTGCAGCGGTGAGCGTCGTCAGCCTCCTGCTCGTCGCCTGGCTGGTCGGCACGGCGGTTGCCTCGTCGCCGTTCCCGAAGATCGCCTCCCAGGTACGCCGGTCCTACGTCCTCGCGACCGTCGACGGACTCGTGCCCGAGCAGGGAAAGGCCTTCTTCGCGTCGTTCCGCCGGCTCATCAACGACCGCGGTTTCCCGGACGTCATCGGTCCGTTCTCGTCGACGCGCGCGCCCAACGTCCCGGCGCCCGATCCGGCTCTCGCGAACAGCCCGGTGGTGCAGCAGGCGCGTGCCCAGGTGCTGAAGATCACCGGCGAGGCGCCGGCCTGCAGCCGGCGCATCGAAGGAACCGGTTTCGTCTACGCCGCCGAGCGGGTGATGACCAACGCCCACGTCGTGGCCGGCGTGCGCAACCCGAAGGTCGAGGTCGCGCGAGGCCGTGTCCTCGACGCGACGGTGGTGCTGTTCGACTCGTCACGCGACATCGCGGTGCTCGCCGTCCCGGGTCTGGACCGGGCCCCGCTGCGCTTCGGCGGCGAGGCGAAGGCCGGAGCCGACGCGATCGTCGTCGGCTACCCACAGGACGGGCCGTTCACCGCGGTGTCGGCCCGCGTCGCCGCGAAGCAGAACGCGCGCGGCCCGGACATCTACCAGAGCCGGACGGTCGAGCGCGAGATCTATGCGCTGCGTGCGACGGTGCTGCCGGGCAACTCCGGCGGCCCGCTGCTGTCGCCACAGGGCGCGGTGTACGGCGTGATCTTCGCGGCCGCGGCCGACGACCCGAAGACCGGCTACGCCCTCACCGCCGAAGAGGTGGCCTCCGACGCCCGCAAGGGGGCGACCGCAACCGAGCGGGTGAGCACGCGCGGCTGCGACTGACCTCCGCCGGATCAACCCCGCGAGGGGCCGTGGGGACCGTCACACCCGGCGCGCTCGACCCGTGCTTGCAGGTTGCTTACTCTTGCAAGCAGTCGGCCCTGCCCGTGCCGACGGAAGGAGGCCCGCCATGCGGTCCCTAGCTCCAGGTGTGGTGCGCACGCGCGCCGGTCGGCGCATCGCGGCCGATCCCACGAGCACGGCGCTGCTCGTGGCCGGTCCGGCGGCGCTCGAGCTCTGGCCAGGCGTCCGTCGCGTCGGGGCCGTAGCCGATCGCGTCCTCGTCGAGGCAGAGATCCCCGCGCAGCCCGGCGCCACGGCCGCGACTGTCCTCATCCAGCCGCCACGTCGCACCCCTACGTCGTACGTCACGCGCTTCGAGTGGGTCGGCCCGTCCCTGCCCGCCACGCGCGGCGCGCTGACCCTGTCCTACGCGCCGGGGGAGCAGGGACCGACGACCGCGGCGTCGCTCGTGCTCGACAGCGAGGGTGTCCTCGACAGCGCGCTGTCGGGTCGCCGGCTGCAGGTGCTGGCCGACGGGTTCCTCGACAACCTCGCCCGGCTCGCCGAGTCGCGCAGCCGCGCTGCCTAGATCTCGAGAAGCGGACCGTCGGCTCCGGCGTCGACGTCGTCCGCGAGACCGAACGCGTCGCGCGCGACGCGCGGTACGTCGACGCCGTACGCGGCGCTGCGTCCAGTGAGCTTCTCCGCACCTCGGCGGAGCAGTCTCGCGGCGCCGACCCGGTTGCCGCGCTGCAGGTGGGTCAGCCCGACGCACACCTGGGCGAGGCCCTGCCACAGCTCACGCTCCTGTTCCGGTGCCGCCTTCCACGAGGCCTCGAGCACCTCGTGCGCGGAGAACGCACGGCCCTGCGCCAGCAGCGACCGCGCGAGCGCGACGGCGTCGTACGGCGGCAGCGGTTCCTCCGACACCGGCTCGACGGCCGTGGGCGAGCCGGTCGGGACCGGCCGGCCCAGGGCGTCACGGGCGCGCATGCGAGAGCAGCAGGTCGGTGACGACGTCGGGCGACTCCTCGTGCGGGAAGTGACCGACGCCGTCAAGCATCCGCAGGGTGTAGCCACCGTGCGCGTAGGCCGCGGAGCCGTACGCCGTCGACGGCAGCAGGCACGCGTCGAGTGCACCGTGAACCTGAAGCACGGGCGCGGTGACACCACGCGACATGAGGCGCAAGAACCGCACGCCACTCGGCCGGGTCTGCGAGCGCACCGCCCAGCGGTACCACTCCATCGAGCTGTGAGCGACCCCGGAGATCTGCATCGCGGCGCGGCAGCGCGCCGCGGTCTCGCTGTCGGGGAACCCCGGTCCGCCCCAGCGACGCAGCACCTGCTCGACGTACGCAGCGTCGTTGCGCAGCAGGCGCGCCTCGGGTGCCTTAGGGAGCTGGAAGAAGCCGATGTACGACGACGCCTTGATCTGCGCGCGGTCGTGGAGCAGTGCCTCGCGCAGCCGCAACGGATGCGGCATGCCGATGACCGTCAGCGTCCGGACGCTCGACGGGTGCATCGTGGCGACCGCCCACCCGAGCAGGCCGCCCCAGTCGCTTCCGACGACGTGCGCGTCGGCTGCGCCCAGAGCACGGATCATCCCTGCCACGTCGGACGAGAGGGTGTAGGCGTCGTAGCCGCGTGGTGGCTTGTCCGAACCTCCGTACCCGCGCAGGTCGGGTGCGACGACGCGCAGGCCGGCGTCGCCCAGGGCGGTGAGCTGATGCCGCCAGGACCACCAGAACTCCGGGAAGCCGTGCAGCAGCAGGACCAGCGGCCCGTCGGCAGGGCCGTGCTCGGCGAGGTGGAACCGCGCACCGTTGGCCGTCACCTCACGGTGCGTCCAGGGACCGTCGATGAGGACGACCGACTCCTCGGGCGGCATGCGCCCGAGGGTGTCACGTACTACGCGTCGGCGTGACCGTCGGGTGCTTGGCCCAAGCGGCGTCGTCCTTCAGCGTCTCGATGGTCTTCTCCGGCGGACCCATCTTCGACAGGCTCTTCTTGCCGGTCAGCGCGAGCACTCCCGCCGCGGCGAGGTAGATGACACCGACCGCGAAGAACGCGCAGCCGAGCGGCACGCCGAGGTACTCGATGCCGTACGCCGCAGAGATGCTGAGGAACAGCAGCGCGAACAGGCCGGCGAAACCCGCGCCACCGAACATGCCGGCCCCCTTTCCGGCGGCCATCACGTCGCGCTTGATCTCCACCTTGGCCAGCTCGACCTCCTGGCGCATCAGCGAGGACAGGTCGCGGGTCGCCGTGGCTACCAGCTCGCCGAGGCTCGCGTCGGACGTGGTCGTGGTGTCGCTCACTGCGCTCTCCTCAGGTACTGCGGGGTCAGCTGCTCGCAGGCGCCGTACCCGCAGGCATCGGTGTTACACGACATGCGCGTGCGCGTGGCGCCGGATTCGCAGTATGACCGCACCGACGACGGACGCCACCACGCTCGCCACCAGCACCGCCAGGGTCACTGCGGCGCCGCGTTCCGGTTCGGGGAACGCGAGCCGGGCCAGGAGCAAGCTCACGGTGAAGCCGGTCCCCGCGAGCGCCGCCACGCCCGCGAGGTCGACCCAGCCGACGCGCTCGGGCAGCCGGGCCAGACCCGTGCGCACCGCGAGCCACGATGCGCCGAGGACGCCCAGGAACTTGCCGAGGAGCAGGGCCACCAAGACGGCCACCGCCGCCCGGTCGTCGAGGGCGGCGCCGAAGGCGTCGGTGGAGACGCTGACGCCGGCGGCCGTGAACGCGAACACCGGTACGACCAGTCCGGCGCTCCACGGCTGGAGCCGGTGCTCGAGCCGCTCGGCCGGTCCGTGTTCCTCACCGTCGTCGGGGCGGACGCGGGTGAGGAGCCCGAACGCGACGCCCGCGACGGTGGCGTGTACGCCGGAGTCGTGAACGCACAACCACGCCGCGATGGCGAGCGGGACGTACAGCAGTGGTGTCGTGATGCGACGTCGCTGTGCCAGCCAGTAGAGGCCGAGGAGAGCGGCCGCGCCCAGCAGCGGCAACAAGCGCAGCGTCTCGGTGTAGAGGGCCGCGATCAACGCGATCGCGCCGAGATCGTCGACGACGGCGAGCGAGAGCAGGAACAGCCGTAACCCGACGGGTGCTGCCGCGCCGGCAACAGCCAGCACGGCCAGCGCGAACGCGATGTCGGTGGCCGTCGGGACGGCCCAGCCGCGTCCGCTGCCGGGGGCGCCGCCGGCGACGGCGAGGTAGACCAGAGCCGGCACGACGATCCCGCCCAGCGCCGCGATCACGGGCAGCGCCGCCGTCCGGCGGTCGGTCAGCTCGCCGATGACGAGCTCGCGCTTGACCTCCAGCCCCACGACGAAGAAGAAGACGGCGAGCAGCCCGTCGGACGCCCAGTGGGCGACGTCGAGGCGAGCGCCGAGTGTGTCCGGTCCGAACGTCACTCCTCGCAGGTCCTCGTACCAGTCGCTTGCGGGGCTGTTGGCGAGGACGAGCGCGATGGCTGCTGCGACGAGCAGGACCAGCCCACCCACCTGCTCGACCCGCAGGTAGTCGACGTAGCGGCGTACGGGCGCGGTCACGCCAGCACGAAGTAGCGCAGCCAGAGGTAGGGCACGGACAGCCCGATCGTCACGGCCGTCACGATCAGGCCGTACTTGGTGAACTCCCAGAACCCGATCGGGTAGCCGCTGCGGGCGGCGATGCCGAGCACGACGACGTTGGCGCTCGCGCCGATCGCCGTCGCGTTGCCACCAAGGTCGGCTCCGAGTGCCAGCGACCACCACAGGACATCACCGTCGGTGCCTGCTGGCAGCCGCTGAACCAGGCTGTCGACGAGCGGCGCCATCGTGGCGACGTACGGGATGTTGTCCACGAGGGCCGACAGCACCGCCGAGCCCCCCAGCAGGACGCCGCTGGCCACACCGACGCGTCCGTCGGTGGCGTCCGTGGCGAACTCCGCGAGGTCGCCGACCACACCCACGTGCACGAGCGCACCGACCATGATGAACAGTCCGCCGAAGAAGATCAGTGTCGGCCACTCCACCTCGTCGAGGAAGGGCTTCGGGTCGCGCCGGGCGATGAGCACGAGCAGGCCGGCACCGAGGAGCGCGATGACCGACACCTCGTAGTGCAGGACGCTGTGGAAGGCGAACAGGACCGTGACCAAGGCGAGGACGGCGAGAGAGCGGACGAGCAGCGGCCGGTCGGTGATGGCCTCCTTCTCGTCGAGCGCCATCACCTGTTCCACCTGCTCCGGGCGGTAGGTGAACGCGCCGCGGAACATGACCCGGCACAGCAGCACGAACGCCGCCATGAGCACCACCACAAGCGGCGCGAGGTTGCTCAGGAAGTCCATGTAGGACAGACCCGACTGGCTCGCGATGATGATGTTGGGCGGGTCACCGATCAGAGTTGCCGTGCCGCCGATGTTGGAGGCGAACACCTCCGCCAGTAGGAACGGCACGGGTGGGGCCTTGAGCCGCTCGCAGATGAGGATCGTGACGGGTGCGACCAGCAGGACGGTGGTTACGTTGTCCAGCATCGCGCTGGCCACCGCGGTGATCAGCACCAGCAGCGTCATGACGCGGAACGGCTCGCCCTTGGCCTTCTTGGCCGCCCAGATCGCGACGTAGTCGAACACCCCTGTCTGCCGCAGGACGCCGACGATGACCATCATCCCGAGCAGCAGGAAGATGACGTCCCAGTCGATGCCGGTCTCCTTGGAGGAGAACGCCTCCTCCGAGTCGAGGATCCCGAACGCGAGCATGAGCGCTGCGCCGCCCAGAGCGACCTTGACGCGGTCGACCTTCTCCGTCGCGATGAGGACGTAGGCCCCGACGAAGACGGCTACCGCCAGCACGGCGGTCACGGCTGCAGCAGCTGGGTGAGCAGCGCCGACGTCGTGACGCCGCCGAGGATCACGGTGCCGTCGACGACGGCGACCAGCGCGGCTCCGGCGGCGCACATCTCGACACCGATCTGCACCAGGGTCGCGTCCCGCGGGACGGTGGGCAGCGGCGCCGCGTGGCTGGTCAGCAGGTCGGCGACGGTCTTGCCGTCGAGGCGGGCCCAGAGGCTGTCGGCATCGCCTTCCCCCACGACTCGTGCGAGCGCGCGGTCCTCGACGAGGTAGTGCGGCAGCAGCGCGTTCAGCAGGCCGATGTCGTGCAGCGCCCCGACGGGAACGCCGTCGTCGCCCTGCACGAGCAGGACGTCGACGTCCTCCTGCGCGAGCATCCGGCCGGCTTCGGCAGCCGAGGCGGTGATGCTTATGACGGGGTACGGGCGGGCGAGCTCGCCGGCCCTCATGAGGTGGTGGTCGTCGGCATGGGATCTCCTGGTCTAGGGCACGCGGAACGGAACCGCCGACCAGACTTCCCGGCACACCGAGGACGACCCTAGTCCTCCGTCCCGTCCCCGGCCGTCCCCATCTTCTCGTTGATGGCGTTGACGACGCTCGGGTCGGCAAGGGTCGTCACGTCGCCGAGCTCGCGATGCTCGGCGACGTCGCGGAGCAGCCGGCGCATGATCTTCCCGCTGCGCGTCTTCGGCAGCTCGGGCGTGATGAGGATCTGCCGCGGCTTGGCGATGGGGCCGATCTCCTTGGCGACGTGGTTGCGCAGCTCCTGCGCGAAGGCCTCGCCGCTGCTGACGTCGTCAGCCACATGCCCCTTCGGGGTCACGAACGCGACGATCGCCTGGCCGGTCGTCGCGTCGTAGGCGCCCACGACGGCTGCTTCCGCGACAGACGGGTGACTCACCAGCGCCGACTCGACCTCGGTGGTGCTGATGCGGTGGCCGCTGACGTTCATGACGTCGTCGACGCGACCGAGCAGCCAGAGGACGTGCTCCTCGTCCCACTTCGCGCCGTCGCCGGCGAAGTAGCGGCCGGGGAACTTCGACCAGTAGGTCTCGCGGTAGCGCTCCTCGTCGCCCCAGATGCCGCGCAGCATCGACGGCCACGGCTCGTTGAGGGTGAGGTAGCCGCCGCCGACCTCGCCGACCGACTCGCCCTCGCCGTTGACGACGTCGACCTCGATGCCGGGCAGCGGTCCCATCGCGCTGCCGGGTTTGCAGCTCGTGACGCCAGGCAGTGGCGCGATCATCATGGCGCCGGTCTCGGTCTGCCACCAGGTGTCGACGATGGGGCAGCGGTCGCCGCCGATGACGCGGCGGTACCAGATCCAGGCCTCCGGGTTGATGGGCTCACCCACGCTGCCGAGGATGCGCAGACTGCTCATGTCGTGCTTCGCCGGCAGCTCCTCGCCCCACTTCATGAACGTGCGGATCGCCGTCGGCGCGGTGTAGAGCAGCGACACCTTGTAGCGCTCGACGATCGACCACCAGCGGTCCTTGCCACCGGCATCCGGCGTGCCCTCGTACATCACCTGGGTCGCGCCGTTGGCGAGTGGACCGTAGGTGACGTAGCTGTGCCCGGTCACCCAGCCGATGTCGGCAGTGCACCAGTAGACGTCGGTCTCCGGCTTCAGGTCGAACACCGCCCAGTGGGTCCACGCGGCCTGGGTGAGGTAGCCGCCCGAGGTGTGCAGGATGCCCTTCGGCTTTCCGGTGGTGCCGGAGGTGTACAGCAGGAACAGCGGGTGCTCGGCATCGAACGACTGCGGGTGGTGCACGTCACTCTGCCGGCCGACGACGTCGTGCCACCAGACGTCTCTGTCCGTCCAGGCGACGTCCTGTCCGGTACGCCGCACGACGAGCACCTTCTCGACGATGCCGCTCCGCTCGACCGCCTCGTCGACCGCCGGCTTCAGCGCCGCCGCCGCGCCGCGCCGGTAGCCGCCGTCGGAGGTGATGACGAAACGCGCCTCGGCGTCGGTGATCCGGTCGACGAGGGCCTGCGCGGAGAAGCCGCCGAACACCACCGAGTGCGGTGCGCCGATGCGCGCGCAGGCGAGCATGGCGATGACCGCCTCCGGGATCATCGGCAGGTAGATCATGACCCGGTTGCCGGCGTCGACCCCCAGCTCGGTCAGGGCGTTAGCGGCCTTGCAGACCTCGGCGTGCAGCTGGGCGTAGGTGATGACGCGCCGGTCGCCCTCGGGCTCGCCCTCCCAGTACAACGCCACACGGTCGCCCTTGCCGGCCTCGACGTGCCGGTCGACGCAGTTGGCGGCGACGTTGAGCTGCCCACCGACGAACCACTTCGCGAACGGCGGCTCCCACTCCAGTGCCGTGTGCCACTCCTTGTCCCATTGCAGTCGCCGCGCCTGGGTCTCCCAGAACCCGAGCCGGTCGGCCCACGCGTCGTCGTACGCGTCGGCTGTCACGTTCGCGCTCTTCGCCACCTCGGTCGGCGGCTCGAAGCGGCGCGACTCCGTGGCGAGCGCATCCAGCCCGTTCTGCTCGGTCATGGGTCGAGCCTTGCCCACGTGCTGGCCGCCCCGCAACCCGGGCCGGTAGGTAGCGTCGCGGCGGTGACGACTGCGGCGACTGACCACCTGGCAGCGCTGCTCGGCCTGCCCGGTGTTGACGACGCGGTGGCCCGCGCCCGCACCGCTGTCGACGGGCTGCTGTCGCACCGGGTCTTGCGCCGCCGGTCGGCCGAGGTGACCGCCGAGTCCGCGCTGCGCGGAGCGCGAGCGAGCGCCGAGCTGGAGGGGGTCGGAATCGAGCTGGAGCGCCTCCGCGGCCAGCTGCTCGCCGGGGGCACCATCACGTTGCCGTCGAAGGACGACCGCGGCGCGCGAGTCGTCGAGGGCGCTGTGCGGCTCCATGCCGACCTCGGGTCGGTGCTCACGTCGTGGAAGCACTCACCGCGGCAGGCGCTCGCGCGACTGCATGTCCTCGCCGCCGCCGACATCGTCGATGCCGAGCTTCTCGGCCGGCCCCGGGCTGTCGGCGCGTCCTACGACGACCCCCTCGAGCTCGGCCCGGCACCCGACCCGCTCGAGGTGTCGGCGCGGATCGACGGACTGTCGCGGGTGCTGACCTCGCCGACAGCCGCGCCGGCGGTCGTTGTCGCGGCCGTGGTGCACGGGGAGCTGCTCGCGCTGCGGGCCTTCGGATCGCTCGACGGGCTGGTCGCCCGCGCCGCGGCACGGCTGGTGCTCGTCGACCGTGGCCTCGACCCCAAGGCCGTGTCGGCGCCCGAGGTCGGGCACAACGAACTGCACCACGAGTACGCCGACGCCGCGCGGTCATACGTGCAGGACGGACCGGCGGGGGTGGCGCGCTGGATCGACCACTGCGCGGCCGCCGTCGCCCTCGGCGCGCGAGAGGGAGTCGCCGTGTGCGAGGCCATTTCGCGGTCGTAGAGCGGTCGCTGACATACGGCGCGCTCGGCTACGCAGCCAACCGGCACGCCCGCTCCTTCGTCGCGGGGCACCGGTCGACAGCTCCGCTCGCAGGAACGGGAACGGCGCCTCGCCGGAGCGGGGCGCCGTCACCATGTACGGAAGTGCGGGTTACCAGGCGTGCACCTCAGTTCGCCGCACCGGCCAGTGGCCGTTCGACGTGCCTCACGTGGCGGGTCGCACGTGGGTGCCCGACTGCCGTACACGGACCGCCGTCGGGGGGAACGTAGTCCTCCGGTCGGCGGTGGTCCGTGCCAACTTTGTACGCCGCCAGCCCTTCCTTGTGAAGGGCCTTCGGTCAACTACTTTCCGCTATCTGTTGCGACGCCCCGCCCACCACACGACGCCGAGCGCGCTCGCCGCCACGGCCACGCCGGCGTAGGCCACCGGGGGTCCCGGGGGCGTCGGCAGTGAGGGGATGCGAGCGCGCATCCGGACCGGCCGCTGGAACTCCAGCACCGGCCAGCTGCGCTCCACTGCGGTCTTGCGCAGCGCTTTGTCCGGGTTGACCGCGGTCGCGTGCCCGACCGCCTCGAGCATCGGCAGGTCGGTCATCGAGTCGCTGTAGGCGTAGCTCGCGGCCAGGTCGTAACCGTGCTCCGCGGCGAGCTCCCGCATCGCGATCGCCTTGCCGTCGCCGTACGCGTAGAAGGCGATGTCACCGGTGTAGGCGCCCTTGTCGACCACCATTCGCGTCGCGACCACGCGGTCGACCCCGAGCATTTCGCCGATCGGGCCGACGACCTCCTCCCCGCTGCTGCTGACGATGACGATGTCCCGCCCCGCGGCGCGGTGCTCGTCGAACAGCGCCACCGCCTCGTCGTACACCAGCGGGTTGATGAGCTCGTGGAGCGTCTCGGCGACGATCGCGTTGACCTGCTCCACCGACCACCCTGCGCAGAGCGTCTTGAGGTAGTCGCGCATGCGGTCCATCTGGGTCTCGTCCGCGCCCTGCAGGAGATAGACGAACTGGGCGTACGACGACTTCAGGACGGCACGTCGGTTGACCAGGCCGCCCTTGTAGAAGGGCTTGCCGAACGCCAGCGTGCTCGACCTGGCGATGACGGTCTTGTCCAGGTCGAAGAACGCGGCCGCGCCCTTGTTACCCACGAGTCCGAGGATAGGTGGAGATACCGGGTTTGGACCCGCTGGGGCGCGGGGACATCTCGCGGCAGACAGCGTCGCAGCACTGGCTCTGTCGCGTGCGGGTCCGGCTCACCCCCCCGGAAGTCGGACCTCAGCGAGACGACCCCTGCCACCCCCCCGGCAGGGGTCGTCCGCGTGTCGTCCACACCCCTGCCGCTCGTCCACAGCCGTTCCGTGTGCGCCCCGTGACCGCTGTCGCGTCCCGAGGCTGGCCGCCATGCCGCCGCCTGGAGGACCTGTGCCGACACACCCGCCGCGTCCGCTCGTCATCACGGCTGACCCGGTCGTCCTGGACGACCTGATCCGGATCGGACTCACCGCCGGCACCGAGGTCGACGTCGCGACCGACGCCGGCGCCGCGCGCCGTTCGTGGGGCACGGCTGCCGCCGTTGTCATCGGGCCGGACGCCGCCGTCGCCTGTGCGCGCGCCCGACTGCCGAGGCGATCAGGCGTGGCGCTGCTGGGGGAGGACCTCGACGACGCCGGCATCTGGCAGCGCGCCGTCGAGGTGGGTGCCGAGCACGTCGTGTTCCTGCCGGACGGGGAAGCCTGGCTGGTTGAGATGCTCGCTGAGTCGGTCGAGCCCTCCCGGATCTCGGGTGAGCTGATCGCCGTGGTGGGCGGGCGCGGCGGCGCCGGCGCGACGACGCTCGCCGCGGGTCTCGCCGTGACGGCGTCCCGGCGCGGTCACGGGGTGCTGCTCGTCGACGGCGACCCGCTCGGTGGCGGGATCGACCTGGTCTTCGGCGGTGAGTCCGACCCGGGGGTCCGCTGGCCGGATCTGGGCGGGACCCGCGGCCGCCTGCCGGGGGCGGCCCTCACGGAGGCGCTGCCGCGGATGAGCGAGCTGTCCGTGCTCTCGTGGGACCGCGGTGACGTCCTCCGGGTGCCGCCCGAGGCGATGGAGGCGGTGCTGGAGGCCGGGCGGCGGGCCTGCGAGCTGGTCGTCGCCGACCTCCCGCGTGCGCTCGACGAGGCGAGCCGGATCGTCCTGTCACTGGCGACAGTCGTGCTGCTCGTCGTTCCCGCGGAGGTGCGTGCTGCGGCCGCCGCGACCCGAGTGGCAACGCAGCTGTCGCCGTTGTGCCATGACCTGCGGCTGGTGGTCCGGGGCCCGTCGCCGTCCGGGCTCGCTGCCGACGAGATCGCGGGCGCCCTCGGGCTGCCACTCGTCGGTTTCCTCAAACCCGAGCCCGGGATCGACCTTGCCCTCGAGCGCGGCGAGCCTCCCGCCCGGCGCGGCCGCAGTCCGCTCGCGCTGCTGTGCCAGTCGCTGCTCGACGACGTCCTGCCCCTGCAGCGCGCGGCGTGAGCGGGTTGGACACCGCCCTCGTCGACCGCGTCCGCCGACGGGTCGCGGCATCGGGTGCTCCCCCGACACCGGCAGGGGTGGCGGCAGCGTTGCGGGACGAGGGAGGTGGCCTGCGGGGCGACGTTGCACACGTCGTGACGGCACTCTCCGGTGAGATCGTCGGGGCCGGCCCACTGGCCGCGCTGCTCTCGCAGTCGGGCGTGACGGACGTGCTGGTCAACGGCCCTGATGAGGTCTGGATCGATGGGGACGACGGACTTGCGCGCACGACCGTGCGCTTCGCCGACGACGACGCCGTCCGCCGCTTGGCGCAGCGGCTCGCCGCCAGTGCCGGCCGTCGGCTCGACGCCGCCCAGCCGTGGGTCGACGCACGACTGCCCGATGGTGTGCGACTGCACGCGGTGCTCCCTCCGCTGTCGCCCGCCGGGACGTGTCTGTCGTTGCGCGTGCCGCGTCGCCGGGTCTTCACCCTGGCGGAGCTCGTCGCGGCGCGGACGGTCCCGGCAGAGGGGGCAGAGCTGCTGCATCGACTGGTGCTCTCGCGCACCGCCTTCCTCGTGTCGGGTGGCACCGGCACCGGCAAGACCACGCTGCTGTCCGCCCTGCTGTCACTGGTCGACCCGCGGCACCGCGTCCTGCTCGTCGAGGACGCCTCGGAGCTGCGCCCCGACCTTCCGCACGTCGTCCGGCTCGAGGCGCGCCCACCCAACGTCGAAGGAGCCGGGGCGGTCGGACTGCACGACCTGGTCCGCCTCGCTCTGCGGATGAGGCCGGACCGCCTCGTCGTCGGCGAGGTCCGCGGTGCCGAGGTCGTCGATCTGCTGGCTGCGCTCAACACCGGGCACGAAGGCGGCTGCGGCACGGTGCACGCCAACGCCGCAGCTGACGTCCCGGCGCGGCTCGAGGCGCTCGCTGCGTCGGCGGGGCTCGCCCGGGAGGCGCTGCACAGCCAGCTCGCGTCGGCCCTGCGCGTCGCGGTCCACCTCACGCGCAGCGATGGCCTCCGCCGGGTCGCCGAGGTCTGCGTGCTGGTCCGTGGCGCCGACGGCGCCGTTTGTGCTGTGCAGGCCTGGAGCTGGGACGGCGACGCCGAGCGGGGCACACCGGGGCCGGCGGCGCCGGCGCTGGCCGGTCTGCTCGGGTGACGGCGTGGGTTCCGGTCCTTCTCGCCGGCGCTGCCGCGGCTGTGACGGCGGCGAGGTCGACGACGGGGACCGTGCGGCTCGCGGCCCTGTCGGCACTGCGCTATCCGGTCGCCCGCCCGTCGGGGCTGGTCTGGCTCCTGCCGCTCGCAGCGGCGCTGCTGTCCGGACTGGCCGCGGCGGCGATCGCCGCCGGCGCCGTCGTCGCTCTGCGGCGGGCCTTGGACCTGCGCCGGCACGCCGCCGCTCGTGATCGCGAACGCGCGCGTGCCCTCGACGCGCTGGCGCTGCTCGGCGCCGACCTGCGTGCCGGGCGCACGCCGGCCGACGCCCTCGCGGCGGCAGCTTCGGTTGCCTGCGGGCCGTCGGCAGGGGCGCTCGCGGCCGCCGCCGCGACGGCTCGCCTCGGCGGCGACGTGCCGGGGGCGCTCGACGCACCCAGTTCTGCCGTGCCGACCGTTCTGCGCGGGCTGGCCGCTTGCTGGCAGGTCTGCCACGAGGCGGGCACCGGGCTGGCGGCAGCCGTCGAGCGGCTCGAGGACGGCCTACGCGCTGCCGAGGCACAGCGCCGCGCCGTGGCGGCCGAGCTGGCCGGTCCGCGGGCGACCGCCCAGCTCCTGGCCGTCCTCCCGGTCGTCGGGATCGTGCTCGCGGCGGCACTCGGGGCGCGCCCCGCCCACTTCCTGCTGCACACGCCGCTCGGGCTCGGCTGCCTGGTGACCGGGCTGCTCCTCGACGGCGCCGGCGTGCTGTGGACCCAGCGCCTGGCAACCGGCGCGATGCCGTGACCTCGCAGTCCCGTGGCGAGCTGGCGGGGACATGAGGGTGCTGGCGGCCGGCCTGGCCGCGGCCGCGGTTCTGCTGACAGGCCCGCCGTCCGGTCGTCGCCGGCTCCGGTGCGCCGAGCCGGCGACCAGCACCCCGCGCGCGACCACGGCCGCACCGGCGGTGGCGTGCGTCGTCGCGGGCCTCGGGGTCGCGGTCGTCGTCGGCCTGCCCGTCGGCCCGCTCCTGGGCCTGGCGGTGGCCGCCGCGGGCCCCCTGCTGCTCGCCCGTCTCGAGCCCGCGGCCGCGCGACGCGACCGTGAGCAGCTGACGCGTGACCTCCCCCTCGTCCTCGACCTCCTCGCCGCCTGCCTCGCCGGTGGCTCGTCGCTCTCGTCCGCTGCCGCGGCGGTGGGTGCCGCCGTGCCCGGACCCTGCGGTCGCCGGCTCGCTTCCGTGCACAGCGCGCTCTCGGTCGGGACCCCGCCGGGCGACGCCTGGCTGCTGCTCGCAGGGTCCGACGCGGACGACCCGCTGGCGCCCAGCGCCCGCCTCCTGGCGCGCGCCGCGGACGGCGGCACCCCGATCTCGGCGGCGGTCGGCCGGCAGGACGGCGAGGCACGAGCGACGGCCGTCGCCGCAGGCGCGCACGCTGCGCGACGGGTCGGCGTGCTCGTCGTGGCCCCGCTCGGCCTGTGCTTCCTGCCGGCGTTCGTGCTGCTCGGCATCGTGCCGGTCCTCGCCGGCCTCGTCGGCCCGGTGCTTCGGGCGTTCTGACGCGCGTCCACACCCGACGCGCGGTTCCACAGATCGTCCCGCGCCCGCCCACAGCGCGCGCTGCGGCAGCACCGTCCTCCCGTCGGGCGCCTGCCCGGCGCCCGCACCCCTGGAGGTCCCATGCTCCGCTCTGCACTGTTCACCCGGCTCCGCGCCGCCGACCCCGACGCCGGCATGACCACGGCGGAGTACGCCGTCGGCACTGTCGCCGCCTGCGGCTTCGGCGGCATCCTCTACAAGGTCATCACGAGCCCGGAGATCCTCGGGCTGCTGCGTGACGTCATCTCCTCGGCGTTGAAGCTGAGCTTCTGAGCCGGCCCGCCGTCCCGGGTCGCCGAAGGGCGGCCCGGGACGCCGGGATGGTGACCGCCGAGACGGCCGTCGTGCTGCCGGTCCTGGTCGTGGTGCTGCTGGCGGCGGCGTGGGTGCTGTCGTGCATCGCCGCGCAGCTGCGGTGCGTCGACGCCGCGCGAGTCGGCGCCCGCGCCGCCGCCCGGGGTGACGCACCGGCCGCGGTGGAGGCCGCGACCGCCCGGGTGGCGCCGGCCGACGCGGAGATCGCGCTGACGCGTGACGGCGACGAGGTCACCGTCCTCGTCCGGGCCGTCGTCCGCCCCTTCGGCGCCGCCCTGGCCCGACTACCCGGTATGCCGGTCGCCGGCCGCGCGACGGCGGTGACTGAGGGCAGCCTGCCGTGACCGGCACCAGATGCGACCGCGGCAACGCGACCGTCCTCGTCCTCGCACTGACGTTCGCCGTGGCCGTCGTCGCGGCGCTGTCAGCTGCGGTGGGCGCGGCGGCCGTCGCCCGGCACCGAGCCGCTTCGGCCGCCGATCTGGCCGCCTTGGCGGCCGCCGACCGCGCGCTCGCGGGGGCCGCCGTCGCCTGCGCGGCCGCTGCGAGGGCCACGGCGGCCGTCGGTGCGGAGCTCAGCGAGTGCCGGGTGTCCGGTGACGTCGCGGACGTCGTGGCGTCGGTCCGCCCCTCTGGTGCACTCGGATCATGGGGAGTGGCCCGTTCGCACTCCAGAGCCGGCCCGAGCCGCCGATGAGTGTGGGGGGGAACCACTGCGAGCCGTAGTCCGTCTGGGCGAAAGGCGAGCCTTGCGCCTGCCGAAACAAGTACGACATCACACACATACCTGAGCAAGGCAGACGAGTCCGATGACGCGGCGTAACCTCGGTGCACGCCCGTCGTTGGCCTCGTCGTCCGGTTCTCGCCTCGCCGTCCCGACTCGTCGGGAGGTCGGCGGCCGCCAGATGCAGTCGAGAAGCAGGAGGCAGACCGGCATGCAGCCGTCGTTCGTCACCCCGGCGGTGCCGGCGCGCCCGCGTGGCTTCGGCTCGCTGCTGGGTGACGCGCTGCGCCGGCCCGGTGGCCGCCGCGGCATCTCGATCCTGTCGGTCGTGCTGTTCCTGGCCGGCATCACGATGTTCGCCTACCCGGTGGGCACGGACATCTACAGCCGCTACCGCCAGGACCACCTGCAGAGCGCGTTCGACGACCCCGGCACCCAGCAGGCCTACCTCGAGCACCGCATCAAGATCGGCGACGGCCTCACCATCCTGCGCATCGAGCGGTTGGACATCACCCGGCTGGTCGTCCAGGGCACGACCCCGGCCGCTCTGCGCGCCGGCGTCGGCCACTACATCAACACGCCGCTCCCGGGCGAGGTCGGCAACGTCGGCATCGCCGGCCACCGCACCACCTTCGGCCGGCCTTTCAACCGCATGGACGAGATGAAGCCCGGCGACACCGTGTCGCTGGAGACGCCGTTCGCCATCTACACCTACAAAGCCGTGCAGCCCTTCGACGGGCACCCGAACCCGTGGGTCGTCACGCCTGATGACTTCTCCGTGGTCAGCCAAGGCACCGGGCACCTGCTCACGTTGACGACCTGCCACCCCAAGGGCAGTGCGCGCCAGCGGCTCGTGATGCGGTTCTCGCTCGTCGGCAGCAAGCTCAAGGACACCAAGGTCAAGGCTCAAGGGGGCATGTGATGCACGCTCGTCGGGTTGCGCGCGGACTTGGAGTTCTCGCACTCGCGGTCCCGCTCTCCGGAGCCGGGCTGCTGCTGACCGCGACACCCGCGCTCGCTGCGGGCAGCATCACCGACCCGGTCGACGGCGCCGTCTTCCCGACGGGGGCCTCCATCCACGTGCACGCCGATATCTCCGGGACGACCCGCGTCGACCTCAGCATCCAGGCGCCAGGCGGCAGCCCGATCGTCGTCAAGTCCGGCCAGGGCACCGTCACCCGGAGCGCCAGCACCATCGACTACGACTTCGACGCGAGCTGCTACGACAGCTGCCCGTCCGGGCTCGTCGCCGTCAACGGCGACTGGACCCTGCGGCTCGCCGGCGGTGCCACCGACAGCCGCACGTTCTCCCTCCGCGTGCCTCCGCGTGCCCCGCAGACCCTGTCCGCCCAGGCCGACGGCTACCGCGCCGTCGTGCTCACCTGGCCCAAGGGGGTCGAGCCTGACCTCGCCGGCTACAGCGTGTACGCCGACGGCGACAAGGCGCAGGACATCAGCGTCGACTCCTGCAGCGGCAGCTCGTGCTCCACGACGGTGACCTACGCCGCCGACGGCACCGGCCAGCACACGTACTCCGTGGTCGCCCACCGCAAGGTCTCGCCCAGCAGCTCGGACACGATCGACTCGGGTCAGTCACCGCAGGCGAGCGCGACCCTGGACGCGCCTCCGCCGCCTCCGCCGTCGCCTGCTCCGGATGCCGGCGGCGAGACGTCGACCGGGGGCGCCACCGGTCAGGACACGTCCACCGGCGGTTCCACCAGCGGGTCGTCGACCACGACGGGCGGGTCGACATCAGGCTCCGGCGGGTCGACCAGCAGCGGCGGGTCGACCGGCTCGGGCACGAGCACGGGCGGCTCGACCGATAGCACCGGCTCGGCCGCGATCGGCACCAGCAAGGCGCCGGCCACGCTCGCGTCGCGCCGCGCGTTCGCCCTCACCTTCAAGGCGTTCGCGCCCAAGCTCGGTATCCCGAAGCTCCCACCGCTGCCGGCGGCTCCCGCGGTCGCGCCGCTGCCGGACGGTACCTATGAGCAGACGCTCGGCTACGGCGAGCAGGAGGTCGTCACGAGCGAGAAGGCCGGCGCCCCGCGGGCCGCTGCCCGCCGAGTGACGGGCGTCGTCACCGGCGCTCTGGACAGCGCGCAGTTCGCCCGTTTCGTCGCCGGGGCGCTCGTGCTGTTCCTGCTCGCGGCGCACGCCCGCCGCTGGCTGGCCAGCCACACCGAGGACTGATCCAGCGCCGCTGGCTCAGCGGTGGAACAGGCCGTGCCGCTCGTCGGTGGTCGTGTCGACGTGCCGGCCGTCGGTCTCGTCCGCCGGGTAGACCGCATCGTCTGAGCGGCTCGCGTCGAGCTCGCGCTTGAGCCGCATGTTCTCCTCGGCCAGGGTCTCCTTCTCGTCGCGCGCGGCGAGGACCTGCTGCTTGCGCACGGCACGGCGCCGACGACCGCGGGCGGCGCCGGCCATCATCATCGTGAGGCCGAGGATCGCGGCCGCGCCGGTGACGACGCCGGCGATGAACAGCCCGCCCTGCGTCAGCCCCGAGATGGTCTCCCCGAACACCGAGACCGACACCGCGTCGGTGTTGTCCATGACGAGCGCCGCCGTGAGGACGCCGGAGGCGAGGAGGAGAAGCAGACCGAGGGCGACCATGACGGGCTCCAATGTGTGAAGGGATCCAGCAGCGGACTCCTACCCCGCAACGGCCCGGTCCAGACCCGACCCCAGTCCCGCGGCGAGTACGGCATCCAGCAGCCGCACCGCACCGGCCTTGTCGAGCGGCTCGTTCCCGTTGCCGCACTTGGGTGACTGCACGCACGACGGGCACCCGGCAGCGCACTCGCAGGCTGCGATCGCCTGCCGGGTCGCGTACAGCCACGACGCTCCCCGTGCGTAGCCGCGCTCGGCGAAGCCTGCACCGCCGGGGTGTCCGTCGTACACGAAGACCGTGCACTCCCCGGTGTCCTCGTGGAGCGCGGTCGACACGCCACCGATGTCCCAGCGGTCGCAGGTCGCGAACAGCGGGAGCAGTCCGATCGCCGCGTGCTCCGCGGCGTGCGCGGCGCCCGGCACGTCCGACGACTCCAGGCCGGCGAGCCCGAGCACCCGCTCGCTGACCGTGTACCAGACCGCGCGTGTGCGCAGCTGCCGGACCGGCAGGTCGAGCGGCTCCTCGCCGAGGATCTCGCCGGTGCCGACGCGCTTGCGCAGGAACGACACGACCTGGTTCGTCACGTCCACCGTGCCGAGGCAGAGCGTCACACCGTCGTACGACGTGGACGCTTGCGTCCCGACGATCCGGATATCGGTGATGTCGCGCGCGGATGTCGAGTAGTCCGGGTCGTCCAGCCGCACGAGCGCCACGGCTTCCGCCAGGTCGAGGGCGTCGACGACGTACGTCTCGCCCTGATGCAGGTACACCGCTCCGGTGTGCGCCTGGCCGTGCGCAGATGACGCATCCACCGTTCCGAGCAACCGACCGGTGCCGGTCTCGACCAGCCGCACCGGTGGTCCACCGGCACCGCGGATGTCGACCTCGGGGCGCTCTCGCGACGTCCAGAACCAGCCCTTGGGCCGGGATCGCAGCAGCCCCCGCCGCACCAGGTCGCCGAGCAGCAGTCGCACCGCGTCCTCGTCGCCGAACAGCGACAGGTCGTCCTCGGTCAGCGGCAGCTCCGCAGCTGCCATGCACAGGTGCGGCCCCAGCACGTAAGGGTTCCCGGGGTCGAGCACCGTCGTCTCCACCGGCCGTCCGAAGAGCGCCTCCGGGTGGTGCACGAGGTAGGTGTCGAGCGGGTCGTCACGCGCGACGAAGACCGCAAGCGCACCCTGCCCGGCGCGGCCGGCTCGCCCCGCCTGCTGCCACACCGACGCGACCGTCCCCGGCCATCCCGTGAGCACGACCGCATCCAGCCCCGCGACGTCGACGCCGAGCTCGAGGGCGTTGGTCGCGGCGATCCCCAGCAGGTCACCCGACTGCAGCCGTCGCTCGAGCTCGCGCCGCTCCTCAGGCAGGTAGCCCGCACGGTACGCAGCGACGCGCGATCCCAGCTCCGGCGCCGCCTCGAGGATCGCGCGCCGGGCGTTGAGCGCGACCGCCTCCGCGCCGCGGCGCGACCGCACGAAGGCGATCGTGCGGGCCCCCTCCACCACGAGATCGGCGAGCAGGTCGCCCGTCTCGGCGGTGGCCGACCGGCGTACCGGTGCGCCGTGCTCCCCGCCCCCCGCCGACCCATGAAGGGCCGGCATCAGTGGCGGCTCCCACAGCGCGAACTCCGTCGACCCCCGCGGTGACGCGTCGTCGGTGACGGGTGTCACCGTCAGCCCCGTCAGGCGACCGGCCGACTCCTCCGGCGACGACACGGTCGCCGACGCGAGCAGGAAGACCGGAGATGCGCCGTACCGCGTGCAGACCCGGCGCAGCCGGCGCAGCACCTGCGCGACGTGCGAGCCGAAGACACCCCGGTAGCTGTGGCACTCGTCGACGATGACGAACCGCAGCCCCCGCAGGAACGACGCCCAGTCGCCGTGCCGTGGCAGCACCCCGCGGTGGAGCATGTCGGGGTTGGTCAGGACGAGGCTGGCGTGCCGGCGTACCCACTCACGCTCCTCGCGTGCCGTGTCGCCGTCGTACGTGGCAGCCCGCACCGCGGTGAGGTTGAGCGCCCGGACAGCGCGCAGCTGGTCCGCGGCCAGCGCCTTGGTCGGTGACAGGTAGAGCGCGGTGGCGCGCTCGTCTTCGAGCTGCGACGCGAGCACGGGCAGCAGGTAGGCGAGCGACTTGCCGCTCGCGGTCCCGGTGGCGATCACGACCGACGAGCCGCCCCGGGCCAGGTCGGCGGCGGCGGCCTGGTGCTCCCACGGAGCGGGTACGCCGGCGTGCTGCAGCCGGTCGACCAGGAGCTGCGGCACCCACGCGGGCCAGTCGGCCCGACGGCCGACCCGGGCCGGCACGTGCTCGACGTGGGTGATCCGCTCCGCCCGGCTGGGGTCTCGGGAGAGGCGTCCCAGCAGGGTCTCGGGAAGCGGTACAGAAGGGACGGTCACGACCACGTCATCCTCCCAGAGCCCCCGCTCAGGCCCGCTGGGGTTAGATCACCGGTACGTCGGGTACGGCGCGGCTGGGTCTCCTCGGGGACCTGTCTCGTCGTACGAACAACCGGGGGGCCGACGCGCCCTCCGTCTGCTGCATGGAGGAGAGCCGTGGACCTGTCCCTGTCGACCCGGACCGAGGGTGACCGCACCGTCGTCGTCGTGGGTGGCGAGATCGACGTCTACACGGCGCCGAAGCTGCGCGAGCAGCTGATCGACCTCGTCAGCAGCGGTCAATACCACCTGGTGGTGGACATGGAGGGGGTCGAGTTCCTCGACTCCACCGGGCTGGGCGTGCTCGTCGGCGGCCTCAAGCGGGTCCGCGCCCACGAGGGCTCGCTGCGCCTCGTGTGCACGCAGGAGCGCATCCTGAAGATCTTCCGCATCACCGGCCTGACCAAGGTCTTCCCGATCCACGCCTCGGTCGAGGAGGCCGTGTCGGCCACGGACTAGCCGTCCGGGACCCCCGTCTCATGGCACACGTCGAGCTCACCCTGTCAGCCCTTCCCGCCCATGTGCGGACGGCGAGGCTGGTCGTCGTCGCGACCGCGCGCCGCGCCGGGCTCGACGACAGCCTGGTCGACGAGTTGCGGCTCGCGCTGGGCGAAGCCTGCTCCCGCGCGGTCGGGCTCCATGCCAAGCACGCACCGACGGCGCCCGTCACGGTCACGGTGACCGACGACGCGACCGGTCTCACCGTGATGGTGTCCGACTACGGCCCCGCCGCCGAGCCGACCTCGGGCGACCTTGCTCGCGACCTGCTCGACAGCGCGACGGACGACGAGTTCGACGACGTGATCGACCCCGATGTCGCCCTCGCCGTGCTGACGGGCCTGGTCGACGACTGCCAGATCGACGTGACCGAGGGGCGTACGACAGTGACCATGCGCTGGCCGCTGCCGGCCACGCCGGTCGGCGTGTCCGGGCCTGGGGCGACCTCCGTCTCGCAGGTCTGATGCTTCCGGGGGACCCCCGTCACCCCCTCGGGTGACGATTTCGGTAGGATCCGCACGATCGACACCCGGCCCGTTCGGAGCCGGGCTTTGTCATGCCAGCGCTTCGTTTCAGCCTCGCGGGGGACCGCCCCGCAACCGATCCAGGAGGACGCATGTCCGCGCTCACCCTTGCCGCCGGCGGGGACACCGAAAGCCCACTTGCCTCCCTCTTGGGGGCTGATCAGAAGATCATCGTGATGGTCATGATCGCCTCACTCGTCGCGCTGGCATTCGCTGCGGTCTTCGCCCGGGAGGTGCTCGCCGCCGAGCAGGGCCCGGAGAAGATGCGGGAGATCTCCCGCGCCGTGCAGGAGGGCGCTGCCGCCTACCTGTCCCGCCAGTTCCGGACGCTCTCGGTGTTCGCCGTCCTCGTCTTCCTGCTGCTGTTCCTGCTGCCGGCTGAGACCAACGGCGTCAAGATCGGTCGCTCGGTCTTCTTCCTCGTCGGTGCCTCGTTCTCGGCGCTCGTCGGGTTCATCGGCATGACGCTCGCCACCCGCGCCAACGTGCGGGTCGCGCACGCGGCCAACACCACGGGAAGCAAGCGTGCGCTGCGCATCGCCTTCCGGTCCGGTGGCGTCGTCGGGATGTTCACGATCGGCCTCGGCCTGCTCGGTGCATCGATCGTGCTGCTGGTCTACAGCGAGAACGCCCCCGAGGTGCTCGAGGGCTTCGGCTTCGGTGGTGCGCTGCTCGCGATGTTCATGCGTGTCGGCGGTGGCATCTTCACCAAGGCTGCCGACGTCGGCGCCGACCTGGTCGGCAAGGTCGAGCAGGGCATCCCTGAGGACGACCCGCGCAACGCCGCGACGATCGCCGACAACGTCGGCGACAACGTCGGTGACTGCGCCGGCATGGCGGCCGACCTGTTCGAGTCGTACGCCGTGACGTTGGTTGCGGCGCTGATCCTCGGCCAGGCCGCCTTCGGTTCCGAGGGTCTCGTGTTCCCGCTCATCGTCCCCGCGATCGGCGTCATCACCGCGCTGGTCGGGATCTTCGCCACCGCACCGCGTGACGGCGACCGCACCGGCATGAGCGCCATCAACCGCGGCTTCTTCACCTCCGCCGTCGTGTCGGCCGTGCTCGTCGCCGTTGCGGCGTACCTCTACCTGCCGGCCACCTTCGACAAGCTGCACTTCCCGCAGGCCGGCGACGCCCCCGATCTCGACCGCGATCCGCGCGTGATCGCCCTCGTGGCGGTCATCATCGGCATCGTCCTGGCCAGCGCGATCCAGGTGCTCACCGGCTACTTCACCGAGACCAGCCGCAAGCCGGTCCGCGAGATCGGCCGGTCATCGCTGACCGGACCGGCGACGGTCATCCTGGCGGGCATCGCGGTCGGCCTCGAGTCGGCGGTCTACTCCGCGATCCTCATCGGTGGCGCCGTCTACGCCGCGTTCCTGCTGGGCGGCGGATCCACCGTCGTCGCGCTGTTCGCGGTCGCACTCGCGGGCACCGGGCTGCTCACGACGGTCGGCGTCATCGTCGCCATGGACACCTTCGGGCCGATCAGCGACAACGCGCAGGGCGTCGCGGAGATGTCCGGCGAGGTCGGCCCCGAGGGCGCGATCGTCCTCACCAGCCTCGACGCGGTCGGCAACACGACCAAGGCCATCACCAAGGGCATCGCGATCGCGACGGCCGTTCTGGCCGCGACCGCGCTGTTCGGCTCCTTCCGCACGTCGGTGGAGCGAGCGCTGGTCGAGGCGGGTCGGCAGGCCAGCGACTTCTCGCTGTCGATCGAGAAGCCCAACCTGCTCTTCGGCCTCATCATCGGCGCCTCGGTCGTCTTCCTGTTCTCCGGGCTCGCCATCAACGCGGTGTCCCGCGCCGCCGGCCGGGTCGTGTTCGAGGTGCGCGAGCAGTTCCGCACGAAGCCCGGGATCATGGACTTCACCGAGAAGCCCGACTACGCGCGCGTCGTTGACATCTGCACCAAGGACTCGTTGCGGGAGCTCGCGACGCCGGGTCTGCTCGCGGTGCTGTCGCCGATTGCCGTCGGTTTCGCGCTCGGCTACCAGCCGCTCGGCGCGTTCCTCGCCGGGGCCATCGCGGCCGGAGTGCTCATGGCCATCTTCCTGGCCAACTCCGGTGGCGCCTGGGACAACGCCAAGAAGCTCGTCGAGGACGGCCACCACGGCGGCAAGGGCTCCCCGTCGCACGAGGCCACGATCATCGGCGACACCGTCGGCGACCCGTTCAAGGACACCGCCGGGCCGGCTCTGAACCCGCTCATCAAGGTGATGAACCTCGTCGCCCTGCTGATCGCGCCAAGCGTCGTGAAGTACGGCATCGGCGACGACTCCAGCCTTGTCGTCCGCGCCGTCGTGGCCGTGATCGCGATCGGCGTCATCGTCGCCGCGGTGACGGTGAGCAACAAGCGCGGCGTCGCCGGTGCGGCCGAGGTCGTGGAGAAGGCCGGCGCCCCCGTCGGCTAAATCGCGGACACCTCCGCCCTCAAACGATCACCGCCGGCTCAGCGTCCAGTGGACGCTCACGAGTCGGCGGTGATCGTTTTGGAGCAGCGCGCGGCTAGCGTCGTCCGCCATGACCGCGACGCTGCCGGACCCCTCCGCGCTGCTGGCTGATGCGCTGCGGGTGCGGGACGCGCTCGACCGGGCCGGCTGGTCGGCGGAGGCGCTCGACGACCTGATCGGTACGACGGCGCGCACCCATCTCGACCGCGACGAGCTGGCGCCGGTCCTGCGGCGCACCCGCGACGGCTCCCCCCTGTCCACGTTGGCCCGCCTGTTCGTGGCCGGCGTACCGGTCGAGGCGGCGGCGGCCGAGGCGGCCGGCGTACCGCGCTCGTGGCTTCAGCGCGACGGCACCGCGGCGATCCGGCTGCAGGCGGTGGTGCACGGCGGCGTCGAGGCGACCCTCCCGCACGACGCCGGTCGGGCGGCAACCGGCATCCACGCAGACCAGGTCCTGGGCGTCGGGGCCGCAAGCCTCACGCTCGCCGCCGCGACCCCGCGCCGCACGGTCGGGCGCACTCTCGACCTCGGCACCGGGTGCGGCATCCAGGCCCTGCTCGCTGAGGACCACGCGGATCTCGTCGTCGCCACCGACCGCAACCCGCGGGCGGTGGCGTTCACTCGGCTGGCCGCTGCCCTCGGCGGCGTCGAGGTCGACGTCCGCGAGGGCGACCTGCTCGAGCCGGTGGCCGGCGACGCCTTCGACCTGGTCGTCTCCAACCCACCGTTCGTCGTCAGCCCCGGCGCGCGCTACACCTACCGCGACTCGGGCCTCGAGGGCGACGAGGTCTGCCGCCGGATCGTGCGTGAGCTGCCGGGGGTCCTCGCTCCCGGCGGCCTCGCCGTGCTGCTCGTCAACTGGCTGCACGTCGAGGGCGAGGACGGCGCCGGCCGCGTCCGCAGCTGGCTGACGGACACCGGGTGCGACGGATGGGTCGTGCAGCGCGAGCTCGCGGCGCCGGAGGACTACGTCACGGCCTGGCTGCGGGACACGGACGAGGGCGTGCGCTTCGACGCGTTGTACGACGAGTGGCTCGACTGGTTCGAGAGGCGACGCGTCGAGGCGATCGCGTTCGGTGTGCTTGCGATGCGTCGGCGTACGACGGGTGTGCCGTCCGTAGTCGTCGACGACGTGACGCAACCGGTCGCGGCGACCTGGGGCGACGAGGTTCTCGGTCACTTCGCTCGCAAGGACGCACTGGAGGCCAACCCGCTCGACGTCGCATGGCGCCTTCGCGCCGACGTCCGCCTGCACCAGGTCGCGTCGCGCGATGACGACGGGTGGCTCGTCGAGAGCTCCTTGCTGCAGCAGTCGGCAGGCCTGCGCTGGGCCGGTGGCACGGACGAGCACGGCGCTGCACTGCTCGCCGCGTGTGACGGGAGCATGCCCCTTCGCACGCTGTTCGCGCTGCTCGCGGCCGGTGCCGGCATCGAGGAGAGCGAGGCTGTCGAAACCGGTCTGCCGGTGGTGCGTCGCCTCGTCGAGCAGGGCTTCCTCGTACCCTGACGTGGACCCCCGCACTTCACAACCTTGGAGAACCGTGCCCGACACCGACCTCGAGACCGCTGCCGCGGAATCAGGGACACCCCCCGCGAGCAGTCGCGCGCGGAAGGGCACCGGGCACCGGCTCGTCATCGTCGAGTCGCCGGCGAAGGCCAAGAAGATCGCGTCGTTCCTCGGCCCGGGCTACACCGTCGAGAGCTCCATCGGGCACATCCGCGACCTGCCGCGCAACGCCGCCGACGTGCCCGCCAGCCACAAAGGCCAGGCCTGGGCCCGCCTGGGCGTCAACGTCGACAACGACTTCGAGACCCTGTACGTCGTCAGCGCCGACAAGAAGCAGCAGGTCGCGAAGCTGAAGGCACTGCTGAAGGACGCCGACGAGCTCTTCCTCGCGACCGATGAGGACCGCGAGGGTGAGGCCATCGCCTGGCACCTTCTGGAGACGCTCAAGCCCACGGTGCCGGTACGCCGGATGGTGTTCCACGAGATCACTGCGTCCGCGATCCAGCACGCGGTCGAGACCCCACGCGAGCTCGACCGCTCGCTCGTGGACGCCCAGGAGACGCGTCGCGTGCTCGACCGGCTCTACGGCTACGAGGTCTCGCCCGTTCTCTGGAAGAAGGTCATGCCGCGGCTGTCTGCCGGGCGCGTGCAGTCGGTGGCCACCCGGATCGTGGTGGAGCGGGAGCGCGCCCGCATGCGCTTCGTCGAGGCGTCGTACTGGGACATCGAAGGTGTGTTCACGGCAGGTGAGCAGGACGACCCGACCGCGCCCCGGACGCTGACCGCGACGCTGGTCCAGCTCGACGGCAAGCGCCTCGCGACCGGCCGTGACTTCGAGCCCGACACCGGTCAGCTCCGCTCAGACGTGATGCACGTCGACGAGGCGAGCGCGCGCTCGCTGGTCGAGCGGCTCGCTGACGTGCCCTTCTCCGTCAGGTCGGTCGAGGACAAGCCCTACACACGCAAGCCCTACCCGCCGTTCATGACCTCGACCCTGCAGCAGGAGGGCGGTCGCAAGCTGCGCTTCTCCGCGCAGCGCGTCATGCAGACCGCGCAGCGGCTGTACGAGAACGGCTACATCACCTACATGCGCACCGACAGCACCAACCTGTCGGAGACCGCGGTGCATGCGGCGCGCCAGCAGGCACGTGACCTCTACGGTCCCGAGTACGTCCCCGACGCACCACGGCGCTACGCCGGCAAGGTCAAGAACGCGCAGGAGGCGCACGAGGCGATCCGGCCGTCCGGCGACGTGTTCCGGACTCCCGGCGAGCTGGCCCGCGAGCTGACCGGTGACGAGCTACGCCTCTACGAGCTGATCTGGCAGCGCACCGTCGCCTCGCAGATGGCGGACGCACGGGGTGTCACGGCAAGCGTCCGGCTGGGCGCGCAGACCGTCGACGGCACCGATGCGGAGTTCTCCGCGACCGGCAAGGTCATCACGTTCCCCGGGTTCCTGCGGGCCTACGTCGAGGGCAGCGACGACCCTGACGCCGAGCTCGAGTCGACCGAGCGCCGGCTGCCGCGCGTGGCCGTCGGCGACGGCATGGGCGTCGATCGGCTCGAGGCGCAGGGCCACACGACCAGCCCGCCGGCCCGCTACACCGAGGCCTCGCTCGTCAAGCAGCTCGAGGAGCTCGGGATCGGCCGGCCGTCGACGTTCGCCTCGATCATCTCGACCGTCCAGGACCGCGGTTACGTCTGGAAGAAGGGGTCGGCGCTCGTCCCGACCTGGCTGGCCTTCGCGGTGATCGGCCTGCTCGAGCAGCACTTCGCGCGGCTGGTCGACTACGGCTTCACCGCGTCGATGGAGGAGGACCTCGACCACATCGCCGAGGGCGGCGAGAACTCCGTCGCCTGGCTGACCCGCTTCTACTTCGGCTCTGCCGACGGCAAGGAGGGCGGGCTCGCGCAGCAGGGCGGCCTGAAGAAGCTCGTCAGCGAGAACCTCGACGACATCGATGCGCGCGACATCAACTCCCTCCCGATCGGGCGAACCGCCGACGGGACCGAGGTCGTCGTACGCGTAGGGAAGTACGGCCCGTACGTCACCGTCGGGGAGCTGAAGGCATCGCTGCCCGACGACCTCGCCCCGGACGAGCTGACGCCGGAGCTGGCCCTCGAGCTGGCCAGCGCCCCGAGTGGCGACCGCTCGCTGGGCTCGCACCCCGAGAGCGGCCTGGAGGTCGTCGCCCGCACCGGCCGCTACGGGCCCTACGTGTCCGTCGTACTGCCGGAAGGCTCGAGCGACAAGCCGCCGACGGCGTCGCTGTTCGCGTCGATGTCGGTCGACACGATCTCCCTCGACGAGGCGCTGCGCCTGCTGACCCTGCCGCGCGTCCTCGGCGCTGCGGAGGACGGCGAGGAGATCACCGCGCAGAACGGCCGGTACGGCCCGTACATCAGCAAGGGCAAGGACTCCCGCTCGCTCACCTCGGAGGAGCAGCTCTTCACCGTCACCCTCGAGGAGGCGCTGGCGCTGCTCGCGCAGCCGAAGCTGCGCGGCCGCGGCTCGGCAACCGCGAAGCCACCGCTGAAGGAGCTCGGCGCCGACCCGACGAGCGGGAAGCCGATGGTCGTCAAGGAGGGGCGCTTCGGGCCGTACGTCACCGACGGCGAGACCAACGCCTCGCTGCGCAAGGGCGACGACATCGAGACGCTGACGGACGAGCGTGCAGGCGAGCTGCTGGCCGAGCGACGGCTCCGCGGTCCGGCACCGAAGAAGACGGTCGCCCGCAAGCGACCCGCAGCGAAGAAGGCCGCCAAGAAGACGGCGAAGAAGGCGCCGGCCAAGAAGGCGTCGGCCAAGAAGCCCGCCGGCTGATCCGCCGCAACTACCCTCGAAACCGTGGAGCGTCCCGCGAGCGCTGACGGCCGCCCTCATCCCGAGGAGCTCGTCGGCGCTCGCGTCGGCCGGGCGAAGAGCGCGCTGGCCATCCGGCCGTTCCGGCGGCTCTACACCGCGCTCGTCCTGTCGAGCTTCGGTGACTGGCTCGGGTTCCTGGCCACGACCGCACTGGCCACCCAGCTCGTCGACTCCTTCGAGAGCAAGGCCTACGCGACTGGCGGCGTGCTCGTCTTCCGGTTGTTGCCTGCCGTCCTGTTCGGTCCGCTCGCCGGCGCGTTCGCCGACAGGTGGGACCGCCGGCTCACGATGGTGATCTGCGACCTGCTGCGCTTCTCGCTGTTCCTGTCGATCCCGATCGTCGGGTCTGTCGCCGACCGCGACAGCTCGCTGCTGTACCTGCTCATCGCGTCGTTCTTCATCGAGACCGTCAGCCTGTTCTGGATCCCGGCGAAGGAGGCGTCGGTCCCGAACATGGTCGGTCCCGATCGGCTCGAGGGGGCCAACCAGCTCACCCTCATCGCGACGTACGGCTCCGCGCCGGTCGCTGCCGCCGTGTTCGCCCTGCTGAGCCTGGTGTCGCGCGCGCTCGGCAGCGGCTTCGAGTACTTCCGCACCGGCCCCGTCGACCTCGCGCTGTTCGTCAACGCGGCGACGTTCCTGTTCGCGGCCCTGACGGTCTACCGCCTCGAGATCCCCGGTGGGCCGGCACGTGAGCCCGGAACGAAGGCGCCCACGATCGTCGCGAGCCTTCGTGAGGGCTTGCGCTTCATGGGCGGTACGCCGCTCGCGCGCGGACTTCTCGTGGGCATGCTCGGCGCGCTGGCCGCAGGTGGCGCGATCATCGCGCTCGGCAAGCTGTTCGCCGAGTCGGTGCTCGCGGGCGGAGATGCGGCGTACGGCCTGCTGTTCGGCTCGATGTTCCTGGGCATCGCCCTCGGCGTCGCGCTCGGACCGCGAGCTCTCGGCACCTTCAGTCGGCGCCGCGCCTTCGGCCCGTCGATCATCGGTGCGGGTGCCGCGCTGGTCTTCATGGCCCTCGTGCCGAACCTGTTCCTCGTCACGATGGCGACGGTGCTGGTCGGCGCGTTCGCCGGCGTCGCCTACGTCATCGGGCTCACCCTGCTGGGTCTCGAGGTCGGCGACGAGATGCGCGGCCGCATGTTCGGCCTCGTGCAGTCGCTCATGCGGATCGACCTGCTGCTCGTGACCGCGACGACACCGTTCATCGCCGGCCGGATCGGCGTCCGGGAAGGTCCGTACGGCGTCAGCATCAACGGCGTCTCGGTCGTGCTCCTGGCCGGGGGCGTGCTGGCGGCGATCGTCGGGGTGCTCGCGTTCCGGCAGATGGACGACCGCCGCGGCGTGCCGCTGCGCACCGATCTGCTGACGTTGATCCGGCGTACGGCGGAGCCCTTGTCGTACGCCGGTCTGTTCGTCGCCCTGGAAGGCGGCGAGGGAGCCGGCAAGTCGACGCAGGCCAAGCTGCTCGTCGACTGGCTGCAGTCCACCGGTCGTGAGGTCGTGCTGTCACGCGAGCCCGGGGCGACGCCGGCGGGGCAGCGGATCCGCGAGCTGCTGCTCGACCCCGCCACCGGGGGACTCGCGCCGCGGGCCGAGGCCCTGCTGTACGCCGCCGATCGGGCGCAGCACGTGGCGCACGTGATCCTGCCGGCGCTCGAGCGCGGTGCGGTCGTCGTGACCGACCGCTACGTCGACTCGTCGCTCGCCTACCAGGGCGCGGGCCGGGCGCTCGAGCTGGCGGAGGTCGCCCGGCTCTCGAGGTGGGCGACGGGCGGGCTGCGACCGGACGTGACGCTGCTGCTGGACATCGACCCCGTGATCGGGCTCGCGCGGATCCCGGACAGTCCCGATCGCATCGAGCTGGAGTCGCTGTCCTTCCACCAGCGGGTCCGTCAGGGGTTCCTCGACCTCGCGGCGGCCGACCCGGACCGCTATCTGGTCGTGTCGGCGGTGGCACCGGCAGACTCCGTCCACGAGCAGGTGCGCGCGCGCCTGACCGCGCTGCTCCCACCACCCGGAGAGGGGGCCCAGCCGTGAGCGTCTTCGACGACCTCGTCGGGCAGCAGGCCGTCGTGCTGCAGCTGCAGGCCGCTGCGGCCGCCGCGGCCCGGGTGGTCGCCGGCGACGACTCCACCGCGTCTGCGATGACGCACGCGTGGCTGTTCACCGGGCCCCCTGGCTCGGGGCGGTCGGTGGCTGCCCGAGGTTTCGCGGCCGCCCTCCAGTGCGAGGACCGGGGCTGTGGGCACTGCAGCGCCTGCCATCAGGCCGTGGCGGGCACGCATGCGGACGTCGCTGTCGTGGTCCCCGAGGGGCTGAGCCTCGGCGTCGCCGAGGTGCGTCGGATTGTGGCGCACACGGCCCGCCGACCGACCGCCGGTCGCTGGCAGGTCACCCTCATCGAGGACGCCGACCGGATGCCCGACTACGCCTCGAACGCACTGCTCAAGGCCATCGAGGAGCCGCCGCCGCGCGGCGTGCTACTGCTGTGCGCGCCGAGTGTCGAGGACCTACTGCCGACGATCCGGTCCCGCTGTCGGCTCGTGCCGCTCCGGACGCCGCCGGCCGACGCCGTGGCCGAGGTGCTGGTACGCCGTGACGGTGTCGACCCGGCGATGGCGGCGTTCGCCGCGCAGGCGGCGCAGGGGCACATCGGACGGGCCCGGCGGCTCGCGCTGCAGGAGGACGCGCGCACCGAGCGGCGCGACGTCCTGTCGCTGCCGCGGTCCCTGCACGGCGTGGGGTCCGCCCTGCAGGCGGCGAAGGATCTCGTCGACGCCGCCCAGGCGGAGGCAGCGCGGCTGACCAAGGACCGCGACGCGTCCGAGCGCGAGGAGCTGTCGACCGCCCTCGGTGGCGGTGCGACCGGCAAGGGCTACACGGGCTCGGCGCCGAAGGGCGGCGCCGGGGCGCTCAAGGAGCTCGAGAAGCGGCAGAAGAGCAGAGGGACCCGCACGTCGCGCGACGCGCTCGACCGGGCACTGGTCGACCTGGCCGCCTTCTACCGCGACGTCCTGGTCGTCCAGCTCGGCACCGGCACGCCGGCCATCCATGGCGACCTCGGCGCGCAGGCAGCCACCATCGCCGGGGCGACGACGCCGGAGTCGACGCTGCGCCGGATCGAGGCGGTGCTCGCCTGCCGCACCGCGCTGGACGGCAACGTCGCACCGCTGCTCGCGGTCGAGTCGATGGCCCTCGCCCTTCGGACCGGGTGAGCGCGCACATCCCCTAGACTCGCCGACGGACCTGATCCGGCAATTGCCGGGTCGGCCCGCCGCCTTAGCTCAGTCGGCAGAGCACCTCACTCGTAATGAGGTTGTCCGCGGTTCGATTCCGCGAGGCGGCTCCACCCCTGACCTGCGAATGCAGGTCCGGGTCGTCGGAGAGTTGACCTCGCCCCAGGACGGCGTGCCGGGGCCAAGCGTGGCAGGAACCAGGACGCTGACGTCGAACCTGGCTTCATGGGGGCCCGACTGCTCAGGGTTGCCATTGGCCTCGCTCTGTGCGGCGCCGCCACAGCCCCTGGACAGGGCTCGGCCTCGACGCCACTGGAGAACCGAGCCGTGCACGCATCGGTGGCGGTCGTCGCTGAGTCGGGCGTGAACGTCCTGCATCGGGAGTTTCGAACGAAGGACGGCAGGAGCGTTCAGCTGCCGGCCGCGATCTCGAGGTCTGTAACTCGCATCCGGGTTCCGTGGGCGTTGGGCTATGACGAGCAACTCGCCGCCGTCAACAAGACCTCCCTTCGTCATGGGAGAGCCGGCCAGACGTTTTACATCGAGGGCACTCGCCTGCTGGTGCACCTTGCGGATGGCAATTACAGCGACGTCCTCGCAGACGCCGTTCATGGAACGGGAACTGCCAGCCTTGCCGGCGGCCGCACTGTCGGTGGCGCGCCGGACGCTCTCGTGGTTGCGGTGTTGGGGTACCAGCCGCCTAGCTGGCAGTGGGTTGCTCAGCAGACATGGATTGACGCGGCTAGTGACAGCACGTTCAACGCATTAGGCCTCGTCTGCGATTCGGCAGCCGCAGTCCAGGCGGTCCGTAGCTCCGGGCGCTTGCCGTTCATGGCCGCCGGCAACAGCTACATCGACACAACTGTCATCTCGCCAGGGGCCTCGCCCGCAGCGGTACGGGTGGGTGGCGTCGAGGAAGACGGTGCGTCAGCGATGCCAGGAACGGCTAAGGACCCCACGTTCTGGTCCGGTCGTGCTTACGACGTCGGCGGACTGTTCTACAACCGCATCGCGAGCAGCGGCAACGGCGACGGCTACGGCCAAGGGGACGGCACCTCTGGATCAGCGCCGCAGGTCGCCGGGCTGACAGCGCGCGTCCTTCAGCTCACGCGCGAGTCCGTCGGGGATCCCGGCTATGGCGTCAGGCGCGGCTCGCTCGTCCTGCCCGCAGCCGGGCGCCGGCCCATGGCGGGGCCCCTCAGTGACGGCGTGCTGGCGGCCGACGAGCTGCAGGACGCCGTCCTGCACGCCGCGGCGCCGGCCTTGAGCGCGGCAGCCGGGCGTTACGCGATCGAGGGCTACGGCTGGTTCAACCCCGGCAGCGCAACGAATGCGGCGCAGATCTTGACTGGTCGCCGAGCGCTGCCGCCGCGACTCGAGGACGACGCGGCCCACACCGTTGCGATCGCCGCTCGGACAGCGGCCTACGCCACTAACGGGTGTGGCTTCTAGCGCAGCAGTCTGCTGCCCTCGGCTGCCAGGTTCAGTCGCAGTAGTCGGCGACCTGGCCCCGGGAACACCCCGACGGGTCAGCCCGCGACGGGCTGTGACTCCGCGCGCATCATGCTGTGATCGCCCGGCCAGACGACTCGGTACTCCCAGCCGGGTCGCTTGCGGACGCGGAACGACGCCACCCCGCCGTTGTTGCTCGTCGCGAGGCCCACCCGTTGCCACGTCTTCCAGTGCACGGGCCGTGCCTGCAGCGTCAGCTCCTTGCCTGGTACGGCGAGCACGAACAACGAGGCCAGTGAGGCGGTGATGCTCACCGTCGCGTCGCGGACCGTCACCCGTGCGTTCACGGAGCTCGGCAGCGGCGCATGGGGCATAACCATGCTGTTCGTCGCGGCCGCAGTGCGGAACGACGTGAAGTAGCCGTAGTGCCCCGCCATCCAGATCACGCTTCCCGTCGACCCGCGTGGGATGACCGGACGCACGTTGTCATCGACCGACGCGCTGGTGATCGCCTCGTGTGTCCACGACTTCCCCAGGTCGCCGGTGCGCCACCGCTCGATCTCGAGCTTCGCGGTGCCCGGGCGCGCCAGTACGACGACGGCCGGGTCGTCATGGTCAAGCGAGATACCCGCCGTGTACGCCGGCTCGCGCGGGTCGTCCGAGATGCTGTGCCCGGCATCGGTGATGCGACGGGCCAACCAGGCCGACCCGGTCCACGCGGCGTACCAGTAGTCATGTGGGCCGGTGCCGCGCTGCGGCATGGTCGCGAAGACGATGCGCGGGCGCCCGGACGCGTCGAACGCCACGTCGTGCACCCACGCGTCACGGTCTGCCGGTGACGCGAACACGAGGTCTGCCTGTCGTGGCGCGATCGGCAGCTGCGCCGTCGCCGCCACCGGCTGGCCGCCGGTGCGACGGACGGCACCTGCGCGGTACGCCGCGTAGTAGATCGAGCTGTGCGTCTCGGCCGGATGGCCGTTGGTGAAGGCCATCGCGATCGTGCCGCGCCCATCGTCGGCGTACTTCACATACGGCCGTTGCCCAGGCTCCGCGACGAGCACATGCGCGGGTGACCAGCTGCGACCCATGTCGTCGCTGCTTGTGAAGGTCACGTGCTCGTAGCCGGACCGCGCGAAGACATACAGCCGGTTGCGCTCGGCCGGCAGCACGATCGGGTTGGCGTACGTACTGACGCGATCACCCGGCGCCTTCACCGGGACGGTTCCGAGCGGACCCCATGCCGAGATGTCGCGCGGCCGCACCGACGTCCGCGTGTGGAGCTCGCCGCCGTTGTGCGCCGACCAGAACGCCTGCAGCCGACCGTCGGGACGCAGCAGCACCGCTGGGTGGTCGTGGTCGTCGACCTGGAAGTCGGTCATGAGCACGAACCGGCGCGCGTTGCCCGACTGGGACTCGAACGAGCCGATCGTGACGTCGCCGGCCGAGGTGATCCAGCCCAAGAACGTGACACCGCCGCTCTGGACGGCGCGCGGTTCGGAGAACCAGCACCACGCCGCGTCCGACGCGATCTGCGTCGTCGGGCTCGACGACGGCACCGGGTCGGCGCTCGCGGCGGGCGCGAGCCCGGCCAGCACCGCCAGGGCAACAACTGCGGCTACACGAGATGTGGTCTGCATGTCGGACAACAAGAGACGTGGCCGACCAGTTCGGTTCGGTTCGTCACCCGAGCGAACCAATCGGCCGCCCCGAGTCTCCTATCAGTGTGACGAGCATTGCGCCGCCGATGGCGCTCGACCTGACGGGGGGCAGCACCGTCGTCCCGACCGCCGTCACCGTCGAGTTCGAGGCCTTCTTCATGGCGGAGTACGCCGCGGTCGCGCGCTACTGCTGGTCGCTCGTCCGGCAGCGCGAGCAGGCAGAAGACCTCGCGCAGGAGGCGTTCAGCCTGGTGCTCGGGAAGTGGAAGTCGATCCACGACCCACGCGGCTACGTCTACAAGGTCGCGACCAACCTCGTACGACGGTCGTGGACGCGGCAGGCGCTCGACCGGCGTCGGCACGACCAGCTCTGCGAGGACCTGTCGGCAGAGTCGCCCGACGCGGCGCAGGTGCTCGTCCTCCGCGACGCGCTGTCCCGCATCCCGCGCCGGCACCGTGACGTCGTGCTCCTCCACTACTACGCGGGCTTCTCGACGGCCGAGGTCGCGCTGGCTGTCGGCCGTCCGCAAGGAACCGTGAAGCGCCACCTCTCCGAAGCCCGCGCCCTGCTGACGGAGCAGCTGTCATGACCGACCCACGCGAGCTCGGGCTGCCGCCCTTCGGAGTCGCGCCGTCCTTCGCGCCGAGTCGCAATGCGATGGAGTCGGCATGCCGACGCCACCAGCACCGCCGTCGTACCCGCACCGCCTTCACCGGCGTGGCCGCTGCGGCGTTTGCCGCGGCCGTCATCGCGGCGCAGCTCGGCCAGGGCTCGACGTCGGTGCTCGAGCAGGACCAGCCCGCCGTCCGCCCGACACCGCAGGTCACGGCTGTGCCGTCGGCAGTGACAGATGCGCTTGCTGTCCCGCCCACCGCACTCGATCTGCCGTCGGGCGATCGGATGCCCCGGCGCTCCGCGGCAACCGCCATGTCTGCTCCTACCAACCCCTTGCCGCACCACGACGCGACGCAGTGGAAGCGGGTGGACGTCGGGGCAGGGTGGAGCTGCTCGACAACCGCCATCTCCGAATGGACCGCCACGGGGTGGTGCCTCGACGCCACGCTCCCCAACAACATCCGCACCGGCCATCGCACCCGGCTCGACGTGCGGGTGTGCCGGACGGGTGTCGACGCCCGCGAGCTGCGGTTCCCGACGCGGCAGCAGGCCGCCGTGCAGTTCGTCGACACGAAGCACCACCGCGTGCTCTGGAGCTCCGCCGAAAGACCATCGCCCTTCGCTGCTGGTGAGCGGGTGCTCGTCTTGCCGGGGCGCTGCGTGCAGTGGACGACGGTCTGGAACGTCCGCTCCGCCGGCCAACGGATCGCGCCGGGTACGTACCAGTACCAGTGGACGACCGGGACGGGTCTCACGACGCCGACCGGCACCGGCGACCACCAGCTGCAAGCGGTCAAGGTCGTTGCGCGCTGATCTCGTCTTCCCACATGCCCATGTTTCATGGACGCTTACGACGGACTGAGGCTGTCACGGGAAGCCCTGCCGAGGGACCATCGGTGGCTCGCTTCTGTCACCCGGTCGTCACAGACCGTGTAGCGCCGGTGGCCCTACAGTGACCAGGTCGCGTCCCTTGTTCGGCGTGGCACGGCGCCGCCCCGAGCGGCTCTCGGATGGGGGACTCGATGTCCATCGACGTACCGGCCGACCCGGCGAAGACCAGGGGCAAGGCCACCCGTCCGGAGAAGTCGACGAATGCTCATGACGCCTCCTCGGGCAGCGACGTCACCGACCTGCTCGCGATGCTCAACAGCCTGTGCGCCGGGGACTTCGGCGTGCGGCTCGAGCCCCGCGAGGGCGTCATGGGGCAGGTCGTGGAGCGGGCGAATGCCCTGGCGGCGCTGAACGAGCGGCGTACCCGTGAGCTCGTCCGCGCCAGCCGCGTCATCGGCCGTGAAGGCCGCATGACCGAGCGACTCGACGAGGTCGGTGCCGACGGCGACTGGAGCACCGGCGCGGCGGCCGTCAACTCCCTCATCGACGACCTCGTCCGCCCGACGACCGAGGTCGCGCGCGTCATCGCCGCCGTGGCCGAGGGCGACCTCTCCCAGCAGATGGCGCTCGAGATCGCCGGCCAGCCCGTCAAGGGCGAGTTCCTCAGGATCGGTACGACGGTCAACACGATGGTCGACCAGCTGTCGTCGTTCGCCGACGAGGTGACCCGCGTTGCCCGCGAGGTGGGAACGGAAGGCAAGCTCGGCGGTCAGGCGCAGGTGAAGGGCGTCTCCGGTGTGTGGCGCGACCTCACCGAGTCGGTGAACTCGATGGCCGGCAACCTGACGAGCCAGGTGCGCAACATCGCGCAGGTCACCACCGCTGTCGCCCAGGGCGACCTGAGCCAGAAGATCACCGTTGACGCGCAGGGCGAGATCCTCGAGCTGAAGAGCACCGTCAACACGATGGTCGATCAGCTGTCGTCGTTCGCCGACGAGGTGACCCGGGTGGCCCGCGAGGTCGGTACGGAAGGAAAGCTCGGTGGGCAGGCGCAGGTGAAGCTCGTCAGCGGCACCTGGCGTGACCTCACCGACTCCGTCAATTACATGGCGGCCAACCTGACCGGCCAGGTCCGCAACATCGCGCAGGTCGCGACCGCCGTCGCCAAGGGCGACCTGTCGCAGCGGATCACCGTTGACGCGAAGGGCGAGGTGGCCGCCCTCGCCGACACGCTGAACACGATGGTCGACCAGCTGTCGTCGTTCGCCGACGAGGTGACCCGGGTGGCCCGCGAGGTCGGCACCGAGGGCAAGCTCGGCGGGCAGGCGCAGGT